>CAZYFU010000180.1:0-11065 GCA_964647025.1 uncultured Myxococcales bacterium | reverse complement strand
TCGAGAGGAACGCCGCGAGGCCGAACGTCTGGTCGCCGCGCCGTCCAAGGCCTAGGCATCGCAGCTGGCGGGCCTTCGTTGTCGGGAAGGTCCGCCAGGCTCGCACGTCACATTTCTACCGACGTCTCTGCCGCGAGCTCGCTCAAGGCAGCCGCGACCGCGGCCGAGACGATGGGCTCGCGCTCGGTCGCTTGCAGCCGCACCATGGCGTCACGAAGAGCGGCGTTCTTCGCACGGCCGACCGCCCTCACCAAGAGGGCACGCACGTGGCTGTAGGGCTCCTCGCCGAGCTTCGCCAAGGCGAACTCGGCGACCGCAGGAGCGCTTAGCCGCGATAGCGCCTCCGCGACGCAGTATCGGGTTCGAACGTCGTCGTAGGCCGACATGAGAAGTTGCCCTGCCTCAGGCGTTCCGATGTACCCGAGGGCGCTCATGAGCTGGCACCGGAGCGAGTCGCTGGCCGTGGTGTCCAACGCTTCGGAGATCCTGGAGACCGCGAACGGGTCCTTGGGAACGGCCAGGACGACTGCCCACCGAGCCAAGAATTCCACGTCGTTCGTCAGTACCGGCAGGCTCATGTGCAGAAGCCACGCTCGCGCCCTGGCGTTTCCGGTCCGGGCAAGGGCTGCGGCGAGCCAGCGGTGGATGGTCGGGTTCTCGTTGGGCCAGAGCCGCTCGAGCTGTGTGCGCTCGGCCTGCCTCGACGTGCTCGCGAGGAGCTTCGCTGCCTCGATTCGGAGGTCCACGCCCGCTCGCTTGTCGGCAACGATCGAGAGCAAGCTCGGGTTGGCCGATCGGTCCCCTCTGCGGGCACGCCGCAGGCTGGTCTCGACGAAGTCGGGCAACCCGGACCGAGCACGAAATGTGCCAGGAGCCGATTCCACATAATCCCCGATCAAGCGACGTAGGTGGTGCAGCATTCGAGGCTGACTCGGTGCCAGATCGTGTTCTTCCTTGGGGTCATTGAGCAGGTCATAGAGGCGGCACTGCTCCGCCCAGAGATCGCAGATGGCCTTGTGCCGCCCCGACACCACCGCCTTGATGGTCCCGAGCTCGGCGAACACGGGCTTCGAGGTTGCGAGGGGGGTGGTCGACAGATGTCGGGTGGGCTCGGCCGCGAGCAGCTGGTCGATCATGGAGGGCACGTCGGCCGTCGAGACCGGATGCGGCTCGCGCCGCGCCGCCAGGTCGGGAACGCGAATCACGAGCGGCACGCGAACCTGCTCGTCGAAGAGCGAGGTCCCGTGGTAGGCGCCGCCACGTTCACCGAACTCCTCGCCGTGGTCTGCGGTGAGGATGACGATCGCTTTGGGCCGTTCGGCCTCGATGAAGTCGAGCAGCCGACCGATCTCGCGGTCAACCCACCTGATTTCTCCGTCATACCGCTCGGATTCGGTTCGCGGCGCTCCGTCGCCGACATGATCGACATACGGTTCGTGCGGGGCGAAGTAGTGAACCCAGAGGAACACCGGGCTGCCGCGGTGCTGTTCGAGAAGGTCGATGGCCGCGTCGGTTCGTTCGATAGCGTCGCGGTCCTCGGCGAGTGCATCGCAGGTTGCGTGGGTAAACCCGAAGTGGCGCGCCCGTATGCCATCGAAGGCCGGCGGCGCGGAGAAATGCACCGCCGGAGGGTACAGCGCGATGGTCTCGTAGCCGCGTTGCTGGAACCGGTCTGCGAGCGTTGGGTGCTCGTCGATGCTCGACTCCAAGGCGAGCGCGTGGGCGGGCTGCCCGACCATCAGCGACGTGAGCGCGAAGGACGTCGACGGCATCGTCGTATACGCGCGTTCGAAGACCAGGCTTCGGGTGGCGAACGCGTCCAGCCTGGGACTCGTGTCCCCGTCGTAGCCGTAGACTCCCAGCCGGTCGGCTCGCAACGCGTCGACGGTGATGAGCACCACGTCGGGCTTGTCGGTTTGGGCTGCGGTGTAGCTGGGGGGCTCCGCCTGCGAGTGCAGCGGCTGCCAGGGGAGCGAGCTTAGGGCCAGCGCCCAGAGAACGTGAGTTACTGCCATGCGGGTATCGCCGATCGCAATTTCGATGCCGTCGTTGGACTATTCCTTGTTCTGCTCACGACGGTAGAGCGTGGATGGGTACACTCCTAGCACTTCTGCGGCCCGCTTTCTGTTTCCCCCGACGTGGGCCACCACCCAGTCGATATACAGTTGTGTCATCTCCCGCAGCGGAAGCAACTGGCTGCGGGCACGATCGAGCGGATGTCCCTTCCCCTCCGCCTCCCAGGGCTCGAGGTCGGCGCGCACGGTCTCTGCCGACACCTGCGCTTCCGTGCCCGCCACCACCAGACGCTCGATCGTGTGCTCGAGCTCCCTGACGTTTCCGGGCCACGAGTGCGCCAGCAGCTCGCGCATGGCTCCGGCCGACAGGTTGGTCACCACCGAGGTGGGGTTCCGGCTGCGTGAGAGCTCGAGGAAATGCTGGGCGAGCAGGGGGATGTCTTCCTTCCGATCGCGCAAGGGCGGAATCCGGATGGAGAGCACCTTCAGCCGGAAGAACAGATCCTCCCGAAACTCGCCCGCGCGTGTGCGCTCGCCCAGATCTCGGTGCGTCGCGGCGACGAAGCGCACGTTCACCCGACGGGCGGTGTCGCTCCCCACCGGCCTGGCCTCGCCGGTCTCCAGCACGCGGAGGAGCTTGGCCTGCAAGGGCAGCGGCATGTCGCCAATCTCGTCCAGCAGCAGGGTCCCGCCGTCTGCTTCCACGAGCAGGCCACGCCGCACCTGCACGGCTCCGGTGAACGCGCCGCGCGTGTGGCCGAACAGCTCGCTCTCCAGCAGCGACTCCGGGACAGCCGCGCAGTTCACCGCCAGGAATGGCCCCTTGCCGCGCGGGCCGGTCTGGTGAATCGCCCGGGCGACCAGTTCCTTGCCGGTGCCGGTCTCGCCCAAAATCAGGACCGGGCTCGGCGCCTGGGCGAAGCGCTCGGCCAGACCGAAAATCTGGCGCATCCCTTCGCTCTGCCCGATCAGGCGCTCGAAGGAGAAGCGCTGGGTTACGGTCTCTCGCAGCTGGCGGTTCTCGCCGCGCAGCGCGCGTTCGCCGCACGCGCGCTCCAGAAGCAGCCGGACCACGTCCATCTTGAAGGGCTTGGCCACGTAGTGATACGCGCCCCGCTGAATGGCCTCGATGGCGCTCTCGATGGCGCCGAAAGCGGTCATGATGATGACGGGCACTTCCGGATCCGCCTTCTTCAACGCGTCGAGAACCTCGAGTCCATCGACGTCGGCCATGCGTAGATCCGTGAGCACGGCATCGAAGGGGGCCTCTCCGAAGCGGCTGATCGCGGCTTTGCCGCTCCCCACCGCCTCCGCCTCGAAGCCGTGGCGGGCGAGGTTGTCGCAAATGCTCTGTGCCATCTCCAGGTTGTCGTCGACAACCAGGACGCGTGAGGTGCTCATGTTTCCTTCCTGGGTTCTATCGCCGCCGGCCACAACAGGGTGACCGTGGTCTTTTCGCCTAGCGTGCTGGCGATGGAGATTTGTCCGCCGTGGTTCCGCACGATGCTGGCAACCACCGAGAGGCCGAGGCCGGTACCCTCGCCGCGCTTCTTCGTGGTGAAGAACGGGTCGAAGACAGCGTCGACGTGGTCAGGGGCGATCCCACATCCGTCGTCCTCGACGTCGATTCTCACCAGCTTGCCCAAAGGGCCGCTCTTGCAGATCCGGACCGAGATGCGTCCCTCTTCGGCGCACGCATCGCAGGCATTCATGATCAGGTTCACCATCACCTGCTGCAGTTGGCCCGGATCCGCCGCCACCAGCGGCGGCTCGGTGTCCGTGGTCGCGTCGAAGCGGAGCTTCTTTTGCCGAAGGCGCCAGCTGAGCAGCTCTGCCGTGTTCTTGGCGACCGCGCAGGCGTCCGTCGTGGTGGGCGAGACGGTCTGCTCTCGCGAGAAATCCAGCAGCTGCCGGATGGTGGTCGAGATCCTGTCGATCTGACCCAGAATCGACGAGAGGCTCCGCTCTTCCTCGGCCGGCAGACTCTCGAGCAACGTCTCGGCGCGGACTCTGATGATGCCGAGCGGAGTGCCTATCTCGTGTGCCAGCCCAGCCGTCAAGACGCCGACCGTGGCCAACTTCTCGGCGCGCACGAGCTGTCGCTCCAGCCTGCGCACCTCGCTGAGATCTTCCACCAGCACCAGCGCCGCGAGCTCCTCGGTCGGATCCTCGATGGGGACCACACGGATCTCGAAGCTGCCTGGGCTCGGCAAAAGCATGTCCGCGTCCGGCTGGCGCATGGTTCTTCGAGCACGCTGCTCGATGGCTTCGCGCACCAGCTTCGCGAGCTGGCGAGCCGACTCGTGATTGTAATGAGCGAAGGCCTCCTCGAGGGCCACCCCCATCCTCAGAAACGGGTAGCGCTCGCGCAGGAACCGATTGGCGCTCACGACCTTCCCGTCCGATGCGACACCGACGAGACCGGCGGGAACACTGTTGACGATCTTCTCCGTCTGCCCCTTCAAGTCTGCCTCTTGTTGCATGAGGCGCAGACGCGCGTGCAGGTTCGCCTGTCGGCGTTGCAGGACAATCCCGGCGACGGCGATGCCACCAACCGAGAGCGCCAAGGCGGCGCCGGTGAGGACCAGGCGCCAGATGATCGCCCGCTCGCGCTCGTCCAAGGCATCGGGCGATACCACGACGGCCAGCCTCCATCTTCCGTTGCCTGCCTCGAAAGAGCTCCACGCGACCAATGCCGTGCGCCCTCGCATCTTCAGGGCGCTGGCCAGCCGATCGCTGGTCCGGGTCACCCCCTCTTCGCTGTCGCGCATCAGTCCTGCCAGATCTGCGAACACGCGGTTCGCCTGCCACTGGGCGGGCTGCATTCGAGTACACCGCATGGGATCGCTGCAGCCGAACCAGAGGCTTCCGCTCGGATCCCGGACCACGTACCTGCTATTCGGCGTCCGCACCCGCAGGGAACGTTGGAGGAGCAGTCGAGCCTCGACCGCGAGCACGATGGGGCCGACCTGTGGTGCCACCCTCGAATAGAAGAAGAAGTCCCGGCCGTCTTCTGCTCGAACCGGTCCGTCGATGCGGGATTCCTCGTCCTTCGCCGTCGCCCCAAAGTGCAAGCTCTGGCCGAGCAGCCACTTCGCCAGCGCGGGATTCTCGGTCGGATCGATCGCCGCTATCGGAGTCGGGCATTCCCCTGGCGCCAGCGTGATCGACCGGTAGTAGCGGACGACCGTCGCCAGCGCGTGAAAGGACTCTTGGATGGCCGAAGCCCTGGGGCCTTCGCAGACCTGCTCGTTGCCCATCTGACCGGCCAGTGTTGCAACCAATCGGCCATCTTCGTCGAGCTCGGCCCACTCGTGATGCAGATCCGCTGAGACGGAGCGGGACAAGCTTCCTTGCGCAGAGGCGTACTCGTCTTCCAGACGCCGCTTTTCGGCGATCTGCCCACGTGCTGCCAACGCGAGCACGATGGCGACGACGAGGATCGCAGCCGGAAGGAGAAAGGGGGCTTTCAAGACAGAGGGATTCTACGTGCTCGGACGGCCCCCGCACGATTGCAAATCGCCCTTTCTGCGGTCGCAATTTGCACGCCTCGGGAGGCGGGGGCCATGGGACGATCGTGGGCGCCAGGCTCGGGAAACGTCGCTGCGCGTTCGCGCATGGCCTCCGGTATACTGCCGCGATGCCGGCCGTCGTCGGTGCCCCGGATACCGCTTCGAGCGAGTTCTCTCCCGAAGCAGCGCGGCTACGCGGGCGGCGTCGGTGGTCTTCATGGTCGCTGCCGCTCTTGTTGCTGGTGTACCTCGCCACGTACGCGCGCACCGTGGGCTTCGGCTTCGTTTGGGACGATCCTGGCAACTTCTCGCAGAGCCCCTTCATGCGGGGCGCGCTGTCCGAGGTCATTCGAAAGGGCGAGCACGCACGCAGCGATCCCGCCTTGTCGCGCATGCCGAAGGATCTGGTTCCGCACCACGAGAGCTACCGTCCGGTGAGCATCGCGAGCCACTGGCTCGACGTCAGGCTGTTCGGTGTCCGCCCGGGGGCCATGCACCTGCACAGCGTGCTGCTCGGTGTTCTCTCCATCGTGCTCGTCTTCGCCGTGAGCCGCAGACTCGGCCTCGGACCGTGGCTGCCGGCGCTGTGGGCGCTTCATCCCTTGCACGTCGAGGTCTTCGCCTATCTCTCCGCCCGGTCGGACCTGCTCGCGGCGATCTTCTCCTTGTGGGCTTTGCTCTGGGCTCTTCGTGGGATGGAAGCCTCCCAGCCTCGGGCTCGTCTTGCCTGGGCACTGGCGGCAGCCTTTCCGCAGCTCCTCTCCTTGTTCGCCAAGGAGACGAACCTGGCGCTTCCCTTCGCGGTCATCGCCCTCGCCGCGGCTCGATGCAGGCTTCGACAGAGCCTGGCCCCCGCGGCAGCGATGGTCGTGGCGACAGCGGTCTATTTCCCGCTGCGCCTGGCGCTGATGGAGGGCTCGTCGCTGCCCATGGCCCAGCAGGGCGCCCTGCTGGGGGCTCTCGTCGATTGTCCGGGGGTCGTGCTGGCCTATCTCGTGAGCTTCCTCCTGCCGTTCTCGCTGTCACCCGACCGTCTCATGTGGGCCCATTGGGTGCCGCTCGGCTGGCTGGCGCTCGCTCTGCTGCTGGCGCTCTTCGTGGTGCTTCGCCGCAAGACGAAGGCAGCGTCGCATGCCGACCTCGATCTCGCGGCGGCGGCGCTGCTCGCGCTCGGGCCCCTGCTATTGCCCGCGGCCCTCGGCGTGCGCAGCATCGGCGGCTTGTCGGACCGGTACGTGTTCTTCCCGCTGCTGTTCCTCGCGGTGGCCGTGGTGGCCGCGGGGCGACTCATCTCCGGTGTCCTGGCGCAGCGGCCGGCGTGGTTGCGTGCCACGCCTGTCGCGCTCTGGGCGGCCCTCCTCGTGGCCACCACCTGGCTTCAGATCGGGGCGTGGCGAAACGAGGAGAGCTTGGCCAGGCATGCCGTCGCCATGGAGCCCGACAATCCTTCCGCGCTCTATCGGCTGGCCACCGTCGCGACGTCGGGCGGTCGGTTCGCCGAGGCGCTACCCCTGCTCGAACGAGCCACGACGATCGATCCGCACAACCAGAAGGCCTTGGGTAACCTCGCGGTCACCTACCTGAACCTCGGACGCGTGGCCGACGCCAAGGCGATCCTGCGACGCCAGCAGCCCCTTGCCGCGCAGACCGACAAGAAGTTCTGGTACAACGTCGCGTCGGTGCAGTTGGCCGATGGCAAGCGCGACAAGGCCTGCGCGGCGGTGGCGCGTGCGCTGGACATCGACCCCGGCTATCCGTTGGCGCTGGGCATGCGCGACGCTGTCTGCGAACCCTCGAACCCTAAAGGCCCGTCCGCAGCACCTCCGGCCAGCCGCGACGAACCACCTCGTCCCTGACGTCGAGGTTCTGGTGCGTGCTGGCGGACTCGAGCAGCATCTGCGCGATGGCCACCGCGAACAAGCCATCGGTACCGGTCACCCGTGGCGGCGTCCCCGCGTGCGCAGCCTGCACGAAGTCCGCGATCTCGGCTCGCAGCGGTTCGGCCTTGGCGACACGCAGCTTGACCACGTTGCCTTCCTCGACCCCCTTGAACAAAGCCATGGCGTCCCAGCGGCTGGGGGCGTCGCTGTTTTCGTAGAAGTAAAGGTCCTGGCTGATGTAGTCGACCATCGCCATGCCGCGCTCGCCGAAGACGCGGCACTCACGTACCTTGCTGGGCGTGACCCAATTCGCGATCAGGCTCCCGACCACACCGTTTCGGAAGCGCAGCGTGCTGATCAGAGAATCCTCCTGGGTCTCGTGCACGTTGCGCGCGGTCTCCGCGAACATGCGCGAGACTGGCGACGCGACCAGCGCGCGGATGATGTCGATTTCGTGCGTGGCCAGGTCGAGCGTGACGCCGACGTCGCGCACATAGGGCGGAAACGGCGACATGCGGCGCGCGTGCACCTGGAAGATCCGACCAAGCTCGCCCGCGCCGAGTCGGCGCGACAGCTCGATGACGGCGGGGTTGTGTCGCTCGATGTGTCCGACGGCGAGCGTGAGCCCGTTGCTCTCCCGGCGGCGAATCAGATCGGTGGCGTCTTCCACGCTGGCCGCGATGGGCTTCTCCACCAGCACGTGAACGCCGCGCTCGAAGGCCCCGACCACGACCTCGTGGTGCAGCGACGTGGGCACGGCCACGCTGACCACGTCCAGTTTTTCGCGGTCGAACAGTTGCTCGTAGCTTTCGTAGGCTCGCGCGCCGGTGCGCTTGCTGATGGCGGCGCGGTGCCGTTCGTCCGGATCGGCGACCGCGACCAACTCGACCCCGTCCAGCTCGGCGTACACGCGAGCGTGGTGCCGCCCCATCGAACCAACCCCGACGACCCCGGCGCGAATCACGCAGCCTCCAGGTACACCCAGCCGTCTCGGGGACAGCGCCAGGCGCGACCACCCTCGCGGGACACGGCCGGAACCAGCTTGAGCCCGCACGGACAGACCCAGCCCACCTGCTTGGCCGGCGAGCCGATGACCAGCGCGTAGGCGGGGACGTCACCCGTCACCAGCGCCTGCGCGCCCACCATGGCCCATTCGCCGATGTGGATGCCAGGCAGAATCAGCGCGCCAGCACCCAGCGAGGCGCCGCGCTCCACCCGCGTCTCTTCGGGGCTCCAGTCGTCGTTGCCCTTCAGTCGCCCGTCGGGTGTCACGGCACGCGGGTACCTGTCGTTGGTGAAGCAGACGCTCGGGCCCACGAACACTCCGTCCGCGAGGGTCAGCTTCCGGTAGAGCAGGGCACCGTTCTGGATTTTGACGTCGTTTCCGATGCGTACGTCGGTATCCACGTAGACGCCCTCGCCGACGATGCACCTTTCGCCAATCACGGCACCCTCGCGAACATGGGTGCGCGCCCACACCCTGGTACCGGCGCCGACGACGGCACGCTCGGACACGTCGGCGGTGGGGTGATTCATCGGGCGATGGTAACACGCTCGGATAGATGATGCGTTTGGCCGCGCGCCATGTGCCTCGCCCGGCCAGCGGTTTTGGAACCGTGCGGCTAAGCGCGGCGCGTTGTCGGTAAATAGTTCCATTAGAAATCGGCTCAGGGCATGTTGCAGTCCGCTCTGAACTCTGCCAATGAGGTGGTCCGATGTTCTTTGACGCCAAAAAGACGCGCCGTAACATGCTGTTTTGTTCGGTCGTCGGTCCCCACGGCGTGGATGGACCCCACAGCCGGTACCAAAACCCGATCACCCTGCTCAGCAATCAGGTGACCCGCGGACAACAGCACTACACGGTCCAGATGTTTTCGCGGACGTTCGCGTACGATCTCTTCGGCGCGAACCTCGATGCGAACGTGGCCGTGCTGGACTTTCCATCGGAGGAGCAACTACGGGCCAAGCTGCTCGAGCGGACGTGGGACCGGGTGGGCCTGTCGGGCATCATGGCCAACTTCGAGAAGGTGCTGCTGACCTGGCGGATCGTGCGCGAGACCTTGCCCAACGTGCCCATCGATATCGGCGGCCACATCGTGAACGACGACGAGGTCACGCAAGAGCTGATCGAACGCATGCTGCAAGCAAGGCCAAGCGAGACCTTTCGGGTGTGGGAGCCCGCCTTCGAGCGCGATCGATCGTCCGCGCTCTCGGCTTGGCTCGAAGAGCGCGGCGTCGCCGGCTCGGCCGTGACCTTCGTCAAGCGCGACGGTCTCGAGTTCTACGCGAACGTGCCCGGAATCGGCCTTAGGCGCGAGGACACGATCTACGCGCCCTTGGTCAGCGCCACCTTCGACAAGCAGGCGCTCGGCTTCAAGCTGACGAGCACGTCGGCCGGTCTCATCATCCCGGACGTGGGCTGTCCCATGCGCTGCAACTTCTGCACGACGTCGGCGAAGTTCGGCGGCAAGTTCGTCAAGTTCCTCGGCACCGCGGAGGACATCCTGGCCGTGGCGGACGGTCAGGCCGCGCGCGGAATCGAGGACATGTTCGTGATGTCGGAGAACTTCTCCCTCGACACCAAGCGCGCGCTTCGTCTGCTCAAGCTGATGGAGGAGCAGCGCAAGCCATACCGCTACGGCGTCTTCTCGTCCGCGGATGCGCTCTTGCGGCTTGGCGTGGAGAACATCGTCAAGCTCGGCTACTCGTTCATCTGGATCGGGCTCGAAGAGTCCACGGGGACGGCCTACCAGAAGATGGACGGGGTTCGCCTCAAGACCCTGATCGGAGATCTGCAGGCCCACGGAGTCGAGGTCCTGGGCTCCACGATCCTCGGCTTCCCACACCAGACCGCCGCCGACGTCGATCACGAGATCGAGCACGCGCTGTCCTACGGCTGCACGTACAACCAGTTCATGTTGTACATGGCCATGCCCGGCACGGCGCTGTGGAAGCAGATGAAGACCGAGGGGCGCCTCAAGGAGCGCTTCCCCTGGGCCGACATCCACGGGCAACACATTCAGAACTGGCGCCACCCCCACATGGACGACGCCGTCATCAAAGAGAAGCTGAACCGCGCCTTCGAGCGCGACTTCGAGGTTCTCGGGCCGTCCATCCTGCGCATGATCGAAACCCACTTCGACGGCTACCGGAACACCGCCCAATGGGACCACGGGCTCGTGCAGATGCGCCGGACGGACATGCGCAAGAAGCTTCCTTTCTACGCGATGATCCTGCACGCGATGGCGCGCGACCTGCGCGCCAGAGGCAACGCCACCCACGAGAAGGCGAGCGCGCTTCGGGATGCAATCGTGCGCGAATGCGGATGGAAGACGAAGCTCGCGTGCCTCGTGGCGGGCCCCTACGTCTCGAGGCGGATCAAGGCGGCCCGGCGCCAGTACGAGATCTCGGTTGCCGAGCGGAAGGCCCCCGAGCCACCTTGCCAGGTCACCCACTACGGCGACTTCGAGCTGCGCCCGTCGTCCGTGGTTCCCGCCCCGAGCCCGGCCCCCAAGACCGTGGCCATCGAGCGCCCAAGGCCCGAGAAGCACGGGTACGTGATCCGCACCGTGCCCGAGGTCGAAGACACCCGCGTAGCCTGTCCGTAGCTAGAGCTTGTCGGGAAATTCGGAGAGCAGAGCGCGATGTCAGGCCATCC
>CAZYFU010000179.1:0-11169 GCA_964647025.1 uncultured Myxococcales bacterium | reverse complement strand
ACTGAGTAGCCATGCGACTGAGAGAGAGGGCCGGGTGACTGGCGAACCTTCCAAAAGAGCGCTTACTCATCGATTTGTACATCCAGAAGTTCATTGCATTCTTGGCGGCGCAATCGACAGAGTCCAGGGTTGCGTAGCAACTGGGCTTTGGTGAGATCCGGCCCAGAATGGGAACAAGGGCATACTACTACAAGGCAGTTCTGTAGGCGGGGCACGCGAAGCTCGGGTGGGGCTGACCAGCGGTTCGGGAGTGACGCGAGCCCCGCAATGGGGACACTCACCAAGGTCGATGCCGGTGAGCTGACGAAAGAAGTCTCGCCAATCGGGCGCCGGAATCGGCAGCCAGCTATCGATCAGGCCGGCGCCTCGGAGAACGCGGACTAGACTTGTCCGCATGGGGCTCCTGACCTTCAGCATCAACCTCACCCTCGATGGTTGCGTCGACCACCGGGAGGGCATCGCCGACGACGAGACGCACGCTTTCTTCACCGGACTCATGGACGAGGCAGGGGCCACGCTGTGGGGTCGCGTCATCTACGAGATGATGGAGAGCCATTGGCCGGCGGTGGCTCGCGGCGACGTGGAGGCGACGCCGGCGATGCGCGGGTGGGCGGTCAAGCTGGAGGCCAAGCCGAAGTACGTGGTGTCGTCGACGCGAACCGAGTTCGGGTGGGCCAACAGCCACCATATCGACGGCGATTTGCGCACGGGCGTGAAGAAGCTCAAGGACACGACGCCTGCGGGCGTGCTCCTCGGCAGCGGCACGCTGGCGACCGCGCTGGACCGGCTGGGCCTGATCGACGAGTACAGATTCCTCCTTCACCCCATGGTCGCCGGTCACGGCCCTACCCTGTACCAAGGTGGGCTGGCCAGCACACGACGGCTCGAGTTGGTCTCGGCGACGCCGCTCCAGAACGGCGCGGTCGCCATGCACTACCGGCGCTCCGGCTAACCCCGCATCGCACGCTCCGGCAGTGCTACTATCGCCGTGTCCGTTACGGATGCAGCAATGAGAGGACTTGCCTTCGCCACGCTTCTGCTGGCCTCGATGGCCTTCGCGGGAAGATCCCCAACGCAGGGGACATGAAGCCCGGCGATGTGGTGTTCTGGAAACCGATTCGGGACACGGTCTTTGGATTCAAGTGCCCGGGCCATTGGCACGTCGGCATCTTCCTCGGCGGTGGCTCGACGATCGACAACGATTGGTGGTCGGGCATGCCCAAGAAGGGCTCGCTCGAGCGGTCATGCACCGCGTTTGCGTACGGCCGGCGACCGCCCTCTTGAGCGATGGCGCCATCGCGCCGACGGTGCTCGCCACCGCGCCAACACCAGCGCTTGCCGGCTATGATGCCTTCGACGAACCATGACATCCTCGGACAAGTCCTCACACTCGCGCATCGCTTTGGCGATCGCGGTCATGGGCGCGGCCGCGCTCTTCGCGGCGATGATGCTCGCCGAATGGTTTCCCATCATCGTCGCGCGAAGCCCCGCGCGTATCGCGAGCTACCACTTCGGTACTGCGTCGGCGATGGGCCACGGCGGCTGGAGATACGCGAATCCAGAGGTGTACGCCTGGACGGCCTTCGTCGAAGCCATCGCGGCCGCGGCGACCGTGCCGGCGCTATGGATGATCATGGTGCGACGTTCCCGACGGGCCGTGATCGTCCTGGTCGTCATCTGCGCTGCCTACATCGGGGCTTCCCTCGCCCTGGGACAAAGGACATGGACGAGGAGAGCAACGCTGAATTCCGCAGCAGCTTCTGCGAAAGCCACTCCGGGGGACCGCACTTTCGCTAAGATGCGCCGGCTCTCGACCGACCCAGCGCAGAAAGGACCACCATGAGCGGATTCTTCGCCGTCGCCAGCCAAGGCGACTGTGTCACCGACCTGTTTTACGGGACCGACTACCATTCGCATCTCGGCACGCGCCGTGGCGGAATGGCGGTGAGAGACGGCGGCCAGATCCACCGCATCATCCACGACATCTCGACCTCGCAGTTTCGCAGCAAGTTCCAAGATGACGTGCTGAGCATGAAGGGTCGCCTGGGCATTGGCGTGATCAGCGACTACGAGGACCAACCGCTCATCATCGGGTCGCACCTCGGCACCTACGCCATCGTCACGATCGGCTCGATCAAGAATCTGCGCGAGCTGGCCGCGGCGGCGGTCGCCAAGAAGGTCCACTTCTCCGAGATGAGCGGCGGCGAGATCAACCCCACCGAGCTGGTGGCGACGCTGATCAACGAGGAGGCGACGTTCGAGGCCGGCATCAGGCATGCGCAGGAGGCCATCAAGGGCTCGTGCTCGCTGGTTCTGCTGACCGAGAAGGGCATCTACGCGGCCCGCGATCGCTTCGGCAAGACGCCGGTGATTCTCGGCAAGAAGGACGGTGCCTTCGCCGTGACCTTCGAGACCTGCGCGTTTCCGAACTTGGGCTACGAGACCCACCAAGAGCTCGGCCCGGGCGAGATCGTCCTGGTGACCGCCGAAGGCGTCTCCCAGAAGCAGGCGCCCGGCAAGACCATGAGCGTGTGCTCTTTCCTGTGGGTGTACTACGGCTTCCCGGCGTCGTCTTACGAGAACATCAACGTGGAGGACTCGCGCTACCGCTGCGGCGCGGCCCTGGCCAAGCGCGACGACGTGAAGGTGGACGCGGTCGCCGGTGTTCCCGACTCGGGCGTGGGGCACGCCCTGGGCTACGCCTGCAGCGCAGGTGTCCCTTACCGGCGGCCCTTCGCCAAGTACACGCCGACGTGGCCGCGCAGCTTCATGCCGCCACAGCAGGCGGTGCGCGAGCTGGTGGCCAAGATGAAGCTCATCCCGATCCGCGCGCTGATCGACGGCAAGCGCTTGCTCTTCTGCGACGACTCCATCGTGCGCGGAACACAGCTCGGGGATACGGTGCAAAGGCTGCACGCCTACGGCGCGCGCGAGGTACACATGCGTCCCGCCTGCCCTCCGCTGCTCTTCGGCTGCCCCTTCCTCAATTTCTCGCGCTCGCGCTCCGAGCTGGACCTGGCGGGCCGTCGGGCGGTCGAAGCCCTGGAAGGGCGGCACGACAAGAACTTGGACAAGTACGCCGATCCGACCTCGCCCCAGCATGCCGCCATGGTCGACTGGATCGCCAGCCGCCTGCGCCTGACGAGCCTGCGCTACCAGCGGCTGGACGACCTGGTCGAAGCGATCGGCGTGCCGCGCGAGAAGCTGTGCACGTTCTGCTGGTCCGGACAGGACCAAAGCGGACAGGCCGCTGGGCTTCCGGCCTCGCCGTAGCCCAGCGGGGGACCAACGGTCAGCACGGCTGCCCGCTGCGGCAGGTGATCTGCGCCCCTGCCGACCACCACATGGCGCAGGCCGTGTCGTCGAGCGTGTAGGGACCGGCGGTAACGCCGTTGCTCTCGATGGTCAGGGTCGCGGTGGGCCGGTCGGGGGCCGTGATCGCATAGGTCGTGGTCCCGGAACTGCCCGTGGCCGTGTCGTTGCAGTTGTGGTGGCTGGGCTTGTAGCTCAAGGCAGAGCGATCCGCCATGCACGAGACCACACCGTCGACCTCGACGGCGAGGCGGATGAGGCCCCAGCCGTACGTGCCGGAGGTGCCACCTCGATCTTCCGTGTCGAGTGCGATGCGCATGCGCACGCGGCCATCCGCCGTGCTCTTGGTGGCGATCATCTGGGCGCCGACCTGGGCCGGCAGTCCCGCAAAGCAGCTCTCGAGCGTGGTGGCGCTGCCGACGTCGGGAAGAGCGCCGTCGGCGTTCATGGGCGCGTCGGGCGGACCATCCGGCTGGCCCACGTCGGCGCCGAGGTCGACCGCGGCCTCTGGCCCGGTCTCGGGACGAGCATCGGGGGGCGGCGACACATCCACCGTCCCTCGATCGGCGGTGCCGTCGGGTCGGGCAGCATCGATCGCGAGCGCCCCGCCGCTTCCCACCGCGCCGCCGGTCGCCCGGCCGCCCGTCCCGACCAGACCGCCCGTGCCCATCCCGCCGTCGATGCTGGGGATGCCGCCGCCCACGCCAGGGACGCCACCCGAGCCCAGCGCTCCGCCGGCCCCTGCCCCGCCGGTCGCGCGGCCGCCGGATCCGACGTTGCCCCCCGTCGCGGTCGCCCCGGCGCCGCCCATCGCCCTCTGCCCGCCCGTGGCCATGGGCGGCGAATCGGTGCCGCTGTCATGCTTGTCGTTGTCCGAAGAGCTGCACGCGCCCCCGGCCAACAGAGACACCACGGCGGGGACGACGACGAGGGCAAGAGCATGGGTTCGGGAACGCATGGCAGAACTCCTGGTTAGGGATGGGCAAAGGGGTCGAGGTAAGGACGGGCTTGCTTGATCACGATGCGGTCGTCGTGGGTGACCTTGATCTCCAGATCGAGGCTGAGGCGGGGTCGTTGCGGGTACACCCCCGTGGCGAAGTGGTCGTGCACCACGAACAGCAGGCTGGCCAGCTCGGCGAGCCTCGCGTCCGCCCACAGCGGCAGGGACGAGAGCGACGAGCGCGTGAACCACTGCACGTCACCCACGCTGTCGTCTGCGCGACGAACGAACGCCAGGCTCTCCGCCACCGCCGACGGATCCGCCGGACGCACCACGCTTTCGCCGCCCACCTGGGAGACCACGCGGAAAAGCGGGAACGCTTCCCCACCGTCCAGGCCGACGTTCGCGGCGACCAGGTTGGTGACGGCCACGGCGTCCAGGCGCTCGCGCACGAACGACGGGTTTACGGCGACGCCCATGTAGACGGCAAGCTGATCCACGCCGTAGTAGGCTCGCTCTTCGAAGGCACGGCGGCTCCACAAGCTCGCGTAGACCTTCTTCAGGGCGCGGGCGACGGTGCGCTCCTTGGTCAGGTCGCTTTGCAGATCGTCGATGGCCTCGACCAGCCAGATGCGGTCGGGATGCGCGGCCAGCTCGGCCTTGCGACGGGCCAGATCGGCGGCGAGCGCCTGCGCTTCGTCGGCCGACAGGCACGCCGACGGGCCAGCGCTATCGCCATCCCGATCGTCGGCGAAGCAGCCGCGCGCGGAATCGTAGATGCCGGCGCCGCTCAGGACCTCGCCATCCTCGGCGTTGCTGCTGCTGCGCAGGCGAAGCGGCAAGGTCGCGTAGCCCTCGCCGAAGATGGCCCGGGCCACGGCCTCCAAGGTCGCCAGCAGCTCGGACGGAACCGTCGCCGACTCGATACGGCCGGCGAGCGACGCCAACGGCTGTTCGCGGAAACGCGCGTCGCTGGCTGTGCGCGGGTCGGCCAGCAGGGCTTCGAGGCTCGCCTGCAAGCCCGAGGCGCGCATGAAGTCGCGGTACGCAGCCAGCGGGACGCCAAAGCCCTCCACGCGATTGCCAGGCGGCAGGATCGCGACGAGCTCGCCCAGGTTCGCGGCCTTGGTTCCAAAGGCCGGCGCATCGACGGCCCGAAGCGCGGCCAAGCCCCGCAACTCGCCGACCGACAGATCCGCGACGACGTGCGGGGTGCCCGGCCGCTTCGCCGCCCAGAAAGCCAGAGCGGCGTCGAGCGGCGCGGCCTCGATCTGCACGGCAGAGGCGCTCGCCACCACGCGCACCAGACGCCCGTCCAGCATGCTCACCGCGGGACTTTGCAGGATGTCGGCGACATAGGCGCTGGGGATCTTCTTCGCGCCGAGGCGCAGGTTGACGTGGCTGTGCAGGTTCTGCGGCGTCGCAGTCAGCAAGCCGGCGACCAGCGCGAGATCCGCGGGCGCCACCTCGGTGATCACCACGTCGCGCGGGCCGTAGTCGACCAGGCGCTGCCCTGCGGGCACGACCCGCAGATAGCCGTAGCCTTCGCCCAGGCTGTAGCCTTCGGCAGCGAGCCCCGGCCGAAGCTCGCGCGGGTTCGCCAGACGAACCCCGCGCGCGAGCAGCTCGGCCCGCTGGGCCTCGAAGCGGACGGCCTGATCCTCGTCCATGCCGACCAGGACCAGGAGCTCGGCGGCGAACGGAGCACACGTCTTCAGGCGCGCGTCGAGCGCAGCAAGCTCGTCCACGGTGAGCGCGTCGACGTCGTTCGGATCGGAGTAGACGAAGTACGCCATGATCCCGGGCGTCCCCGTGCCCGGATGGCGCACGGTCGGGTACAGCTTGAGCGATCCGCCCCACAGCACGCGACTCGCTCGCTTCATGACCATCGTCAGGTACGTGTTGAAGTCGACGTTGCCGAGCTCGGGGAAGCTCCTCAAAAAAGAGATGTGACCCGGGTAGCGTTCGGTGTTCTGGAACATGCAGGCGTGGGCCAGCCCGGGCGCGGGAGGCATGGCGTCGTCCACTTGGCCGAGGAACTTGATCTCGCCGCCCTCGCCCTGCATGAGAGCGAAGTCGGCCGGCGAGGCAAGAATGGAAAGGTAGTCCGGCCGCTCTGCCAGGGGCACGTCGCTTCCGCCGATGGCGTCTGGCGACACCAGCTCGCCCATGTGGCTCGCGTCGGGGAAGGCGCCGGGCCCGCCGTCGAAGGTTCGGTCACCGCCGCCCGAGCAGGCAAGCACGCCGAGCAGCGGCAGCATGCCCCGCGCGGGCCCACGCCTGGGCCAACCTGCCAGCCGGCATCCCCTTCGTCCGTCCCTTTGGGTCATGTCCGTGCCCGTCCGCTCGCTCCGGTGGGCGATTATGCCTCGGGAGCGTGGGTCATGACCACGAAGGTCTACTGCAGCTCGCGCATCATCGCGTCGAGCTCGCTCCACCTGGCGTAGAGGACGTCGACCTCGGACTTGGCCCGCTCGATCTCCGCCATCAGCTCGACCAGGCGGGTGCCGTTGCTCGCCACCTCGGGCTTGCTCTGCTCGGCTTCCAGCTCGGCCACCTTGGCCTCGGCGAGGCCGATGCGGGACTCGATGCTGTCGAAGTCGCGCTGATCTTTGTAGCTCAGCTTGCGGCGAGGCGCCGCGGTGCCCGACTTGGGCCTATCGCTCGCTCGCTCGGTCTGCGCGGCGGCGACGGCCTCGCGTTCGGCCGCGTACCAGGCCTCCCATTGGCCCAGGCCCACCATGTGCGTGACCTGGCCATCACCGCGCTCGGAGAACGCCAGCAGGGCCGTGGTGGTCCGGTCGAGGAAGGACCGGTCGTGGGTGACCAGCAGCACCGCGCCGTCGAAGCCGAGCAGCGACTCCTCCAGGACGTCGAGGGTGGCGATGTCGAGATCGTTGGTCGGCTCGTCGAGCACCAGCACGTTCGCCGGGCGCAACATCAGGCGGGCCAGCGCCAGGCGACTCTGCTCGCCGCCCGAAAGCTGTCCCACGGTGAGCTTGCCCTGCTCGGGGCGGAACAGGAAGCGCGCCAGGTAGCCGCTCACGTGTACCCGGGTGCCGCGCACGTCCACGTGGTCGCCGCCCGGACACAAGGTGTCGATCACCGTGGTCGTCGGGTTCAGGCTTTCGCGCTGCTGCTCGAAGTAGGCCACCTGCAAACCGTCGGCGCGCAGGACCTCGCCCGTGTCCGCGGTCTCCTGTCCCACCAGGACCCGGAGCAGCGTCGACTTGCCGCACCCGTTCTTGCCTATGAGGCCCACGCGGCTACCGGGCCCGAGGAAGAGGCTGACGTCGCGAAAGACCGTCTTGCCGCCGAACGCCTTGGCGATGCCCTTGGCCTCGATGAGCCGCCTCGGCTTGCGGCCGTTGCTGGCGAAGTCGATGCCCGCCGTGCCGCCGGTGTTGCGGGAGGCGAGGTCATCCACGGCCTCGGTCAGGCTCTTCGCGCGGTCGATGCGCGCCTGCTGCTTGGTCGTCCGTGCGGGGGCGCCCCGGCGCAGCCACTCGATCTCCCGCCTCAAGGTGTTGCGCAGCGCCGCCTCCTGCCGCTCCTGCGCGGCCATCAGCTCTTCCTTGCGCTCGAGGAAGGTGGCGTAGTCGCCGTCCACCGACAGCAGGCCGCCCAGGTTGCGCCGGTCGAGCTCCAGGATCCGGTTCGACACGCGCTGGAGGAACAATCGATCGTGCGTGACCGTGACGGTGGCGAAGCGCGCCTGTGCGAGCAACTTCTCCAGCCACAGGATGCTCTCCACGTCCAGGTGGTTGGTCGGCTCGTCGAGGAGCAGCAGCTCGGGCTCGCGTAGAAGCTCCCGCGCGAGCGCCACCCGCTTCTGCCATCCGCCGGACAGGCGCTCCACGGGCGTGTCGACGCCAGCCTGTGGGCCCGACAGATCCAGCCGGGAGAACAGCTCCTGCGCCCGGGCGTCGAGCTCCCAGGTGTGCTCGCGCTCCGCCGCGGCGGCGGCCAACACCGCTTCCCGCACCGTCTCGCCCGGACGAAACGTGGGCACCTGGGCCAGGTAGCCGATGCGCAGGCCACGGCGGGCGGCGACCTCGCCTTGGTCGGCAGAGTCCACGCCGGCCAGGATGCGCAACAAGGTGGTCTTGCCGGCACCATTGGGTCCGATGAGCCCCACCCGCTCACCCTCGGACAAGGTGAAGCACACGCCCTCGAAAAGAGGGCGCGCCGAGAAGGACTTACCGAGGTCGCGGACGGTGGCCAGAATCGCCATGCGGCGGCAGTATAGTGGCGGATCGGGAAAGCGCCGCCCCTTGTGGGGGGAAAACAGCGCCCGACGCGTTGAAGCCGTAGCCGGCGCCTAGACCGACTCCGCCAGCTCGGCCTCCAGCTCTTGCCAGTCGAGCCGTCCGCCAATGCGGGCGAGCACGGCGTGCAGGCCAATCCGGATGCGAAACAGGAAAGCCAGCTTTCCCGGCAGCCGGATGCGCAAAAGGGACTTCCGCATCTTGGCCACCTGACGAATCGAGATGGTGTGCTCGGACGTGACCTTCTGCCGACCCGACGCGAGCAAGGGCGCATAGAAGCCGCGCAAGAGCGAGCGGGTGAGATCGAAGTCACGCGACGGGTCGAACATGCCGATGGCGGATAAGGCGGCCTGCGTGCCCGGGGTGTCGTCACGTGCGACGGCGCGTGACAGGCGCACCAGGCCGGCGACGAAATCGCGGTCGAACTCGCGCACGCAGCCGTGGTCGAAGATGGTGACCCTTCCGTCGGGCGAGAAGCACAGGTTGCCCGGGTGCGGGTCGGCGTTGAACAGGCCCTCCCGGTAAAGCGTCCCGATGTAGAACTCGTAAAGAGCGCGCGAGGCGCGCACGCGTTCGGCCTGGTAGGGGGCGGCTTCGAGGAAGGCGTCGAGCCCTATCCCGTCGTACCAGGTCGACGTGAGCACGCGAGCCCCCGACACGCTCGGGTGGACCGCCGGGATCGTGATGAACGGATGGTCGGCGTACAGCTTGCCGAATCGGATCTGCCGTCGGGCCTCCAGGGCGTAGTCGCACTCTTCGAGGAAGCGCGCCTGCGCCTCGGCGAGCAGCTCGTCCAGGTTCGTGCCGGGCGCGACCAGCCGGGCGAACATCGTCCCGATGGCGGCGGTCTTGAAATCGGCGCGAATCGACCGCTCCACGCCCGGATGTCGAACCTTCACCGCCACCTTCGTCCCGTCGTCGAGCGCCGAGCGGTGCACCTGTCCCACCGACGCGCTGGCCGCCGGCGTTCGTTCGATGCGCTCCACGATCGCCCGGCCACGGGGCCCCAGATCCTCGCGGATGATCTGCACGACCTTGTCGAAGGCGGTCGGCTGCGACATCACCTGCAGCACCGCGAGCATGCGCCTGGCCTCGGGGCCGATTGACGGATCGACGTAGGACAAGAGCTGCCCCAGCTTCATGGCCACGCCTTTGAGCTCGCCGAAGGACTCCACGGCCCGGCCGAGCGCCTCGGGCGGCAAGCCGCCAAGCCCCGCATCGCCGCCCCGCAGCTTGCCCGCGACGACGTCGACGCCGATGCGAGCCGCTGCGCTGGCGGTCTTTTGCAGGCGGGCGAAGCTGGACGTGGGAATCCGGCTGCCTTCCTTGGCGCGAAGTTTGTCGACGAGCTGTTTGGCGGGATCGCTATGCATGCATACCTTCCAGCCCAAGCCGACTATGTTCCGGCGGCGCTGTCAAACTTGTGCACCGTTTTGCAGGTCAGGCGCGCCTGGGCAGGAGGTACCAGCGGTCCGATTCCGTGTCGATGTCCTGGGTGCCGTCCTGGGGCTCGACAGCCATCTGCTTCAAGCTGGCGCGGCCGTCGGACGCGAAGTGCAGCTCGGGAAATTCCACCTGGCACGGCGGATCGGTGTGCACGACCAACAGGGGCAGGTCGGTCGTCGAGCCGAGCAACTTGTGCTTGATGCGAAAGGCTTGGCAGTCCGGGTTCAGCTCGGACCGGTGGACCACGCAATGGGATGCGCCCCACGCCAGATGAACCGTGGGCAATCGCTCGGGCGGTCTGTGCACCAGCACGTACACGTCGCCCTGGATGGTCTTCGGGTAGCGCTTGACCGCGAGACTGCCCCACTGCGGGTTCTTGCCGTCGGTCTTGACCAGGTTATGGGCCAGCACCCTGCCCGCCTGCTTCGCCAGCTCGACCATGCCGATCTGCTGGAAGCCATAGGCGCTGCCAAGCCCCTTGGCCATCGCGGCGTCCACCGCTGACTTGGTCACCCAGACCATGCCCGGCAAGGTGGTGGGCTCGAGTCGGGAGCAGGTCACGATGGTCTTTCCGAAAGCGTCCGGCGCATCGTTGAAGGGACTCTTGTCGATCAACTCGACGTCCCCGAAGTGAACCGCGATGCGCGCCTGGAACGGCCACAGCCCGTACTGCTTCTGCCGTTCACGCCCGGCCCGGGTGTTGAAGTGGTTGTGGATGCTCCATGCGTGCTCGAGGGCCTTCTCGATGTCGTTCGGATAGACCAGCAGCACACCGTCGCCGGCCGGCTTGACCACGTAGCGGCTGGCCACATCGTCACCCAAGGTCGCGCGCAGATCGTCGCGAATGGCGCGCCCGAGCCTGCCCATCAGATGATCGAACTTGAGCAGCCACTCATGCTGGTCGGCGAGCGAAGCGTAGCGCTCGACATCGGCGCATACGACCGCGGCCGGCCTCAGTCTCGACTCGACGGGTTGGTCTCGTGGCTCCATCAGGTGCGCTGCATGGTAGCCCCGGCACGCAAAGCGCGCGCGAAAAAAACCGGCGTGAGGTCCCGAATCGGGCCACGTCCGAAGACGCGGTCCGGCCAGCGTTCCCCCCACTGGTTAGAGCTTGTCGGGAAATTGCGGGCCGCCCGAAGGGCCGGCCCGCGGCTGGCGGGCCGCGTGCGCGAGGGCGTGAGCGAGTTCGTGTGGGAGGCGCGG
>CAZYFU010000178.1:0-11202 GCA_964647025.1 uncultured Myxococcales bacterium | reverse complement strand
CGTCGCCGTTGGCGCTGATGGTGCCGACCTGGGCGATGTCCTTCTGGCCCTTGGTCGCCTTCGACAGCTTCTTCAAGGCCTCGACGATCTTCGCGACCGCCGCGTCCATGCCGCGCTTGAGCTCCATCGGGCTGTGACCGGCGGCGACCATCTTGGCGCCCTCGCGGTAGATGGCCTGGGCGAGCACGGTCGCGGTGGTGGTGCCGTCACCCGCGACGTCCGAGGTCTTCGAGGCGACCTCGCGCACCATCTGCGCGCCGAGGTTCTGGAACTTGTCTTCCAGCTCGATCTCCTTCGCCACGGTGACGCCATCCTTGGTCACCGTCGGGGCGCCCCAAGACTTCTCGATCACGACGTTGCGTCCGCGCGGACCGAGCGTGGCCTTCACTGCATCGGCCAGCGTGTTGACGCCGATGAGGATCTGCGATCGGCCCTGTTCGCTGAAAAGAATCTCTTTGGCAGCCATTATGTAATCTCCTTGCTTGCTTTCTTCGTCGTTGCGTCGTGGAAGGGGTTTCTCTACTTCTCAATCACGCCCAGCACTTCTTCCTCGCGCAGGATGATGTGCTCGACGCCCTCGATCTTGATCTCGTTACCGCTGTACTTGCCGAACAGGACGCGGTCGCCCTTCTTCACCTGGAGCGGCGTAACGCCGCCCTTGTCGTTCGGCTTGCCACCGCCGACCGCGATGACCTCGCCCTCCGCGGGCTTCTCTTTGGCGGTGTCGGGGATGATGATTCCGCCCTTCGTCTTCTCTTCCTCAGCGACGCGGCGAACCAGAATGCGATCATGAAGCGGGCGAACTTTCATCGAATCTTTGCCTCCGTGTTGGGTCGGTCTCTAGCAGTCCCGTGCTGGGAGTGCCAATGGTAGGCCGCCAATCTATGCACGTTCGAATGCAAGTCAACCCGACCCCGGTCGATTTTCAGCCGAGGCGGATGTTGTCGATCAGGCGCGTCGTGCCAACGAAGGCGGCGGCCAGAATGACCGCCGGAGCAGAGACGTCGTCCAGCGGACGCAGGCTTTGGGCGTCGCGGATCTCGAGGTAGTCGACCCGGTCTACGCCAGGCTCGACCACCGCGCGGGCCGAGGCCAGAAGCTGCGCACCGTTGCGCTCACCGCGGGCCCACAGATCGCGAGCGGCCAAAAGGCCTCTGTAGATGGCCGTCGCCCTGGCACGATCCGCGGTCGACAGGTACGCGTTGCGCGAAGACATGGCCACCCCGTCCGCCTCGCGGATCGTGGGCTGTCCGACGATCTCCACGGGCATGTTGAGGTCGGCGGCCATGCGCCTTATCACGGCGAGCTGCTGGAAGTCTTTCTCACCGAACAGCGCCACGTGGGGACGAACGATGTTGAGCAGCTTGCTGACCACGGTCGCCACGCCCGTGAAGTGGCCTGGTCGGCTTCCCCCGCACAGGCCCTGCGAGATATCGCGCACGTCCACGTAGGTCTGGTATCCGTCCGGATACATGTCCTTGGCCTCGGGAACAAAGGCCACGGAGGTATCCACGCTGCCCGCCTTGGCCAGGTCGCCATCGAGGTCACGCGGGTACCTGGCGAGATCCTCCTTGGGTCCGAACTGGGTGGGATTCACGAAGATCGAAAGCACCACCACATCCCCGTGCGCGCGCGCGGCCGCCAGCAAGGAGACGTGACCGGCGTGCAAAGCCCCCATGGTGGGAACGAAGGCAATGCGCTGGCCCCGCCCTCGGACAGCGTCGGACCAAGCGCTCATGGCAGCGGGGGCACGGACGACTTCGACCTTGGACATGGCCTAGAACGAATGCACGCAGCTGAGGCTCAGAAGGCCGGGATAGCAGGCGAGGTCGCTGCGTTTCTTTGACTGCTCGGCTTCGTTCCGTCGCGCCAGAATACCCAGGGTCACGAAGCTGATGGTGGCGGCGCCAGCAACGACCGTCATGGCCGCTCCGACGTTCCACTGCATCTTGATCGTCGATTCGTTCTTGCAGGGATCAGGCGTGACGCCTCTGGGCGGATTTCGGCACGCCGACAGCTCGGAGAACTGCTGGCCCCAGTAGATGCCGGCCGCCACCGTAGCCGCCGCGGCGGCTCCACCAGCGACGAACCAGACCGTCGATCCGATCTTCTTGGCAGGGGGGAGAGGTGTCGGATCTACGAGGGCGCCGCCCGACGGCGATGCCCCCACCTGGGGCTGTCGTATCGCCGTCGACACGGGCTCCAGCGTGATTTGCAGCTCCTTGCGCTCGCCCCCGCGAACCGGAACCGACAACGATCTCGTGCGATACCCCTTGAGGCGAGCCTCGATCGTGTGAACGCCAAGTCCCAGCATCAAGGTACCGTCGGGCTCGAGCTCGACCGGGTTCGCATCCACGGTGGCCTGTGCCTCCGGGGGCGAAATCTTCAGCGTGTAGACGGCCACGAACAGTCGGCAGCGGTCGATGAGGTCCTGGGTTTCCTTTCGCTGGTCGGGCGAGAGCGGCTTGCGTTGCTCGTCCAGGGCAGCCGTGAGGTTTCTCACCGCCGTGACGTAGTCACGCAGCTCGAACGAGGCCATTCCGATCCCGCGGAAGGTGCGAGCGTTGGGATGAACCTGATGTGCTTTGCGGAAATAGCTGAGGGCTTCCTCGAAATGGCGGGCCTCGTACTCGGCCACTCCATCCTTGATGGCCTTGCGATAGGTCTTCTTCACGGCCGGCGACTCACCGTCGGCGGAATCGTCCTCGACCGCGCGCGCGCTGGGACTGGCGAAGCCGACAACAAGCAGCGCGCAAGCGAACGACAGTATTTGAGCCACTTGGGGTCTAGGCATGATTGGGTGAAGCTTAGAAGTCGCCCACGCGAAGAGTACCAGCTCTTGGGGATCCGCGCTTGCCAACCTGTGTCGGGGCGGATTTCGCGCCTTCGCCCCGGGCAGGTCTGACAGGCGCGACGACCGGAGGCGGGGGGGCGGGGTCCTCTGCGACCGGTGGGGGAGGCGGGGGAGGAAGAGGCGCAGGGGCCGGCGCCGGAACAGGTTCGACGGTGCCGGGCGACGTGGCCGTCACCGTGACGACGGGCCTCACGGGAGTCGCCTGCGCGGACGGGGCCTCCGGCGCGCTCGCGGCCCCGCCACGGGAGGCTGTGGCGACCAGGGTGCCGATGAGAACCGCCAGGGCCGCAGCGGCGCCCAGTAGCACCCGCCGGTCACGCAAAATCGGAGGCACCGCCGGGTGGCGAAGCGCACGCTGGACGGAGGCGACGACACCTTGGAGGCCTCTCGGGCGAATCTCGGTGGACGGAAAGCTGCTCGGCTCCGGGGGCGGGGGAAACGACGCCACGCCGGCCATCGGGGCCCCGATCGCCGGAAGGGCCGCGGCCGCTCCTGACCCCGTCGCGAGGGCTAGCTTGCGACTCCATTCGTCGGCAACCTCGGCTGTAGGCGCGGCGGCATCCGCCTCGCGCTTCGAGGGTCCATGCCCGAACATGACGGTCTCGCGATGGAGTCCGGAGTTGTCCTTGGCCACGTGGGTAGGGACGGCGAGCGACACCGGGCCCGATACGGTGTAGCTCAGGCCTGCCGCCGGAACACCGACCGCAGGGGTGCCGTTGGGAGGGACCGCCGCCGAGGGCAGCACCAGATCCTCTATCTCGGAGATCATCTGGTTGAGGCTGACGAAGCGCTGCTCCGGGCTCTTCGCCATCGCGGTGTCCACGATGCCGATCATCGTCGCCGGCAAATCCGGGCGAAGATCGCGCAGGGGCACCGGCGGATCGGTGAGCACGCGGCGCAAGACCTCGGTCTGCACCTCGCCCGGAAACGGCATGCGCCCGGTCAGCGACTCGTAGAAAAGGAGCCCGAAGCCATAGACGTCGGCCCGTTCGTCGATTCGGTCGGAACCTTCGATGTGCTCCGGAGCCATGTACGCGGGCGTGCCCACCAACCCCGGCATCGTGGCAATGGCACGCACCTTCGCCCAGTCCATCATCAGCGAGATCCCGAAATCGAGGACCTTGGTGGTGACCACGCGGCCATCCGGATCGATGCAAACGAAGATGTTCTGCGGCTTGAGATCCCGGTGGATGACCCCTTGCGCGTGCGCGGCGGCGACACCACGCATGGCTGGCAGAAGGATGCTGGTCGATTCGCGAAGGCTGAGCGGGCCACTGCGGAAGATGTACGTCCCGAGCGGCAGGCCGTCGAGCAGCTCCATCACGATGCACGCCATGCCTTCGTGCTCGATCACGTCGAACACGGTGACGACGTTCGGGTGGTTGACCCGGCTTGCTGCCAAACCCTCACTGTGCAGGAACGCCTCGGCGCCCGGCGTAGCCATGAAGTCGGGACGAATTACCTTGAGCGCGACGCGCTTGCCGGTGCGCTCGTTGATCCCGGCCCAGACGGCAGCCATCCCCCCTTGACCGAGCAGATGACTGACTCGGTATCTACCGCCGATGACCTGGCCCGCCAGCAGTCTAGTGTTAAGGTCGCTGGCGGACAGGGCACTCTGGCCCATGTATGCCATGGGGGTATCCATACTTACAATAGGGGGGTCCCGGCAAGAAGATTCCTCGGGCCGGGATGCCAGAGGTGGTTGGGATCAGGGCGCATAATGTCAGTTTGCTGCTCGCGCCTATCGGCGCAACATCCTATTTCGTCAGTGGTTGCGGGCTTGTTCGCGTCTTGGCTGATCGCTGGCTGACGCCACCATCCGGCGCCACGGGTACACAGGCCAGGTTCTGGCACACAAAGCCAGCTCCGCAGTCCGTGATAGTAGGACTGCAGGCACCGCTCACCCCGCATTGGCGGTTTATCAGCCGATTGTTCGTGGTGTCACACTCCGAGACGCAGGCAGAGGTGTTGCAGCAGACGTTGTCCACGCAGAATCCCTGCACGCATGCCTCTGGATGGGCGCTGTCGCAGGGCTGACCCAGACTCAGCTTGCAGGTGTTGTCGGCGGCGCAGGTGTATCCCGATGGACAGCTGTTCGGGGAGGATGTGCAAACGTTCGAGCAGGTATTGGTCGTCTCGGAGCATCTCGTCCCGTTCGTGCACGGCACGATGACTACATCGCAAAGGCCGGAGCTGTTGCAGGTCCCGTTGGAGACGTCGCCGCCTGTGGTGCAGGTGGACTTGCAGTCTCGGTTGGGCATGCCGGTGGCGGCGTTCGTGCAGGTCCCGGGCGTCGCCTTGCACGTCCGGCAGTCCCCGGAGCAAGCATCGTTGCAACAGAAGTTGTCGACACAGAATCCGCTCTCGCATTCGGTGGCCTGGCCGCACACCCCGCCGATGTCCACTTTGCACGTGTTGTCGGCAGCGCACTTGTACCCCGTGGGGCACGGCACAGTGGGCGAGCACGCGTTCGTGCAGGCGCCGGCCGAGCAATGGCTTCCGCCCGAGCAGGGCGTGCTGCTGTTCAGCTTGCATTGGCCGGTGCCATCGCAGGACCGGTTCTCGGCCGTGCCGTCCACGCAGGTGGGCGTGCAGGTGCCGCTGGACTGCCCGGCGGCCACGCTGGTGCAACGACCGGGCGAACCGGCGAAACCGCACGACTGGCAGACGCCATCGCCGCACGAGGCGGCGTCACAGCAGTAGCCATGGACGCACTGGTTGTTGGCGCACTCGCCGTTGCCCGCACAAGCCTCGCCGACCGCCTTCTTCTGGCAGGTCCCTTCGACGCAGCGGTAGCCGTCGGCCGTGTTGCAGTTCGTGCTCTCGTTGGCGGCGGTGCACGAGGTCGCGCACTTCCCGCCGGCTATACACAAGAACCCTCCACACGACTCGAGCACCGGCTCGCATGTGGTGCTCGAGGAACACGTGCCGATGGCGCTGATCTGCTTGGTGGTGTCGGTCGGGCAGGTCGAGTTGTCCACCGAGCACGAAGCCTTGATCGTGCAGGAACCGACGCTTCCGGCCACCTTGCAGCTCTGGCACGAGCCCGAGCAGGCGGCGTTGCAGCAGACCTTCTCGGCAGAGCACACCAGACTGGTCTCGCAGTCGGTGTCGACGGCGCAGACCTCTCCCGCCGGCAGCTTCCCGCCGCAGAGGTTGTTCGTCTTGAGGCAGGTGAGATCGTTCACGCAGTCCTCGTCCGAGGTGCAGTTGTTGAGGCAGGTGGGACTGGTCGAGCTACAGATGTAGGAACCACACGAGACGACGCTGGCGGCGGGGCAAGCGCCCCTCCCGTCGCAGGTCGCCGCAAGGGTATGGCTGCTGCCCGTGCTCGTGTTGGTGCAGCTCTCCTTGCGGCAACCGGTGGTGGCGGACCACGCCTGGCACTTGCCTCCCCCGTCGCACACCCCGGCGTTGCTGCAGTCGCCATCGGTCGGGCTGCTGGCGACGCATCGTCCCTTGGGATCGGCTGTGCCGGCGGCGACGTTGCTGCAGATGCCGGGCGGGGCCGAGGACGTTCCCTTGCACGTCTTGCACAGGCCACCGCTGGCCGCGTCGGCGCACGCGCTGTTGCAGCAGACGCCCTCGGTGCAGAAGCCGCTCAGGCACTGGCTGGCGCTGGAGCAGGTCGCGCCGTTCACCTTGAGACCGCAGGTACCGTTCGCACAAGTCGCGGGCGACACGCAGTCCACCTTCTCGGTGGCGGGCGTGCAACTGATCTTGCACGCGCCGTTCTCGCAGACGAACCCGCCGCACGGCCGGTTCTGGGGCGTCTGGCAAACACCTCGGCCGTCGCAGGTCGAGGTGGGTGTCATCGACGATGACGGCGCCGGCGGCGTGGCGCCCACACAGACCGAAGGCTTGCACGAGTTGCCTTCGGCGAATGCGCAAGCACCGTTGCGGCAAGCGCCGGTGGTACCGCAGGTGGTCGGGTCGGTGACCGCGCACTGGCCTTGAGGATCGGGCGCGCCGTCCGGGACGGCTTTGCAAAGCCCAGCCGAGTTGGCCAAGTTACACGCCATGCACGAGCCCGCGCAGGCGCTGTCGCAACACACACCTTGGGCGCAGAAGCCCGACTGGCACTCGCTCTTGTCGCTGCATGGGGAGCCGGGCGGCTTGAGCCCGCAGGAGTCGTTGCGACAGAAGTTGCCTTCGGTGCACTGGGAGTCGCTGGTACAGGATCCGAAGCACGCGTTGCCGTTGCACCGGAAGGGGGCGCACGTTCGTGTTCGCGACTCCACGCACTGGCCCGAGGCATTGCACGTGGCCGGTGGGTGGTACGTCCCCGGAACGCAGCTCGGGTCGCCGCCACAGTCCGAATCGCATTTCTCATCGCCGCACTGGGTGCCGACCGGATAGCTCGCGCAAGCACCTTGTCCGTCGCAACGGCCGTTCGTCGAGCACGACTTGGCGCCCAGGTCCTTGCAGGTCTTGCGCGGATCGGTGGCGCCAGCGGCCGCATTGAGGCACCGTCCAGGCGAGCCAGGCACGTTGCAGCTCCGACACGGACCTTCGCAACTGCTCTCGCAGCAAACGCCGTCCACGCACTGACCAGAGTCGCAGTCGTCGGCAGTGGCGCACACCTGACCGTTCTTGCGCTTGCCACAGATCCCCTGGGTCACGCCCCCGACGGTCTTGGGGACGCAAGCATGGCCCGGCTCGCAGACGTCGGTCCCGTTGGGATCGCAACTGGTCTCGCACGTCCCATTGGAACAAAGGAAGGGCGCGCATTCCACGAGCTGCGGCTCTCGGCAATTGCCCCGGCCGTCGCAGGTCTTGGCCGTCCTTTCAAAGAGCCCCGAGCATTCGGACGATCCGCAAACCGTGTTCTCTCGGTAGATCGTGCATCGTCCCGCCCCGTCGCACGATCCGGTGCGACCGCAGGTGGTCGCATCCTGACCGTTGCACTCGGGGTCGGCCCGGTTGACCGGCAGGAACGTACAACGGCCGCGGGAGCCAGTCTCGTTGCACGTCACGCAAGCCCCGGTGCACGCGATGTTGCAGCACACGCCATCCACGCAGAAGCCCGACAGGCACCCCTCGTCGTTCTCGCATTCGGCGCCGTTGGCGCTCTTGCCGCATGAGCCTGCCGCGCAGAGGTGCCCGGAAGAGCAATCGAAATCGGTGGTGCACTTGCGCGCGCAGCGGTTCTGCTTGGGATCGCAGGTGTAGGGCGGGCAAGGCTGCGAAGTCGTCTGGGAACAGTTGCCTTCGCCGTCGCAGGTCTGGATGCCTTCGACGGCATCGCCCTGGCATGTCCCCGGCTTGCATTCGGTGCCGCGGGGGTACTTCCGGCAGGCGCCCTTGCCGTCGCAAGTGCCATCGAGGCCGCAGGTTCCTGCCGTGGTGGCCGGGCACACGGAGGAGTCCCCGGGCTGTGCGCCGGCTGGCACCGGAGAGCACTCGCCGAGGGAGCTGGCCAAGTTGCAGGCCATGCAGGTCTCCCCGCACGAGGATGTACAACACACGCCGTCCACGCAGAAGCCGGTCTGACACTGGCGATCACAACCGCAGGGCTCGCCCTTGTTCTTGGACCGGCTGGGGGTGTCATCGGTGCACACCAGAGGCGCGGTGACGTCGGTGGGTGCATCGACCACGCCGTCCCCGGCGGCATCTCGCCCCGCCGCAGCGTCGCTGGGAGTGGCCCTGTCGAAGACCGCCTTCTGACAAGCAGGCGCACAAGCCAACACCATCACCAAAGCCCAGGCCGGCGGCAGCCGAGCATGACCCAGAGCGTGTCTCATCGGGTCGATATATAGCTAGGAAACGGGTCGGACGGTCGGGATTTTTGACAAGCCGTGGTGCGTGTGATCCCGGGCACTTATGGGCAGTAGCCGTACTCCTCCCCCATCGCCACGCACTTGTTGCCCGAATAGCAGGTGCTTCCCACCTGGCAAACCTGCCTGCACATGCCGTCTACACACGCGAATTGAAAGAAACAATCCCGAGCCGATTTGCACTCGGCCGGTGGGGGTGGGTCGTCGCGACCGTCACCCATCGAGTACTCGCACACGGTGCGGCTATGCCCGCTGTCGTCCCCCTGCACCAGGAAGCAGTAGCGACCATCGCCACAACTTCTGTCGACCAGGGGGTCGCAAGCGCCATCGTCGCCGACCTGAACGTAGGGCGGATCGCAGACGTTCACCGGCGGCCCCGCCGAGAACAGCGGGCGCGCGCCACATTCGGCGCGTATGCAGTCGGCGCTGGTCGCGCACAAGCGAAAACAGAACTTCACTTCTTCGCTGCCCGACGGGCGCAGACAGATCTTGCCAAGCCCGCAATCGTCGGTCTGGCCCTTGGTGCCCTCATTGTGGATGTGGCACTCCTCGAACTCCTGCAAGTCGCCATTCGGCGTGACACAGCTGGCCTGGATGTCGGTTCCCGACGGACCAACCACGTAGCTGCACTTCTGTCCGCACACCGCGCACCCGATGTCCTCGGTGCAGGTGGCGGACGAAACCGAGCAAACCGGCCCGTCCTTCTCGGGCGGAGGAGCGCTGTCGGGCGGGTCGAACTCCGCCTTCGCGCAGCCGATCCAGACGGCGGCGACCGCCACGCATACGAGAGACTCGAAGACAGGGCCACGAACGGGCATAGGAGATGGAGTCTGCCACATTCCGCGTCTGATTTGGCCCCCCACCTTGGGCCCAGCGACGGAAGGTGCTACGGCTGGCCGAGGGCCTGCAGCAGCCTGGCGCGGGCCGTGGCGAGGTTGAAAATCGCTTGGACTTCCTGTGCATCGGCGGCGGTCAAAGCCAGCTGCGCGTCGCCGAGCTCGATCACGTTGCCGACCCCGGCTTGGTAGCGGCCTTCCGCAAGGCCGAGCCGGATGCGCGCGTTGGTCGCGGCTTCGTGGGCGGCTTCGATGGCGGCCTTGGTGGCGCGCACGGCGAGGCGGGCCTGCTCGACGTCGGCGCGGACCTGCTGGCGCTGCAGCTCGTACTGCGCCCGCAGGGCAACCGTGGTGGCGCGGGACTCTCGAACCTGAGCATCGGTGATGCCGCCACCGAAGAGCTGCCAGTTGAGGTTGAGCCCGAGAAAAGCGCTCCAGTTCAGCTTGCCGAGATCGGGCCCTTGCTCGTACAGCGAAGCAGTCGCGCCGAGGCTCGGTGCGTAGCCGCCCCTGATACTGCGCGTCGTCAACTCCTGCGCCTCGATCTGGCGGGCCAGAGACTGCAAGTCGGGACGCGCGTTCATGGCTTCGCCCATGAGATCGTCGGCGCTCCCGTCCTCCCCCGGGATGGCCTGCGAGGGCAGGTCAGCCACGTCCCAGTCGACACCACCCTCGACGCCCATCGCTTGATTCAGCAAGGCCTTGTCGGTGTCGTAGGCGACCTCGGCGTTGATGAGTTGCACCTGCGCGTTTGCGCGATCCGTGCGCGACTGGGCCAGGTCGATCTCCGGTCGCGTGCCGGCCTCCACGAACCCCTGGATCTGCCGGAGGTGGGCAACTTGGTTGCGGAGGTTCTCTTCGGCCACCCGCACCGAAGCCTTCGCCGCCGCCGTCGTGTAGTAGACCTGCCTGAGGTTGAACGACAGCTGCACGGCCGCTGTGCGTTCTTGTGCCTGCAGCGACTGCAACGTCGCGCCCGCGGCCTTCCATCGGCCCCAGGTTTGCCCGAAGTCGTACAGAAGCTCGCTGGCGGTGAGCCCGAAGCGATAGTTCGAGCTGCCGGAGGACGTGGAGTACGCCGTCGCGGGCGTCGTGGTCGCCCCGCTGCCGCTGGCGCCCGTTCCGGCCCCGGCGCCCAGGGGGATGAACGTCGACGATCGTCCCCTGCCATAGGTGTACGCAGCCGAGGCCCCGACCTGCGGCAACAGCGCGGCCCTGGATACCGTCACCCGGGCGCTCGACGCCTCGGTCTGCGCGCGCACGGCCTGCATCCTCGGGTGCTTCGCCTGCGCGGTCTTCAGCGCTTCCTCGATGGTGAGCGTGCGGCGGGCCGGCGAATCGGCGGCGGGCGCCGGTGCGGCGAGAAGGAGGCACGCGATGAACGCAAGCAACGACCTTTTCATTCGAACCTCAAGGCTTCGATGGGATCCAAGCGCGCGGCCTTCATCGCGGGGTAGAGCCCGAAGACCACGCCCACCAAACCCGAGAACGAAACCGCGATGATGATGATGTCGACCCTGATCAGCACGGGCCAGCCGAAATAGACCGCCAAGCGGTTGGCGCCGAGCAGGCCCAACAAAACGCCGATGATCCCGCCAAAAAAGGAAAGCGTCAGCGCCTCGACGAGGAACTGGGACAGCACGTCACGCGGACGGGCACCCACGGCCATCCGGATGCCGATCTCGCGCGTCCGCTCGGTCACGCTGACCAGCATGATGTTCATGATGCCGATGCC
>CAZYFU010000177.1:0-11292 GCA_964647025.1 uncultured Myxococcales bacterium | reverse complement strand
CCGGGTGGTGTGGCAGGGGTCCTCGGAGATCATCCGAGGCCCCTATGCCAATCGATGGGCTTGGCTCGGTGAGCCTGGCGCGTTATTCGTAGTACTCGGCGCCCAGGTGAGTGATGAGCTCCTCGCCCTTGAGGTAGCGGAGCGTGTTCTTGAGCTTCGTCAGCTGGATGAACGTGTCGTGCTCCGGATACACGCTTGGCGCGGTCATCGGGCTCTTCCAGTAGAACGACAGCCATTCCTGAACGCCCGAGAGACCCGAGCGCTGCGCGAGGTCCATGAAGAGGGCGAGGTCGAGCACCACCGGCGCGGCCAGGATGGAGTCACGGCAGAGGAAGTTCACCTTGATCTGCATCGGGTAGCCCATCCACCCGAAGATGTCGATGTTGTCCCAGCCCTCTTTGTTGTCGCCGCGGGGCGGGTAGTAGTTGATGCGCACCACGTGGTGCATCTTCGCGTAGAGATCCGGGTAGAGCGACGGCTGCATGATGTGCTCGAGCGCGCCGAGCTTCGACTTCTCCTTGGTCTTGTGCGACTCGGGATCGTCCAGCACCTCGCCGTCTCGGTTGCCGAGGATGTTGGTCGAGTACCAGCCCTCGATGCCGAGGAGCCTCGCCTTGAGGCCGGGCGAGATGATCGTCTTCATGAAGGTCTGGCCGGTCTTGAAGTCCTTCCCGGAAATGGGGACCTCGTTCTTCTTGGCCAGCTCCAGAAGGGCGGGGGTGTCTACGGTGAGGTTCGGGGCTCCGTTGGCGTAGGGGACGCGGCACTTGAGCGCGGCGTAGGCGTAGATCTGCGACGGAGCGATCTCTGGATCGCTTTCGCGCAAGCCCTTCTCGAAGGTGGCCAGTGAGGCGTGAACGGGCGCCACCTCGTGGTAGGCCTCGGTCGATCCGCACCACACCATCACCATGCGATCGAGGTTCTCCGTCTTGCGGACGTTCTCGATGTCGGCAATCACCTGCTCGGCCAAATCCATCTTCGACTTGCCGGTCTTCGAGTGGGTGGCGGTCAAGCGCTTCACGTACGACTGCTCGAACACCGCCTTCATGGGCTTGATGCTCGATAGGAATTCCTTGCCTTGTGCCAGGTGGTCCTTGGTCAACACGCCAGCCTTCGCGGCAGCCTGGTACGCGTCGTCCGGGAAGAGATCCCAGCCGGCGAACACCATGTCGTCGAGCTTGGCCAGCGGAATGAAGTCTTTGATCAGTGGAGAATTGTTGTCGGTCCGCTTCCCGAGGCGGATCGTGCCCATCTGGGTCAGCGAACCGATGGGCTTCGAGAGTCCCCGTCTAACGGCATCAACACCTGCCATGAAGGTGGTAGCGACGGCCCCCATTCCTGGGGTCAGGACTCCCAGTCTTCCGGTGGCGGGTTTGATTTCGACGGGCTTCGTGAGTGGCATCGAGGGTGCTCCTTGCTAGTTGCCGGCGTTCCCTAGCAAACATTGCGCCGAATTGCGATAGCCAATGAAATCGCATCATTGTGCTTCCAAGTGCGTTGAAATGTGGTAAGAACCTGACTCCCTTGAACACCACACGCTGACCGAGAGGGTCGTGCGTGCTGGATTCGTGCATGTGCACGGATTCAGTTGCGACCCTCGCTTGAGGCAGCGGCGGACAACAACGCGAAAGGAAAACATGGAAAGCACAGAGACGGGCCTCCCGGCCACCGCGACGACCGCAACCGAGAACCCGATGGCGGCGATCGATACGCCGCTCAGCATGCGCGACATGATGGAGGCCGGTGTCCACTTCGGCCACCAGACCACGCGCTGGAACCCGAAGATGAAGCCGTTCATCTTCGGCGCTCGCAACGGGATTCACATCATCGACCTTCAGCACTCGGTGAAGGCGTTCAAGCGCGCTTTCGACTTCCTGCTGCGCACGGTCGCCGAGGGCAAGCCAGTACTGTTCGTCGGGACGAAGAAGCAGGCCCAGGACGTGGTCCGCGAAGAGGCCACCCGCTGCAACCAGTTCTACGTGACCAACCGCTGGCTGGGCGGCACGCTGACCAACTTCCAGACGGTGAAGGGCTCCATCGAGCGCCTGCAGTCGATCGAGAAGATGTCGACCGACGGCACTTTCGAGCGTCTGACCAAGAAGGAAGTCATCCACATCACGCGCGAGCAGGAGAAGCTCGAGAAGGCTCTCGGCGGTATCAAGTCGATGGGCGATCTTCCCGGAGCCGTGTTCATCGTCGACGTGGTGAAGGAGCACATCGCGGTCAGCGAGGCCCGCAAGCTCGAGATCCCGATCGTCGCGATGGTCGACACCAACTGCGATCCGGATCTCATCGACTATGCGATCCCCGGCAACGATGACGCCATCCGAGCCATTCGCTTGTTCGCGACCAAGGTTGCCGACGCTTGCCTGATTGGGCAGAAGGTTGCTCGCGAGCGTGCGGCCACCTCTCGTGCCGCTGCCGACGCCGAGGGCGAGGGCGCTGTTCAGACCATTCGCGTTTCCTCTGGAGGCGAGGGCCCGAAGGTCGAGGTGGTTTCCCGTCGTCGTGGCGAAATGCCGGCTCCCGAAGCGGCTGCCTCGCCCGAGGGCGAGAAGGAATAGTTTCCACTCCCACTTTTTCGATTTCTAGGAGACCCGACCCATGGCCGAAGTTACGACTCAGATGATCAAGGAACTGCGTGAGCGCACGCAGGCCGGTATGTCCGATTGCAAGAAGGCTCTCACCGAGTGCGATGGCGACATGGAGAAGGCCATCGAGTTTCTGCGCAAGAAGGGCATCGCTCAGGCCGCCAAGAAGGCGACGCGTATCGCCTCCGAGGGGACGATCGCCAACTACATTCACCCGGGCTCGCGCATCGCCGTCCTCGTCGAGGTCAACTGCGAGACCGACTTCGTGTCGCGCAATCCCGACTTCCAGTCGTTCTCTCGTGAGGTCGCCATGCAGATCTGCGCCATGAACGCGCAGTACGTCTCGCAGGAAGACATTCCCGCGGCCGTGATCGAGCAGGAGAAGTCCATCCGCATGGAGCAGGCTCGCCAGCAGAAGAAGCCCGAGCCCGTGCTGCAGAAGATCGTCGATGGTCAGATGTCCAAGTGGTTCAAGGAGGTCTGCCTCCTGGATCAGCCTTGGGTCAAGGATCCCGAGGGCAAGAAGGACATCCGCAGCATGCTGATGGACCTGATTGGCAAGATCGGCGAGAACATCAAGATTCGTCGCTTCGTTCGCTACGAAGTAGGCGAGGGCTTGGCCAAGAAGGCCGACGACTTCGTCGAAGAAGTGAAGCGCCAGGCTGGTCAAGCGTAGCGGGTGGCGCAAGCCGTGGCAGCCGGGAAGCGCAGCAAGCCGCAGCCGTCCCGTCGGGCAAAGACCGACGGGGCTGGCGGCGGGAGTCCAACCGACGATCTCGTCCCCATCTCCGAGGCGATGCTCGACGTCGGCGTTCGTGCCGTCGTCGCTCGCACAGCCGCGGCGCCCGACCCATTGCCGTCTTCACGCCCGCCGCTCGCGCCGGGCGTGAAGTACCGACGTATTCTCCTCAAGCTCTCGGGCGAGGCCCTGATGGGCGACAAGGGGTTCGGCATCGACAAGGCGGTGTTGTCTGGCATCGCCGACGAAATCATCGACGTCCATAGCCTGGGCGTGGAGATTGCGTTGGTGATCGGCGGAGGCAACATCTTCCGCGGCCTGGCCGGCAGCACCTCCGGCATGGATCGTGCGAGCGCAGACTACATGGGAATGATGGCGACCGTCATCAATGCGCTCGCGCTGCAGGACGCCCTCGAATCGCGAGGCGCGAAGACGCGCGTGATGAGCGCCATCGAGATCGCTCGGCTGGCGGAGCCGTACATCCGTCGCCGCGCTATCCGTCATCTCGAAAAGGGGCGATTGGTGATTTTCGGCGCGGGCACCGGTAACCCGTTCTTCACCACGGACACTGCGGCATCGCTGCGCGCGATGGAGATCGGTGCCGACATCGTGATGAAGGCGACGCGAGTAGACGGCGTCTACGACAAGGATCCGAAGAAGTTCAAAGACGCACGCATGTTCCGACGCCTATCGTATATGGACGTGCTCAATCGTCACCTGGCGGTGATGGATTCCACGGCAATCTCGCTGTGCCACGACAACAAGTTGCCGATTCTGGTCTTCAACATGACGAAGCCCGGAAACATCCGGCGTGTCGTCCTGGGCGAGCCACTCGGCACCCTGGTGGTCGAGGAACGGCGCCAAGCGCGTGGCGAAAATGGGGCGGACGCCCCAACGGAGGAGAGCTCCAATGGTCAATGACGTCCTCAAGGAACTGCAGGCAAATCTGGAGAAGGCGATCGAGGCGCTGAAGAAGGATCTCGGGAAGGTCCGTACCGGCCGCGCCAGCGTGTCGATCCTGGACGGCATCCGCGTCGACTACTACGGCACTCCGACACCGCTCAATCAAGTTGCGTCTCTGAACGTCCCCGATCCGCGACTCATCACCATCAAGCCGTGGGAGAAGTCGCTCATTCCGGAGATCGAGAAGACGATTCGTTCTGCTCAGCTCGGTTTGAACCCGTCGTCTGATGGCGAGATCGTTCGTCTGCCCATGCCCCCCCTCACCGAAGAGCGCCGCAAGGAGCTGGTGAAGACGGTCAAGAAGATGGCGGAGGAGGCGAAGGTGGCGTTGCGCGGAGCTCGTCGCGATGCGAACGAGATGCTCAAAGAATTCCAGAAGAGCAAGGACATCACCGAGGATGAGGAGAAGCAGGGCCTGAAGAAGGTCCAGGACGCCACCGACGCCGCCGTCGCCAAGGTTGACGAGGTGGTGGCCAAGAAAGAAAAAGAGATCCTCGAGGTGTGAGCGACCCCAGAGGGGGAGGGGGGCGGGAGCCGCGATCGAGGATGGCGACAGGCTGCGCGTTACTGCGCGATGCCGTTCGGGGCGTCCTTCTGGTACGTGACTCGGGCCACGTCCACCTGGTTCATGGCGAATCGCAGTGTGGTGCCTGAGCCGTGGACCAGTCCCTCACGTTGGAAAAGGTAGTAGGTCCGCATTCCGTCACGGACCGGCGGCTCACCTTGCGACTGCTTGCCGGGAATCCCGCTGAGGATCAGGATCTTCTCGCCGGGCTGGAGGACGAAGCCCGGGTCGATCTGGCCCATGACCGAGCCTCTTTTGCCCGGCCGACTGACGATTACGTGCAACCCGGCAGTGCTGACCGCCGAAGCTCCTGTGTTGGCGAGCACGAAGTACTCTTCGTTGACTTTCTTTTTGTCTGGGGCGGCATGGATTTCTTCGAAGATGAGCGGCATAGCGCTACTTTATAGTCCGAGGCAGCCGAGAGCGAAACTTCCAAGCTCGCCGATTGCGAGCTCAGGTTTTTGCACAACTACATGCTAGAGTGAGGCCCGATGAACAAGCTGGAAGTCGATATTGCTCACCGCCTCACGCGTGCCGAGGCCCGGTCGCGGATAGACCGCGCCACCGCGAAGCTGGCGCAGGATTTTAGCGCGGAGTGCAACTGGGAGGGGAGCGAGCGCTTGGTCGTCAAGCGCAAGGGGCTGCAGGCCAGACTGGACATCGCTGACGACAAGGTGCACGTCGACATGGAGCTGGGGCTGTTCATGCGGCCCTTTGCTGGGCCGATCCGCGACGGGATCGCCAAACAGCTCGCCGATATTCTGGCGTAGCTGCCCTCTTCATTCAGCTACCCTCCTCGGGGGGGCTCGGCCAGGGAAGGCACGAGGATGCTTTACCCTCGATCTGCCCACTGATATAAATGCGTGCGTTTCGTAGTGCGTGGTTCGAGTGCACGCGTATTCGGCCCCTTTCCGACGGAGAAGAACATGAAATCCCGACAATCCGCGATCGGTTTGGCCCTGCTGGCTCTTGCGACGTTGGCCAGCGCCTCTGCGAAGGCTCAGGTCGCTGCCGGGGACATCGGCAGCGCGCCCATCGATCTCCAATCCTTCCGCCCCGCCGTGGACACCAAGGGGTACTTCACGGTCAACGGTGCCCAAATCCTGGCCCCGCTCGATGTGTCCTTCGGGCTCATTGGAACAGGTGCTTGGAAACCGCTGCGGTTGCAGGCGGGGTCCGTGGACCTTCATGGCGGTGAGCCTCGGGTTCAGGACCGGCAGATGGCGGTCAACTACCTGATGACCTTCACTCTGCAAGGGGCGATCGGTATCGTTTCGACGGATCATATCGGCCTGCAGCTCGGGTTGGCGGTCCCCTTTGGCGTGGTCTCGGGCGAAGGCACGCCGTACGAAACCGGCTACCCGAACAACACGACCATCCCGGGGACCCGCAACTCGGGAACCGACGACAACGTCCACTACCTGACCAACTTCCAGGGCATCGGAGACATCGCGGTGCTGCCGAAGCTGCGTATCCTGAACCCGAGCCGCACCACCGTCGGCATTGCGATCATCCCCGGATTGATCCTCCCGACCGGCGACAAGAAGAAGTTCCTCGGCGAGGGGCAGTTCATCTTCCAGCCGCAGGCGATTCTCGAAGCAGAGTGGGGCGGGCACGGCGTGTTTCGATCGGCCATCAACATCGGTGCTCGGATTCGCACCAAGGGCGCCTCGCAGTTCTCCGACACAGTCGACAACTTCAACCGGCCGGTCATGGATCACAACCCGGACGGCACCCCAATCCCGGGATCGAGCGTCCCGACCAACACCAACATGGGCGTCAAGGCGGGAAATGAGCTGCTCGCCGGGCTCGGCCTTTCCTGGGGCGTCGTGCCCTTCATCTTCGATTTGGTGGCCGAGCTCTACACGTTCACGGGCCTGGACTCCAAGAAGCTGAATGCCGACGGCACCACCTCCAACATGGGCCCCGGCGGGGAGGCGTTGCTCGGCTTCAAAGCGTACCTGGCACCCAACTCCTTCTTCCAGGCGGGCGGTGGCTACGGCGTCATCCCGACCTCCTACGGAACCAGCCGAGGCCGATTCTTCGCCGGCATCGTCTTCGAGCCCGGCTCGGGCGATCGCGATGGCGACGGATACAAGGACGACGTGGACAAGTGTCCCGACGATCCGGAGGACTTCGACGAGTTCGACGACGAGGACGGCTGTCCCGATCCGGACAACGATCAGGACGGCATCCCCGACGTCCAGGACAAGTGTCCCAACGAGCCCGGCCCGCGTGAGAACGACGGCTGTCCGATGCACAAGGTCCACGACCGCGATGGCGACGGTATCCCGGACAGCCGCGACAAGTGCCCGGACGAGCCCGAAGACTTCGACAAGTTCGAGGACGAGGATGGCTGCCCGGACAAGGACAACGATCAGGACGGCATTCTCGACAAGAACGACCTTTGCCCCAACGATCCCGAGGACAAGGACGGGTTCGAGGACGACGACGGGTGTCCCGATCCTGACAACGATCGCGACCGCATCCTCGACGGGAACGACAAGTGCCCGAACGAGCCGGAGACCTACAATGGGTTCGAGGACGACGATGGCTGCCCGGACAAGGGCATGGTGATCGTGCAGCGCGGCAAGCTGGAGATCCTCGATAAGATCTACTTCGAGACCGACAAGGACGTCATCAAGGAGGTCTCGTTCCCGCTGGTCGACGCCATCGCCGCCACGATCAAGGGGCACCCCGAGATCGCGCTCATCGAGATCCAAGGCCACGCAGACGAGCGAGGCGACGACGAGCACAACCTGGATCTGACCGATCGTCGTGCACACGCGGTGATGCGTGCCCTCGAAGACCGTGGCGTCGAGCTAGGTCGTCTGCGGGCTCGCGGCTACGGCGAGACCAAGCCCGTCTGCACGCAGCACAACGAGGACTGCTGGAGCAAGAACCGGCGCGTCGAGTTCATCATCCTCAAGCGGGTGGATGAAGCGATTCTGCAGGGTGACTCGGGGCAGTAGCTCGTCCGTCATGAGGCAGGCGAGCTTCCTTCGCCTGCCTCACTGAGCAGGACGGCTCGAAGGCTGGGTTGGCACGCTGCGATGTCCGCGATCCGCGGGCATCGCATTCTCGGGCTGGAAAGCCGCTTCGCGGCTCAGGTTCTTCTTGACAGAGCTGGCGTGTGGGTTATTAACAACCACCCAATTACCTTGGGCGCGGGTTTGATTTGCCTTTGCTGCCACGCGAGAAAATTGACGACGTCAGAGAACGTACGAATATCGTCGACGTCGTTAGGCGATACGTGGAGCTCAAGCGCGCAGGCACCGGAAGCTGGAAAGGACTTTGCCCATTTCACGCAGAGAAGACACCGTCGTTCCACGTTCATGAACAGCGCCAGTTTTTTCACTGCTTTGGCTGTGGCGAGAAGGGCGACGTGTTTTCGTTCCTGGAGAAGATCGAACAGCGGTCGTTCATGGAAGTCCTACGCGATCTGGCCAGGGATGCTGGGGTCGAGCTGCCCGAGAAGTCGCTCACACCAGCTGAGCGGAAGGCCGCCGAGGAGGCGACGTCCGAGCGGGAACGCATGTTGCGCGCGATGGACGAGGCCACGAGGTTCTACGAAGCTCAACTTGCAAGCCCAGCCGGCGCGGCTGCTCGGGCGTACATCGAGAAGCGAGGAATTTCGAAGGCGGTGTGCGAGCGCTTTCGTCTGGGCTATGCGCCAGCCGCGGGCGATGCATTGCACAGGCACCTCTTGGCTCGACAGGTTTCCGACCAGGTTGCGGAGCGTCTCGGTTTGATCTCTACCAACGAGCGCGGCCACTACGATTTCTTCCGAGACCGGGTGATGCTGCCGGTGCTCGACCGGCAGAAACGGCCCATCGGCTATTCGTCGCGGCTTCTCGACCCGGACGCCAAGGAGCGCAAGTACGTCAACTCGCCCGATTCCCCACTGTTCCACAAGAAGGAGAACCTCTACGGCCTGCACGCGGCGATCGACGCCATCAGGCGCGGTGGTACCGCGGTCCTCGTGGAGGGCAACTTTGACGTGTTGAGCCTGCACGAGGCAGGAATCGAAGAAGCCGTGGCTCCCATGGGAACTGCGCTTACCGTCGAGCAGATTCGCCTGCTTGCCAGAGGGGCCAAGCGTATCGTCGTGGTCTTCGACGGTGATAGCGCCGGGGTGCGCGCCGCCGAGAAGGCCGTGCCGTTGGCCGTCGAGGCAGGGCTGTTCTTCGCGGACGCCGATGCCGACGGCCGCGTTGCCGAGATGCCGAGCGGGATGGATCCCGACGAGTTCATTCGAGCGAGCGGCGCCGAGGCCTTTCGAGCGTTGATCGCGCAGGCCCGCCCGATGCTGGATCACTTGATCCAGCGAGCGGCGGACGATGCCACGGTTCCGGGCAAGGCGAACACCGCCAAACGTGTCGTCGACGTCCTGGCAAAGGTTCGCAATCCCCTCGTGCGAGACCTCTATATCCGCGACCTAGCCGCCAAGTTGGGCGTGCCGGTGGCGCAGGTCTCGCGCATGGTGAGAGAGGCATCCAGCCAGCTGTCGAGGTCCGATAGCGCGGCTTCTCAGGCTCCGGCGACGGTTCCTGCGCCGACGCCCACCCGGACCGTGCCGTCCGATGAGGTCGACGCCTTGGCGCTGCTGGTTGCCCATCCCGAGCTCGCTTCACGCGAAACTGCTCAGCTGACCCTCGAGACGCTGCGCGACCCGGGGATCCTCCAGATCTACTCGACCGCGATCTCGACCCTACAGGCGGGCGGTCGGCCCGATGTTCCAAGCTGGCTCGACAGCGCTCCGGTCGAGATTCGCGATCAGGTGGCCAGCGCGTTGATGGATGGGCGTTGGGAGCGTGTGGAAGCTGTGGAGGACGCCATGCGGGCGCTCTTACTCAGGCTCCAACGCTCGCGTGTTGATGAAGAGCTTGCGCAGGCACAGCGCCAGCACCGCGAGGCCCTTGCCCGCGGCGATGAAGAAGAAGCACGAGCCATTTCCGTGAAGGAAATGCAACTTATAAGGACCAAGTTAGGGTTAGGAAACCAGAGCAAAGGCATGGCGACATGATCGAGGACGCCGACGACCGTTTGAGCGAAGACAGCCAGGACGAAGACGAACTGGAAGAAGTCAGTAAGCAACTGGCCAAGAAGGGCGCTGCCAACAAGGAGAGCGAGCGCAAGAAGCGCGAGCTCATCACGATGGGCAAGGCCAAGGGCTTCCTGACGTACGACGAGGTCAACGACCACATGCCTGAGAGCATCGTGTCGTCGGACCAGATCGACGATTGGTTGTCGACCCTGGGTGGTGAGGGGATCGAGATCGTCGATGGCTCGAGCCAGGTGAAGGTGGAGGACAAGGGCCAGGCCGCCGAGGCCGAATCCGAGGAAGAGGGCGAGTCCGAATCTTCGGCGCGGCCCGCCGAGGCCGAAGAGGAAGAGGAAGATGACGGCTACTCGAAGACCAACGATCCGGTGCGCATGTATCTGCGCAAGATGGGATCGGTCTCGCTGCTTACCCGCGAGGGTGAAGTCGAGATAGCCAAGCGCATCGAGGACGGCGAGCGCCGCGTGCTGCAGGTCGTTTTGAACTCGCCGGTCGCTATCGAGGAGATCCTCGAGCTGGGCGAGAAGCTTCGCAAGCAGAAGGTCCGCGTCAAGGAGGTCGTCAAGGACGCCGACGAGGACGACGAGGAGTTTGACGAGGCTTTCCACGTCGAGCGCGTCTGCAAGATCATCGACAAGGTCAGGCGCATCTACAAAGACATCGAAAAGGTCGACGAGAAGGAACCCAAGAAGGCCCAGTCAGAGGCCGCAAAGAAGAAGGCCAAGTCTCAGGTCGCCACGCTCAAGCAGGAGCTGCTCGATGCCCTGCAAGAGCTGCGGCTCAACAAGAAGCAGATCGACCGCATCGTCCTCCGGCTCAAGGGGCTGGTGTCACGCATCGAATCTGCCCGGCGCGAGATCGGCGATTGCGAGAGCCGCATCGGGATGAGCGATCGCGAGCTGAAGAAGACGATCCGCGAGTCTCGTGGCTCGTCGCTCCGGCAGCGCAACGTCACGAAGCGGCTCGGGTTGCGGCCCGAGGAACTGGACGAGGCCGCCGAAGCGATCTCGAACGCCCGCAAGAAGGTGAAGAAGATCGAGGAGGAGGCCGGCCTCGACGAGCCGACTCTGCGCGACACCGTTCGTGAGATCGAGGACGGCGAACATCAGGCCGAGCAGGCCAAAGCCGAGCTCGTGGAAGCGAACCTGCGCTTGGTGGTCTCGATTGCAAAGAAGTACACGAATCGTGGCCTGCAATTCCTCGATCTCATTCAGGAAGGCAACATCGGCTTGATGAAGGCCGTGGACAAGTTCGAGTACCGCCGCGGTTACAAGTTCTCGACCTACGCGACCTGGTGGATTCGTCAAGCCATCACGCGCGCCATCGCCGATCAGGCGCGCACGATCCGTATTCCCGTGCACATGATCGAGAC
>CAZYFU010000176.1:0-11554 GCA_964647025.1 uncultured Myxococcales bacterium | reverse complement strand
GGCCCCTGCCGGTCGCCTAGCCTAGGTCGGCCCCCGAGACCAGGCCGTGCAGCAGATCCCCGCGATCCACGACGCCCAGCAAGCGCTGCTCGGCATCGACGACGGCGACAATCTTGTGCTCCCCGCTCAACATGGAGGCGATCGCTTGGCGGATGAGCGCGTTTTCGTCGACCGTCGCTGTCCCAACCATCAGATCCGCGGCAGTGCGCGCCTTGGCATGCTGTTCCGCCGCCAGTTCCTCGGGCTTGGGATGCACGAACGGCAACCGATGGATGAGGGACCGCAATGCGCTTGGGCGCAGGCTCGGTGTCACCCGCTCCAGCACTTCCGCGTCGGTGATCTTGCCGAGGACGTGCCGGTCATGGTCGACGACCAGACAGCGACTGAGGCCCGTCGACGCCACCGCTTGCACGATCTCCGGGATATGTGCGTCGGGAAACACCATCGGGATGTCGGTGCGCATGATGCGACCCACGGGTTCGTCGACCGCCAAACCGATTTCGTGTGGCTCGCCCTCCTTGGGCTCGAAGGTCCGGGCGGCGGTCTTGAGCACGTCGAGCCTGGACAACATCCCCACCAAGGCACCGTGCTCATCTACGACCGGCAGACGCTTGAGGCGTCGGAAGGACATGATCTCCGCTGCCTGAGTGAGAGGAGCCGACGCGGGAATCGTGGTCAGGTCCTTGTTCATCACACCAGACGCGACCTTCGCCCCTTGCGAGAGTCGCTCGAGCTCGGGGTGCAGCTCGGGGGTATCCAGCTCTCCGAGCAACTGCATCCGCATGGTCAGGCCGCCCCGTCGGATGAGGTCGGTGTTGGTGATGATGCCGACGGGGATGCCCGATTCGACCACCGGGACGGCACGATAGGACTTACCCACCATGAGCTCGACGACGATTCTCACGGGCGTATCGGGAGCAACGGAGACCACCTCCCGTGACATGACATCGGCGACACGCAGGGCGGCCGAGACGTCGCGAACCGGGTGGGCACAGTACAGCTCGACGTTGGTGTCGTCGACCGTGATGAGACCGCGCTTCACCATCTCCTTGATGGGCGGCAACAGCCGCTCGACCACATCTGGCCGATCGATCCACTCGATCAAGATTGGCAGGCGCCAAGCGATGTCGGAGAACCTCGACGTGTGGATGACCCCCGACGCGCCGAAGCCCTCGACCGCGCGGAAGACCGTGCAACCCGATGCGCCCTCCTTGCGCAGAAACGCCATGATCGCGACGTTCACCGGCCGGATGCCGTGTTTGTCACCTTCGCTGACGTAGATGCAAACGCGCTTGGCCTTGCCGACGAGCCCAGTCTCCATGTTCGCCTCCTTTGCAGGGCAAGGCGGTCGCCCTGACGCCCCTACCCTATCGGCGCATTCTACTATTGCTCTTTCGAACCGGCGACGAAGACCGCCGCGTGACGCGGGCGAGGCCCGTGGACTGGTCGGAACATGAACACGGAGGAACCGAGGAACGGAGCCGGAATGGTGGATCTGTCCGCCCCCAGCCTCCGTTCCTCGCTGTCGTGCCTAGTTCGTCGGGAACGCCGTCCAGCCGGCGTACCACGGATCCGTATCGCCGGGCTTCACCGCGCCGGCGTAGGTCGCGGTGGTGTCCATGCCGGCCGGGGGCGTGGCCTTGCCGGAGACCGCCGCCACGTCGAGTGGCGTGTAGTTCGGCGTCGGGAAAGCGATGCTGGCTAGCATGGGATCGACGGTGGTGGTGTTCATACGGGCGGGATCCGAGAGGGCCGTGGTCTCGACGAAGCCCTTGTCGTTGTCCTTGGCGGTATCCGGGGCACCGACGGCGCCGCCGAACAACACGCTGCTCTCCATGCTGATGTTGGCCGGCCAGTCGTTGGCCGGAATCACGGTGGCCGCGTCGGCGTCCAGCACGCCGCCGCCGAAGTTGAGCGCGATGAAGTTGCGCAGCTTGTAGAAGGTCCCCTCGCGCAGGTGCATGCCCACGCGCGCGCTGCCGGGCTCGGCGATCAAGGTCGCGTTCCAGATCTCGGGGTTGCTTCGGGGCAGGGCGTTCTCGGCGCCGCCGAGGTTGTCGCCCTCGAAGCCCTTGTCGCCCTTGGTGTACCCCTGGTGCACGATCAGGAACTGTACCTTGCCGGACCAGCCGTTGTCCCAGTCCAGACCGTCGTCGGTGGGGCCGCTGATCAGCACGTGATCCATGCTGGCGGTGCCGCCGAAGAACTCGATGCCGTCGTCGAAACCCCGGTGCACTTGCAGGTAGTTGAGCTTGGTCTTCGAGCCGCAGGCACCCACGGTGATGCCGTTGAGCTCGTTGTCGGGTCCGACCAGGGAGCCGGCGAACTCGACCCGCAGGTACTTCAGCTCGCCGCAGTCGTGGGTGTCGTCGCTGCCGCCGTACTGACCGCGCGGATCGTCGGCCACCATGCCCTCGATGTTGCTCTGGAGGAAGCCGGGCGCCTCGCACTCGGGCGTGGCTGGGTTGGGATCGCCTTGGCAGGTGCCGTTGTTGATCCTGGCCTTGCCCAGCAGGGCGATGCCAGCCAGCCCGTCGCCGGGGATGCGGCTGCCGGGCGGGTTCACCGACGTGAACACGATGGGGTGCTCTTTGGTGCCCACCGCGACCAGTCGGCCGTCACGTTTGGCCACCACGACCGCGGGATTGGCGGTGTCCTGGCTGTTGCCGTAGATGGTCGACCCCGCCGCGATGGTCAGGGTCGCGCCGCTTCCAATGGCCGTGATGCCGTTCAAGACGTAACTGTTGCAGGGCCATACCGTGTCGACGTCGATCGCGGCCGGGGCCGGGATCTTCTCGTCCTTGCACGTGAAAGGGACCGTGTCGACGGCCGCGCCAGGTCCGTCGATGCCCATGCTCGATCCGTCGATGCCCACCGGACCGTCGAGCGCCACGCTCGGTGCATCGGGCTCCATCACGGGTGCGTCCGGCCCCATCGCCGGCGCGTCCGGCCCCATCATCGGTGCGTCGGTCTTGACGCCGGCGTCCGCCGGGCTGCTCTCGTCACCGCAGCCTGCGCTGGTCATTGCGATGAACAGCACCACAGGGCCGATGCCCAGCCATGTGAGCGCTCGCCGAGTCGCCCCTGCTCTTGGTCCACTCTTGTTCTCTCTCATGTTCTTGTTCCTTCCTTCTATTGTCAGAGCTCTTCTGCGATCGTCGCCCTAGTACTCGAAGCTCATGCCCACGGAGAACGAGACCCCGGGGTAGAGCTCCTGAGAGACCAGCGAGCCTTGTTTGAGCACGGCGCTGCGGGCGAGCAGGTTGCGTGCCTTGAACTTCAGCTTGAGATGCCGCTGCACGACCCAGCTACCGACCAGATCCAGCGCGTGAAACGGTTGCTCCTGGATGTCGGGCAGGATGGTGGCCCCCAGGCGCGTGCCGACGTCGGTGATGCGCGGGCCGACGACGTTGTACACGATGCCGAGTGACAGCCTGGATTCCGGGCGCAGGTAGCGCAGGGACAGGTTGAGCACGTAGGGCGCTTGCCCGGCCAAGGGGCGATTGGGACGCGTGGCCCCCGTGTCGACCACCTCCACGCGGGAATGAATGAGCGAGAGGTTCGCACCCAGCTCGAATCGGCGCAGCAGACCCCACAACCCGCCGAGGGCGCTGCGCAGCTCGAGCTCGCCACCCAGGCTGGTCGCACCTTGTGCGTTCTGATACTTGGAATCCAGGCGCTCGCCGATGATCTGCAGCTCGATGGGCGAGGTGAACTTCTTGTAGAAGCCGGACACCGCCAGGAGCTGCCCCTCGGAGAAGAACCACTCCCAGCGCAGATCCCCGTTGTGGATGCGCGAGGTCTCCAGGTTCGGATCGCCCTTGATGATGCGATCCCGGAGAAAGTCGTAGTACTCGTAGGGCGCGAGCTCGCGCACCTGCGGGCGCGATAGGGTCAGGGCGTAGGCCGCGCGCAGGTACATCCCGTGGGGCAGCTGGTACTTCAGCGCGGCGCCGGGCAGGATGTCGACGTCGCTGCGGTTACTGCGGTTCGCGGCCAGCGACTCGGGGGTGTTGTCGTCGGCGAAGGGACTGCGCGACGCGACCTCTTGCGAGTTGGCCTCGATGCGCGCGCCACCCGCCATCGACAGCGCCCCGGCGATGGGCGTTTCGAGCAAGAGGAGAGCGGCGTAGTGCTTCTGCGAAGCCCGGTAACTGTCCTTGGCTTGGGTCACCTCGGTCATTCGGGTCAGGGTTCCGAGGCCATCCATCCCGAACAACGTCTCCGGATCGGCGGCGTACGCCGAGGGATCGGAGTCGGAGAAGGTCTCCTGCATTTGGAAGCGGCGGGTGGCGAAGCTGCGGTCGGAGAAGCCGACCCGTCCGCCGATGCTCAAGGTCGCCTCTGACCACAGCGGGAAGCGAAGCTGCAGGTTGGCGCCCTTGTCGGTCTGGGACAGCTCGCTCCACAGCCGGTCCGCCGATGGGCGCCAGCGATGGGGAAGCCCGCCGGATTCACCGTAGGCGATGGTCCGCTGATCGGGCTCGTCGCGCTGGCCGGTCCCGTAGTAGACGCCCCACTTGATGCGAGCGCGGGTGCCGAGCAAGTTGCGGTGGTCGCCGAGCAGCTGGTGCAGGAGGACCGTGCGGGCCAGGAAGCGGAACTGCCACTTTTCGTAAGGGACGCTGTTCGACACCTCGGCGTTGATGCCGTTTCGATACCGGACCTGGTCGTCCATGCTTCGGTTGTACATGGACAGCGCGGTCAGCGAGTGGTCGGTGCCCCAGTCGAGGCTGGCCGTGCCGATGGCGGTGAGCTGGGCGCTGGTGGAGCCGGCTTGCAGATCGTAGCGACTGGTCTCGATGGCGTCGCCGGTGTCCGAGATACCGGGCTTCGGGCGGCTGACCCCGACCTGCCGCTCGACGCTGTAGTCGTAGTCGACGCTGGCCAGGTAGCCCACGCGGCGCCGGTTCCCAAACTTGATCGCGTCGCCTACCGCGAAGTTGAGACCAAGCGGAGGCAGGCTGGTGCTGCGTTGGAGGTTCCAGACGTTGCCAAACTGCCGAGCCGCGGACTCGGTGTCCTTGGCGGTGGGGAATGGGCCGGTCGAGCTGGTGCGCAGCTTCTTGCCGTTCACCACCGCGGGCAGCGCGCGGGTGCCATCGTCGTAGCCCAACCAATCGGTTCCGCCACCTCGGTAGTCGAGACGCTTGCGGAAGGTGGTCTCGGTGTTGAAGCCGGTGGAGATCCCGGCCGACAGGAGGAACTTGCGCGGAAAGCTGACCGTGGTGAGATCCAGCGTGCCACCGGCGAAGTCACCGGGGATGTCGGGCAGGAAGACCTTCTGGATGTTCAAGCTGTCGATCACGCTGGTGGGAAACAGATCCAGATCGACGCTGGGGAAGTCCGGATCGGTGGTCGGGATGGGCAGACCGTTGAGCATCACCTTCACGTAGCGGCCACCCAGGCCGCGCACCACGAGCTGGTTTCCGCTGAGGGTGACGCCCACCACGCGACGGGCGGCGCTCCCCGCGTCGCCAGCGCCCTGCTGGGACATCTGTTGCGCGCCCATGCCCTCGCCGATGCCGCGGGATTCCTTGCGCAGCTCGTCCTGGGCGGCCACGGTGGAGGTGTCGGCGCGGTACGGGATCTCGATCTCCTGCACCACGACCTCTTCGTCGATGTCGATGGGATCGAGGACCAGGTTGGCTCTGGCGAAGTGACCGCGGACCACGGGCACCTTGTCCATGCGGACCCCGTGGTACATGCCGTAGTGCGAGCGCACGGTGTAGATGCCGGGAGGCACCAGCAGCTCATAGGCACCGGAAGGGTCGGTCTTCGCGAAGTACTGTTCACCGTTGGCGGTGCGCGCGCTGACCGGCGCCTGGTCGAGCGGCAAGCCGCTCTTGCGATCACCCACCCGACCACGAATCCCGGTCTTGCGGTCCACGTCCGCTCGCATGTTCTCCTCGGCATTCGTGGGAGCGAGGGCGTCCGCCGACGTGGGCCCGCCCACGACGTCGACCGGCAGAGCATCCACCGATGTGGCGGTCACGCCCCCGTCTGGGCTCGCGCTTTCTCTTTCGACCGGGACGGAGCCGGCATCGAGGACCGATTCATCCGCGTGGGCCCGATGGGAAGAAGCGGCGAAGATCATCACTGAGGCTGTCAGGAAGGTGGTGCTATGGCGGTGCATTCGTTTCTTGCTGCGAGGGCGTGTGCATGAATTGGCGAGGCAATGGCTAGTCAGTCCTGAAGCTTCTCGGTGACCACGGCGATGTGGGCGGCGCCGCCTCCGCGTGCGAGGTCCAGCACCTGCATCGCGCGGGCGTAGGGCACGCCGTCGCTGGCGTCGAAGTACACACGGCGGTCGCCACGCGCGACCAGCATGCGGCGAAGGCGCTCCGGGAAGTCGCGGTCCGGGTACACCTCCTGGTTGATCTGAATCTCGCCGTGCACACCCACGGTGACGACGATGGGCGCCTCTTCGTCGGGGGCGGACTCCTCCGTCTTCTGTTCCTCTTGGGCCTGCTTCTCGGGGACGCGGATCCAGAAGTGCTCTTTCATCACGGCGGTCAGCACCATGAAGACGATCAGCAGCACCAGCACTACGTCGACCAACGGGGTCACGTTCATTTCCGGATGCGCCCGCCCCTTCTTTCTGCCGGTTGCTGCGCCTACGTCCATTCCCATGGTCGACGTCCTTTCTCTTACTGCCCGTGCCTGGTCGGGTCCTGGTCCTGACGGTGGTTGACCTTCATGGCCACACCGGGAAAGCCGACTTGCTGGACCGCCCGGTAGACACGTCGGATGCTGGCGTAGCTGGCGCCCTTGTCACCGCGCACGACCACGCGCTTCCCAGGGGCCTGCGAGGCCGCGACCTTGAGCCGTGTCTCCAGATTGGCCCACGGGATCTCCTGGTCATCCAGAAGTACGTTGCCCTCCTTGGTGATGGACAGCGTGAAGGCCTGGCTGCTCGAATCGCTCTTCTTGTCGGGGTTGGCAATGCCGGGAATCTCGATGGCGAGGCCTTGCTCGATGGCCGGGATGACGACCATGAAGACGATCAGCAGGACCAGCACCACGTCCACGAGCGGGGTGACGTTCATGGCGGGCCGAGCCCGGTATCCTTTTCCGACCCATTTGGATTTCATGGTTTCGCTCACCCCACAGGTGCTCTAGGTGGTGCTCTCCAACGCGTCGACCAGCTCGCTCTGGGCGTGCATCAGGCCGGCCTCGTACTTCGTCAATCGCGAGGTCAGCCAGTTGAAGAGGAGCACGGACGGGATGGCCACCATCAAGCCGTACCCGGTCACGATCAACGCCTCGGCGATGGCGACCCCGATGGTGCCCATGCCGCCCGAGCCCTGTTGCCCGACCAGCTTGAACGCATTGAGGATGCCGAGCACGGTCCCGAGCAGCCCGACGAAGGGCGCGGTCGAGCCGGTCGACGCGAGAATGTTCATCCCGCGGAAGAGCTCGGCGCTGATGAGCTCGCCCCGCCGAGACAGGGCCCGCGCGGCCAGCTCGGCGGCCTTCACGGAGGTCTGACCTTTCTCGACCTGGGCCGAGAACGTCTCGACCCCGGTCTCGATCACGCTGGCCAGGTGGCTCGAGCCATCCTTCTTGGCCAGGGCGAGCGCCGCTTGGTGATCGCCCGAGGCCAGGAGTGGGCCGGCCTTGCGGGCGAACTTGCGGCCCCGAATCCCGGCGACCGCCAACAGGAACAGACGATCGACGGTGACGAAGATGCAGCCAAGCGCCTGCAGGGTCAGAAGAGCGACCACCGTCTTCACCAGACTGCTCATACCGTGCCACATCTCGACCAGATTCATTTCCATTGGGCGATTCCTTCTTTGCGTTTCATCGTGGGTTGGAACTTCGAAAGGACTCTTTGCCGGCGCCTCACGCCTGGGTGGGCTTGAAGACGAAGCGCCGGCGGAACGGATAGGGCACCTTGGTCCCGTCGGGCAGGTGGGCCGGCTCGAACACCTGCGCCATCGCACACTGGACGATGGCCTCGTTCGCGATCAGAGGATTCGGGTTCAGCACCCTGGCCGACGTGACCCGTCCGGCGGAATCGACGAGCATCTCGACGTCGACGCGGATGGTGGCGGCGTTGGTGAGTAGAGCGGGTGGAACCTCGGGTGCCCGGCAACCCGAGAGAAAGCGAGGAGCGGCGATGTCCTCGCGCTGTTGCTCGGCGGCGGCGACCACCGGCTCGGCGCGAACCGGCGCAGCAGCCGGCGCGGGCGGCGCGACGGTCGGGCCGGTCTTCGGCTTCTCCTCGATGATCCCGTCTGCGGCACCGACGTCGCTCGCGCCAACCAGCTCGCCCTCGGCCTCGCTGGGCCGCTCGTTGGGGATGCTCTTCAGCGCGACCACCCGCTGCCGGGCGGCTTGGCTTCGCTTGGGGGTAGCTGCTTTGACCAGGGCCTTGGGCTTGGGCGCGCGGACCGGCTGCAGGTTGGCGAACGAGACCTGCTGCTCCTGTTCGATGCGCCGCTTGCGCACCTGATGTGCCGTGACGGCGCCCCCCACGACCAGCGCCAGGGCCGCGAAGATTCCGATGGACAGCAGCGCCGAAACGCCACGACGACCTCTTCCCTCTTGGCTGCCCTTGTCGCTGAATTCTTCGAACATGACTGCGGCAGACGATGGGATCCGCAGGTGACGTACGCGTGTCGCTCGCTAGAACGTTTCGTTACGGCACAAGGATTCCGCGACCAACTCGTCACACACCTGTGACGATCCATTCCGAGGCCACGTTGGTGGTCCGCGCCCGCTCGACGGGTAGGAGATCGAATCGGAGAGACGCCGTTCCTGCGCCCGTAGCCCGAAACGCTGGGCATTGCCCGAGCCCGGTGCGCGGGCGCATGCTGGGCCGGTGAACATCGCTCCCGAGCCAGCCCGCTACCACGAAGTCGAGGCCAAGAGCCTGCTAAGGCGCTCGGTGATGGTGGATCCGTTCTTCCTCGGGCGCTTTGGCAGCAACCTCTACCGCGGCTGCGAACACGGTTGCCTGTATTGCGACGGGCGCGCCGAACGCTACTACGTCAGCGGCGTCTTCGAACGTGACATCGAGGTCAAGGGCAACGCCCTGGCGCTGGCGAAACGCGAGTTCGGCCTGATGCGCGAGCCGGGCTTCCTGTTCATCGGCGGCGGCGTTTGCGATGCGTATCAGCCGGCGGAGAAGCGCTACGGTTTGGCGCGCGGGCTGCTCGAGCTGTGTCGGGAGCGCCGGGTCCCGGTGCACGTGCTCACCAAGTCGGCCCTGGTGGAGCGCGACTTCGACGTGCTGGCGGACATCCATCGCGATACACGCGTCGTGCTTTCCTTCAGCATCGCCCTGACCGACGAACGGCAACGCCAGCTCTTCGAGCCCGGCGCCGCGCCACTCGACGAGCGCTGGCGGCTGCTGCGACGGGCCCGCCAAGCCGGCTTGGGAACCGCGGTGATGGCCATGCCACTTCTGCCCGGGCTGTCCGATCAGCCGCACCAGCTCGACAGGCTGCTCGGCCGCGCCGCCGAGGTCGGTGTGGACTTCGTGTGCGCCGGCGGCCTGACCTTGCGACCAGGGCGCCAGAAGGACGGATTCTTCGCCGTGCTCGGCCGCGAATGGCCCGAGCTGCTTTCGGGCTACCAGAAGCTCTACCGAGAGGATCGGCCGTCCGGCGCGCCCGATTCTCGCTACAGCGATCGCCTGTACACACGCTGCCGCGAGTTGCAGGACCAGCACGGCCTCCCCGGCCGCATGCCCCAACGCCTCTTTCACGGTCTGGTGCCAACCTACACCGAGCTGTCCGTGTTGCTCGAACACCGGGGCTACCAGCGTAAAGAGACCGGCGGCATGAACGGACCCTTGGCCCGCGCCGGCCAAGCCGTCGGTGCATGGGCACGGGCACGCTTGGGTCGCCTGCGCGGCAAGAACGCCTTTCGCGAGGTGGAGTCCGAGCTCGACTTTCTGACTCGGAGTCAACGCCTGTGCGACATCCCCGACTTGCCAGTTGCCGTGATCGCCGACGTGGAGGAGCTGGCCAGGTCGGTTCAGCGCGGTTCGCCGGTCACCCCGTGAGTGGCTGCGCGCCCTACCCCTTCACGCACGCCACCGGCACGAGCTTGGCCACCTTGCGCGCGAGCTGCGCGCGCTCGGCGGCGTCCACCACGGCGGCGATGTCCTTGTACGCGCCGGGCGCCTCCTCGGCCAGGCCTCGCAGCGAGGGGCTGCGCACGAAGATCCCGCGGCTCGCCAGGTCGTGCACCACGGCGTTGCCCTTCCAGCGACGGGTGGCTTCGTGGCGGCTCAAGGTGCGACCGGCCCCGTGCACGGCCGAGCCGAAGGCCACGCCCTCGCTGGCCGCGGTGCCCGCGAGGACGTACGAGGCGGTGCCCATGCTGCCGCCCACCAGCACGGGCTGGCCGACGACGCGGTAGCGCTCGGGCACGGCGGGATTGCCAGGGCCGAAGGCGCGGGTGGCGCCCTTGCGGTGCACGAATAGGCATCGGCGCTTTCCGTCGACCGCGTGCTCTTCCTCTTTGCACGTGTTGTGTGAGACGTCGTAGACGAGGTCGAGCCGCGCCTCGGGGAAGACCTCGGCGAAGGCCTCGCGGGCGAAGTGGGTGATCACCTCGCGGTTGGCCATGGCGCAATTGATCCCGGCACGCATGGCGCCGAGGTAGTCGCGGCCCAGACGCGAATCGATGGGCGCGCAGGCCAACTCGCGCTCGGGCAGCTCGATGGAATGGCGCTTGGCTAGGGTGAGCATGCTCTTCAAGTAGTCGGTGCCAATCTGGTGACCGAGCCCGCGCGATCCGCAGTGGATGCTCAGCACCACGTCGCCCGTGGCGAGCCCGTAGGCCTGCGCGATGGCGGCGTCGAAGATCTCGACCACGGCCTGCACCTCCAGGTAGTGGTTGCCCGAGCCCAGCGTGCCCAACTGATCGCGCTGGCGGTGTTTCGCCTCGGGCGAGACGACCTCGGGCTGCGCACCGGCCACGGCCCCGCCCTCTTCGATCAGCGGAAGGTCCTCGGGCACGCCGTACCCTTGCCCCACCGCCCAGCGGGCGCCGCCCAACATCAGATCGTCCAGCTCGGCCGGTCCCAGGTGCACGCGCCCGGTGCTGCCCACGCCACAGGGAATGGTTCGAAACAGCGCATCGGCCAGGGACTCGAGCTTCGGGCGAAGCACTTCCAGGGTAAGGCCCGTGCGCAGCGTGCGCACCCCGCACGAAATGTCGAAGCCCACGCCGCCCGCGGAGATGACGCCGCCGCGATCGGGATCGAACGCGCCCACGCCGCCGATGGGAAAGCCGTACCCCCAGTGCGCATCGGGCATGGCGAACGACGCACGTACGATGCCGGGCAAGGACGCCACGTTGCGGACCTGCTCGGCGACCTTGTCGTCCATGCCCGCGAGCAGCTCTTCCGTGGCGAAGACGATCCCAGGGACCAGCATCTTTCCCGATCGCGGGATCCACCACTCGGTGTCCGACTTGCGGACCAGCAGGGCCGTGTTCATGCCCAGCTATCTACACGTCGACCACACACTGGGCAACCCAGGTTCCATCGGGGCGTTTGCCCACGTGCAACGCGGTCGCGGTGGCGGCCTTGACC
>CAZYFU010000175.1:0-11623 GCA_964647025.1 uncultured Myxococcales bacterium | reverse complement strand
TAGCGTCGCCTGATCGAGACCAGCTTCTGCTTGCCGCCCACCACCGTCGCCGACAGATCGTAGGGCATGGCGCTGGTGATGTTGACGTCGACCATCTGCCCGACCGGAAGCTTGCCATCGACGATCACGAGGCCATCCACCTCGGGGGCGTCCCGGTACGAGCGGCCCACGCTGACCCCGTCGCCCTCGCCTTCGACCAGAATGCGCAAGGTCTTGCCCACGCACGCCTGGTTCTTGCGGAGTGAGATGCCCTGCTGCAAGGCCATCAGGCGATCGCGGCGTTCTTCCTTCACCTTCTTGGGCACGGAGTCCTTGAGGCGCGCGCTTTCGGTGCCGGGCTCGTACGAGTAGGTGAAGACGCCGACCCGGTCGAACTCCATCTCCTCCACGAACTTCATCAGGGCCTTGAACTCCGCCGCGGTCTCGCCCGGGTAGCCCACGATGAACGTGGAGCGAATGGCCAGGTCGGGCATACGATCCCGCATCTTCCCGACGGTGCGCCGGACCCAATCGATGTCGGCCGGGCGGCGCATGCGCCCAAGCGTGTCCGGGTGGCCGTGCTGGAGCGGAATGTCCAAGTAGTGCAGCACCTGCGGCAGGCTGGCCATGGTGTCGATGAGGCGGTTGCTCACACAGCCCGGGAACGCGTACATCACCCGCAGCCAGTCGACGCCCGGCGCGCCCTTGGCGATGGCTTCGAGCAAGTTGGCGAGCCCGTCGCGCTCGCCCAGGTCGTGGCCGTAGTCGGTGGTGTCCTGCGCGATGAGGATGATCTCGCGCGTTCCTTGCTTCTGCAGCATGCGCGCCTCGGCGACGATGGCCTCCACCGGCCGCGACACCGCCTTGCCCTTGATGAGCGGAATCGCGCAGAACGCGCACGGCCTGCGGCATCCGTCCGCGACCTTCAGGTATGCGCTGCCGCCCTGGCGCGAGATGCGCGGCACCCCGCGCTCGTCGGTGCCCACGGTGCGCGCGTCTTCGGGCAAGTGGTAGAGCGGCTCGCGATCGTCCCGCGCCCGCAGGCGCGCGATCAGGTCCACGATGTCCATCCATCGGCGCGTGCCGATCACGCCGTCGAGCGCCGGCACCCAGGTGCGCATCTCCTCGCCATAGCGCTGCGACATGCAGCCGGCGGCGATGAGCAGCTGATCCTCCGACTTGCCCTTGGACAGCTCGCGCAGAACGCTGATGGACTCTTCCTTGGCCGGGCCGATGAACCCGCAGGTGTTCACGATGAGCACGTCCGCGTCCGCGGGATCGTCCGCTGCCCGATAGCCGGCCACGGCAAGGACCTGCGCCATGCTGTCCGAATCCACGGTGTTCTTCGCGCAGCCGAGCGACACGAGATGGAACTTTCGCGTTCGGGTGCGCGCGCGCGCCGGGGTCTTGGTCCTTGTCGACTTGCTCGTCATGAGGGTCTCGTACTTAGCAATAGAACCGCGGGCGGCAAAGGGGCAAGCGCGGCCGCACGCGTAATGCGGAGATTCGCTGCACCAAGGGCAGTTGGTGCTGGCACGTCGAGCTTGCCCGGGTACATTCACAGACGTGGTACGCGATCCGTCGGCAGGTATGGAACGGCTCGTCGCCGTCATCCAGGAGCTATCGAAGGCCCGCGATCTGCCGTCGGTGCAGGCGGTGGTTCGCACGGCAGCCCGCGAGCTGACCGGCGCCGACGGGGCCACCTTGGTTCTGCGCGACGGGGACTCGTGCTTCTACGCCGACGAAGACGCCATCGCGCCGCTGTGGAAGGGACAGCGGTTTCCCATGTCCGCGTGTATCAGTGGATGGGTGATGCTGAACAAGCAGGTTGCGGTGATCGAAGACGTCCTCGCCGATCCCAGGATCCCCACCGACGTCTACCGCCCGACCTTCGTGAAGAGCCTGGTGATGGTCCCGGTGCGCAGGAACGACCCGGTCGCGGCCATAGGCAACTACTGGGCCGAGCAGAGACTCCCCACCGAGGCGGAGGTGCGGCTGCTCCAGGCCCTCGCCGACAGCACCTCGGTCGCGCTGGAGAACGTCGCCCTCTACGCCGCGCTGGAGGCACGCGTCCGCGAGCGCAGCGCCGCCGTCGAGGTCGCCACCCGCGCCGAAGCCGAAGCCCGACGCGAGCTCGCCGAGAGGCAACGCGCCGAGGCGACCCTGCGCAGCACCGAAGAGCAGCTGCGGCAGGCCCAGAAGATGGACGCCGTGGGGCGGTTGGCTGGCGGCATCGCACATGACTTCAACAACCTGCTGTCGGTCATCTTGGGCTACGGCTCGATGGTGTTGGAGTCGCTCGACGAGGAAGCGCCGCTGCGTCGTGAGGTGGCGGAGATCTGCAAAGCCGGCGAACGGGCGTCCGCGCTGACCAAGCGCCTGCTGACGTTCAGTCGGACGCAGGTGCTCGACAAGAAGGTGGTCGACGTCGCCGAGGTCGTGCGTGGCATGGAGATGATGCTGCGCAGATTGATCGGGGCCCACATGAACCTCGAGATCAGCGCCGGCAGCGATCTGTTCCCGGTCCTCGCCGATGTCGGCCAGCTGGAACAGGTGCTGGCGAACCTGGTGGTCAACGCCCGCGATGCCATGCCACGCGGGGGCAAGCTGACCGTCGAAGTGGGCAACGTGCACCTGACCGGCGAGTACACCAGCTCGCACCTGGGCGTCGCGGACGGTGACTACCTGATGCTGGCCGTTTCCGACACCGGCGTCGGCATGGACAAGCAGACCCAAGCCCACATCTTCGAGCCCTTCTTCACCACCAAGGAGAAGGGCAAGGGTACCGGACTGGGCTTGTCCACGGTCTACGGCATCGTCAAGCAGAGCGGCGGCCACATCTGGGTCTACAGCGAGCTCGGCGAGGGCACGACCTTCAAGATCTACCTGCCGAGATGCGAAGGCGGGATCGCGTCGGTCGCCGCGCCGCCTCCGGTGGTGGCCAAGCTCACCGGCACCGAGACCATCCTCTTGGCCGAGGACGACGACCAGGTTCGGGTGATGGTACGCGGGATCCTTCGCCGGCACGGCTACCAAGTCATCGAGGCGCATAACGCGGCCGACGTCATGACGGCGATCCGCGAGCGTGCCGCCGAGATCGCGCTCTTGCTCACCGACGCCATCATGCCCGACAGGAACGGCATGGAGGTGATCGAGCACATCCGCATCGCGGTTCCCACCATGAAGGCGCTCTGCATGTCCGGCTATCCCGATGAAGCCGCGCTTCGCAGCGGCCTGGTCGACACCCGGGTCCCGTTCCTACAGAAGCCCGTCACCCCCGAGGTCCTCTTGCGAAAGGTCCGCGAGGTGCTCGATCAGCAAGCCGCGGGTTGAAGGCCGATCCGCTCGCTATCCCCTCGCGCACATCCGGCGTACTATCGCCGCCACAGTAGGAGGACACGCCATGCGAGAATCCGAAATGAGACGGCGGGCCGAGAGTCTTATCAAACGCGGAATGCAGGGCATGATCAGCCCGAGCTTTGCGCTCAGCTTGGCCCTGGCAGGCTGCGGGGGATCGGACTACATGGCCCAGATGCCCCGTCACGACGGCGGCGTCCGTCACGACGGGGGTGGCGCGGTCTCCGATACCCCCATCTACTCGGCGCCCATACCGGATGCGCTCGGTCCGGACCAAGGGCTGGACGTACCAGCGATCGACGTGGGGCTCGGCGTCGAAGTCGGCGTCGAAGTCGGCGTCGATGGACCAGCCCTCGACGCCAGCACCGAGGCCGCTGGACACGACGCTGACCAGGGCACCCGCGGCTGACTGAGATCCCGTCGACTCATCGCCCCGCCAGCAGACCGCGCAGCATCCGCCGCACGCCCGCCAACACCTCTTCCAGGTCCACGGGCGGCGGGATGTGCACGAGCGTCCAGCCCACGTGGGTGACGGTCTCGCAGACCAGCCAGGCCATCGCGCGAACCCGGTCGGGCGGGCGCCGAATCCGCACGGCGAGAATCTGCTCGACGGCGTCCACGAACAGCGGTGCCACCCTGTGCTCCTCGTGCAGCTCTTCGGCGAGGACCTGCATGCGGGCTGGGTCGCCTTCGTGCAGCTCCATCAGACCTCGCAGCAGCGTCACGATGGACTCGACCACGTCCAGGCGAACGTCCGCGGCGAGATTGTCGAGCGAGTGATGAATGAGGGGCATCACCTCGTCGCGATGCCGCTCTTGCAGCGCCTGGAAGATCGCCTCCTTGTGCGGGAAGTATTGGTAGAGCGATCCGATGGACACGCCGGCGCGTTCGGCCACCGCGTTCGTGGTCACGGCGGCGCGGCCCTTGCCGACCAAGAGTTGGCCGGCCGCCTCGATGATCGCGTCCACGGTCGCGTGTGCCCGCTCCTGGGTGGGCTTTCGTGGCTGGCCGGCTTTCGAAATGCGAGTCGCGGCCCGGTTCGGCTGGCGTCGGGGACGGGTTTGACCCTTGGATTTGTGCGGTCTCCGCTTCATCTCGGAACACGAGTCGCCCGCGCGGCGGGAACGCGACATCCTAGCACGCAGGAGAACGCCATCATGCACGCCACCGTCGACCGCCATTCACACGATCCGCGCCCCGACAACCACACTTGCCCGGTCTGGATCGGCTACCTGCTCGCGAGCCCCATCCGCCGACTCTTCGAAAACCCAGCCAAGCTGGTCTTGCCGTTGGTCGAGCCCGGACAACGCATCTTGGAGCTGGGGCCGGGCCTCGGCTTCTTCACGGTGCCGCTTGCGAAAGCGGTCGGCCCCGACGGCAAAGTGGTCTGCGTCGACGTCCAGGCCGGGATGCTCGAACGCCTGGGCAAGCGACTGGCGAAGCGCGGGCTACGGGACCGCGTCGAGCTACGCCAGTGCGGGCACGACGACCTCGGTCTCGACGACGCAAACGGGAGCTTCGACGTCGCCATTGCCATTCACGTGGTGCACGAGACGCCGTCGCCGGGCCACACGGTCCGCGCGCTGGCCGCCAGCCTGAAAAAGGACGGACACCTTCTGCTGGTCGAGCCGGCCGGCCATTGCCCGCGCGCGCTGTGGGATGACGAGACTGGTGCAGCCGAACAGGCGGGCCTCGTGCGGATGCCGCACCCGTCGCTGGAAGGCCGCCGGATGCTGTCCTTGTGGCGCAAGCAGGCTTGACCTACGGCTCCGCTGCCGCCGCCAAGGCTTCCATCTCGAGCCCGTCGATCTGCACGACGGTCTTGCCGGCGATGCCTTGCAGATCGCCGTAGAGGCCGGCGGTCGCTTCCATCACCTGCGCGATCTGCTGTTCGCGCTTGGCCCATTGCTTGGTGATGGCCTTCTTCTCGCGGTCGAGATCCTCCTTCATGCTGGAGAACGCCTCCAAGATGGCTTGCACCCGGTGCCGGAAGCCGGGGCCGGTCATGTAGCGGTAGACCATATCCATCTTGGTCTCGTGGCCCTCGGCCGCCTTGCGAGCAGCTGCGACTTCCAGAAGCGAGATCCGCAGGGCCACCGCGACGGACAGCGCGACCTTGGGATGCGCGACCCAGATCTCGTCGACGAGCGCGAAGCCGTCCACGTCCTTGGGCAGCGCCTGGCTGACGATGATGGCCACGTCGGCCTTGGCCGTGCGCTGGTCGCTTCGCAGCTTGCCCAGCCAACCGTCGGTCCAGTTCTTCGTGCGCTTCGACTCCCAAAGGATGGTGCCCGCCGGTTGGCCCGCGACGCCGACCACCCTCTGCACCACGTCGCCGCCGAACTCGCCCTTGGCCACCGGCTCGACGAGGTCGGTGGGGAACCTCGCCTTGAGCGCGGCCTCGAGCTCCAGCTCCAGGACCTCGCCCTGAAGCTGTTGCGAGCCCTGCTCTGCCTTGCGCTTCAGGTCCTCGATCGTCTGCCTCATCGAGGCGATGGTCTGTTCCTTCTCGGACACCTGCAGGTGCAGTCGCTCTTCCGCCTCCTTGCGCGCCTGCGCACGCGTGGCCTCCAGGCCTTCCTGGATGCGCTTCTCGACGGTCAGGTCCAGCTCGCGACGGGCGTCGTCCAGCTCGCGCTGCTTGCGTAGTAGCTCGGCTTGCACCTTCTGCGCCTCGGCCAGCTTCGTGTCCTTCTGGCGAAGCGCCTCCTCGAGCTCGGTCTTCTCGCGCGTGCGTTGCTCGATCTCCGTGGCGAGCGCCTGCCTGGCCTTTCGGCTTTCTTCCTCGGCGATGCGCGCGCGCTCGCGGCGCAGCTTGTCCGCCACCTGCCCGTCGAGATCTTCCTTGGCCTTGGCCAGCGCCTCCTCCCTGGCGCGCAGGTCGGCCTGGCTGACCGCTATCTCGGTCTCCTTGCTGGCGAGCTTGTTCTTGAGATCGCGGGTAACCCGTTCGAGCAACGGCGCCGCGAGCGTCTCGTCGAGGCGGAAGTCTTGCTTGCAGTACGGACACGTGATGGTGGCTTCGGACATGGAAACGCGGCCATCTTACTCCTGTCCATCGTCCTCCTGTCTATCGTCGGGCGGCATGACGGGCTGCATGCCCGCTCGCGTAGAACGGCTGCGCGTCGTATGCTCGCGGCTCAACCACGATGGAGACATACGCCATGTCCGATTCACGCAAGCGGCAGCTCGGCTCCGCCACTGTCCTTCTTTCGCTGGCGCTCACGATCGCCGGCTGCGCCACCGCGCCGATCACGGGACGACGGCAACTCCTCTTGCTCTCCGAGGGTGAGGAGACGGCGCTTGGCCTCAAGTCCTACGAAGAGGTCTTGGCCACCGAGAAGCTGTCGACGGATCCGGCGGCCAACGCGCTGGTGCAGCAGGTGGGCGCCCGCATCGCCGCCGCCACCGGCAAGAACTACCCGTGGGAGTTCAAGGTCGTGGACAAGCCGGACATGGTGAACGCGTTCTGCCTGCCGGGCGGAAAGATCGTCGTGTACACCGGGATCCTCCCGGTCACCCAGGACGCGAACGGCTTGGCCACCGTGATCGGCCACGAGGTCGCGCACGCCATCGCCCGACACGGCGGCGAACGGGTGAGCAGCGGCTTGCTCACCAACCTCGGCATCCAGGCGGTGACCACGGCCATGGGCAAGCGGGATCCTGCGACCATCCAGACCGTGACTGGCCTGCTCGGCGCGGGCGTCTCGGTGGGCGTCATGATGCCGTTCTCTCGCGACCAGGAGTCCGAGGCGGATCGCATGGGACTCGTGTACATGGCGAAGGCCGGGTTCTCGCCGGACGCCGCGGTGGCGTTCTGGCAGCGGATGCAGGCGTCGTCGAAAGGCGCGCCGCCCGAGATCCTCTCCGACCACCCGTCGGACGCGACGCGCATCAAGCGTATCCAGGGCTGGCTGCCCGAGGCTCGCGCGGCCTTCGTACCTGGCCCGGCCATCACCGTCGCTCCGGTGAACGTCGCGCCCGCGGCACCAGCCCCTACGGCGACTCCGGCACGCGCGCCCACAGCGGCGCCGCCTGCCCCCTCGGCCGGACGCACGACCGCACCCGCGGCTCCCGCGCAGACCGCGCCCGCGACGACGCAACCGCCACGCGCGCCAGCGCCCCCTCCCCCGACGCCACCCCGTCGCTAGCCGAAGGTCACTTGATGAACGGGACCTGGCCGCTCACGCTGAGCGGAATGCGCAGGGGCCCGAAGGGCGTTCCGATGCTCAGCGCGCCGCCGAGGCTGTAGGCACTGGACGCGCCTTGTACGAGCTTGACGAGGGCCATGCCGGCTTGGGCCGTTGAGAGCTGCACATTGATGCCGAGCTCTTGCGCGGCCCCGGCGGCCAGGCTGGCGGCGTTGACCAAGCCGCCCTTGGCCAGCGGTAAGTTGCCGAGCTTGATGTCGTAGTCGAGGCCGGCCACGTCGAAAGCGAAGGCATTGGGGTTGCTCACGCGCAAGTTGAGCACGCCGGTGGCCCCGGCGAGCGACACGTTCTTCCAGGCCACCGACGGGACCGACACGGTGGGCGGCGCCGGCACCGGCAGGGTGCCGTCCTTCTCCAAGGGCAGCCGCAACATCCCCACCGCCGGCGCGTTCACCGACAACCCCAGCGACGCCCGGTAGGGGATGATCGAGCCCGGCCGCACGCCGGTGAGCAGCTTGAGCAGCTCGCCGAACACCACCTTCGCGGGCAGCGAGAACGTCTTGCTCTGCCGGGCGGGAATGCTGCCTTGCAGAGGCGCCTGTCCCTTGAGGAACGGCTGCCCTTGGCTGGCAAACGCGTAGTCGATGTTGGCCAGCGGCAACGCCACGGCGTAGGGGTTCTTCACCGCGACATCGAGGACCACGGTCAGATCGGTCAACGAGAAGTCCGCGATGCGCACGCCGACCAGGCTGGCCGTGGGGCGGTTGGAAGGCCCCAGCAGACTGTCCAGCAATGCGCAGCCAGACAGCCCGAGCGCACCGCAGGCGACGAGACCCAGAACGACACGACGACGCTTACTGTTATGGCTCATGGGCAGCCGAGCATAACGCCGATAGAGCGCGCAGCCCAGAAAGCAAAGACGACCCTGCCAACGCAAAACGGCCCGGCCAAGCTTTCGCTCGCACCGGGCCGATTCTTCGGGATCCGCTATTAGACGTAGCGGTTGACGAGGTTCTCGAGCAGCTCCTGCTGACCAGAGCGCGGCGTCGGGTTGATGTTGCCCTTCAGCACGCGGTCGCTGATCTGCGCGAGGTCGAGCTTCTTGTCCATGATCTCCTTGCCGAGACCTTCCGACCAGCCCTTGTAGCGAGCGTCGATGGCGCCCTGGATCTTGCCATCCGAGACCATCTTGTCGGCGTTGAGCAGCGCCCGGGCGAGCACGTCCATGCCACCGATGTGGGCGTAGAACAGGTCGGCCAGGTCGAGGCTCTGACGGCGAACCTTGGCGTCGAAGTTGAAGCCACCGGTCTTGAAACCGCCGGCCGCGACGATGTGGCGAAGCACCAGCGACATCTCGCCCGCGTCGTTCGGGAACTGGTCGGTGTCCCAACCGAGGAGCAGGTCACCGCGGTTCATGTCGATGCTGCCGAAGTAGCCGGTGGCGATGGCCAGGGCGACCTCGTGCTCGAAGGTGTGGCCCGCGAGCGTGGCGTGGTTGTTCTCGATGTTCAGCTTGAAGTCATCCGACGACAGGCCGTACTTCTGCAGGAACGCGATCACGTTGCCCGAGTCGAAGTCGTACTGGTGCTTCGAGGGCTCGCGGGGCTTCGGCTCGATGAGGAGCGGGCCCTTGAAGCCGATCTTGTGCTTGTACTCGCACACCAGGTTGAGGAAGCGGCCCGCTTGGTCCAGCTCCTTCTTCATGTCGGTGTTGAGCAGGGTCTCGTAGCCCTCGCGGCCGCCCCACAGGACGTAGTTCTCGCCGCCCAGCTTCTGGGTGACGTCGAGCGCCTTCTTCACCTGCGCGGCGGCGTAGGCGAACACCTCGGGATCCGGGTTCGTGGAGGCGCCGGCCATGAAGCGGCGGTTGCCGAACAGGTTCGCCGTGCCCCACAGGAGCTTGACGCCCGTGCGCTGCTGGTGCGCGGCCAGGATGTCGACGATGCGGTCGAGGATGTCGTTGCTCTCGGCCAACGTGGCGCCTTCCGGGGCGACGTCGCGATCGTGGAAGCAGTAGTACGGCACGCCGAGCTTGGTGAAGAACTCGAACGCCGCCTCCGCCTTCAGCTTGGCCAGCTCGACCTTGTCGCCGTTGCCGAACCAGGCACGCTCGAAGGTGTCGCCGCCGAACGGGTCGAGGCCGGTGCCGCAGAAGGTGTGCCAGTAGCAGACCGCGACGCGCAGCTGCTCTTCCATGGTCTTGCCACGGACGACCTTTTTCTTGTCGTAGAAGCGGAACGCCAGCGGGTTCTGTGAATCGGGACCTTGGTACTGAATGGGTTCGATGCCGTTGAAAATGGGTGCCATGGGATTTCCTTTCTGGAACGTAGGCTTCGCGCCTCTTACGAAACTTGCTTGAGCCGCTCTTGGAACTGCGCGGCCATGTCTTTGTAGGTGGACTGGGTCGCCGGATTCGGCTCGACCCGCATTTCACGATCCGGTGGCGCGAACCGCGTGAACAGCTCGTCCCACGCGTTTCCGCCCACCGCCTGCGCCGCACGCAACGCGCCGCCGAGAGCCGACGAGTTCGACACCGCGAGCGGCATGATGACCGCCTGGAATACGTCGGCCAGCACGCGCAAGAGGCCCTTGTTGCGAGACGCGCCGCCGGTGACCAGCACCGTCTTCATGGTCTCGCCGATCCACTCGGAGTGGATGCGCATGCTGAGCGCCTGCGCCTCGGCCACCGCCCGCGCCGACGCAGCCGGGTCCTTGCCCGCCACGAACGCCTCGCTGCCGAACCAACGGGGCGAGGCCTCGAGGACCCGCGGCGTGATCTCGGGAACGAAGTACGGAAGCAGCATGTTGCCGCCGTTGCCCGGCTGGGTCTTGTCGATGATGGCGCTGGCGAAGTCGCTCCACGACAGGCCGAACTTCTTGGCGATCTCCTCGCGCGCCAGCGAGCCGTTCGAGAAACACGCCAGCGACATGAAGCCGCCCGCCGGGTTGCCGAACACGCTGCCGTAGCCGTTCGGATCCGTGCGCGGCGCCGTCATGGCCGTGAACACGGTGTCGCTGGTGCCCATGCTGATGACCGCCGTGCCCGGGCGGCTGGCGCCCATGCCCACGAGGCTCGACGGATTGTCACCCGTGAAGGCCACGACCTTCGTGCCCGCCGCGAAGCCGTACTTCTTCACGAAGTAGCCCGAAAGCTCGCCCACCACCGTCGTCGCCGCCACCGCCGGCTTCAGCTTCTGCGCAAGGCCCGGTGCCGTCGCGTCGAGGAGCGCCGGGCTCCACTTGCCGGCCGCGAGGTCGAGCAGGTTCATGCCCGCGCCGTCGCCGAAGTCGATGCCCACGCTCTTGCCCGAAAGCAGCGATGCGATGAACGAGCTGACCAGATGAATCTCCGCCGTGTTCTGCCATTCCGTCGGCGAGGTCTTGAAGAAGCGGCGAATCTGCGGCCCCGTGAAGCGCAACGTCGCCCGCGAGCCCGAGATGGCCGCGACCTTCTCGTCGCCGCCCACCGCCTTCGCGATCTCCGCGCACTCCGCGCTGGTCGAGCTGTCCATCCAAATCGGCGACGTCTTGCGCGAGAGCAGCGGCCGCACCTGCTCGGAGAGCGGCGAGGCCGGCGTGAAGTCACCCACCTGGTCCAGCGACTTCGACAAGTACACCGAGCCGTGCTGCTGACCCGCGCCGCTGATCCCCCGGATCTTCGAGAAGTCCACGCCCGCGTCACGCAGCTCTTGCAGCAGCAAGTCCAGCGCGTCCACCCACATGAGCGGATCCGAGTGCTTGATGCTCGCGTCGTCGTTCGGCAGGAACCCCTTGGGCGAGTTGTACTGCGGCAGGCGCTCCCCGAAGTTCACGCTCTTGTCCACCACCACCTTGCCGGTGTCGGTATCGATGACGAGCGCCGAGAGGCTTTGCGTACTCGAATCAAGTCCCAGGTATTGCGGCATCTTGTTCCTCGTTAATCGGACAGCTTCGCGACACTCCGCAGTGGCAACTGCCACGGCCACTGGCATCAGCGTCGCGAGAATCTAGCGCAAGGCCTCTGCCCGTGAAAGGAAGTCTTTGGAATTGACGCTTGTGTAGCAGCCCCGAGGAATCGCGCGCAATACCCAGCACTTCGCTACATGTAGGAACGCCGGGGAGTTGTCATTTCGGTTTCGAGATTGTGCAAATTCGGC
>CAZYFU010000174.1:0-11808 GCA_964647025.1 uncultured Myxococcales bacterium | reverse complement strand
TAGCTACTGCGCGACCCGCTCGATCTTGAACACGTTCTGAACGAGGTGGTCCGGACAGGCGAAGATGCCGACCCCTGGCTCGCGAATCCACGGGAAGTTGCCGCCGAACCGCAAGGCGGTGACGGCGGGGGTGAGGCTGGCGAGTGCGCCCATGCACATGCCCCCGGGCGAGGCGCCGTCGGTCATCCAGCTGTCACCCACCTTGTGCCCTCTGGGACACGTCCCGGTCTGCGAAACCAATGTGATGCGTACTTGTGTCTTTTGCATGTTTCGAATGTAGTGAGCCCATCCCCTGCCCTCAATGCCGCAAGTCGCATGATGACCATTACCAGGATGCATATTCGCGCGCTGGACCTGAACCTGCTGCCGGTCCTGGCAGCGCTATTCGAGGCCAAGAGTGTCAGTCGGGCCGCATCGCTGCTCAACCTGACCCAACCGGCGGTCAGTCGTGCGCTGAAGCGGCTGCGCGCGCACTTCGAGGATCCGTTGTTCGTGCGCGGACAGCGTGGCTTGTCGCTCACGCCGCGCGCCCTCGCCATCCAACCGGTGCTGGCGGAAATGCTTGCAGATCTGGAAAGCCTGCTGGCGCCAGCCGACTTCGACCCGCGGGCGCTGGTGCGCGAGCTGGTGCTGACCGGGAGCGACTACTGCGAGAACGTGCTTCTTCCACCCCTGCTGTCGGCCCTGCGCGAGCGCGCGCCCAAAGTCACGGTTCGCCTTACCTCGATCACCGACAAGATGTGGGAACAACTGGAGCAGGGGAAGATCGACCTCGTCGTGCTGCCCGAGCAGAGCATGCAGCCGAACACGCGGCATCGCTTCCTGTTCAGCGATCCGTACGTCTGCATAGCCGCCCAGGACCATCCCCGTATTCGCAGGAAGCTCGACCTGGCGGCGTTCTGCGAGACACCCCACATCCAGGTCAAGGCGAAGGCGACCGACGTCTCCTCGCCGAGCCCCATCGACACCATCCTGGCGACGCTGGATCGCAAGCGCACCGTGGTCGCGACCGTGTCCACCATGTTCAGCGTCGGGCGCATCGTCGCCGGAAGCGACCTGATTGCCACGCTGCCTCGCCGGGTCGCCGAGATCGCCGCTGCGACGTCCCCGGTACGCATCCATCCCATGCCCATCGACCTTTGGGACGTCCGCATCGCGCTGGGATGGCACGAGCGCTGCCAAGCGGATCCGGCGCACAAGTTCCTGCGCGACCTGCTGGTCGCGACCGTGAGCGAAGACGGCACGGCTCGCTCGCGATGACGGGTCGCCTGCCGCCGTGGCCAGGTTGGCACCAACGAGGGCAAAGGTCGTACGCGCACGGTCGGAGGTGTTACGCTGGCATCGGAGGAATGCATGCACATGCGACGGTCTTGTGTGCTCGGGTTGATGGCCTCTCTGGCTTGCAGCAGTGGGGGCGGCTCCTCGCCGGATGCCGCCTTGGGGGGCGGCGGTGGCGCATCGGCGACCGACGCACGGATCGCCGGCGGCGGCGCGCCGGGGCCGGACGCACGGATCGCCAGCGGCGGGACTTCGGGGCGCGACGCCGCGATCGGCAGCGGTGGCACCCGGGCCGACGCGCAGATCGACGTCGGGATGGCTCCGCGCCCCGACTGTCCCGCCCTGCCTGCGTCCACCGGAACGATCGTGAACGTCACGGCTGCCCAGGCAGGGACCCTGCACAGCCTCACGCAGGGTGCCGCCGCCGGGACCACCTTCGTGCTCGCGCCGGGCACCTACGCGATTGAGGGATCTCTGCGCCTGGAGAAGCCGGGCATGACCCTGCGCTCGTCGACCGACCGGGCCGCCGACGTCATCATCGACGCGGCCTACACCGTGGCCGAAGCCATCGTGGTCCGTGCCTCGAGCGCCACCGTGGCGCACCTGACCGTCACCCACGCCGTCGATCACGCCATCCACGTGTCGCCGGCCAGCGAGGGCGTCGACGTCACGGGGCTCGTCGTCTATGGCGTCGCGCTTACCGACAACGGCGAGCAGTTCGTCAAGATCAACCCCCTCGGCAGCGCTGCCGGCTACATCGACGGTGGTCGGATCGAGTGCTCGTCCTTCGTGCTCACCGCCGCTGGCCGTCCCCACATCGAGCGCTCGGGTGGTGGCTGCTACACCGGCGGCGTCGATGCGCACGCGGCACGCGACTTCGTCGTGCGCGCCAACCGCTTCGAGGGCATCTACTGCGCGGGCGAAGGCTTGGCCGAGCACGCGGTTCACTTCTGGAAGCGCTCGCGCGACACCCTGGTCGAGAACAACGTCATCGTGAACTGCGCGCGTGGCATCGGCTTCGGGATGGGCGACACGGACACCGGCAGCCGCGTGTACGCCGACGCTCCCTACGGCGGCGACCTGGGTCACATCGACGGCATCATCCGCAACAACGTGATCTATGCCGACATCGACTTCTTCGACACCGGCATCGAGATCATCCAGGCACGGCAGCCACTCGTCGTCCACAACACCGTGGTCTCCTGGACCGGGACGGGCTTCTTCAGCTCCATCGACTATCGCTTTGCTCGTACGCAAGCGGTCATCCAGAACAACCTCGTCCGGCGCATCACCAAGCGAGACGGCGCCTCGGGCACGGTGAACAACAACCTCGAGAACGCGCCGACGAGCTACTTCGTGGCCCCGGCAGCGGGCGACTTTCACCTCACCGGCGCAGCCAGCGAGGCCATCGACCGTGGCGTGCCCATCGAAGGGGCTGGCTTCGATATGGACGGTGAACCCCACACCCGTGGCGAGCCCGATCTGGGCGCCGACGAGCGCTGAACCTGGACCTTGCGCGGTCCTGTTTTGCGTTCTCATCCGTGCCGTGGGAACATTTCCATCCATGCGACGAACCCTGCCCGTGTGTCTCGGCCTGCTCCTTGCCGCTTGCGGTGGCGACGATAGCGGTAAGTTCGGCGACGCCTACTGCGCCGAGGTTGCCAAGTGTTGCGCCCAGCTCGGGCTCGAAGGCGGCGACGGCCAAACCTGTCGCTTCCTGTTCTCGGCCGTGCCCTCCAATGCAGCCACAGACGCCTGCTTGGCCGAGATGCGATCGCAGGTCGCCGCGGGCACCTTCTGCTCGAACGAGGGCCCGTCCGAGGCGTGTAATGCCGCCTTCTCCAGCAGCACCACCGGCAACAAGAAGCCGGGCGAGGACTGCGACGTGGACAGTGACTGCGCCCCGTCCGGCGAGGGCAAGGTGATCTGCAAGAGCCTGTATAGCGAGTCGCAATGGCTTCACAAGTGCCAGGTCCAAATGGCCGGCAAGGTCGGCGATGCGTGTATCGGGACGCAAGACGGCGACGTCTTCTCGTCGACCACCAGCAGCCCGCGCACGGACATTCCCCCGCGCGGCTACGTCTGCAACATCGCAGACGGGGTCGAGTGCTCGGCGGACGTGTGCGTGGCCCTGGCAGACGTCGGCGCGTCTTGCAGATATTCGAGCGACTGCATTCGCACCGCCTATTGCGACAGCAAGGATCGGTGTTCGGGCCGTGTCCCTGCGGGCGAGGCGTGCACCGGCGTCGATTCGGACGAGTGTGCCATCGGCCACTACTGCCCCGCCGCCAGCCCACGCCAGTGCACCGCTCAAGTGGGGACCGGGGCAAGCTGCTCCTCGGGCGAGATGTGCAAGTCGGGTACGTGCACCGACGGTACCTGCAAGCCCAACTTCCTCGAGACCTTCGGCTGGGCGCTGACCTGCAGCTAGCGGCTTGACCCTAGCGCTCTGATTGCGGCTCGCGCGGGCGCCAACCTGTGTCGAACGCCACAGGCAAGCCCTTGCCCCTTTGTTTTCCCCTGGGCGCCCGATTCGCGCGCTGATATGGTGCTTTGCGGTGTTGCAAATTACATTGTGCAACATACGTCCTGGGTGGTCGCGCTACCGAAGTTTCCCATAGCAGCGATGAGCAGCCGTCGCCCCGGCACCGGCGGTAGTTGAAGTTCCCCCTGTCAATCTAGGCCTGCGCTCCTTCGACCCGGTGTGTGGGGTCTCGAGCGGGCATCGCCATGTGCAGCCGCCGTCCTCGCGCTGGTCTGCCAGCGAGCTTTGACCGGGCTTGCACGAACCCTGGCCCGGAGAGCCGTCGCCTTTGGCGTCGGTGACATGAGCTGGTTCGCCACAACGTGGAATGGAGGAGTCATGAGAGACAGTCGACCGATCAGACACACGCGAACCTCGTCGTTGGTGCTGCTTGCGCTGCCCTTGATCGGGGCCGCGGGCTGTACCGGGGACGCGAGCGACCAAGCCCCGGCCGAGCAAAGCCAGCAACCTCTCACCGCGGCTGATTCGCCGAAGGCGGAAAGCGCGCTGGTCTCGGAGTCGAGCGAAGCCGCCGCCCCGACGCCCGACGCGATCTCGGCCCAGAAGAAAGTCGTGTGGGTGATGATGAAGGAGAAGGCGGCGATGGCCAACGCCGCAGCCACCAAGGACTGGAAGGCCCGAGGCACGAATGTCCGCAACGCCCTGGTCAACACGGCGACCCAAAGCCAATCGTCGCTGCGGGCGCTCCTCGGTAGCAAAGGAATTCCCCACCGTCCGTTCTGGATCGTGAACACCATCAAGATCGAGGCCGACCAGGCGACCATCGACCAGATCGCCCAGCGTTCGGATGTCGCACGCATCGTGCCCGACGCGACCTATGCGGTGCCGCCCCTCCAGCCCAGCCTCAGCACCCCGAAGCCCCAAGCCATCGAGTGGGGCCTGCAAAGCATCCGCGCACCCGAGGCCTGGAGCGCCTACGGCGCGAAGGGCGAAGGCATCGTGGTCGCGAACATCGACACCGGCGTCGAGTTCACGCACCCGGCGCTGGCGCGCCAATACCGCGGCGCACTCGCCGACGGATCGGTCGATCACAACTACAACTGGTTCGATCCGTCGAACGCGTGTGGAAAGCCGTCGCTCGCGCCATGCGACAATGCGGGCCACGGCACGCACACCATGGGCACCATGGTCGGCGACGACGGCGATCCGGGTGATAACCAGATCGGCGTCGCACCGAGCGCACGATGGATCGCGGCCAAGGGCTGCGAGAGCATGTGGTGCAGCTCCGAGTCGCTCTTGGCCTCGGGCGAGTGGATCCTGGCGCCCACCGATCTGAACGGCCAGAACCCGCGCACCGACCTGCGCCCGCACGTGGTCAACAACTCGTGGGGCGGCGGCAGCGGCGATACCTTCTACCAGGGCGTGGTCCAGGCCTGGGTCGAGGCCGGCATCTTCCCGGCCTTCTCCATCGGGAACAGCGGTTCGTCCTGCGGCAGCGCCAATTCGCCGGGCGACTATCCCGAAAGCTACGCGGCCGGTGCGTTCGACGAGGCTAACGTGGTCGCATACTTCTCGTCCCTCGGCCCGTCGATGTTCGGCCTCGTCAAACCCAACATCGCCGCCCCCGGGGTCAACGTGCGCAGCAGCGTGCCCGGCGCCAGCTATGACTGGTACAGCGGCACTTCGATGGCCAGCCCGCACGTGGCCGGCACCGTGGCGCTCATCTGGTCGGCTGCCCCCTCGCTCATTGGCGATGTGGCCGGCACGCGCGCCATCCTCGACCAGTCCGCCATCGACACCGAGGACCTGCGATGCGGCGGCGACGCTGGCGACAACAACATCTGGGGCCAAGGCCGACTGGACGCGCTGGGCGCGCTCGACCTGGCGCCGGTGGGATCGACCGGCACCTTGACCGGCCTCGTGAGCGACAGCGGCACCAACCAGCCGGTGACCGGCGCGACCTTGCTCGTGCAGGCTCCCGATACTCGCGACCGCACCGTGCGCGTGGCCGCCGATGGCACCTTCTCGGCGCGGCTCGCGACCGGCACGTACACCGTCACCGCGAAGGCGTTCGGGTTCTACGACCTAGCTGTGCCTGGTGTGACCATCACCGAAAACAACACCACCACGCAGAACTTCGCCATCGAGAGCGCGCCTTCGTTCCCCCTGTCGGGGACGGTGCGCACCGCGGCCGGTGGCCCCATGCCGAGTGCCCTGGTCACCGTGCTCGGCACGCCGCTCGCGCCGGTCACTGCCGATGCCAACGGCCAGTACAGCTTCGCCGCGGTCCCCGCGGGTAGCTACCAGGTCCGCGCCCAGGGCACGGCCTGCTACCAGGCCCAGGATCTCGCGGTCACCATCGCTGGCGACACCACGCTCGACTTCGCGCTCGGCCAACGCGTGGACGGCCACGGGTACAGCTGCGCGCCCGCGACGTTCGCGTACGTCGAGGCCAACACGGTCTTGCCCATCAACTACTCGAGCTACACGACGGATGTGGCCCTGCCCTTCCCGTTCACCCTCTACGGTCAGACCTACGAGAGCGCTCAGGTCACCGCCAACGGCTACCTGAGCTTCCGGCCCACCCAGTATTCGACGTACTACAACGTCCCGATCCCCGATCCCACTGAGCCGAACGCGGCGGTTTACGCCTTCTGGGACGACATCATGCTCGACGACATGTCCTCGGTGCGCACCGAGGTCCTGGGTACCGCGCCCAAGCGCCAGTTCGTGGTCGAGTGGCGTGACGTCATCTCGTGGGACACCGGCGTGCGCACGAGCTTCGAGGTGATCCTTCACGAGGATTCGCACATCCTCATGCAATACGTGTCCGGCGAGGATGCCTGGCAACAGGGCCTGATGGCCACCATCGGCCTCGAGGACGACGCCGGCGCCACGGCCTTCCAGTACTCGCACAACCAGGCCGCGGTCGCGCCGCAGTCGGCGGTGCTGTACAGCCTGCCGCCCGCAGGCATCGTGCAGGGGACGATCACCGACGCGAACGACGGTACCGGCATCACGGGTGCCACTGTCCAGGCCGTGAAAGACGGCGCGGTGGTGCGCAGCACGACCACGACCAAGAGCGGCTTTTGCCGTCTGCTGTTGCCCCCCGGTTCCTACAGCTTGCTGGTCAGCACGAAGAACTACGCTTCGGCACAGGCAGAGGTGTCTGTCGCGCTCGACCAGACCGTCGAGAGGAGCCTGCAACTCAAGACCGCCGTCGCCAGCCTCTCGCCGGGGACGCTGCAGCTGCTGATGCCGACCAACCAGACGCGTACCCGCACGCTCGTGCTCAAGAACACCGGCAGCGCAGCGCTCACCTTCGACTTCGCCGAGTCGGGTGGCCGCAAGGCCCAGCTGACGCCGACCCGTACGCTCAAGCGCGTGCAAAGCTTCAATTCGAATGCCTTTACGACCAAGGGACTGTTCTCGAACCTGCCAGCCACCACCGGTGTGGGCATCGACGCCGCTGGCGATGTCCTGTTCTCGTTCGTGCCCAGCGGGCTGGGGCTTCCCTGGGGTGTGGGGGTGACCTCGAACCTGTGGCTGTCCGACCCTCCGGCCAACCGCAACTCGGAGTTCACTTTCGCAGGCGCCGCGACCGGCCGGCAATGGTCCACACCCTGGACGAGCAGTTGGGGTGGCGACATGGCCTACGACGAGGCCCGGGGTCTGGTGTGCCAACTCGCCGTAGGCGGTGACAATGGTATTCACTGCTGGAAGCCCGACACTGGGGCCGAGGTGGACAAGATCGCTGGTCCGTTCCCGTGGACGAGCACGTCCCAGCGCGGCCTCGCCTACCGCCCAGACGACGACAGCTTCTACGTCGGCGGCTGGAACGACGGCACCATCTACCACGTCAAGGGATTGTCCGCGCCCGACAAGGGCACCGTGATCGGAAGCTGCATACCCGCCGACGGCAACATCTCAGGCCTCGCCTACAACCCGTCCGTCAACGTGCTGTGGGTCGCGACCAACAGCCCCACCGACACCATCTACGAGCTCAACCCCGATGACTGCACCGTGCTCTCAATGCTGTCGCACCCGACACCCGGCTTCACCGGCGCCGGCCTCGACATGGATGAAACCGGCGATCTGTGGATGGTCAGTCAGAACACGAACACCGTCTTCCTGATGGAGAGCGGCGTTCCCGCTTTCAGCGACGTGCCCTGGTTGACCCCGACGCCGGCCAGCGGAAACGTCGCGGCCGGCAAAAGCGCCAACATCTCGGTCAAGGTGGATACCACCGGCTTGGCGGCCGGCATGTACCTGGCGAGCCTCTACGTGCGCACCAACGCCGCGAAGCAGTCGCTCATCCGGGTTCCCGTCAGCCTGGTGGTGACCGCCTACCAACAAGGCGTGATCGCGGGCGGAAAGGCCTACACCGATGCGCAGGGCGACCCATGGACAGCCGACCGAGCGTACAGCAAGGGCGCGTGGGGCTACGTGCAGAAGTCCAAGACCGGCTCGACGAACAAGACCATCGGTGGCACCACCGAGCAGCCTCTGTTCAAGACTCAGCGGATCGACCCCTACGCATACCGCTTCGACAACGTGCCGAACGGGATCTACCAGGTCGAAATGAACTTCGCCGAGCTGACCAACGCCAGGCTCGGCAAGCGCCTGTACGACGTCATCGTCGAGAGCACCGTCGTGCTGCCGGCGCACGACATCGTGTACGAGGTCGGAAACCTGAAGGCCGACAAGCACACCTTCTTCATCGAGGTCGCTGACGGTCAGATGGACGTCCGACTGATCCCGCGCGCCGGCTCCGAGCTGCCGGTGGTGAGCTCGTTGCGGGTCACCCACCGACCGGATCGGTAGTCGACAAGCAGTCGCCCAGAACGGGTCGCGTCCTTCGGGGTGCGACCCGTTCTTGGTTGCTCGAGAGGTCGCCTACGGCGCGACCACCGACTGGAACTGGGGATCGGAGACGATGCTGGCGAACAACGCCGACATCATCGCGTAGGCCCGACTCTCCAGGGCGGCGAAGTCCTTCGGGTTGGTGATGGGCGGACCCGCGATGGAATAGTCCTTCTCCAAGGGCTGGCCGCTGGCGCCGGACGCGGTGACCGACACCGTGAAGCCAGCCTCGTTGATGTGCTTGAGCTTCGCGCCCACGGACGGTGTCCCGGCCGGTTGGGCCTGGCCGTCGTCGAGCACGGTCACGCCAAGCTTCGCGAAGGAGTTCTTGAAGCAGTACCAGAAGTAGGACGTCAACACCGGCCCTCCGTACTGTCGGCCGGGGCCGCGGTACAGGAAGAAGCTGGTGTCGTTGTCCACGTTCTCGAAAGTACGCAGCAAGATCACCCGCCCGCTGTACTTGGCCAGCGGCGCCGTGTCGAAGGTGGGCGTGTAGCGATCCGAGCTCAGGCCGATGGTGCTGGCGCAACCCGCGGTCGTCACCAGCAGGGCGACCGCAGCGACGAGAGCGAGCTTCATGCGTGACGCGGTTGTGTTTGTCATCCGCGGGAGTCTAACCAAACGCACCAGTCCTGCAACGTCGTGCCCGTGCGTTTGCCCTGGTTGACGATTCCTCCGATACTGCACGTCGATGAGCGCAGTGTCGCCCGTTCCTGCCAACCCTTTGTCGGACCCGCGAAACCGACAGAGGCACATCGCATACTGGCTCGCCTTCGCGGTATTGTCCCTGCTCCTCGTCGCGGCCATCACGTCGGTGGATTACCTGGCCACGAGTGACGGGCCCGAGCGGATCTTTGCCGGGCAGATGCTCGGCCATCTTCACGATCCAGGCCGCGGCTACGACAAGTACCTCGCGGAGAGTCCCACCTTGACGAACGTGGGCTTCGAGCTCGTGTTCGCCAGGCTGGAACCTCAGCTCGGTTGGCGCCGCGCCTACCAAGTGGCTCTGTGCCTCATCGCGCTGCTGTGGGCCTGGGGCGTCTGTGCCTTAGGGGCCAGCGTGGGAAGACGATGGTTGGGCCTCCTTGGATTCGCCTCCGCGCTGCAGTGGGGGTTCTACATGGGACTCTTCTCGTGGCAGATGGGCACCGCCCTCGGTTTCTTCGTGCTGGCGTGGACGTTCTGGCGAGGGCCGGGCCGGGCCGTCGACTGGCTGGTGCTGGCCGCGCTCTTCCTCTGTCAGGCCGTGGTGCATTCGTTCGCGGCCATGCTGACGGGAATCGTCCTGCTCGCGCATGCCCTGTGCTCGGCGGGTGGCGGCAAGGCCAGGGCGAAGGCCGTCGCCGTGCTGCTCGCGCAGGCGCTGCCCGCGATGGGCGTGGGGCTGTGGACCTTCTTCCACCACGCCGGCAACCAGGCCGCGGCCACGTACAACTACCCGCCGACCTCGCTCGGGCACAGGTTCGTGCTGCTGGCGCGCGGGGTGGTCTCGGGGCCCTGGTGGCGGGCGTGGCCGCTGGTCGCGCTCGCCGCGTGCGGCCTCGTCGCTTGCAGGCGTTGGCGCACACTCGATGCGCGCGACCGGGCGCTGGGCGCGGCCGGCATCCTGCTGACAGCGGCGGCGGTGGCGCTGCCGCTGCACACGCGAGGATGGGAGTTCTTCTGCGTTCGCTTTGCGCCGCTCGGCCTTCTGCTGCTGGCGATGCTCGCGCTGCCCCGATCGCCACGGCGCTTGCTCGCGATGGCCGCCACGACTTTCGCCATCCTCTACGCGACGGGCAGCATCGCCTGGTCCTGGAACCACCACGTGCGCATTCGGCAGGCGAGCTCGGATCTGCTCGCGGGCCTGCAGGCACCCATCGAACGACGGGGGCTGCGCCTTCCGCTGCCGCTCGAACCTCCACCCGGCGAAGCCGCGGACGAGCTTTCGCGTGAGATCCCCTACGTCGCCACGAACAGCCACCTGGGCGCCCTGTATGCCATCGCGCAAGGGGGCGTGCCGTCGGTGCTGTTCGCGGGGCTGAGTGGCCAGGTTCTGCGCTGGCGCCAGGCCCCCGAGACCTGGATGCCGCCCAGGCCCCCCCGCGGCTTCGAGTGGCAGCTCTGGGAGCCGCCTGTCCGCGCCGACCCGAAGCTGCGCGAGACGATCCTCGTCCGATACCTGTCCTTTGCCGCGCCGTTCGAAGACGTGATCCTCCACGCGCGACCGGAAGACGCTCAGCTCCTCGACAGGCTGGGCTTCGTCATCGACTTTCAACGTGGCGGGATGATGCTGGCCCGTTTTCGGGGCTGCCCGTTCGCCGTGACCGCCCCGGCGCCCCCCGGCGGCCCCGCGGCGGTCTTCCTGTCGGTCGGCTGGGGCGGTAGCACCCGTCCGAGCTTCGAAACCGTCATCGCCCCAGGGGCGTCCGCCAGGACCATCGAAGTGCCGGGCACGCCGTGCGGCGAGGTTTGGGTGCGCGCCCTCTTCGACCTGGACGGTGACCGAAAGCTCTCGCCCGGCGACAGGCTTTGCGAGGGCGCGGATGAGCACGCCGTGGTCGTCCGCCACGTCGCCTCCGAGGGCTCCGGGTTCGTCTGCGTACCTGGACCGCCTAGGTAGGCCACCCACCGCCGAGCTTCGCCGTCGCCATTTCGGGACTGTGGTGCTCGCTTTTCGTTCGTGTTAGCTTTCCGCCGATGGACGGCACACGCAGTACCGATACCTTCGTTGCAACCGGGCGCAGCCTCGAAGACACGTTCTTCATGGAGCAAGATCGTAAGCTTCGGGCCAGCAAGGCCGAGCTGACCAAGATGGCCGAGACCAAGGAGGCGCTAGCCTCGGTGTCAGGCATCAAGGACCAAGCGGTCCTACAGAAGTTGGTCGAGATCAACGTGCGACCCGAGACCCTCGCGGCCCTGTCCGCCATACCCCTCGTCGAGGTGGTGTGGGCCGACGGCAAGGTGGACGCCGACGAGCGCAAGGTCGTGCTCGAGTTCGCCGCGAAGCAGGGAGTCACCGTCGGCAGCGTCGCGCACAGTCTCCTCGAGCGCTGGCTCGAACACCGTCCGGAAGACAACCTGCTTGCCGCATGGCAGGGCTACGTCGCGGGGCTTTGCGAACGTCTCTCGCCCGCCGAACGCCAGTCCCTCAAGACCGAGTTGCTGCGCAACGCGCACGCCGCCGCCGCCGCATCCGGAGG
>CAZYFU010000173.1:0-11876 GCA_964647025.1 uncultured Myxococcales bacterium | reverse complement strand
AAACTGTGCCTGCCTCCCCGGCAAAGCCGGGGGGTCTCCTTGGCTGGGCTAGGCCTTGTCTGTCCTTGAGCAAGGACGTGGCCAGTTCGGGAATCTGCTCCGCGATGGCGATGGCGATTTCTCGCTGTTCGACCACGCTCCTGCAGCCTTCGTCGGTGTGAAGACATCTCCCGTCCTCCTGAGACTCCTCCCCACCCGCGAAACCGGCACTGCAGATTCCACCACCTGCCCTGGGAACATCGTTGTATCCGGTCGAAACGATTTCCCCGTTTCGGTCTAGTAAGGCCGCACCTACCTGCCTCGAAAGACAACTGCTGCGCAAGCGGGCCCCGTGGGCCATGAACATCGCAGTCTCCTCGACGAAAGGCCGTTGAATCTCTCGGTGCTCAATGATCTTCAACAGCCGGGACACCTGCTCAGGGATCATCCAGTTCGGGTTCGACCGGTTGTCAATCTTCCGGTCGTCTGTGTTGTCTACGAAGTAGTCTGACATGTGGTAGGCGTCGGAGACACGCTGCCCATGCTTCTGGGGCGCCTTCGCGTCTCGCTCCATGAAACTTCGGATCTGTTCCTTGCCTGTGCGAAGGAACTTACCTTCTAGTCTCGCCTGGCGGCGATCCTCCTGACAAACGACACCGACAAGGGCAAATCCGGAGCCATACAACCTTCTCAACAGCTCGACTTCAGCGGGGTGACGGATTGAATCCAACACATAGGCTCGCTTCCTTCCATCGGGAAGGACAGGCATCTCGTCGCGCAGCTCCTGATTCGTCTTCAATGCCCTCGTGTGTCTGATCTGTCCGATTAGACCTGCAGCAACTGCCGCGTAGTCGCCCCCGACACGCATCTTGTCGCCAGCGTCTTGCAGATCGACAGAACGTTGAACGCTGGCGTCCTCCATCGAAATCGAGCACTGCGCGCCTGCAGCCCATCGTTCGATGACTTCCCTTGCCTTGATAAGGGTGACGTCGTAGTCCTCAGCATGGAGTGCGGCCTTGATTGACTCGGCAACGGTCGATGCCCCTGAACCGACATGGCCTACAACTGCGAACACCAGCTCGTGTGAAGCCGAGTCCGAAATCACATCCCTGGACTTGGGTGGGGGGTCGGACGACACCGCTTGGACTTCCGCAATTCCCATCACCGGATTGTCGTGTGGCACGCGCAGACGTCAAGAAAACGAACCGCTGAGCAGATCAGCCGACGCCCCCTCCTGCGCTGGAATTTATGAGCGGCCGTTCGTTGTGGGGCTACATGCACCAGGAGAGCTCATCCAGGTTGGCTTCCTGACGCTCCTTGGGTGAGGCTTGGGCGAGGTCATCAAGAGAAAATGGGGTAATCTTGTACTGCCCGTCCTTCAGTGCACGGATGAAGCAGGTCATGGGTTTTCCCTCTATGGGGCGGACGCACTTCTCAACGCTGATGTCCGACTCCGCCATCTTCTTCGGATCGGACAAGCCTTGCTTGACGAGGAACTGGGTGAACCAAGGCCCGACCGATCGCTGACACATGTGCAATGCCAGCCTTTCCCTTCCTCTCGGCCACATGTAGATCGAAACTCCGATCAGCACCGCAATCCAGAACAGCCCCTTCCCTACTTCATCCCACCACTCTTCTAGGCGTTTGCTGAGCGGCGCTTTGTCGTCGGCCATGAGTTCACTCTACTCTTGGGTAGAGGTTACTGAAAGGCGGGAGGCCTCCTCGTCTGCACCGGACTCTGTCGAAAACGAAGACACCCTCCCTGAGGCGCGGGGCGCATGCAGGGCATGAGACCGACGATCAGCGGCATCCACGGTCTCGCCAACGCCCGATGACGAAAGAAGGGCAGAAGGCATGGTCCCCAATGCCCAGGGTGGCGCGGCGGAATAGCCTCGCCTCGCGCGCGGGAGGTGGAACGCCGACGGTGCTACTATCCCGGAATGTCCCCGGTCTCGCAGGATCCGCGTGCAGTCGCCGAACGGTTGCGTTTGGCGCTGGATCTCATGGAGGCCGGCACGGAGCTCATGCGGCAGAAGATGCGGCGCGAGCATCCGGGCCTTTCCGCTGATGAGCTCGGCGCCCTCATGCGTGACTGGCTTTGCGGGCGACCGGGGGATGCACCAGGTCGGCCCGCAGACTGGCGGTTTCGGCCCGGGGCCGCCGGCGCCGCCTTAGAATCTGACCTGAATCTCGTAGCGGCGGTTCTTGGCCTTCTTGGCGGGCGTGTCGTCGGGCTTGACCAGCGGGCGGTCCGAGCCCATGCCGACCGAGATGATCTGGCTCTTGTCGATACCGCGAGCGACCAGCTCCTTCACGATGACGGCGGCACGCTTGCCCGAGAGCTCCTTGTTGTGCTCGGCCGAGCCCGAGGTGTCGGTGTGGCCGGAGACCTCGAACTTGAAACTCTCGACCTTGCCGGCGTCCAACGTCTTCTTGGCGTCGATGAGCGCCTTGACCAGGTTCTTTAGCTGCTTGTCGCAACCCGCCGCCAACTCGTCGCTGTCGGTCTTGAAGCTGCACTGGTTCTTGCGGCCTTCGGCCAGCAGCTTGGCATTGACCTTCTTGGCCACCTTGTCGCGGGCTGCGTCCGAGCCCCTCTCGACGACGGTCGCGCCGGCCTTCTTGGCAAGGCCGTCGAGATCGAAGGCGTGCGCGGGGGTCGCGAGCAGCGCGGGGGCCAGCAGACCCCCCGCGAATGACAGTCCGATGTGGAGTTTGCCCATGGCGCGAGGATTTTCCTTCATCGCAGGAATTTCTCAACCATCGTCTTCGCAGGACACCAGAGGTGGCTCCGGCACCTCAGGGCTGTGGCGTCAGGGCGCCGCGGAGGCACCAGAGAACCGGAACACCCGAGCCTGTCAGGATGACCTGGGCGACGTAGACCCCCTGGTCACGCTCGACGAACACAAAACCACCGGCGAGCTCCTCCACATGGTAGGTGAGCCTGCTCGCCTCCGGCCCGAGGGTGGCGGTGAATCTGAACGCAGCCGACCCGCTCGAGGCCACGGCCGTCAGCGTGGCCATGTCCGCGCTGAAGGTGAGCTGGACGGCGGAAGCTGGGCCGCTCTGCGTGCAGGTGGAATCCGGCGTTGGTGCCGGGTTCATATCGTCGATGCGGAAGGAGCGGCCCGCCAGAGGATCCCCCGCGACCTCTCTGGTGTCGGCGAAGCTGATGGCGTCGGAGCCTGCCAGATCGCGCGCGTCGGACAACACCTCGGCGATCGTCGCATCGCGAACGACGACCTCGATAGCGTCGGCACGAGCGTCGCGGCCCGACGCATCGGCAACCCTGGCATCAGCGCGGGTCGCGTCGCGGCCCAGCAGGTCGGGGCCACCCGCAGCGTCGGAAGAACCCGAGTCGCGTGAAAGCAAGTCGGGCAACGCCAGGTCGGGTGCTGGCTTGGCGGCATCGGGACCGGTGAACGCGAGATCCCGCCCGACGGCAGAGTCAGGCGCCGGTTGCGCGTCCGCCCCCGCATCACCAGACATGGATAGCGGAGTCCTGGAGCAAGCGACCATCGCCAAGGCGAGGCCCACGCCGATCAACAACTTCTGCATGCGCCCATCGTAGGGCCTGGCCGCGCCCGTGCCAATCCCCACATGTTGCAGCAGGTTCGAATCGCCACCGGGCGTCCTGGAACTGTGCTAGGAGCAGGCTTTCTCCAACGCAAGGACTGACGATATGTCGAGACTCGTTTCGCTCTGCGCTCCCATCATTTCCGTCGGCCTGTCGCTGATCCTCGTCGGATGCGGCGACGACTCGACCTCCACGCCCCGCCTCGATGCGGGAGGCGACACCGCAAAGGTGGATGCCACGACTGACGGTACGCCCGACAATCGTCTGGAGGCCGGGAACGCCGATTTGCGGGCGCCCCTCGATGTTCAAGCAGCCGGCGAGGTCGCGCAGACGCTCGACGCCGCGGCGAAGGACGTCGCGGCGAAGGACGCGGTGGCGCTCGATGTGGTGTCGGCGGATCCGGTGGACACCGCTCCGCTCCCGCAGCTGGACGCTGCCACGGTCGCCGTCGACGTGGGCAGCGGCAGCGACGCGGCCGCGGATCTGCCCGCAATGGATTCTTCGTCGTCCGACTCGGCCGCCCTCGACACGGTGGTTCCGCGGGACGCGGGCAGTGACGATCTGGCCACCTCTACCCAGAAGCTCGGCAGCGTCATCGTCCAGGAGGCCAGCATGTCGATTTCTGTGGCCGGGTCCTCGATGACCATCATTTCTTCTACGGCCGTAGGCGCCTTCGGCTACACAGCGAGCGAATGCCCGGCCTCCGCCACGGTCGGCGATTGCAAGCTCTTCGAGTGCCCGTCGTCAGGAACCTCCCCGACCGTGAGCTACCTGAACGCCGGGGCCGTCACGATAACCGGGTTCGCCTCGGATCTCTCCCTGAGCTTCCCGGCCGCCAACAACACCTACATGAGCACGCCCTACGCGGACTGGTTGTGGACCAGCTCGCGGCCCATCACCTTGAACGTGACCGGCTCCGCGGACGTCCCGGCCTACAGCTTGTCACTCACGGCGCCGAACCCCATCGTCGTGACCTCGCCGCTGCCCCAAGGGGTGAGCAGCTCAGGTCTGCTGAGCTACACGCACTCGAGGGCGAGCAACCTCGTGATCACCTGGACAGGAGGCGTGGAAGGGACGACCAGTGTCACCCTGACCTCCGAATCGACGACGGCCCCGGCCCTCGTCGTCTGCGAGGCGTCGGCCACGACAGGAACGCTGTCGGTGCCTGCGGCCTTCCTGGCCAAGCTTTCCGGCACCGCGCAGCTCACCGTGAGCGTGGGCAGCCTCGCCTGGAAGACCGTCGGCGATTGGACGATGGGCTTCCAAGCCGCCTTCAGCAAAGACCCGGGAATGGTGACGTTCACCGACTGACCGTCTGCCATGGACGATCGCGACGAGGTTGCTCGTCTACTCGGCCGCGGAGGCTGGGCGCTCGACGACGTCCAGGCTCGGCATGCGGCGAACCCCGACACGTTCTGGCTGCCTTCCGACGAGCAGCTTGCAGCGCTGGCCGAGGGCACGACCGTTCGACTCATCTTCGCCCTGGTGGACCAGGCCGACCGGGTGAGGGACAGTCTTCCGCCATACCGAGACAACGGCTCGCCCAACCTCGTCGTGCACTGCGAGCGTATGTGGCTGTGGGTGGAGCGGGTGCTGGGCGATGACCTGATCGGCATCCTGCAGAACCGCCCGACAGCGACCCACACGCGGCTGGTGCCGGGCGCAAGGGTTCGCTTTCGCCGTCGGGACGTCATCGATCTCGACCTCGAGCCCAAGGTGGCCATGCGAGCCGAGCTCGACGCGATGGCCGAGCTTGGCTTTCCGATGCTCGACGAGGAGGCCTGCCTCGCCGCCGAGGATCCGCGCCGCATGCCCACCATCGCCTCCAGCCAGGCCGAGGTGTGCGCCAAGGCAGGCGTCAAACCAGAGCGTCCTTGGGCTTTCTCCCGCTGTCTGATCGGCTGTTGTGTCCAACCAGGCACATGGCCGATCTTCGCTACCAGGGGCGAGCCCCGCCCGGACCGAAGAGACTCCGGCTGGACCGTGTGGGCGGGCGATCCCGACATGGGAGTCGCCGCGAAGAAGCACGGCTTCGATATCGTCGAGGTCGGTCAGCTCTTCGAGCGCCACAGGGCAGCGTGGAACCATCTGGCGTTGCCTCCCGGCTGGGCCTTCGTGCTCGGCGACAACGGCTACGTCGACGTCTACCAGGATCCCGAGATCCTGAAGTAGCAGCGCGAGCGCCAGCACCGCGATCCGAGCACAGACCCAGCTCACCCGCAGACGCACACCGTGCTGCCCGATGTGAGAGCGGTCACCCGCAAGAATCCGAACCGGCGGCTGCTCGTGGTAAGCACTGACTTGCGATGAAAGGGAATGCTCTTCTGCTCACTGGAGTGCTGGCAGCTCTCTTGGGCGCGTGTGGGTCGAAAACGAGTATCGCCACCGGGCACGACAGCGCTGCTCCGGTCACGGTGAGCTCGGGCGGCAGCGCGGGTCCGGATGCCCCAGCTGGGAGTGGAGGCCGGGTGAGCTCTGGATCAGGCGGCATGCTCGGCCAGGGAGGAGGCGGAACGGGCAGCGGTGGTCTCGCCACCGGCAGCGGTGGGTCCGCTGGCAATATCGGCACCGGCGGCATGGGCTCGGGCGGACAGCCGCGCGATGCAGGCGCCATCGTGGACGCGGTCGGTCCCGACGGACGCCCGGCCATCGACGGATCGATCGATGCCGCCCGCGATGCCGCCACGGACGTCTCTGCCCCCAACTGCGCGGCGGCAAGCGGCTTCTGCAGCGAGCTGGTGAATGGTTGCGCGACTTGTCCGAGCGGCAGCGCGCCGAACGCCAGCCGACTCGATTGCCCAGGCCAGTCCTGGTGCTGTACCCCACTTCCCACGCTCACCGACGAGTGCTCCGATATCGGAGGCAGGTGCGTGAGCGGCCTTGACAGCGCTTGTCCTGCCGGATGGCAAGACGTCTGGACGTCCTGTCGGGACGCCAATTCCAAGTGTTGCATGCCCAAGCCCGCGATCTGCAACACAGTCCCCAAGCCCTGCGCCGTGCTCGGCGGCATCTGCGCGCTATCGCGCTGGACCCGTTGCCCGGCTGGAACCGAGCCCTACTCCGCCAGCGGCGACCAGCTTGGCTGCGAGGTCTACAACGATGGCTGGTGCTGCGTCGACGCCCCACCATCGCCCTGTGCCGACAGCGCCAAGGGCGGAATGTGCGTGCCGGGCGACAAATGCACCGGGTGCTTCACCGCGCACGAGGATCCCGCCATGACCTGTGAGACCGGACGCGTCTGCTGCGTCGACATCTGTGATTGAGCCCTGCCGACCCGGCCGCGTCCAGGGCGAGCGCCTCGATGGTCGCCTCGACTCCCCGCCTGCTATATTGGTGGCGCGATGACAGACCGCCGGGCCGACACGCCAGAAGAGCTCGTGATCAAGGCGAGCATCAAAAAGGGACTGCTCATCTGCCTGCTGTCCGGTGGCTTTCTGGCGCTATCGATCTGGCTCATTCCAAAGGAGCCCGTCGTTGGCTGGATGGGAGCGGTTTTCGCCGGCCTTGGGGTGCTTGCCAGCCTCATGATGTTGCGGCCCAACTACATGGTCCTGCGGCTCGACAGCGAAGGCTTCGACTTCGTCCGAGGTGCGCGCCACGAACGTACGCGGTGGAAAGACGTGCAGGGCTTCTCGCTGGGCCGGATGAGCGGCAACAAGATGATCGGAATCCACTATGCGCCCGACTATGCCGCCGCGAGGGGCGCGCGTTCGGTGGCAGCTGCCATGACCGGAATCGAAGGCGCCATCGGCGATCACTACGCCATGCCCATCGAGGAGCTCATCGTGACCATGGAGGTCTACCGGAAACGCTACAGCCAAGCCGGATAACTGAGCTCCCCCGCCCTCGCCCGCTCAGCACCCGATCTTCCGTTGCAGATTCTCGCGGTGGTTCTCGATGGACTTCTCCAGCTCCTGGGCGAAATCCGTCCAAGGGGCTTTGCGGGAGTCGATGAGCCCTCGCAACGTCGTGCACAGCGGGTTCGGTCCGGTGCCCGCGGGCTCCGCGACCTGAACCCCGCTGCTGGGCGCGTCGCCGGCCCCACGCACCGAGGCTAGATTCAGCTGCTCGTCGACGAGGATCACGGCCCAGCCCGCCTGCGCGGTGACCGTGGCGCAGTCGACCACCCAGCCGCCGCTGTTGTACAGCTTCACGTCCTCGGCGAATCCCCCGTAGGACGCCACGGCCTCGAATGGCTTGTGGGTGTGGCCGAAGACCAGCGACACCTCGGCCGGGGGCGACGAGCCCAGCTCGGCCTGGATCTGGCGCAGCATGGGGCCGGTGACGTACGCCATGACCCCCTTCTTCACCACATCAGTCAACGGCCCGTTGCCCTTCTGGTGCGCCTCCAACTTGGCGACGTGCTCGAGTATCGAGCGCAGGGCCGCCTTCAAGCCCCAGCTCTTCACGAAAGAGAGAAGCCCGGGCGCGAGCTTCTTGACCATCCCCTTGGCGAGGTTGTGCAGCAGCTCGGCGGACGCCTTCGAGCTCTGCAACCTGTCGTAGATCAGCTCGACGTTCTTTCCCGCGCCGCCCGAGCGGCCGAGAGCGGACCAGAAGAAGTCGATCCACGCGAAGTTCTCGGCCTCGATGTCCCACACCTGCGTCGGCGTGACCCGCTCCGGGAAGAGCATGGTGGTGAGCTCGGTGACCAGTTGGTAGATGGGCTCGGCGAAGTGCCCGTGCGTGAACAAAACCGCGCGCCGCTCATCACTGGAGATGAGCCCCAGGTTGGGATAGGCCACTTCGAATCTCACCTTGTCGAGCCCGCATCGCTTCGCCAAGGTGTCCAGGAATGCCGCCGAGATCTTCCGTGAGGCCTTGCGCCTCTGGGAGAAGAGATTCGTGGCATGCCACGGCTCTTTGAGCCGGTCGTCCGGCTTCGCTTCCTGAGCCAAGTACTCGAGGTACTGGGCCTCGCGTGCCGTCTCCCACATGTGGTGGTCGTGATTGCCGGGCAGATAGATGACCTGGTCTTTGAACAGCGGCGGCTGGTTCTTCGGGAAGGCCAGCTCGAGGAATCGCTCGAAGGCCATGGCGGCTTGGTCGTCGGTGGTGAGGGCCAGCTCCAGGATGTCGCCATTGAGAACGAGCGTAGGCTTCTCCTGGAGGGGGTCGATCAGCGTGCGAAGGCACAGCATCAGCTGCTCGAGCAGCGGGCACTGCCGCATCGGATTGGCGCGCTGCTGTCCCGGTGCCAGATACGTGAGCAAGCTGTTGTCTGCGCCGAAGTGTGTGTCTGAGAGGCAGACGAAGCGAATTTCCGACATGCTGATCCTCTTTCTGTCGCCGTCAGTTGAGGTCGAGCAATGGCACATAGATGCCCAACACGACCCCGGCTTGATAGGTGGCCTTGCCGTCGGCGCGGTTGAACGGCGACATGGCGCCGTGCAAGGCCAGGTGAAGCGGCGTCTCGCGCAAGCCGAACCAGAATCCTGCCGTGAAGCCGAGATTGATGGCGGACTTCAGCTCCGGCTGTGCGACCTCGAGATCCCCGGTGTCGTTCCAATTCACGTACTGTCCAACGTCGAAGGCAGAGACCAGGAAGTGCGCGCCGGCGTTCCCCCGGTGGTAGGTCTGCACACCCAACCCGAGTGCCAACTGGACGGGGAACGCCCACTCGCGACGCCACTCGTCGGTCTTGGCGAAGCGCTGCCCGCCCAGCAAGCCGAGGGTCCCGCCCAACGAGACGACGACGCCACCGATGCGCGAGGTCCGGCTCACCATGCGGTCGGCGAGCTCGGTGATGATTCTGTCGCGCGTGGCGGCTGCCTCCTTGGGGTCGGGATTCTTCGCAGGATCGAACGTCAGCGCGTAGTTTCCCACCGCAGCCAACAACGCGAGCAGCTTGGCCGCGTCCTGGTGCTTTTCCACGTTGGGACATTCCTTCCCGTCGCCCGGCTTGCAGGGATCGGCGGCTGCCAGGGCATTCACGATGCGAACCGCACCGGAGCTCGCCTCGACCCAGTCCTTGATGACCAGCCCCGAGATCAGATCCTCACTCCCGGAGAAGAACTCTTGTGCCGCCTGCTCGAGTGCCTCGTCCTTGCCCCGCTTCCAAACGTCGAGCTCGGCTCGACCGAGGGCGAACAGTAGGTTGACGTGGTCGATCGGCTTGCCTACCGCGGGCGCCTTGGGGAATGCGAGGGTCGTCAGCCGCCAGAGATATCGCAGCTCACCGTTCCCGGGACTGGGCGGGGGAGAGCAAGAATCGATGATGGTATCGGCATCGCACCGGGTGAGGTCCTCACCACTGCCGAGGAGGCATAGGCCGAGGAGATATGCGTAGTTCTCCCCGATTGTCTTGCGTGGATTGCATCCGGGACCCGCGGTGCCGACCACGTGATCGACCAGGGTCTCGCGTGTGGAGAACTGAAGCATGCTCTCTCGAAGCATCCCTGGGCGGCTGGCGGCCAGCTCGGTCCAGCGTTGGATGATCGGGCTGGCACCGATCAAGGCGGAGCCCGCATCCTTCATCCCGACCATGAGATTCAGGAGATCCGCGATCGTGGCATTGATGAGGACCGACGGCGAGGAGACCAGGTCCTTGAGGTCGAGCGACGCGAGCACCTTGCACGTGTCGGGAAACTTCGAGTCCACGTCTTTGCAGTGTGCGTTCTCGCGGAGATGCCGGAGCAGAAGTGGCCACCCCGCGGCCTGGGCTTTGGTTGCCACCACTTGGCTGACCGACCGAATCGCCTCCGCCGCGACCACGGGCGTCGCCGGGCCCGCCGTCAGGCCAGCCCGCCGTACCCTCAGGCAGGTCCCCCAATGCTTCAGCGTCTCCTTGCTTTGTGGGCTGCCGAGGTTTTCGGGCATCGCAGCCTCGGCGCATATCTCGGTGATCGGCCCTGCGCATCTCGCTGCCGTGGACATTCGTTTCGAGAAATCCTCGACCTTCGATTCCTCCAACGCCTTGATGCACTCGGCGCCGGACACCTTCGCATCGTCTGTCTGGGCAAGGGTCGAGCTGGCGAAGCACGGGACGGAAGCAATTGCAGCCGCGGCGACTACGAAGCGGACGGTGTGAAGATTGACCATGTTGTCCCCTTTTTGTTGAGCTGCCCGAGGATGGTGCTCAAGGGCGTGAAGAATGCGTTGTATCCGACGTAGCCAGAGCAAAGGCCGTAAAGCGCGTGGCCGATCGTCAAAGGCAGGCCCGAGTTGCCGTCGTAGACCGCATGACCGGTTTCGATGAACCCGTTCCTCGGTCCCCGTGCGCCGAACAACGCGCGGGTCTGCGCGCTGAACGAGGTCACCGGCGAAGTCGCCGCGCTGTCGCTGGTATTGCCTGGCCTCCAGAACACGGATGACTGGCCGTTGTCGTCGAGCGTCGGCTGACGAACCTCGGCGAAGTCCCACGTCGGCGCGTCCTTGGATTGGTCCAGGAGCTCCTCACCGTACTCGGTCAGCGGACATAGGGCCGCGTCGATTGCCGGAGAGCCTTCGAGGAGGTTGACCGAGAGGTTGGCGATGGGCTCGCCGTCCGGCTGGTCGGCCGCAAGCACCTCGCCAGAGTAGCTGAACGAGCCGGGATGACCGCAGGTCAGGATCGCCCGTGCCCCGTCGGAGTCGGTCAAGATCGCGGCGATGCCCACCGACTCTTGCAGCTCTGCCCGGCCGATTCGAACGGCGACACCTGGGGCGATAGGGACAGCCCCCCCGTTCGAACGGGATGTCGCGGCCCCCGTTCGACGTTCCCGGCGGAGCGCTGCGTGCGACGCGACCACGGACGGTTTCACGAGCACGCCAGCGATGTCGACCGGAGTCACCGGATTCGCGGCGCGTCCCAGCGTCTCGGGTACGACGATCTCCAAGCGCGCCCTGGGAGGTCTTCCGACAATCCTCCACGCGTGGGCTCCCCAGTGACGGAGTCTGCCGTCCATCGTCTCCGAGATGGCAAGGAAGTGTTGGGAGACGAGCGACTCCGGAACGAATCTGAGTACCTTGCGGGAAGGGCTGGGCATGGCTACCTCCGGAAGCACCCACGGACTGTACGGACGTCGAACCGCGCGATCCTAATCAGACGAGAGTCCGCCCGTCGACGACCGCCGGCCTCGCCTCGACAGCGGACCTGGATATACACCGACGTCCCCTTTCGCACAAGTCGACAGCCCGCCGCCGAGGCGAGTTGCGGCGAGCCCAGTCGCCGCCGGCTGCGCGAGTGAGAAGAGACCATGGCTGGCGATGAGGTGCCGAACATGAACGTGCGGAGCACTGGCATCGTCTGGGTCGCGATCCTCCTGGCAGCGAGCTGCTTACGGGCGCTCCTACTGATGCGCCTCTCGTCGGGAACGGTGGAATGGCTGCCACCGTGGTT
>CAZYFU010000172.1:0-11894 GCA_964647025.1 uncultured Myxococcales bacterium | reverse complement strand
ATTCAGACCCTTCCGTGACACTGCAGTCCGCACTTCAAGATCGGTCATTTAGGTGGGGGAAAGCGATGCGCAACTTCTCGATTCTGACTGCGATTCTGATTGTGTCTGGCCTGCTCGTGCCCGGTCGCTCCGTGGCCGAGAGCCCCGACGACCTTCTGGTCATCGCCAACCCCAGCGTGTCCGTGGACAAGGTGGACATCGCCGAGGTACGCAGCATCTTCACCAAGGCCAAGACGGCGCTCGGTGGAACCACCGTGTTTCCCATCAACGCCAAAGGTGACAGCGATCTTCGCGCCGCCTTCCGCCAGAAGGTTCTGAAAATGCCAGGGGGCAAGGAAGACTCCTTCTGGGAGGAAGAGAAGGTGAAGAAGGGCATCGAGCCACCAGCGGAGTTCGCCGGAACTCTGAAGGCGGTCTTCTCGAAGAAGGACTCCGTGAGCTACATCTTCAGGAAAGACCTGAAGGAAGGTGTCACGGTGAAGATTCTGGCCGTGGTGGAGTAGTCAGCCGGTCCAAGCCTCTCCCAGTTCGGCAACCTCGAGTCGGCCCCAGCTCTTCACGTCGCCAACGACCCAGCCCTGACAAACCTCGCCGGCCTACGTACCAGTTGACGCTCCAGGCTTGCGTCTTTCGCCCTCGTGCGAACCAAACCGGGACTCGGGACAATTGCAGTCTGTGCCGACATCGGTGCGCCCTCAGCCCACCCCCTCTCCCTCGCAAGGGAGAGGGGACACACCCGCTCCTGACATCTCTGTCGGCCGGCTCCGGATGCCTTTCAGACGCGATCAGGGCTGCGGGGCTTGCGCAGACGCAACCGCGGGCTACCAACGGTCAGTAGCCAGTGTCGGTGCCCACATTCACATAGAACTGGTCGAAGAGAACCGAGTTGCCGAATGTCTGGCACGAGACTTGGAGCGTCTGCGCGTCTGCCGGGGCCACGTCGCCACCTGCAGCGGTCGTCCACGTCGTGCTCGCGCCGCCTGCGAACTTCCCGAGTATATATGTGGTTTCGGCACACCCGTAGGTCCTGAAGTCCCAGTAGCAGGATGGCTGCGAGCTGGCATCGCTCGACTTGTAGCGCACGCCCACGTAGTACCTGGAACCCGGGGTAACGGGAACGCATTGGGAGACCGAGCCGTTGCTCGAATTGACCAAGACGGATCCCGATTCCGCACAACCATCCGCGTCGTCGGTCGACCAGGTCGCACCGCTGGTCGCGCCCCAACTGAAGAGCTCGCTCGACGATTCGAAACCAGGGCTCGTCAGCAGGTTGCCCGCGCTCTTGGCCCGGCAGACGCACTGGCCGCTGCTGCTGCAAACCCTGCCGGCGGCACATTGCGAGGACGAGTTGCACTGCACACACTGTCCATGCAAGCAGTTGGGTGTCGATCCACCGCAGGTCACGCAACTGCTGCCGCAGGTGTTGGCTGGACAGGTGGTCACGGAGAAATCGTCGAAGAGGACCGAATTGCCCTGTGTCTGGCATGAGACTCGGATCGCCCCCGCTTCCGCCGGGGCCACGTCGCCCTCCGATACCGCGTTCTTCCAAGTCGTGCTCGGTCCTCCCGCGAACCTCGCGGTGATGAACGTGGTTTCGCCACACCCGGGGGTCCTGAAGTCGTAGTAGCAGGACGCCTGCGTGCTGGAGTCGCTGGTCTTGTAGCGCACGCCTGCGAAGTACTTCACACCCGGGGTAGCGGGAATGCACTGGGAGACCGTGCCGCTGCTATTGACCAAGACGGATCCCGAATCTGCGCAACCGCTCGAATCCTCGGCATACCAGGTTGCACCGGCGTTCGCGTTCCAGTTGGCCAGCTCGCTCGACGTGTGGAAGTAGGGGGTGGTCAGCAGGTTGCCCGGGATCCCGCCCTGACAGACGCACTGGCCGCTGCTGTTGCAGGCCCCGCCGCCGGGACATTGCGAGGACGAGGTGCACTGCACGCACTGTCCAGCCGACGAGCAGTAGGGCGTCGAGCCGCCGCAGGTCACGCAATCGCTGCCGCAGGTGCCGGCGGGACAGGTGTGCACGTCGAACTGGTCGAACAGAACCGAGCCGCCCTGTGCCGTGCATGTGAGCTGGAGCGCCCCCGCTCCTGACGGGGCCACGTCGTGGGCTGGAGAGGGATTCGTCCAAGTCGTGCTCACGGGACCTGCGAACCTCACGCCTCCGAAGATGGTCTCGGCACACCCAGGGGTCCTGAAGTCGTAGTAGCAAGACGGCGTCGCGTTGGTATCGCTGGATCTGGAGCGCACGGACATGTAGTAGGTCGAACCCGGGGAGGCGGGAATGCACTGGCTGATCACGCCGCTGCTTGCACTGACCAAGGCGGATCCCGAACCTGGGCAACCATCCGCATCGTCGGTCGACCAGGTTACGCCGCTGGCTGCGTTCCAATTGGCAAGCTGGCTCGACGTAGTGAAGTCGGGGCTCACCAGCAGGTTGCTCGCGCTCGTCGCCCGGCAGACGCACTGGCCGCCGTTGCAGGTCCCGCCGGTGCCACATTGCGACGAGGAGGTGCACTGCACGCACTGTCCGGCCGAGCAATAGGGCGTCGAGCCGCCGCAGACCATGCAGCTGCTGCCGCAGGTGCCAGAAGGACAGACGCATTGGTTGTCGCCGCCGCAGATCTGGGGCGCGATGCAAGTGTTGGAGCACGTGCCGCCGCAACCGTCCGAGCCGCCACACCTGCCGGCGCAGCTTGGTGTGCAGCTGGGAATGATCTCGATGCCCGAGATGCTCGCGTTGTCGGTGACGGTGGTGAACTTCACCACGATTTGACCTGACGAGCTCGCGACGGCGGCCTGCTCACGCACCAGCGCTCTGTAGTTCCCTCCAGCGCTCGCGTAGATGTCGAAGTTCGACAGGACCGGGCTCCCGTTGATCGTCACACTGAACACGCGCCTGCCCGTCGAAGTCCAGTAGAGCTCGGCGAAGTGGAGCCGCACCGTGTATTGTGCAGACGGCGCGAGGCCCGGGAACGTGTAGGTCATGTTGCCATACCGCTCGCTCTGGTACACGGCCTGGGGTGCCGGGTTGGTGACAGCACTGAGGTTGATGGTGTTGGTCACCGAGTGCTGTGTGCCCCCACTGACGTACTGATCGACCGCAAAGGGCGCGACCGCGGCGTTGCTGCCGCAGTTGATACGATACGCGGTGGACGCCGAGGCGCTTCCGTTCAGCGTGGCCGAGGCCCCCGCGCTGTTCGTCAGGGTCGCCGTCTTGGCTCCGCCAGAGAGGGGCGAGAAGGTAATGACGTGCGTGCAGCTGGAAGCTGCTGCCAGCGAAGCTCCGCAGGTCGTGGTGCCAAGTCCGAAGTCACTTGCGCCCGTGATGGTCCAGCCGCCGACGGACAGGGCAATGGCGGCGTTGTTGGTGAGCGTGATCGTGAGACTGGTGGTGGTGCCCACCGCGGTGCTGGCGAAGTTGACGGGGTTGGGCGTGATGGTGAGCCCGCCAGCGAGCCCGGTGCCAGTCAGCGCGGCGCTTCCGGTCCCGACGTTGAGAGTCGCGGTCCTGCTGCCGGCACCGGTTGGCGTGAAGAGAACGCTGACCGTGCACGCGGCGCCCGCCTCGAGCGTCGCACCGCAACCGTTCTGGTACACCTGGAATTGGCTAGCGTCGGTGCCGGTGAGGGTCGGCGCGGACAGCGTGACGGCTACCGTCCCGGGATTGACCACCGAGAAGGTGGCGGTGGCGCTGCCGCCTACTTGCGTGACGCCGAAATCCATCACGTTGGGTGTGATGCTGAGGGATCCGTCGTCGAAGGTCGCCGTGACCTGAATGGCGCTCGGCTTTCGCAGAACGATCGATGTGGTAAGGGTCTGGCCGGCTACGAGAGTCACCGCCACCGGACCGGCCGACACCCAAGTTGGGCTGGTGCTGGCCTGGACCTGTGCGCACGGGACGCCGAACGCGCTCGCGGTGAGGTTGGCGTTGCCGGACGGCAGGCCCGTCATCCCGAGCGTGGGCGAGCTGCCCGGAGTGATGTCGAAGAGCTGCGTCTTCCCGCCCGACATGGCCGCGGCCGGGAAGACCGCCAGCTGCAAGCAGAGCGCGTCGCTCGGGGCATTTACCAACAACAACGACAGCGCTGCTGTCTCGACCGACGCACCTTCATCAATGCCCGACGGCGATTGGTCCTCGCTGCCTTTCGAAGCACCGCAGGCCGAGAGTGCGAGTCCCGCGATGGACAACGCCGCCGCGACCATGAATGTCGAACGATCCCGTGTCGGAAATACCATGACGACCTCCAACGAAGCTGTTTGGTGCGCATCGTATGCTCCTAGGCGCTCCGCGTCTACAGAGAAATGTCACGGAGTGTCTAACGTGCTGTATACATAGGGTTTCAGGCCGATCCGCAGGCGGTTCGGTTCGACTACCTCCGGATTCTCGAGCGGTGCTCCTCGTCGAGCTCCGTAGGGGAGCAGGCACCTTGGAGGCGAGCGACAGCGTCGGAAGCTGGCAACGCCGCCCGCAGCTCGTCGACCGCGGACAGGTCGCGAAGGCAGCGAAGCTCGGACAAGACCCTGACCGCGTCCGCATTCTTGCCCAGCGCATGGAGCAAGCTCGCCACGAACCACTGTCGTTGAGGTCCCTCGCCGTGGCTGCTTCGAGCGTATGTCCACCAGGCAAACGCCTCGGGATCCGCGAGTACCTTCTCCTCGAACAACATCGCAATCTCACGAACGCGGTCTTCCAGCGCGGTCCTCTTGCTCGCGATGAGGGCCGCCGCGCCCAGGCGCTCGTCGAGACCGCTCGTGAGCACGAGGGCATGGCCCGAAAGCACGATGGGTAGGAAGTGCAGCGACACCGTCCTCGTGATCCTGTTGGCGGGGGCACCGAATCTCCAAACCATTCGCCAGCGCCCGATGGCCGCTCTCAGGCAGGCATCGAGGTCGGCCTGGCCCAAGTCCGAGTGCCACCGCACCACCGTCATCCGTCCCGAGGGCCAGAGCGCCAGCTCGGCCTCGATCCGGCCGGCCAGTTCCGGCACCTGTGCGAGCGCCTTATCGTAGCAGGCGGTGACGAGCGGCCTTCCTTGCGAGCGCGCGTCTCTGAACGCGGCGGCGTAAGGATCCGAGCGCTCGCGGGGCTGCCGGTCGAGGCGGGCGGCCGCCTCCGCGGCTTTCGGCAGCGGGATGCCCCAGCGCTCGAAGTCCGCGTCGGTTTCGAGCACGAGGAGCGAGGTCCCTGGTGCCACCACGGGCGCCGGAAGCGCGCCGTCCTGACCGGCCATGGCCCTGGCGAGCAACGGGAGCAGGACGTCGGCTGCCGCTTTCTCCGCCCCGTCGGCTTGGTCGTGATTCCCCTGCCGACGAAGACGAGGTGGCTAGCGCCGATGCGCGCGGCGAGCTCCGCCGCGGCTTTCAGCGCATGGGGCAGATGCAATCGTCCGGCGGGATGGATGGCTCGAAGGGCCGCCAGCTCGCGAAGCGCCTTCGCGGGCGTGACCTGCTCGACGAGGATACGCGTATCCCAATCCGCGGCGAGCAGCGATACCCGGGCCTCGGCGGGCAACGAGGAGAGCAACCGCTCGAGCGTCAGCGGCAAGGTGGAGCGCATGCCGAGCGAGGTGTCGGCCAGCAACACGACCTTTGGGGGATCCGCGGATCGCTCGGAGACGGAGAACAGCACGCCTCGACCCGATTGGGCGGTCGGAGCGAAGGCGAGCGGCGGTGGCGAGGGGATGCGCAGGCGCGTGAAGGGCGCGTGGTACGCAACGGTCTGGCCGTCCACCACGATGGACCGCGGTTGCCCCACGATCCGTCCGCGCTCGGCGATGACGGGAACGCGATACCATGCTCGGCCGTCCGCGACGGCGATTGGTTCCAGCCATTCCAGGTCGAGCCGGCGGACTTGTCCCGGCTCGACCGGATAGACCGAGATCCGCAGCCACCCCTCCCCGTCCCATTCGATGAGCGCCGGATCCCGGCGCTGGCCCGTGATGGTCTGGTAGATCTCCGCAGCCCGAGCTCGATCGACGAATGCTCCCGCCATCGGGCGCTCTGCCACCCAGAGCGTGGCGCGCGTGACCGCCGCTCCGGGCGGGATCGGCAGTCGGATCATCGCTTCCTCGACGGCGGCACCGTCGTTTCGGATCTGCAGGCGCAGCCGGGTCTTGGCCGCGACCCGAGGGCGCTACCGCCCGTTCATCCTTGGTGCACGTCACGGCCAACGCGACCAGTGCCATGAGGACCGCTCGACCGGGGACGGGCCTCATCGAGGCTGACCGTCCTGCAGGTCCGCGAGAGCGACTTTGACGGCGACGAGCGTGCGCGTGAGCTCCGCGGCTCCCATACGACCATCGCGAACGCGTCCAACTCTCCCCGCCGAGAGCGCACCCCTCGGCACCGCCGCGAAGAAGCGGAGCAAGGCTCTTCGTCTGGCTGGAGTCAGATACGCACGCCCGGCGTCTGCGTCTTTGGCTCCCACGACGACAGACGCGCCGAACTCGGCTTCGCCCGTGGTGAAGGCAGGTCCCCCGAAATCCTCCTTGGCTTCGATTCGTCCTCCCGCGGTGTCGGCCTCGATGCATTTCTTGCCGAGCAGCGGAAGACCGGTCGCGGCCGAAGCGGCGCGCCACCTTCTCCTGAGCCTCCACCCAATGATCAGGATGGGCGTGATGGCGCAAACGAGGGCGATGGCGACGACGGCAGCCTGCTCCCAAGGGTCGGTCTCTTCCATCAGGAGTGACTCCTACGTTTTCGCTTGGGGCGCAACTTGGGCGCCCGGGACCGGGCTGGACGGGGTGTCCAGCCGTGAACGTGCCAGAAGCCCCTTGGCGCTACAGCATCGGGGATAGGAAATCCCACACTGCCTGAGGCACCCAGCTCGTGGACGAGCCCGAGTCCGTGTCGGTGAAGCCGTGGTCACCGTCGTACGAGCACCAGGTGACTGGGAAGCCTTCCTGGCAGCCCTTGTAGGGAGTGCAGACGTGTTTCCCGCTCCCGGTGCTCGCCGTGGGCAAGGTCTCGATGGTGCAGCCGTTGGCCTTGGCGAACTGATCGGTCTGCGTGTTCTGTCCGTTGTTGCCGCTCTCTTTGGACCCCAGCGCGCCCCAGTAGGCGACCGGCGAGAGCTTGGGGATCCCGCCCACGCCTCCGCCCGAGTGGCCGACCACTGCGCGGAACACCCCAGGACGCGAGCCGGTGAGGTACCAGGACATGGCGGCCCCCATGCTGAAGCCCTCCAAGATGACCCGCGAGGTATCGATGCACAACTCGCTCTCGACCTGCTTGATCACCGCATCGGCGTAGGCCAGATCGCTAGAGCTGGACCACAGTCCGTTGACGGCGGCGAGGGTCACGAAGATGACGGAGTTCTTCGAAAGGCTCCACAGCCCGAAGTTGTCTTTGCCATTCTCGGAGAGGTTGCCATTGGCCCCGTGCAGGCCGATGTGGAGTGGGTAGGCCTTCTTGTTGTCGTAGTTGCTCGGCCAGCGAACCAGGAATTGGCGGCTGCCGGAGATGGTGTTGACGGGGGAGGCCTGACCGACGGTCGCACTCTTGAGCGTGGTGGGGTCTTTCCCGCATCCCTCGCTGGGCTTGGTGTCGCCGGAGGTACCGGTGCCGGTGCTACCGCCCGCGCCGCCCGTGGCCGTCGTGCCGATGGAGGTCGTGCCGCCGGTATTGCCCGTCGACCCGCCTTTCCCGGAGGTGCCGCCGGTCGGACTGGCCCCGCCGGCTCCCGCCAGGCCGCCGTCCACGCTACTGCCCACGCCGGTTCCAGCGCCACCCTTGCCGCCCGTGGTGACCGTGGTCGAGCCGCCGCTGCCGGTCGTCGTCGAGCTGCCACCACTGCCAATGCTGCCGCCGGCCGCCGCGCTGCCGCCGGTGCCGGTCTTGCCGCCGGTGGCGCTGCTCGCACCGCCGCTGGCGTGAACCGTGGAGGCCCCGCCCGTGGAGGAGCCTCCGGAGCCCGAGCTGCCTCCCGCGCCCGGCGATGCTCCGCTACCACCGTCGCTGCAGCCTGCCGCGAGGGCAAAGCACAACGCCAGCGAGCCACAGAAGAGTGCAGAGCTCGTGAGGGGGAGTTTCTTGGACATGCCGATTTTACCTCGCGTGATGGACGACCAGTGACGATGCCTGCCCGACCCTTTGTCTAGCTGTCCCAACCAACCGAGAAGCAGGTTCCAGTACTAATTGCGCAGCCCCCCCTGCGGTTGTGGCAATTATTTGACCCTTTCTGTCGCTCTCGTGTCACGCGACGGCATGCCCATATCCCGCACCCCCGAACCCGACGTCGACGCCCATATTGCGGTGAGCCTTGGCATTTCTGTACAGTGAGTCGCCTTGGAAACCAACTTGCGCGCATTGCCTGGCACCTCGCGGACACGCCTGCGTGGGTCGACGGGATCCCATTCTTTTCTGATGACCTTCGCGCTCCTCGCGGCCTTGGGCTGCGGGCGGACCGGAGCGACTTCGCCGGTCGGGGCGGACGGCGGGTGCCGATGTACGGGAGACGAGACCGGCGCATTCTGCTCGCAGGACGAGGATGCTGGGGGCACGAGATCGCTGCTGGATTCGCCGGTCGTGTCTCCTGTCGATGTCCGGCCGGACCTCCTGGCCGTTGCGGATCGTCTACCAGATGCATCGAGGGACACGCTGTCTGGCAGGGCGGATGCGCCGGTCGATGCTGGGGGCGGGGCGGATCTCGCCGCGCCAGACCCGGATGCGGCTTCGGTTTCCTCCGACGGGGCCGCGGCACGGGCCGACCTCACGAACGATCTGCCATCTTCACGGTCGGACGGGCGCATCGACGCGGATGGGGGCCTGTTCCCTGCGTCGCCCTCCTGTTCGGATGATGGCTACTGTTGGTACGGCGACAAGACGACCTCCCGCTCGCTCATCGGGGTCTGGGGCTCTGCCGCCGACGACTACTGGGCCGTGGGGGCGATGGGAACGATTCTTCACTGGGATGGCAAGTCGTGGCGGGGCAGCGAAGAGCGCCTGACCGACGAGACCCTGATGGGAATCTGGGGCAGCGCCGCTGACGATGTGTGGGCCGTGGGGGGCACGGCGCTGCTTCATTGGGGCGGTCAGCGCTGGGTTTCGGTGGCGCCTCCGCCGGATACCGGCGCATTTGGTGCTGTCTGGGGCAGCGGTTCGGACGATGTCTGGGTGACCAGCGGCAAGTCCGCGGTTCTTCACTGGGATGGCAAGGCCTGGTCCAAGCAGGAGCTGCCAACCTCGGCCGCTTGGCATGCCATTTCGGGATCGTCTCGCAGCGACGTGTGGATCACGGGCGACAGCGGGTCAGGTGTGCTCGGCGGAGGCGCGGCTCTCCACTGGGACGGGCGCGCTTGGTCCAGCTACACCCTGCGCGGTTCCTTGCGGGCGTCGTGGAGCGCGTCGCCGCAGGAGGCTTGGACCTGCGACATCTATGCGGACTGCTACCGTTGGGACGGGACCAGCTTCAGCGACGCCGGGTTCAAGCTGGACGTGTTCTCCGCATGGAGTTGGTCGCCCTCGGATCGCTGGGTCGTCGGCAGCTACTGCTCCATCTCGCATTGGGATGGCGGAAGTTGGGGCAGCGCTCCCAGACCGGCTGGATGCATCGATCATCTCCGCTCGGTCTGGGGCACCAGCGCGTCGGACGTCTGGGCGGTGGGGACGGATGGAATGATGGCCCACTTCGACGGTGAAGGCTGGACCACCTCACAGAAGAGCGGCTCGGATTGGTCGTTTTCGATTTGGGGGTTGGGGCCCGACGACGTCTGGGCCGGCGGGATGGAGGGCAGGATTCGGCATTGGGACGGCAGTCGGTGGAGCCTGGTTCGCAGCATGGAGGGTCCGCGCCCGGTGCCCACCACCAGCGATGAATGGATCCAGGCGATCGGCGGGACGGCGACGAACGATGTCTGGGCCGCCGTGCGCGTTCCCTTCAACGGTGACAGCCAGTGGCTATTGCACTGGGATGGGGCGACCTGGACCAGGTTCGAGAACCCGACCGCTCGCTTCGTCCGGGCGTTTTGGGGTGCGGCTGCCGACGATGTGTGGGCCGTCGACCTCACTTCGATCGTGCACTGGGACGGTTCACGTTGGTCGTCGAGCGTCTCGGTTTCGAAGAGTGATTCCTTTCACGTGCTGTGGGGGGCCGACCGATCCGATGTGTGGGCCATGGGCTCGACCATCTTGCACTGGAACGGATCGCGCTGGGACACCATGGTCAGCCCGGCCAGCGATCGTATCTATGCCGTGTATGGCGAGAACAAGAATTCCGTGTGGGCGGGCAGCCTGAAGGGCGAGATCGTGCACTGGGACGGGGTCAGCTGGTCGCTGCATTCGAGCCCCGGCAGCGTGGCCATCCGTGGACTGGCCGGCGCGGGCCCCGGGCGCCTGTGGGCCATCGATGAGCTGGGAACGGTGTCCTACTGGGACGGCCGGGTTTGGGCGACCGTCAGGAAGAACAACGTGGGCATCCAGCAGGCCTGGGGCAACGAGAAGCAAGTGTGGGCCGTGGGGAGCATGAGCGCGATCCTGGGATGGCCCGCCCAAACCGCCCCGTGAGACCAGCCTGTCATCCTCGAGCCGGTGGCCATCGGTACCAACGTTCGGAAGGAGACGACGGCGTCGAGAGCTACCTCACCGCCCACCGAAGAGGCGCGCGGCGTTGTGGTGGACGCGCCCGGCCCCGAGCAAGCTCGACTCATCGAGGAGCTCGGCCAGTTCTTCGCGAAGCGCAGCGCGGAACTCGACGAAGCCCTTGCCGCCTGGGCCCGGGCAAACCGAGAACACTTCGTCGTCGCATAGCGAGGGGCAGACGCCCAATCGGGCGTGCCGCAATCTCCATGGGCCGTGCGAAAGCTGCCCGTCACCTTGGCCCCGTCCCGGCATCTAGTACCCGGACCCGGCGCTGGTGCCGGGCGGAGGCACAGCCATGGCGCGGCAACGGATGGTCATCTCGAAGGTGTGGGCGCAGGCGTCGATCCTGACGTTCCTGCTCGGCTTCACTGGGCTCGGTATCTTGGCCGCCATCCTGTACAGCGAGACGGCGCCGATTCCTGCCCGCGTGCTCGCTCCCGATGGCACCCAGCTCTTCGATCGCGACGACATCATGACCGGGCAGCACGTCTTTCAGAAGTACGGGCTCATGCAGCACGGCACGCTGTTCGGGCATGGCGCCTATCTCGGGCCTGACTTCACCGCGCAGTATCTGCACCTGCAGGCGACCTCGATGCTCGAGCGCTACGCGGCCGAAGGCCAGTCAGACGCCGAGCGCCGGGCGCGGGTGATTCGCGAGCTGAAGGGCAACGCCTACGATCCCGCAACGGACACCTTGCGATTGTCCCCCGGGCAGGCCCACGCCTTCAGCGAGCTGGCGCGCTTCTACCAGCAGTACTTCGGACCGCTGGCCGATCAGAAGGGCCTCCAGCGACCGGTGATCCCCGCCGACGACACGCGCCTTCTGACCGCGTACTTCGCCTGGGCGGCCTGGACCTGCAGCGCGAACCGGCCCGGCAAGAACTACTCGTACACCAACAACTGGCCGGAGGAGCCCCTGGCTGGCAACGCGCCCACCGCGGAGAACTTCTTCTGGAGCGTGGTCAGCCTGATCGCGCTCTTCGGCGGCGTCGGCTTGGTGCTGTACTTCTTCGGCCGCTACAAGGCCTTGGGCTGGCACCGCGCCGACGAGGAAGGCGGGCGACCGGTCCGGTTCCGGCCCCCCGAGGACGTGGCGCTGACGCCCTCGCAGCGGGCGACGGCCTGGTACTTCCTGGTGGTCGCCGGGTTGTTCCTCGCGCAGGGCTTGCTCGGCGGCGCCAACGCCCACTACCACGCCGATCCGAGCGGCTTCTACGGCATCGACGTGGCGAGCTTCTTGCCCTACAACCTGTCGCGCACCTGGCACGTGCAACTGGCGCTGTTCTTCGTGTCGGCCGCGTTCCTGGCCA
>CAZYFU010000171.1:1927-12015 GCA_964647025.1 uncultured Myxococcales bacterium | reverse complement strand
TGTTCGACGTGCAGGTCAAGCGCATCCACGAGTACAAGCGCCAGCACCTGAACGTCCTGCACGCCATCACGCTGTACCGGCGGATCAAGCTCGATCCCAAGCGCGACGAGACACCTCGCACGATCATCTTCGGCGGCAAGGCCGCCCCGGGCTACCACACGGCCAAGCTCATCATCAAGCTCATCCACAGCGTCGGCGAGGTCATCAACAACGACCGCGAGATGCAGGGGCGCCTGCGCATCGTCTTCCTGCCCGACCTCAACGTGAAGAACGCCCAGCGCATCTATCCCGCCGCCGACCTGTCCGAGCAGATCTCCACCGCGGGCAAGGAGGCTTCGGGCACGGGGAACATGAAGTTCGCGCTCAATGGCGCGCTCACCATCGGGACCTTGGACGGCGCCAACATCGAGATTCGCGAGGAGGTCGGGGAAGAGAACTTCTTCCTCTTCGGCCTCACCGCCAGCGAAGTCTTGAAGGTGCAGGCCGACGGCTACAAGCCGCGCGCGATCTACAACACGAACCCCGAGCTGAACGAGGCCATCGAGCTTCTGGCCTCGGGTTTCTTCTCGCGCGGTGATCGCGTGCTGTTCCAGGGCATGGTCAAGCACCTGCTCGAGCGGGACGACTTCATGCTGCTGGCTGACTTCGAGGCGTACGTCGATTGCCAGAGCCGGGTGTCCGACGCGTACCGCGACACCAAGCAGTGGACCCGCATGTCCATCTTGAACACGGCCCGGATGGGCAAGTTCTCGTCGGATCGGGCCATTCGCGAGTACTGCGAGGACATCTGGAAGATCAAGCCGGTGCGCGTGCTCATGAACGGCGCCTCGAAGAAGTAGAGCGAAGGCCGGGATGAGCACGGAACCCAAGCGACACTTCTCCATGTTCCGCGACTTCCACCTCGCGGACGTGCTCACCCTGGGCAACGCCGCGTGCGGAACGGCTTCGGTCTTCTCGGCCATGGCGTTCTTGCAGTCGGAAAACCGCGGCTTCTTCTACTTGGCCGCGCTCCTGTGCCCGATCGCCCTGGTGTTCGACGCTCTCGATGGGCGCGTCGCCCGTTTTCGGCATCAGCACTCCATCCTGGGGCGCGAGCTCGACTCGCTGGCCGACGTCATCTCGTTCGGGGTAGCCCCGGCTGCGCTGGGATTCGCCGCCGGGCTGCAAGCGGCGTTCGACGTCGTGGTGTTGCTCTACTTCGTTGCCTGCGGGGTCAGCCGGTTGGCCCGCTTCAACGTCACGGCCGAGGCGCTGTCCGCGGGCGGCGAGAAGGTGAAGTACTTCGAAGGCACGCCCATCCCGAGCAGCGTCCTCCTCGCCGCGGTACTGGCCATCGCCATGCTGATGGGGCGACAGGGCGACAACCTGTGGTTCGGCGTGCTGCGCTTGGGACCGCTGGGGATTCACCCGCTGGTCCTGATGTTCGCGCTCTCCGGCAGCCTCATGGTCAGCAAGACCCTGCGGATCCCGAAGATCTGACGGGCCCTCAAAAGCCGAACCCAGCACGGGCAGCTCGCGCGCGACGTCCTTCACCTTCGCGAGCTGTTCGAGTGTGCGACGCACGCGAAGGGAAGCATGCCGCCGCAGATCCTCTTGATCGCACCGGCAAGCGAGGGTGCTGGGGGCTTTGACCCGACGAGGCTCGTAGGCGGGCCCGAACCGCGACGCCGCGCCGGCTGGCGTGCTATCCATGCTTGGCATCCCGCCTCGTTCCACACCTCATGCGGTCCCCACGATTCCCCCCGACGGCCACCCTGCTGCTCGTCCTGATCTACGCAGCGTTCATCAGCCTTGGGCTGCCCGACGCGCTCTTGGGGTCGGCGTGGCCGGTGATGCAGCCCGAGCTGGCGAGCCCCTACAGCTACGCCGGCCTCGCGCAGATGCTGATCTCGGGCGGGACGATCCTGTCCAGCGTGCTCGCGAGCCGGCTCCTCGCACGATTCGGAACCGGTCGGGTCACCGCCGCCAGCGTGCTCTTGACCGCGGTGGCGCTCCTCGGCTTCGCGCTGGCGCCGTCCTTCTGGTGGCTTCTGCCGGCGGCGATCCCGCTCGGGCTCGGCGCCGGCGCGGTGGACGCCGGTCTCAACGCCTACGTCGCATCCCACTACGAGTCCCGGCACATGAGCTGGCTGCACAGCTTCTGGGGCGTGGGGGCGTTGTCCGGACCACTCGTCCTGTCCGCGCTGCTGACACGCGGGCACGGCTGGCGCAGCACCTACTTGGTCATCGCGGTCCTGCAGTCGTTGCTGGTCGCCGTCTTGGTCTTGGCCGTGCGCCTGTGGGACAAGGTCCCGCAACGAGGCCCAGCCGAGCCGCCACGGGCTGCTGCGCCTCGGTCCCTACTTTTCCCCTTGAAGCTCGAGGGCGTCGGGCTGGCCCTGCTCTCGTTCTTCTTCTACTGCGGCGTCGAGGCCACCATGGGTCTTTGGGGAGGCTCCTTCCTCTTCAAGGTCAAGGGCCTCGCCCCGGCCGACTGCGCCACGTGGGTCTCCGTGTTCTACGCCAGCGTCACCGTGGGGCGCTTCCTCACCGGCTTCGCGACGTACCGACTTCGCAACGAGACGCTGATCCGCGGGGGCGTCGTCACCATCCTCGCGGGCGTGGTCCTGATGCTCCTTCCACTACCCCTCCCGTCCGTCTTCGCGGCGTTCGTTCTGGTGGGTCTCGGCTGCGCGCCCGTCTTTCCCTGCATGCTCCACGAGACCCCCGCGCGTTTCGGCGCCGCCAACGCGCAAGCCATCATGGGCTTCCAGATGGCGGTGGCGTATGTGGGCTCGACCCTGTTGCCGCCGCTCTTCGGATTCGTCGCCTCCGCCACGAGCCTCGCGTTGCTGCCGTGGTTCCTGGCGGGATACGCGACCGCGCTGCTGGTGGCTTCGCAGAGACTTCGCTCACGGGTCGCCGGGTCCAAGGTCACCGCCTGACCGGTGCCGTCCGCCCACGCCGAGGCTGTACCTTCGATCCGCGGCCATGCTATGCAGGCCGAGGTGAGCTTGCAGCCTCACGGACCTGGATCACACCGAAAGTGGCCTCGCCTCTGGCCGTGGGCGCTCGCCCTGACCTTCGGCGCATGGGTCTACGGCCTCGTGTGCTTCGCGCGGGCAGATGGTCATTTCCAAGCGACGCTGCCCCGGCAAAAGACCGCGCCCGCGCACAGTCATGACCTGTCGTCGTGGCAATACGGCCCGACCGTGCGAGCCAGCTCCTACTACGCCGATTGGGGCGGCCACCACCATCCGCTGTTTCTCATCGACGGCGAAGCGAGCCCGGACCTGGTCGAGAAGTGGGCCTCGGGCGTGAACGATCGCCGTCCCTGGGTCGAGCTGCTGTGGCGCGAGCCCCACGACCTCGAACGCGTGGTGATTCATCACGCCGGGGTGCGCGAGCCGTCCGATTTCACGCTTCGGCGCTATAGCGTCGCGTGTCTGACCACGAACGGAGTCGGACCCGCGATCCACATCGAAGACAACCACGACGCGGTGGCGACCCACGAGCTCTCGTGCACCCAGGTGCGGGGCGTCCGCCTGAGGTTCCAACCGAACGACGACAACGACATCGTTCGGGTCTACGAAGTGGAGACCTGGGGTCGATGACGAAGCGCAAGGTCACGTTCGCGCTCGCCGCCGTGTTCCTGCTTGGGCTCGTGGTCCGGCTGGTGGCGCTGGCCTTCGAGAACCCGCACCACCCGGACGAGTTCTTCCAGTATCTCGAACCCGCATGGCACCGCCTGACCGGCGTGGGCGTGGAGACCTGGGAGTGGCGGCGCGGGATTCGCTCCTGGGTGTTGCCCGGCTACAACGGCGCGTGGATGGCGCTCCTGCTCGAGCTGGGCGTGCGCGATGGCATCGTCGTGGCCGGGATCTTGCGGCTGCACTGGACCTTGCTCAGCCTCGTCCTGGTATGGGCGGGCTGGCGCGGCGGCTGCCTGCTGGCGCGCAGAATGGGCGCGCAACCCGAGCTGACGAGCGACGCGGCGCCGACCGGCTGGCAGGGCGGCCTCGTGGGGGCCTCGCTGTGTGCCTGCTTCCCGTGGCTGGTCCGCTTCTCGACCCACACCTTCAGCGAGCTGGCCGCGACGCTGTGCTTGACCGTGGCGCTGGTGCTGGCCGGCGAGCTCTCCGAAGCCATTCCCGAGCGACGCTACCGGAAGGCGCTCGCCGTTGGCCTGTTGCTCGGTCTCGGCGTGGGGCTGCGCGTGCAATATGGGTTGGTCGCGCCCGTGCTCGGGATGTGGCTGCTCGGCGGTCGCCGGTTCAGGCAGCTCGGGTTGGTGGTGCTCTCGTCGGTGGCGGCGCTGATGCTGTTCGGGCTCGTCGACTTCCTCACCTGGAAGAGCCTGTTCGCGTCGTACATCCGCTACGTCGAGTTCAATTTCGTGGAGGGCGGCGCCGACGCCTTCTTCGGGACCTTGCCGAGAAGCTGGTATTGGAGCCAGCTCGAGCAGCGCTTGCCTTTCGGGCTTTGGGCCTTGGCGCTGGCGTGTCTCCTCGGGATGCGACGAAGCTGGGCCTTCGTGCTCGCGGCCCTGGGCACGGTTGGCGCGCACAGCTTCCTCGGCCACAAGGAAGAGCGCTTCATCGTCCTATTTTGGCCCTTGGCGCTGATCGCGGCCGCCGGATGGGCGGGCGCTTGGGCGGGACGGGCAAGGGCGGAGCGCGCGCGCTGGCCCCGTTCCCCGCGGCTGCGCCTATCGCTGGTGGCGGCGCTGGCGGTCGCTTTGTTGATCGACGGTGGGCTGCACGCGAGCGGCAACGACTTCGACCTGCCGCCCGCGCGGTTCGCGGCGCAAGCCTGGGTCGGCAAGCAGGCCGACCTCACTGGCCTCATCTACGACGAGCCACTCTACGTCGGCGGATACCTTCGCTTTGGCCGTAGCCTTCCGCAGGTGCAGTTCAAGGCCGAGCTCATCGACAATCCCATCTTCAGCCACGTGCTGGCCGGCCGCCATTCGCTGCCCGCGCGGTTGGCCGAGAGCTCGGGCTTCGAGGTCGTCCACAGCGAGGGCGATTTCGTGGTGCTCAGGCGAAGCCGTCGATAGCGGACGTGTGGCAGCGCCGCCACAACGGCGGGGCGGGCAGCGTATCTGGATGTTCACGGTCGGGTGCTGGCGACGCCAAGGTGGGCGGCCGGCCTGTGGATCGCCGTGGCACCGGGGTTGCTATGCGAGGGCACGTGACAACGCTCGATTCCCGTCTCGCCCTCGCCGTCCTCTCGACCGCCTCGCTGCTCTTCCCCGCCGGCTGCATGATGCCCGCGCCGGTGCTGAGGATCACCCCGCAGGCGAAGGACGTGGTGTGGATCGGCGGAACGGCGGTGGCCAGCCAGCAAGGACGAGGCACGCGCGCAGCCGTGGCGTTCGCACACGAAGAGGACAGTCGCCTCGCCTTCCGGGTGGAGATCGAGAACTTCGCCGACACACCGGTCCTGGTGGACCCGGCCCGCTTCTACTACGTCGCGTGCAACCGAAAGGGACAGCCTCCTGCACGCGTTTGCGGCAGCAGCCGCTACGTGCAGAACCCCGAGCAGGCGCTGCTCGATCTGGACATGGCCCGCTCGCGGCAGGTGGCCAGCGCCGCCAACGACGAGGCGTTCTTCGGGGCGATGCTGCTCCTGAACGCGACGGCCGGCATCGCGGGCGCGGTGACCGGCCCCACACGAGCAGGAGCGATCGTGACCACGACCGCCGACACCGCTGCGTCGCTCACGGCGGCTGCCCAGTACCAGCGACACCGCCAGCTGACCGCCCAGGAGCTCGATCGCGCGAACTGGGCGACCGCGGCCCTGCGCAAGACGACGCTGTTTCCCGGCGACCGGGTCGCGGGGTTGGTCTTCATCGAAAAGGATCCCTCGACGAGCGAGCTATCCCTGCAAGTCCGCGCCGGCGACGACGTGCTGCCGTTCGGCTTCAATCAGGTCGCGTACCAAGTGCGGTTCCAAGACCGCCGGGGCCGCCACGCCGCCCAGGGCGTGGCGTTCTAGAACCGCCCTTGCGACACAAGACCGGGCAGGAGTTGGGCAGCGCCCGTCGGCGACTGAATCGGAATCGCGCTCGGCAGGGGAAGCATGAATAGCCCCGCACGCGCCGGCTGCGCTGGGTCATCCACCTGATCGTAGTTGGTCGTCAGGAGCCAGCCCGTCAAGAGGCCCAGTCCTGCGCCGATCAAGGCGAAACGCGCCGTGCGGTCGTTCAAGTGAACGTCTTCGTTCGCGCAGTAGCCCCTTTCCCCCTGGTTGCGCCGCGAGCATGCCTCGACCGCGCTCGCGAGCAGTGCCCCGGCGAGCCCGGCCAAGTCCACCATCACCACCCGTTGCCACGTCGGCCCGTAGGTGCGCTGGTCCGGAAAGTAGGCCAGCGAGAGCCCGACGAGCAGGCCCGCGTTCAACCCCACCAACGTTCCCCATCCCAAGCGCTCCTTGATCAGGGTCCGGTACTGATTCACTTCGGGGGATCCGCCGGTCAAGGTGTTGTCGTTCTCCCTGGGATCCTTGGGATACCACCCGAACGCCGGAACCGCGACCGCGCCCAGCGCCGCGCCGAAGAAGGCCGCGCTCTGGATCATCGCCACACGGCCGTAGTTCGGCGACTTGTCGTCGAGCCACCAGCCGGCGAACGCGCCGACGCCAAGTCCGCCCAGCCCGGCGAGGAACGTGTCTCCCCAATTCTGGGTGAGCGCCATCGCCAAGGTGGCGCCCTCCAGGTCGCCGATCCACGTGGCGCCAATCCGGAACAGCGCCAGGTTGTCTCGGATGTAGTTCGGCACGAGCGGGGTGGTCGACGACAGGACACCGAGCCCAAGCCCCCCCGCCAGCACACCGGCGCCGAACATGGTGGTGGCGAGCGGCAGGCTCTGGTCTCGCGGATCGCCCTGGCTCAGCACCGCCAAGCCACCCCCCAAGGCGCCGATGCCCGTCCAGAAACCAATGAGCTCGGGTCGCCCCGAGCGCTGAATGTAGGTCAGCGGGAAGTCGACCTCGCGGGTCTCGCCGGGCGCCAGGACGATGGTCTCCCGCTTGGGTTGGTAGTACGAGGCTTCGGCGTAGATCTCGTAGATGCCAGGCGGAACGTCCTGGATGTACGGGTTCTGGGTGCGGTTTCCGCGCACGAACAGCACGGCGCCCGGCGGGTTGGTGCGAACGGTCAGGTGTGCCGGGATGGGCTCGAGCTTGAAGAACAGCGGCTTGGTCTCCGCCACCTCGATGGCGACCTCGCGGGTTTCACTGGCATAGTTCGGCTTCGACACGGTGACGCGGTAGCGGCCATGCGGCACGGGGAACTCGTTCGGCGCCTGGCTGGTGATGGTCTGGCCGTCCCCCTCGATGCGCACGTCCACGCCGTCCGGGACGGTGTTGATCACGAAGGTGCCGGGCCGGCGGTTGATGGCCTCGATCCGCAGGCGCGACAGATCCGCCAGCTCGCCCTGGTCCCGCGCCGCGAGGTACGCGCGGTAGTGCGTGCGCGCATCCACCAGCTTGCCCAGGTGGTACTCGCACTGCGCGATCATGAAGACGTTCTCGGGCTTGGGCGCGATCTCGTTGGCCAGCTTGAACTCGACCAGGGCCTGTTCCTTGTTGCCCGACTCGAACAGGCTTACGCCCGACTGGTAGTGTTGGTGCGCGCGTCCGAGCGTGTCCGCTACCTGCGCATGCGATGCAGGTGCTTGCAGCAAGAGCAAGAAAATGAGCGAGCCGAGCGGTACACGCACTACGGAGCCTGCGGCGAAGTATAGGGCGAAGGCGCGACTTTGTCGTCGGCCTTGCTCTTCTTGGGCACGGTGGCGGCCGTGGACGCCGCCGCGACCGGCGTCGCAGGAGTCACGTGCCCCAGGTGCTGCTTGGCTGGCCGGCGCGTACGATCCGTCAGCGAAGGCGCAGAGGGGAAAGCCTGCGGCTCCACCTTGGCCACCGGCGCGGGAGGTGAGACAGCGGGCCCAGACGTGGGGGCCGCCCGCGGTGTGGGCGATGGGGGCAAAGCCGCCGCTGGCGGTTTGCCACCGCCGCGCGCCAGCAGTGCGGCGGTCCCAATCCCGACCACGAACACCGAGGCCACGGCCACGTGCCAGGGCCAGCGTCTGCGCCGGACGAACACCGGTGCCGTGCCCGACGCCGAAGCCTCGTCGACCACGATCCCCGTCTCGCCAGCCAGCAGCCGATCGATGTCGCGCTCCACGGCATCCATGGTCTGGTAGCGCCGGGTGCGATCCTTTTCCAGACCGTGCATCACCAAGCGATCCACCGCCAGGGGGATGCCCAGCTCGGGCCGCAGCTGCGACGGCGGCTGCGCGTCTTTGTTGAGAATCTGCGAGACCACTCCGAGGTAGTTGTTGCCGCGGAAGGGGAGCTCGGCGGTGAGGCATTCGTAGAGGATCAAGGCGACCGCCCAGATGTCGGCGCGCTGGTCGATGTCCTCGCTCCCGCTGGCCTGCTCGGGCGACATGAACAGGGGCGTGCCCAGCACGGCGCCGGTCCGTGTGAGCCGCTGCCACTCGGGCCCGTTCTCGTCGTGCGCGTGCACCGCCTTCGAAACGCCGAAGTCCACCACCTTGACGAAATCGGTGTCGCCGCGCCGGACCAGGTACACGTTCTCCGGCTTCACGTCGCGGTGGACGATGCCCTTGGCGTGGGCGGCGCCGAGCGCGCTCGCGATCTGCTTCCCGATGGCCAAGCAGCGCTCCACCGGGAGCGGCGCATCACGCATGATCAGCTCGGACAGCGGCTCGCCCTCCAGGAACTCCATGACCACGAAGGCCCGTCCGTCGCGCGTGGTGCCGAAGTCGGTGACATCCACGATGTTCTGGTGGCCGATGGAGCTGGCCAGCCGCGCCTCCTGCAGAAGCCGCGCGATCAGCTCCTCGTTCTCCAGGAACTTCTCGAGCAGCACCTTGATGGCGACGCGCTTGCCGATGATGCTGTGGCGGGCTTCGTAGACCGCGCCCATCCCGCCCTCGCCGATGCGCCGGACGATCTCGTAGCGCTCCGCCAGCGTGGTACCCACCAGCGGATCGAAGCGCGCCGCACTGGACGCACGACCGCCTTGCGCGGCCGGGGGCTGCGGCTCGGTCTTGCTCAGCGATGGGTCGTTTTCGCTCACGAAGTCGTGCATTGTAGCGCCGAACGGGGGTGCCGCCATGGCCTTCGCCTACACGCGGGGTGGGAAATGGTGCGGTCTGCCACAGGTGTCTCTCCACCGCCCAAGAGGCCGCCGTCCGAGATTGGGGTCGGCGCCCCGGTCGGGGACCTTGGCGCCATGGGCACCGACACGGCTCGAGACCGATTGAGGACTCACTTCGTCCGAAAATGACCATCGGCGCGCTGCTCTCGTTGAACACGGTGCCCGCGTTGCTAGACTTTGGCGATGAACAGCATGGCCTCACGTGGACGCGTGGTTTTGTCCGCAGCCCTCGCGGTTTTCGCCGCTTGCTCGAACGGTTCCCAGGGCGGCCCCGTCAACCCCACGCCCGCTGGCGCCGCGACCGGTGGAGGATCGGGCGGACACGCCAACGCCAGCGGTGGCGCCTCGTCGGTCGTCGTGGCCAGCGGTGGCGCCGCAGCCGCGGGAGCTGGCGGTAGTGGCGGGCGGACGTCGACAGGCGGCGCCGGGGCAGGCGGGGTCATCGCCTCGGGCGGAGCGGGCGGCGGCGCAACCGTCGCGTCGGGCGGGGTCGCTGCCCCCAGCACCTCGGGCGGGGCGGGTGGCGGCGCGACGCCGGCCATGGGCAGCGGTGGTGCATCCGCGGGCAAGGGCGGAGCACCGGGATCCGGTGGAGCCGCGTCCACCGGTGGAACCACCGGCGCGGGCTACGTGGTCGCCATGGTTCAATCGTCGAAGGCACAGGCCACGGACATCGACCAAGCCGAGATCCGCGCCCTGGTGTCCGACGCCATCGAGAAATCTGGCGGCCTCGACTTCATCAAGACCGGGCAGACGGTGGTGCTCAAGCCCAATTTGCTGGTCTCGACGTCGGATGGTTTCTCGACCCTGCTTCCGGTGCAGGTGAACGGTATTACCACCGACTGGCGCGTGGCCAAGGCGGTGGCCGAGCTGGTGCGCGCCAAGGTCGGCCCGTCCGGCAAGATCCTGGTGATGGAGG
>CAZYFU010000171.1:0-1917 GCA_964647025.1 uncultured Myxococcales bacterium | reverse complement strand
GACCACCGAGAGCACCACGCAGGCGTTCTCTCGCTTGGGCTACACCGCCGCCAACTTCGGCACCGACGTGGACGAATTCATCGCGCTCGAGGGGACCTCGTGCAGCGACCGCACGACTACCGGCCTCGTGCAGAAGAACGCGGCCGCCGGCAAGCAGTTCTGGATCAACAAGCGCTACGTGGAGGCCGACGTGATCATCAGCCTGCCTGTGATGAAGACGCACATCCAGGCCGGAATCACCGGTGCGTGCAAGAACCTCGGTATCGGGAGCACGCCGGCCAGCCAGTACGCAAAGAACGGGTGCGGGCGCGACCAACGGACCCTGATCCCGCACAGCCCCGTGGAGCCACTGTCGCAGTTCATCGCGGACTACTACAGCCTCCGCCCCGCGGATTTCGTGTTGATGGACGCCTTGCAGGGCGTGCAACACGGCCCCCTGCCCGCGTGGGGCGGCGGCACCTACGCGAAGGACACGATGAACATGCGCTTGATCCTGGCCTCCCGCAATGCCGTCGCCCTGGACACCGTCGAATCCGCGGTCATGGACTGCAACGCGAAGAAAGTGCCCCACCTGACCAAGCTGGAAGCGCTGGGGCTCGGCACGACGGATCTCGGCAAGATCTCGGTCGTGGGCAAACCGATCAGCGAGGTGAAGAAGACCTTCGCCGGCCCGTCCTTCGCCTGCCCAGGAACGTAGCAGGCCGCCCGTGCTACCCTGGGGCCCGCATGGACAGACTCCGCCTCTGGGGATTCGGGCTCGCGATCCTGGCGCTCGCGTGGTCGACGCCGGCCCGGGCAGCCAAGGTCGCCTGCGTCGGCGACAGCATCACGTACGGGTACGGGCTCGCGAACCCGGGCCAGCAGAGCTATCCGGCGGTGTTGCAGACCCTGCTCGGCTCGAAGCACACGGTGAAGAACTTCGGGACCAGCGGCTGCACCCTGCTCAAGAAAGGCGATAGGCCGTACTGGAACGACGCGAACTTCGGCGCCAGCGACGCGTTCAAGCCCGACGTGGTGGTGGTGATGCTGGGCACCAACGACGCCAAGCCGCAGAACTGGTCGCGCAAGGCCGACTTCGCCGGCGATTACCGCAGCTTGATCGACCACTACCGGGGGCTCGGCGCGCTGGTCTATGTCGCGCCCCCTCCGCCGGTCGTCCCGCCGGGTGCCTTCGACATCCCGGCAGATGTGGTGTCCGGCGAGGTCGTCCCCCTGGTTCGCCAAGTCGCCACCGACGCAGACGCCCCGCTCATCGACATATTCGCGGCCTTGGCTGGCAAGTCCGCGAACTTCCCGGACAAGGTCCACCCGGACGCCGCGGGCGCGCAGCTCATCGCCGAGACCGTGGCCGCCGCGCTGGAGGGCGGCGGGTTCGGCGGTGCCGGCGGCACATCGACCGGGGGTGTCTCCGGCACCGGGGGCGCGACCTGGGCAACTGGCGGCGCTACGGGCAGCGGCGGAAAGACCGGCGCGGCCGGGAACGCAGGCAGCGGCGGCACCTCGTCCAGCGGGGGCGCACCGGGTGGCGCGGGTGGAAGCTCGACGTCGGACGCCGCGGTCTCGTCAGGTGGCATCCCGGGATCCGGTGGCGCCCTTTCGGGCACAGGCGGCACGGCCACCAGCCCCGGCGGCGCCGCGGGCTCCGCCGGATCGTCCTCGAGCGCGGGCGGCGCTGGACCGGGCGGCAACGTCGGCAGCGGAGGCAGGTCGGAGACCGGCGGCAGATCCGGCAGCGGAGGCGCGCCGGCGAGCGGCGGCTCGTCAGCCTCGGGCGCAGGCGGCAACCAGCCCGGCTCCAGCACGACCGCGCCGAGCACCGACGGAGGTGCGTCGGGCTGCGGCTGCGGCGTGCTCGGTGCCCCTCGCGCTGGTGTCGGCTTCGCCTTGTTGTTCGCGTTGCTGGCGCTTCGGAATTGG
>CAZYFU010000170.1:0-12131 GCA_964647025.1 uncultured Myxococcales bacterium | reverse complement strand
GCGAATAAATCGCGTACGTTCTTCTCGCAGGCGTCGACCAGCAACTTCGCTTTGTTAAAGCTCTCTTCAGCATACTGGTATTCGGCGGTTTCCATCGCGTGTTCTATGAGTAAAGCTCTAGCCATCTCGTTCGCGGTAGGGGCAAGCGGATTGGTGTTGAGCGACGACAGCATCGATCGAATCGACTTATCTACCTCGATCTGAGACCTTGGCTGGCGAACCGTCTTGCGCCTTGCCTGGGCCGACTCCATGTCTCGCACAGCATCGGTCCATGCCTTGTAAGCCAATGCCGATTCGTCCGCCAGAACGTCGAGTTGAGCTGCATTCATGCGATCCTCCTGAGAGGAAGCTTCGTACCCATCTCCGGTAAGGTCAACAGGGCTTCTGATCGCCGATTCCCGACCCTGATCGCTACTTCTCATCGGAATCCCCATTGGCGATCAAAGCCGTGCCCAGTACAGGATGGTCGCCTACACGTCACCGTCGCCCACCCCGTAAAAGGAAAGTACAGCATCACCTTCGTCGGCACCGGCGGGCGCGTGCTGGCGAAGAAAGATGCGAGCAGCGCTGTGTGCCCCCTCCGAGGACGCCCCCGCCGGCTATTTGCGCGCGGTGGCCGAAGACGCGCGCGGCGGCAAGGCGTGGGTCCAGCCCCAGAAGACGCCGAGGCGCCACTAGCCGTCCACTAGCCCCTTCGTCCAATCCCCGGGGCATGGGGGGGCTATGGTGCCCTGGAGGTCGGGCTCACCTTTTCTGCCCGTCTGCCGAGGTTGAGACATGCGGCGCCAGTACGCCGCATTCTTTCGCCGCAGAACGGGGCCGCCCGCCCCGGGTCACCGGCGGCAACCAAACCAACGCGAAGGAACCGCAACATGAGACCAAGATTCCCGGCATGGCTGTGTGTCGTGGCGGCAGGGTTGCCGATGAGCGCCTGTGACGGGGGAAGTGCCGACGAAGCGCCCCTGGTCAAGACACCCATGGAGGCCGCAACGGTAATAGACGTCCGAAGCACGGTCATTGGTGCGCAGAACGTCACCGCGGCGGGCACCACCATCCGGACCGCCGAAGCCACGCTGGTGATTCCGGCCGATGCGCTCGCCGTGAAAACCCGGGTCGAGATGGTGCGCCTGGACGGACCGTTCAACATGAACCCATACTCCACGGACGCGAAAGACACGATCTCCGCGATGCCCGTTGGAGACGCGGTGGACTTCGGCCCAGCCGGCGTGGCATTCGACGAACCGGTCACCATCACACTTCCGTACGATCCTACCGCGCTCACCGACCAGTACAGTCGCCCGACGCTGGCGTACTGGACCGGCACCAGATGGTTGCTGCTCGACAGCGCCGTGGATTCGGACGCGCACACAGTGTCGGTGCGCTTGGAATCGTTCGACGGCATTCTCGTGCAGGCCGTGGTCATCGCTGGCACCGCCGCGATCTGGACCTATGTCGCCGTCAAGTGGGCGGCGAACGATGATCCGATCACGGAGCAGGAGGCCAAGCAATACGTCACCCCAGACCATCCGAACGTCACGGCAGCCGCCGCGAAGGCGAGCATTGGTGGTGTGCCGCTCGCCGACAAGGCGGCGCTGGCACAGTATCTCGAAAGCCTGAGCGGAGGTCAGGCGCGGCTTTCGATCCAGGGCGACACCGGAAGCGCTCGCTACTTCAGCTACTCGGCGGGAACCGGCGCCAACTGGCAGAAGCCGGCGGACTTTCTCAGCGACTCCCCCACCGGTGACAATTACGACGGCGACAAAGCGCTCGGTAAACTGAAGGGTGACTGCACCGATGCCACCAACGCCACGGTCTCCATGTTCCGGGCGCTCGGGTACCCGGCAAAGGGCGTTTTCGGCTATGTCTCCGACAAGGACTCCCCGCACGCCTGGGCAGAAGTCGCCATTGGCGGCGTCCCCTACATCATCGATGAGCGTGGCACCATCCAGAAGCTCGATAGCGCGATGATCGCTCAGCACCTCATCCGCCCGGATGCCGGGGACAATCGAAACTTCATGTGGGACGAGACTGGGCAGATCCCCTACCAGCAGCAATGGTGGACGAGCACGATCAGTATCAACGCGATCACCCTGGTGAGTGGCAGCTTGGGCAGTTACCGAGGGTTCGCCGTCGAACAGGGCCTCAAGGATTACGGAACGATCAACCTCGACGCCGCCGGTAAGTTCTCGGTCGCAGTTTCCCAGGCAAAAAGATCCTTCTTGATCTGGCCCGACGTCCAGACCACGGCGACGATGAGCGACCTTGCCATAAAAGGGCAGTGGGACAACACCAAGCAGAGCGGAACCGTTACCCTCACCGCCAAGGAGCACATGCTGATGGTCGACTGGGGCCAGGGCAATGACGGGACGCGGAACGGCACCTACAACAGGATCACGGAGGACTACACCTTCGCCTACAACGCCTCTGGGACCATTGAGCTGGCAGACGACTCGATGAAGTTCGTACTGCAAGTGGAGTGGACTCGAGCGGGAACCAAGACCGAAGCAAGGGTGGTGGTATCCGATGGCGAGGCCACGGTGAGCGGGACCCCCGTCGTCACCGATATGGCCCGGACGAGCACCTCGAGTGGCGAATTCTGGTTTAGCTACTGAGCAAGAATCGAGCTCGCGCCACCACGGGGCAGAAGGTCGGGCCGCTGGCACCCTCCACGAGGGCAGCCATCATGGGTGCGCGGCGAGCGGAGCGCGACAAACCTCACGGTGCCGGTACGGCGATGAGCTGCTCCAGTCTGGCACGCATCTCCGGGATCCCGCTGCGCAGCCCGGACACCGCCTGATCGAACGGAGTGTACTTGGTGGGTGTGGGATCCGCGCGAGCCGCGTCGCCGATGACGGCCAGGTAGCGATCGATCGTGGCCCTCATCGCGTCGACCGCGAAAGGACCGTCGAGCAGGGGGCGCGCAGCGGCTCGCCAGCGGCCGAGATCGGTGTTGAGCGCACGAAACACGCGGTCGCACGCCGGTGCGTATGCGAGCCCTCCCCAATACGAGTAGGTCTGGCTGCAGTCGGCTGGCATGACCGTCCAGTGGGGCGCGGCGTGGGCGGGATCGATCCAGAACGTGGATTCCACGTCCCAGGGAATCAAGGTGAAGCGCGTGGGAGACTCCTCGTAGACGAAGTAGTTGTGGTTGGTGGTGCTGGTCCGGTCGGTCCAGAAGTAGGTCAACCCGTCGTAGCTTACGACCGCGTCCTCCACCGCCATGAAGCGCGCCAGGTGGTCGAGATCCATGTAGCTGCCCAAGGTGGCAAGCGCGTGCGCGTCGTCGGCAGCGGCCAGCGCCTGGGCAAACCCGCGGTAGCCGCTGATGTCCGCGGCCTCTTCGTTGGTCTCCAGCGCCGTCAGGATCTGTGCGTCGGCTGCGTGGGTCGGCCAGAGCTCCTTGTAGAGGTTGCCGTCTGGATTGTCGGGCCACCTGTCCGCGGTGAATCGGCCATCCACCACCTCGACCATTCCGAACAGACCTTGCGAGACGCCATTGACCCGCAGCACGGCCCACGCGGACCGCGGCGCCACCAGGTCCATGGCCCGGAAGAGGTCGTAGGCCAGCTTCTCCTTCATGCGGCTGTCGTCGTGCAGGTACGCGTTGAAGGCCAGACGCTTGAGCCCGAAGAAGCGCTGGTCAGGGACGTACTTGTCGAACTTCATCTTCATGCTGAGCCTGGGGCAGATCATGTTCCCCTGGTCGTCGAAGCACTCGTAGAGCGAGCCGTAGGATCCCTTGAAACGCAGGCCGACGGTCCCCACGGCTCGGCCGTCGTAGCAGGCCTCGACCGACACGTACTCTTCGTCGCGGGCGTTCACCTTCAGGTCTTCCCAGTCGGATTGCGGGAGATAGACATCGAACGCTGGCACCCTGCTCGCGGCGAACAGCTTGGCGGCATTGCCGTCCTGGAAGGCTGGATCGCGTGCACCGCAGGGGGAGACGCGGCTGTCGGTGGTGGCGTCGACGGTTGGCGTGGCGGGGTCGCCGGCACAGGACGCGAGCACGCCAAGCACGCCTAGCATGCCGAGATGATGTTGCGGGCCGCAGGATCGCTTCGCCATCATTGCAGGTTCCTTTCTCGCGGCAGCAAACGGACTGCCTTCGAGACAATAGAGTCGTAGGTCATCGCCTGCGGCTCATGCGTTCCCATCCGACCAGACAGCGTGTACTGCGCCATGCGCTGGGCAGCGCGAAGGGCATCCTCGACCAGCGATCTGGCCGGGCCCGGTCATCCATGCCGACGTCGATGACCGGGCGCTCGGACCGGGTTCGTGGGCCTTACGGCTGGAACAAGGGTATCAAGGCGTAGCCCTTGCTCTGGTACCACATGGATTCGATGAAGGCGTTGTCGATGACGGCAATGCCACCTAGGAGATCCTCGGCGGACACTCCCATCCAATCGAGGGAGATCTGGCACGCTTCGACACGAACGCCCTTGCCCATGAGGGTCGTGAGCAGCGCGCGGATCTGTTGCCCCAACGCCTCGTTCGGCGTGCCCACGCCAAAGCCCTGCGTGACGAACGTGACGGTCACGCCGCGTAGGCCGAGCACCAGCTTGATCTTCGACGCGGGGACACCCTTGGTAATCAGCGAGTCGTACGTGCCGTTGATGACCGTCAGGTAGTCCTTCATCATCGCCGGATCGGTCTGGTTGACGTCGAAGAATGCCTTGGGCGTGCGAGGAGCGCTACCGTCGTACGAGTCGGACCGCCCCGGCGCTTCCTTGGCCGCCTCGTCAGCGATGGCTGGTGCGCCAAACGCCGCCAGCACCAAAGTCAGAACACCAATACGGGAGAACAAGGGGAATGTGAGCATGTGGAGCCTCCGTGAATGGGTTGGACTGCGTGCGCAGCCAATCACTGGTCCGCGGGCCACACAAGCACTACTTGATTCGCGGCTGCTGTCCCTGCCGCTGGCGTTGGTGCTGGGCGGCGTGTCCGCGATGTCCCGGGAGACGTGCCCACCGGAATCGTCGTCACGGCGCCTTCCACTGTAAGGTCACCTCGTGGTCGGGCAGGAAGGGCTGCTCGACCAGGGTCAGGGTCGTGCGGCCGTCGCGGGTCTCGCGATGGCGGACGGGATACGACACGCGCACATCCTTCCAGGCAGCGGGATGGTCGACGACGAAGACCGCGCGGTCGAGGGGCCGTGGCCAGCGTCTGGCGGAGGTCACCATGTAGCCGGCGCTTCGGCCGAGCAACGCTTGCTTGTAACGGATCGAGAACGAGCGCAACGAATGCGGGGCGAGCTCCCGCTGAAAGTGAGCCGTGGGCGCTCCCTGTCCGTCGTGCTCGACGGACAGGACTTGGCCGTCGACCGTGATCTCGGAGGGGGCGGGGCTTTTGCGTGATACGAGGATCGGGTACGCGATGTTGACGACCTGACCCTCCGCCGACGGATTGCGCAGGTGGTACACGGCCTCGACGGTCATCTGGTTCGGTGCCAGGTGAAGCTCGACGAGCTCGCTGGCGAACAGCGCCTGCTCGGACGGCGATGGACTTCTCATGAAACGTCGCCACATCGACCAGTCGGCGTCGTTCAGGACGGGCAGTCGTGGCACGGTCTCAGATTCCGACTCGTCGCTGGTTCGGGCCATACCCAGGGCCATCGCCATGTCAATGGACTCGCCAGGGCCGAGGGTGCGCGCGCGCCAACCCAGGTTCAGCGCGTTCATGGTCTTGTTGTCGAGTGTCCGGCGCGGATCGACGTCCTTGCTCCCGTGGGCAAAGCGATTGGCGAGGGCCACGAAGTCGGGCAAGGGCAGGGCGGGATCGAGGGCAAAGAAGTTCGCTTGATTCGAGAAGCTCCCCGCCTTCTCTCCCGTCTTGCCCAAGTCGTAGAGGCCGCCCGCGGTGAACTGCCCCGCGCCGAAGATGGTCTCGTTGCGGACGATGCCCTTCGGGGTCCAACCGACGTCGCCCTCCGACGAGGCGTAGAGGCCGATCCAGGGATCGTCGCCGGTCCACAGATCGAAGTGTACCGGGCGCTCGCAGCGGTTCTGGATGCGGGTGGCGATGATCCATGTGCGGGCTTCTGCCTTGGCAACGGCGACCTTGAACACGCGGTAACAGCCACCGGCGTTCTCGCTGGCCAGGACCACGTGGTCGTCGTCGTGCTCGAGGATTTGCCCGCCGACGTACTCCAGGCGCTTGCCATCGGGGCCGGTACCGATGTTCTCGGACCATCCGTAGGTGTATTCGACCTTCTCGTCGCGATCCCAGATGGACTCGTCCTGGGCGCAGAAGACGTTGATGGCCTTGAAGCCGCGCAGAGGCTTGCTCGGGTAGTAGCCCATGCCCGAACCGTTCATGTTGCCGATGACGAGGCCGCCGGTGTAACCGGGAAATGCACAGTGGAAGCAGGTTCGCACCCGGTCGCCCGACGTCAGGGTCTCGACCACGTCACCCTTCCCGGTGACCGGGGACCAGCCGATCTTGAAGCGCGTGCGCGCCGGAGCCACGCCGCCGTCGATTGCCGCGTGCTTGGGCGCCAGGGGCTCGCTCGGTGACCGAGGTGGGGGGCTGCGACGGCACCCGACGAGCACCGCCGCGAGGGCCAGGACCGCGGCGACCCTCATGCCCGGCGCTTGCGTCTTCCGAGCAACGCGAGGCCGATCGCTGCCACGACGAACAGCCCGGGAGACCCGCTGCCGCTCATCGAACACCCACCGTCATCCGAGTTGGTCGGCTTGGTCGTGGTGGAACTGGCGCCACCCGCGCCCACCGCGCCACCCGTGCCGGCGATCACGGTCGCGCCGCCCGTGCCGGCGATCACGGTCGCGCCGCCCGTGCTGGCGATTCCGCCCATTCCCGATGCGCCGCCACTGCCCACGGCGCCCCCAGTGCCGATGGCCACGTCAGCGACGATGGGTGCATCGACTGTGCTCTCCGCGTCCAAAGGCGCGACACCTGCATCGAGTGACTGCGTGGCGGCGGCGCACTCGGCGGAACAGTCGATACCCTGCAGCTCCACGGGATCGGGAATATCCCAGGGCATCACGTCGGCATCCGGGGGCGACGTCTCGACGCCAGCGTCGTACTTGCCGGTTCCTGTCGGGGTCACGGTCAGCGAATAGTCGATGCTCTTGCCGTCGTAGGCGCTGGGTGCGCTGAACTTGTAGACCAGGGGGGTGCCGAGCGGCACGTTGCAGTCGCACATCTGGATGCCGCTGAGCTCGCGCACACCGCTGCCGGTGTTCGCGCGGTACGGGGCGGTCTTCCACGGAGTGCTCTTGCTTCCAAAAATGGCGGGCACCGAAGGCGTCTGCGGTGTCTTTCCGGCTTCCACGGCGTACGTCAACTGGACGTGCGGCCCGGGCACCTCTCGGATCCGAGCGACCTCCATCGCGACCGGGTTCGCGTAGGCGTTGACGGCAAACAGAACCCCATGGCTGGCGAGAACGAGCGCAAGTGTTTTCATGATTTGGTCTCCCAAGTTACTGAACGCGAACGCGACCACGGCAACCATCGGGACTTCGCAGCCACCCGGGCATGATTGTCACGGTCTGGTCGCGTCCGAGCCGTTGAGGTGTTCGACATTGTCACCGCGAAGACCTCATCACGCAAGATACGCGCCAGCTACAGGATCGGCTCTGTCCTTGCGGCTCGGATTGGTGGAGCGGTAGCCCCCGCTCACGGACAAATGGCCGGCATTCTAGGCTAGAACTCGCGCAGGGCCTCCACCACGCGGTGGAGGTCGAAGCCCTGCCACTCGCTGCGCATCCAGATGGCTGCGGCGACGGTCAGGGCCGTGAACACGAAGGCCAGGAACCAGGTAGAGCCGCGCACCCCGGTCCGCAGTACCGTCCGGTCCGGCTTGCTGGGGTGATGATAGACGGTGATGGGTTGCCCGGGGACCGAGTCTGGGTCGGGCTCGTTCGATCGGCCGGTGTGTTCCTCGCCGGCGACGGTGTAGCGGAAGGTGATGTGCTCGGTCGAGCTGGAGTTGGACGGGGCCGAGCGGCCGCGTTCGAGGACCACGCCCTGCACGCTGGGCCAGGAGACGCTCTGCCACTGCATGCGCAGGGTTTGCAGCACCAGCAAGGTGAACAGCACGGCCAGCCCGAACAGAAAGCCGGACAGGCCAGTGCCCGTGGCGCAGGAGAACAGCATGCTGCCGCCCACCGAGAAGGCGATGAGCGCGAAGAAGATGCCCAGGGTGACGACGATGGTGAGCAGCAGGCGCGGGCCCTGAACCGCGGGAGCGGCTGCGGCGGTTTGCCCCGGCGTGGCAGCCGCCAGCCATTGCCCCAGCAGGGTCCGCAACGCGTCCGCGGTGGCCAGCTCCTTGCGGCCGACCAGGCGCAACGAGCCCACCGGCTGGTCCGTGCGTTGGTTGAACAAGATGAACTTCAGCGTTCCCGAGCCTTCGCGCTCGACCAGGCGCAGCTCGGCCAACGGATAGATGTCGTGGCTGCGCCGCTCGACGCTCATCAGGACCCGCTTGCGCGCGTCGATGGTGACCAGGCTGCTCCAGAAGCGCTGGTGCAGGTAGATCACGACGACGAAGACCAAGGTCATGGCCGCCCCGAACGACTGCGCGATCATCGGCTCGCTGGCCCCAGCGGCGAAGGCCACGAAGGGCGCCGAGCCCGCCAGGAGGAAGAACAGCAGCCCCAAACGGGAGGTCAGGGTTCGCCCGCGCGACGGCGCGATGGTGAGGGTGTCCTGGCCCAGGCGTACATAGGCGGCCAGGGCTGGATCGATGGCGAAGGTCGTGGGTGGGTGAGGCGGAAAGCTGGTCGAGCTCATAGGCATCTATCGCGAGTCAGTCGTGTTGCCGCGATAGTGCGATATCCCGCCGGGGAAATGCCAGAGGAGAAGCCCGCCGCTCACACATACTGCGTGGCCCACCAGGCCTTGTACGGGGTGGGTCATCGAACACGCTGCCCACGCTGCCTGGGTTGAGAATGAGCCGGCCTTGGCACTCTCGGATCATCTGTCTGTACGTCCGAGCATCCGTGTTCGCGTTCTATTCCGCCAGCTTCTCGAGCTCGTAGGTTATCTGTGTCGCCCATCGGGCAGACTTGGGAACGAATCGGTCGACGAAGAAGAACCGCGTGCCGAGAAGCGCCCGCAACACGCGACTGTCCTGAAGTATGTGAGCGACCATCCCAAAATACGAGTTCGTCACGTCCACATGGAGTACGCGGAACCGCTTGAACCAGTCGTCGGAGGTGCTGCGGGAGAAACGCAAGTAGTCATTCGGCTCCAGCTAGCCGCGCCGGCCTTTCTCGTCGAGGGCCGGCTTCAGCCTCGGGGACTCGCCAAAGATAGTAAGATGCTCGTCCTTGTTGCCCGAGCAGCCGACGACCACGAGCCCCGCCGATGCGCCTTCGGGTTTTGCCCTGGGTGGGGTGGGGCACCCATGGGGCCACAGGGACCTCGCGCTGTTGGGCGCGGGGCTCGTCCTCTTGCTCCTGATCGCCTACGCGCGCGTCGTCCTGGGCGGGGCGACCTTCGTTCTGCACGATCACCTCATCTACACGCTGCCATCGCGGGCTCACCTGGTGGATGCGCTGGCTCATGGTCGCCTGGCGGAGTGGTGGACGGGAATTGGGCTGGGGGCGCCCTTTGCCGCGAATGCCAACCACGGTGCCTTCTACCCGCCGGCGTATTTGGCCGCGCTCGGCCCGCGCTCAGCGGGCTCCGATCTGGTCGTGCTCCTGCACCTGTTCTGGCTCGGGCTGGGCGGAGCGTTGTTGGCGGCACGTCTCTCCGCAGGTCGGGCAGGGGCCTTGCTGGCTGGCGGCTTGCTCATGACCAGTGGTTTCGCCTCCGCGCTCGTGGTCAACGCCCTGCCCGTCATAACCTTGGCGTGGACGCCCTGGTTGAGCTGGGCAGCGGCTGGGTTGGCCAAAGCCAACGATCGGCAGGGCTCATGGCGAGGGATCGCCGTGGTCGCTCTGTGCGCCGCTCTTCAGTTCCTCTCGGGCGAGCCGGCCGGGCTCATCACCTCGTTCTTTTTGGCAACCCTGTTCACCCTGGTGCTGGCGCCCCGGAGGCTTCTCGCGCTGGCACGCTTTGCTGCCGCCACGGTCTTGTCTTTGTGGCTGTCGGCCTTCGCCTTGTTGCCGGCCGTGTATCTGCTGTTCGAGAGCAACCGCGCGGGCGGGATTGCCCTGGCCGACGCCGGGGCTTGGTCTTTGCACCCGTTGCGTCTGCTGGAGCTCTTCTGGCCGCGCGTGCTGGGATCGCCGACGGATCCGACCTTGCACCTGGCGCGCGCGGTGGCCCACACGGGAGATGCTCATGGCCTCGATCCGTCGTGGGCCCTTTCCTTCTATACGGGGGCGCCCACGCTGCTGCTTGCCGCCTTGGCCGTGCGCGCCCGTGTCCCGTTTGCGCGGGCTCTCGGGTGGACCTCGCTGGCCCTCCTGCTCGTCGCCCTCGGCACCTACACGCCCCTTTATCAGGTATTTCGCACGGTCTTTTTGCCGGAGCGCCTGGTTCGCTATCCCCAGCGGCACTTCGCAGGCGTGCTGGTTCTGTGGACCACCCTGGCCGGGGTCGGGTTCCAGCACCTGCTCGCGGGCGAGGCGCGCGCGCGCGGACCGGGGCGTCCCTTTGCGCTGGCAGCCGCGGGTTTGGCAGCGCCCGTGCTCGCAGCCTGGCTGTTCTCGGGACGCTTGGCTTCTCTCATTTCCGCATGGGGCCGGGGGCTCACCCCACCGCTCGACGGTGCGGCCGTCGCCTCCACCATGATCGAGGGCGGATCGTGGGCGGTGGCGGTTCTGCTCGTGACCTGGCTCTGTTTGTCCTTGCTGGCACGGGAGCACAGACACTTGGCCGCGGGGGTCGCGTGTGCTTTGGTGTTGGCGGGACTGGTGGTGGAGGTCTGGTGGCTGCAACCTCTCCTGCCTCGCTCCCTCATCGACAACCGGCCTGCGTTGCTGACCCCGATTCCCAGGGGGGGGCCCCCCCGCCCGCGGCTCTATCGTCGCCCGGGGCTGCAGCCCGAGATGGCCGAGACGGCCGCCAGCGCGGTTGCCCTCGGGCTGCACCACACGGTGCGGGAGAACATCGGGGCCCGTTTTGACATCGAGCACTTCCCGGGCTGGGATCCCGCGCAGTCCGCTCGACTGGTGTCGCTGTGGAGCGCCGCCACCCGTGTGGGTGCTGGCCAACGGGCGCTCGACCTTTTCGGTGTGGACTACGCCATCCTGGGCACGAACGAGGCACGTGGTCCGCTCGAACCGATCTTCGCGGGCCCCAACGGGGACGTGGTGCTCGCGCGCAACCGCCAGCACCGGCCGCGGGCTTTTGTGGCCCCGCGCTGGCGGACGGTCGGATCGGACGCGGAAGGGTTGGCTGCGCTCTTCGCCGCGACCCTGGACCGCAACGAGGTGCGACTCTCGGCTCCGCTCCAGGGCGCTCCCCCTCCGGGCAGCGCCGAGGTCGAGACCCCCATCGAGCCCTGCGCGTTGGAGTCGACCCGGCCCGAACAGGTTCGCCTTCACTGCCGCGCGGGCTTCGCGGGCTATGCCGTGCTGCTCGACGCTTACTGGCCGGGCTGGAGCGCCACCGTCGATGGCCAGCCTGTGCCCATCGAACGGGCCGATCACATGGTGCGTGCCGTGCCGGTTCCGGCGGGGGCGCATACCATCGAGATGACGTTTCGAACCCCTGGGTTGCGCTCGGGCTTCTGGCTGGCGCTACCCGCATGGATGGGCCTGACCGCGCTCTTCGTCCTCACGCGCCGGCGGGCTTCGGGCGGGTCCCTCCGTCGGGCAGGCCGCGCGCCTTGAGCCGCTTGCGATACCAGCGCGACACCGTGTCCGTGAACAGCCGCTCCACTTACCCAAGCAGCTCCCCGCCTTTGCAGCTGAACCCCACGCCGATCCCGAGTGCATCCGGGGGGGGACAATCCCATCTTCGTGGCAAGTTTCTCCAGCGGCGGAGGATGGCGATCGAGGCAGCCCGACGGATGCCCGACCGCTTCACCGTCGTGGTGGCGCCAATGCCCTTTCTCGGCCCTGAGCCAGAGCGGCCCTCGCATCTCTCGACCGACGTCGGTCGGGTGCGCGGGTCCTCGAGCTGGTGGTCCGGGGGGCGGCCGGAGACCTAGCGACCGCTAGCGGTGCCGCTTCTCTTGGTGAGAGCTGCGGGCGGAGTGGTCGCCTCGGCAA
>CAZYFU010000169.1:0-12329 GCA_964647025.1 uncultured Myxococcales bacterium | reverse complement strand
CGTGGATGCGCTTGACCTGCACGTCGAACATGGTGTCGGGCTCGAACTGCAGCTTGTTCTTTTCCCAGGCGCCGGCCACCAGCGCGCGCTTGTTGTCGAGCTTGACCTTGCGCCACTTCTCCTGGAAGGCGGCATCGTCGGCCAGCTTCTCCAGGTCGCGCAGATTGTCCAGGTTCGACACCCACTTGTCGCCGATCGCTTCGGTGATGAGGGCGGTCAGCCCGGGATTGGCCAGCATGAGGAACCGGCGCGGCGTGATGCCATTCGTCTTGTTGCTGAACTTCTCGGGCCAGATGTCCGCGAAGTCGCGCAGCACGGTCTCGCGCAACAGATCGGAGTGCAGCTTGGCGACCCCGTTCACCGCGTGGCTGCCGACGGTGGCCAAGTGGGCCATGCGCACCCGTCGTTCGCCACGCTCGTCGATGAGCGACATGCGGGCGAGGCGGGCGTTGTCCCCCGGGTAGCGCAGGCGGATCTCGTTCAGGAAACGACGGTTGATCTCGAAGATGATTTCCACGTGCCGGGGCAGAAGCTTCTGCATCAGGCGCAAGGGCCAGGTCTCGAGCGCCTCGGGCATCAAGGTGTGGTTCGTGTAGCCCAGCGTCTTGGTCGTGATCTCCCACGCCGTCTCCCACGGCATCTCCTTCTCGTCGACCAGGATGCGCATCAGCTCGGCCACGGTCAGCGACGGGTGTGTGTCGTTGAGCTGGATGGCGTATTTCTCGTGGAACTTGTCCATCGTGGTCTCGTGCTGCATGTAGATGCGGATCATGTCCTGCAGCGAGCACGAGATGAAGAAGTACTGCTGCTGCAGGCGCAGCATCTTGCCCGCCTCCGACTCGTCGTTCGGATACAGCACCTTGGTGATGTTCTCCGAGAGCGCCTTCTCCTCCACGGCGCGGCGGTAGTCGCCCACGTTGAACGCCTGCAGGTCCAGCGAGGTGTACGCCTGCGCTTGCCACAGTCGCAGCATGTTCGCCGTGTTGGTGCGGTGACCGAGGATGGGCGTGTCGTTGGAGAAGCCCTTCAGCACCTGGTCAGGCACCCAGCGGACTTTGTAGTGGCCCTTGTCGTCGACGTAGTGCTCGGTGCGTCCGCCGAAGCCGACCCGGAACGCGATCTCCGGATGCGGGATCTCCCACGGGTAGCCGAGGTGTAGCCAGTGGTCCAGCACCTCGACCTGCCAACCGTCCTTGATCGCCTGATCGAAGATGCCGAACTCGTAACGAATGCCGTAACCGGTGGCGGGGATCTCCAGCGTGGCGAGAGAGTCGAGATAGCACGCGGCCAGCCGGCCGAGACCGCCGTTGCCGAGGCCCGGCTCCTCTTCCTGTTCGAGCAGCTCATCGAGTGACAGGCCGAGCTGTTCCATGGCCTGACGGGTGGTCTCCCAGATACCGAGGCTGACCAGGTTGTTGCCGAGCTGCGGTCCGATGAGGAACTCCGCCGACAAATACGCGACCGTGCGGCTGGCCTGCGAGAAATACGTGTGCGAGGTGTGAATCCAGCGGTGCAGCAGCCGCGCCCTGACCGTGTACGACAGCGCTAGGTAGTTGTCGTTCGGCGTGGCCACCTCTGGAAACTTCGCCCGGTGGGTGAACAGGTTCTCGAGGAAGTCGCGCTTGATCGACTCGACGTCGAGCCCGAAGTGGATGTCTTTACTCGAAGCTATGTCCGGCTTGTGCTGGTTCCTCATGGCGGCGAAGCATCATATCGGATAATCGCCGGCCATGTCGCTTTTAAGCGGGCACGGGCTACTGTGGGTACGCCATGGGGTTCGGGAAGTTGCCGGTGAGGAACAGAATCGAGTACACACCCAGCGACTCTTGGAAGTAGTGATCGTTCTGGACCGTCGTGGACACCGCTTCCTCGAGGGCCTCGCGGCGGACATCGGCGGTGGTGGCTCCACCGTTGTTGAATAGGCTGACGTACGGGGACATCGCGAGGTTGACCGTGTACGAATTGTGACCGTAGGCTGGGTCGCAGCCGCCGGCCGGGGTGCTTCCGTCCGTGCCGAGCTGGTGGCAAATGGTCGAGAACCGGTTCGCGTTCGGCTCGGGCGGGTTCTTCTTGTAGAAGTTCGTGTAGAAGTCCTGGATGAGATCCATCTTGGCCTGGATGCGGGACTTCGGTCCGTAGTGCGGGGACGAGTTGGGCTTGTTCTCCGGGATGTCGGCGTTGTTGCCGTACCACGCGGCATCGATACCCAAGCGCCAGAGAGCACGACCCCACTCATAGGGCTCGCCTCCGCCCTGGCTGCACGGTGAGTCCAAGTGGCCCAGGTTGCCCATGAGGCCGGGGTGCACGCCGCTCACGTCGTAGCAGCGCTCGACCAGCTCCCAGGTCGCCTCGGCGGTCTTGTTCCAGAACTCGCGGTAGGTCTGGCCGTTGTCGGCCTTGGCGTCTTCGCCGAGCCGCGACGCCATGAACTCGCCGAAGGCGCGGAAGTAGCCGGGCGGGAAGTAGTCGATGTAAGTGGAATTGTTCGTCTTGGGGGCGTAGTCGCACTTGTTCTCATCGCAGAGGGCCTTGTCCCAGCTATCGCCGTTGGTCGGGTAGTTGAGGCCGTCGCCGTACTTGTCGTTGACCTCGCACTCCAAGCCCTTGATCCACGAGATGGCGATATCGTTGTAGTCCTGCGGCCACTGCATGGCCGCGAAGACGAGGCCGATGGCGATGTCCACGTCGCCGTCGAAGGCGCTGTCGTCGGTGCCCGATGCGTCGGCGGCCAGGCAGTCCCCCGGGTCGTTCCAGATCCAGCCCATCAGGTGGCAGTACTTCTTGTTGGACCGGAAGTGGCGGACGAACTGCCACAACTTGTCCACCAGATCCTTGTCGCCGATGGCGGCCGCGGTGGCGATGCCGTAACCCTGGCCCTCGCTGACCGTGCCGGCCGGGATATCGCTGTACACGCGGGCGGTGCCGGCGCCGCACGCGTCGGCGCCCTCGCGCACCCAATTCTTCTTCCACAGGTTGTAGCGTTCCCAAGCGAACGCATCGAGCAGGTCTTGCACCTTGGTCCGGTTCTCCGGCGGGTAGACATAGGACAGCGACGCGCCGTAGGGATACTTGTACTGTGTCTTCTTGTACGGGAACCAGGCGCCGTTGCCGAAGCCGACCGTGACGGGGGTGGAGGGCGGCTTGGGCGCGCACGTCGAATCATTCCAGTCCGCGGTCGCGGACCAGTCGCCGTTGGTGCCGTCCGGGTAGTAGTCGTACACCATGAAGTTCGGCGGGTCCGAGCTGCGTGGGATGTCGGGCTTACCGTAGTACCAGCGGATCCAGTAGTCCTTCGGCTCGGCCGGCAGCGGCCAAGGCTTGACCGTGTTCCACTCGGGACTGTGCAGCTTGTCCACGGCGCGCCAGGTGGTGTTGGGGCCGAACGCGGAGTCGGGGACCGGGCAGTTGTACCAGGGGCGATCCTGCTCGCGCTGACAGATCACCTTGAGCGCCGTGGTTCCGTTCACTTCCAGCTCCATCCACTTGGGCATGAGCTCGAGGTTCGGGAAGAAGGTGAAGGTCTTCTGTCCCGCCCACAGGTATCGGAAGTGGACGGTGTGGTACCCGCTCGGTTGCTGCGGGTTGCACGGGTCGACCGGGCCGACCGCGCCGCCGCACTTGTCGTAGCCCGGGCCCGGGTTCGACGTATAGACGAAGTACGTGTTCGTCTGCAGCGACCAGTCGAGGCAACACGTGGCCGACGCGATGGTGTTGTCGGGCGCGCCGGTGTAGCCGATCCAGTACTCCTTCGCCGTCCGGGTAGGCAGCACGATGTCGTTGGTGAACAGGCTCTTGCTCTCGTCGGGATAGCGGAAGACGATCCTCTTGCTCGGGCCCGTGGTGGGCCACGCCGAATCGGGGATGAGGACGTAGTACCAGGGGCAGGTCCCGTCCTGGAACTCCAGCACCGCCGTCATCTCGCAGGTCAAGCCCGTGACCTTGAGGCTCGACGGGTAGGGCGGCACGGTGAAGCCCACCTTGCTCGCCAGGTCGAACTTGCAGCCCTTGGTGACGGGGTCGCGTGTGGTCTGCGCCGGGCAGCCCGAACCGGGATACGGCGTCTTGGGATCGGTGGGGTCGTTCCACGGCCAGCGGAAGTGGACCTTGGTGTAGCCCTCGGGGACGACCAGATCGGGCGGAGTCCCGACGTCGCAGGCCGAGTGGGTAAGCTCGCTGCTGTCGGAGGTGAGGTGGAAGGTGTTGGCCCCCTGCGGGACGGGCGAGGCGCTGAAGTCCCTCTGCAGGTTGGTGCTCGAGCCGTTGTACTCGATCCAGACCTCTTTCGAATTCTTGAAGGAGGACAGGTCGATGTTGCCCGACTGGTTTCCGCTGGGACACGAGTCGGCCCCGATGGGCTTCACCATGATCTTGGTGATGGTGGTCGAGAGGCAAACCGAGTAGTACGTGCAGCTCGCGGAGGCGGAATCCTTGCGCGCGCCGTAGGTCGACCAGTTGCTGGGATCCACGACCTGCACGGCAATCGGCGGCGAGGTCAGGGTGCCCATGGTCGGGTCGACGCTCTTCGACCAGAGGTCACGAACGTGCACGCGGATCATCCCGGTGGGGCAGGAGGGCGTCTCGAACTGCGCCTCGGGTCCGGCCTCGGGGCCGGGCCTCGTATCGGGGGTGATGGCCGCGTCCCTGAACACGGGCGCGTCCACGCCTGGCGGCAGGTCCGGCTGCACGGCGGCGTCAGGGGTCTTGAGCTTTCCGCCGAACGGATCGTCGTCGGGGACACCCGCGTCGGGATCCACGGGCGGCGGTCCAATCACCTCCGGGGGCTTGATGACCACGACGCCGTTGTCGTCGTTCGCCTCGATCAGGAGGTGGGAGTTGCAGGCGACCAATGCGCCGCACAGAACCGTGGCGACGGTCTTTGCAGACGGGTGCTTCCAGGCATCGTACTTCATAGAATCGACCCCAATGGTTAAAGCCTCGGTGCTCTACCTTATTCAAACCCAGAAGCCCGAGGATCGGGAAAATCCTAGCACAGCGTGTGCCGCGTCACATACAACGCCGGAAGTTGGGGAAGATGGATCATCCACCGGATCTGCGCGATTCTGCTGCACATGCGCCAGTTGCACCGCGGCGCCACGCTCCTACCGCCGGCGATTGCCATCCTGCTTTGGAGCGGGTGCCTTCCGGCCGGCGATCCGCCGGTTGGACAACACATCGTCTCCAGCCGGAGCCTCACGGGAGTGTTCTTCACCCCCGGAGCAGCCGACGGGGGCGACTCCACCGTACTGGCTTCGGGGCCCCTTCTAGGCTCCTTCGGCGCGGTGGGACAGGCCGTGTTCGACCTGTACCAATTCCCCCCGCTGGCGCCTTCGAGCCCCGAAGACGGCATCGAGGGGGCAAGGCTCGCGGCAACGAACGTGATCTTCACGGGTGGCCAAAGACCCTCGGACTACGTTCCCCAGACCGATGCCGCCGGCCGGTTGATCTGCGTCAGGGGGCGTGGATCGGCCGACGCCGCGGCAAGCTATGTGGCGCGGATCGATCTCTCCAGCGGGGAAGAGGTCGATCTGGGCCCGCCGACGTGGCACCCGCTGGGCTTCTTGCTCTCGGGGAGTCGGGCGCGCCTGTTCGTGGGCGATCGCGTCCTAAACCTCGACGACACCTTCACGCCCATTGACCCGTCGAGTCCGGCCGAAACCACGTTCGTCGACGACGACCTCTACTTCGGCGTCAGCAAGTCGGGCGAGGCCGGGAACAGCAGCAGTGTCTACCGAGACCGCCCAGACCATGCGCCCGAGCCCCTGCTCACCGCCACCGGGGCGGTGAGCTTTCGTACCATTCCAGCCGACGTCACCACCCAGCTGCTCGTCTACTCGAGAACCGAGGCAGGAGACATCCCCTACGTTCTCGTCGACGCCAAGGGGCAGTCGAGCACGGCTTTGCCCCCGCAGAAGGGTGGGGCGCAGTATCAGTCCGCGTCCAGCGATGGACATTGGCTGGCTTTCGGCGAGTCGACCCTGGAAGGTGGTCGATTGTTCCTGTTCGATTGGACGACGGGCGACAACGCGTCGCTGACACTCGCCGGCTCGGTGTATCGGGCCGAGTGGCGGCCTGGTCACCACGAGCTTTGGATTCCTCTCGAAAGCGGAACCAACGTGGTGTGGAAGTCCGGATGGGACCCGGCAACGAGCTCGTTCCTCGCGCCGGTCACCCAGGCGAATCTCGGGCCGGATGGTCGGCAATCGCTGTTCACCCGCGACGGCCGACACTGGCTATCGTCGCAGGGGCGAACCGTCGGGAGCGATGGCATCACCGTCGCGTTCTTCGCTGGCGACGCCGACGATCCCTCCCTCGCGCCGGTACAGCTCAACCCTTGGGGCGAGGACTTGGCCGCGCTGTGGGAGGTGGATGGCGGCCGCCTCCTGGTGGGGGCGAGCGCTCTGCGGGTTGGTCTGCGCCAGGACCTCTTCTTGGTGGAGCCCGATACCGGGAGCTCGCGCCTGATGGCGTCTGGTGGCCATGTGGTCGCCGTCGGTCGAACCCGAGTGCTCGCGTTGCTCAACTGGCAGCTGTCGTCGTCGACGGGCGATCTGACGCTCATCGATCTCGAAACCGGGGCCAAGACTTTGCTCGCGGAGAACGTGTACGAGCTGGCGGTGGACGCGAGGGCCAGCTCGGCCGGCGACGTCGACACGCTCGCGCCCGGAACGCGGATCGCTTTTCTGGTACGCAACCGTCTCGCTTCACCCTACGACGGGCTATGGGTGGCGCGTCTACCGTGAGCACGCTGCTCTTGCTCGCGAGTCTCGTCGCTGCGCAGCCCATGGATGGCGGCGTCGATGGTGGCGATCTGCCCGACGCCGCTGCCGCATCGCCAGACGCGGGCACGGACGCGGGCAAGACACCCATACCGCCGAGCGACGGTCCGCCGGCCGGCGTCGTTCGCGGCCGGATCCTCGCGATGGGCTCGCGCGGATCCATTGCCGCGGCGACGGTGGTGGCCAAGCTGCCGGACGGCACCAAGCTGGACGTCGAGGCCGATGACGAGGGGCGGTTCGAGCTCACCCTTCCTTGCGGCGAGCTCGCCCTCTTGGCGCGCGCGCCCGGCTTCGAGGTGCTGAGCTTCGCGCATGACGCCTGCGCCAGGTCCGAGCCGCTGCGGCTCCGGCTCGTGCCCCGCTCGAACCTCCCCGTGTACGAAACCGTGGTCACGGCCGAGCGTGAGCAGCCGACCGTGGCTCTGCGTGGACCCGAGCTCACGTCCACGCCGGGAACGCTCGGCGATCCGTTGCGGACCATCGAGTCCTTGCCGGGGGTGGCCGCGGTGGCGTGGCCGGCCCCCATCTATGCGATCCGCGGCTCGAATCCCGGCAACACCGGCTACTTCCTCGATCAGATGGAAGTGCCGCTGCTCTTCCACCTGGCGCTCGGCCCATCGGTGATTCACCCCTACTTCTTCGACAGCCTGTCGTTCTACTCTGGCGGCTATCCCGCGGAGTACGGGCGATATGTCGGCGGCATCGTCGCGACCCAGACCCGCGCCCCGGCCACCGACCGCGCGCATGCCTCGGCGGAGGCCCGACTGTACGACGCGGGCGCGCTGCTTTCGATCCCGCTGCCGGATGGCAACGGGGCCGTCGCGGCGGCCTTTCGCTACTCGTACACCGGCGCATTGCTGTCGCTGCTGCGCAACGACCTCAAGCTGTCGTACTGGGACTACCAGTTGCGTGCCGACCGTAGGGTCGGTGACTGGAGACTGACCGTGCTGGCGTTCGGGTCGGGGGACGACCTCGACTATCGGACCGACGGGCAGAGCTTTGGCAACGAATACAGGTTGAAGTTCCACCGACTGAGCGCACGTGCTCGCCATGCACTGGGACATGGGCAACTGACGCTCCAGCTCGGGCTCGGCTACGACCACAGTCTGGCGCCCATCGCCCAGAACGACACCTATTCAGTCTCCGCGTCCGCGTTGGGTGCCTTCCCTCGTGTGGCATGGGAACGAAGCACCGAGCATTGGATCGTCCAGGTTGGCGCCGACGGACAGGTTCAGTCTTACTGGCCCAAGAGCAACGTGGACGAGGCGGGCGTGTCGGACTTGGCACGCGAGCGCACCGCCGCGCTGGCAGGTTTCCATGCGTCGGCAAGCTACCGTCGCGGCGATCGCTTCACGGTCACGCCGGGGCTTCGTTGGGACAGCTATGCCATCGGGGGCAGCTACCGGCAGCACCTTGGCTTTCGCCTGTCCGCGCGGGCCAACCTGGACGAGCACACCTGGCTGAGCGGTAGCGGCGGCAGCTTCTCGCAAGCGCCGAGTCTCGGGGTTCAACTGCCCGCTGCGCAGAACTTCGGCCTGTCGCTCTACGGACTGCAGACCTCGTGGCAAGCGGCCCTCGGGGTCGGGACCAAACGGGTGACCGGCGTCGAGCTGGAGGCCACCATCTATTTGCAGCGGTATGTGCTCAGTGACTTGCGCGATCCCGCGCTGATTGCGCCCGATCCGCTGGCGGCCGACTTCCTCGTTCGTCGCGACGCCCGGTCTTACGGGCTCGAGCTCATGATCCGTCGTCCCTCCACCGAACGCCTGCACGGCTGGCTTTCGTACACCCTGTCGCAGAACGAGCGTGCGCTCGGCGGAGGTGTGATCGGACCTTCGGACTGGGACCAACGCCACATCTTGAACGCCGTGGTCGGGTACCGCACCGGTCCGTACACCCTGAGTGCCCGCGCGCACTACAACAGTGGGCGACCGGTGCTGGTGAACGGCGCACAGGCGGAGACCTTCGTGCGTCTCCCCGCCTTCTATCAGCTGGACCTGCGGGCAGAACGCCTTTTTCTGTTCGATGTGTTCACGCTCAAAGCTTACGTGGAAGTCGTGAATGCCACGCTGACTCGCCAGGTGTACCAGGTCGAACGCGACACGAACGGCGATCTCTCGCAGCGTAGCCTGCGAGTGTTTCTTCCGTCGGTCGGTGTGCGCGCAGAAATGTGACCCAGTCGAACTGTTTCTCGGCCGAAACAATACAATCGACTCAATATCGGCTTGCCGGTCAGAGAATCGTCGCTACCCTCGGAAGTCAGCTGGCCAGACTCGCGGTGGCGAAGGGGCACGAGGTGGTGATGAGCAACTCGCGGGGGCCACAGTCGCTCGACAGCCTGGTCGCCGAGCTGGGGCCCCGACGTCGCCGCGGCCAGGCGGTTCAACCATGTCCAGTAGAGCCGGCTAGGTCGGGTCGCAACGGCCTTCAATTCGGGTACGATGTCCCCGTGAACAACGACCGGGACGATGGTGACGACTTCGTTCGACTGATCGCGCACGACTTGCGCACGCCGCTCGGGGCGATGCAACTCAACGCGCAGCTCATCGAGCGGCTGGCCGGACAAGACGGGCGCGAGAAGGAGGTGCGCTGGGCGAGGTTCATCGCCTCGTCGGCACGCAAGATGGATCACATGATTCAGCTGCTCGTGGAGGCGGAGCGGATCAGGTCGGGGCGGATTCCCCTCGCGCGCCAGCCCATCGCGTTCGCCACCTGGCTGGAAGACCGCGTGGCCGGCTGGCCCGACCCACAGGGCGGCCCCCGCCCCAGCGTGATCGTGAGCGACCGGGGGGACGCGGTGTCTGCCGATCCCGGCCGCTTGGAGCAGGCGCTGCTCACCTTGCTGGACGTGGCACGCCAGGCGTTCGATGCCGACGCGCCAATATCGGTCGAGCTCGGTCGCCAAGGGGCCAACATCCGGTGCTCTGTCCGTGGCCCCAAGCTCGGGACCGCTTCGCAAGAGAAGAGTCAGCTCACCGCCGGACGCGATGTCGAGATCCACTACGTCAGGGCGGTGCTCCATGCACACGGTGGCACACTGGCCATCGCGGTCGACGCCCCGACCACCATGGGCTTCGACGTGAGCCTGCCGGTGCTCACTTCAAGTTGTACTTGACCATCTTCTCCCACAGGTTCTTGCGGGAGATCCCGAGCATCTCTGCGGCGCGCGCCCGTTCGCCGGACGTGGTCTGTAAGGTTCGCTCGATGTAGCGCTTCTCGAATTGCGCCATCGCCATGGCCAAGGGCTCGACCGTGCCTGACGAGGTCACCTCGATCTTGTTGCGGAACTCGGCAGGCAAGTGGTGCGGCTCAATCTGTTGCCCCTGGGCCAGAATCGTCGCGTGCTGGATCGCGTGCTTGAGCTCGCGCACGTTCCCGGGGTACGCGTACGTCTGCAACGCCGCCCACGCCGTCGGTGCGATGGTTGGGGTCTTCTGTCCCTTGGGGGTGAACTCGCGAAGGAACTGCTCGACCAGGATGGGAAGATCCACCAACCGCTGGCGGAGTGGCGGCAAGGGCAGCTCGAACACCTTGATACGATAGTAGAGGTCTTGTCGGAAGCGCCCCTCCGCCACCATGGTCTTGAGGTCGCGGTTGCTGGCGGAGATCAGCCGGACATCGACCTTGATGGGCGAGTTCGTTCCGATCGGCTCGAACGCTCCATCCTGCAACACGCGCAAGAGCTTGACCTGGACCTCCATGGGCATCTCGCCGATCTCGTCCAGGAACAGCGTTCCGGTGTCCGCGGCCTTGAACCTTCCCTCGCGGCGCTTGACCGCGCCCGTGAAAGCGCCACGCTCGTGTCCGAACAGCTCCGCCTCGATCAGGGTTGCCGGCACCGCGGCACAATTGACGGGAATGAAGGGCAGGTCGCGCCGGTCGCTGGCTGCGTGGATCATCCGCGCCGCCAATTCTTTCCCGGTACCACTTTCCCCCGACAGCAGCACCGACGCCGAGCTGTTGGCGATGGCGGCGATCTGGTTGCGCAGATGCACCATCGCCGGCGAGCGACCCTCGATCATGTGCTCGGCGTGGTTGGCCGCCAGCTGGGCCCTGGCCTCCGCGAGCTCGCGGAGGAGCCGCCAACGCTCGTCGATTCGACCCACGATGCCGAGCACCTCCGGCAGCTCGAAGGGCTTGGTCACGTAGTCCACGGCCGCTTCCTTCACGGCGGCGACGGCCTCCTGAATCGTCCCGAACGCGGTCATGAGCACCACGTGCGTCTCGGGGCGCTCTTCGCGAACCCGCCGGAGGATGGTGAACCCGTCCACCTTGGGCAGGCGCACGTCGCTCACCACGAGGTTGAAGGTCTGATGGTCCAGGCAACGCATGGCCTCGCCACCGTCCGCAGCCAACGACACGCGGTGGCCCAGATCGCGCAGCGCTTCCCCAAGCGGAAGTCGAACATCGGCCTCGTCATCTATGAGCAGGATGTCCAGCATCAGTATCCACTCGGTGTGTGGCTATGAATGTTCCTGCCTACATCGGTGGAAATCAAGGAGGTTTTCCCTCTCGCGCGGGCGGACATGTTGGGTCTCCTGCTTTCTGCCTGCGGCATGAGGCGCGGCTTGCTCATCAGCAACACCCATGCCACGCGCGGCATCGCTCGACGCAGAGGATTCCGGCGGTGGCTCGTGGATTGCAAACTCAACCACGGCGTGTCGTTACGCGGGACAAGAGAGCAGAGCTGGTCGTGCCAATTCGGGCCGAGGCTCATTGGTCGCGTTCCCCGCCGGTAGCACAGAAGCAAAGACCCGGTTACCAGTCGGTGACGCCATGGGAAACAGTGAGCTCCAACAGAGTATGCATGCGATCCTCCAGGCGGACGAGGTGCGACAGAAGGACTGTGCGTACTGTCGTCACGGCTTCCTCGCCATTCTGTCCCACGAGCTGCGCAACCCGCTGGCGGCTCTGAGCAACAGCCTGTACGTTCTCAAGAACTCGCAGCCCGGCGAGGCGAGAGCGGAGCGAGCCATGGCGGTGATGGACCGCCAGATCAGCCGGTTGGCCTCGCTGGTGGACAGCATCGGTCAGGCTGCGACGGTCGCGCGCGGTCGCGTCGAGCTGAACCGGGTGCGAACGGACCTGTGCGAGTTCCTGCGAAACACACTGATGGACCATGAGGCGTTGTTCGCGGCACGCGGCGTGCAGCTGCGCGGCGAGGTGCCGAGCGGACCGCTCCAGGTCTTGGCAGATCCCGTTCGTCTCGCCCAAATCGTGGGCAACCTGCTCCAGAACGCGGCGCAATTCACGCCGCGTGGTGGGAACGTGGTGTTGACGCTCAGACAGGATTTCTCGACTCAAGTCGCTCGTATTCAAGTGCGTGATTCGGGCATCGGCCTCGAGCCGGGCGTGCGCGAGCGACTGTTCCTGCCGTTTAGCCAAGCCGACGACTCTCTGGCCCGGACCACCGGTGGGCTCGGACTTGGGCTCGCGTTGGCCAAGGGCCTCGTCGATCTGCATGGCGGCAGCATCCGCGCCGACAGCGCAGGGCTTGGTTTCGGCACCACGTTCACCGTCGATCTTCCCTTGGCCGATGCCAGGGTGCAGACC
>CAZYFU010000168.1:0-12409 GCA_964647025.1 uncultured Myxococcales bacterium | reverse complement strand
GAGCACACCGCCCTGGTACTTGACCGCGACCGCGTGGCTTGCGTCGATGGGCGCATAACCGACGGCTGTTCCGCTGTTGTTGATGTCCCGCAGCCACAACTCGCTGGTACCGGGCAGCAGGCCGACATCACGCGATGGTGCGCCGTCGTAGATGAAGGCGCGATTGCCCTGACCGATGCGGAAGGCGCCGACGGCCCATCCCGAATCGTTGATGGCCTCGGCCCTGCTCCAGGTCGCGCCCGACGGGGAGATGGAGATCATCGCCCCGCCGCATCTTGTTCCTGCGACGTGGGGCCGAGCTTGTTTCGCGTGTCGCAGACGATACCGAGGTTCAGGATGGGGTACACTGGACGCCGTGGTCGGAACAAGCTTGGGAGCACCATGAGGTCGCACTGCTCTGGTTTGGCGTTGTCTCTACTCGCGCTTTTCGGTGTCGCCTGCGGAACCTCGTCGGATGGTCCGTCCACCGTGCCCACGAGCTGCGGTCCCGACAGCTGCAACGCCGCCGCGGGTGGCGGGAGCTGCTCGTCGAGCGACGGAGTCGTCGTTTGCACGTGCAACGTCGGCTACGCAGGGCCGGCGTGCGCGGGGTGCGCCTCGGGCTATCACAAGTCCGGAAGCGCTTGCGAGCGGGACACGTCGACCGCGTGCGCCCCGGCGGCCTCCGGTTCGAGCGGGCCGGTGCAGGCGCCGGTGCTGCGCCAGACCTTGCCCGGAAGCTGGGACGAGAACTGGCTTTCATCACCGGCCGTCGCGGATCTCGACCATGACGGCAAGCTGGAGATCATCGCGGCCAGGCACTCGGTCCTTTACGTGTGGAACGCCGACGGCACCTCGAAGTGGCGTACGGCTTGGTCCTACAGTGCAAGCAACACGCCCGAGCACGGCGGCAGCCGCATGTGGGCCTCGGCGGTCGTCGGCAACTTCGATGCCACGCCCGAGCTCGAGATCGCCGTCGGCTCGGACGCCGACTCGACCTCGAAGGTCAACGTCGCCGTCTACGACCACCGGGGCGAGCTTCTGCCCGGCTGGCCGAAGAAGTTCACCGACGCCGAGATCCGCAGCATCACCGCCGGCGATCTCGACGCCGACGGCATCTCGGAAATCGTGGTCAGCAGCACGGCGGCCAAGCAGGTCACGGCGGTCTTCCAGCTCGACGGATCGATGCGTGCCGGTTGGCCCCAGGTCGACCACGCGACCTGCGATCCGCCCAAGCCGGCCGAGGAGTGCTGGGACACCGGCGGTTTCAACCAGAACGTGGGGCTCGGCGACGTGGACGGCGACGGCTACCTCGACGTCATCTCGACCTACGACGCCATCGGCTTCGGCGTCTTCGACCGCGACGGCAAGCCGTTCCCGACCGCAGCCGCGTTCGCCGCCGACCGGGTGATCACGTCGTGCGAGGCCTACCACGATCCCGCGCTCGCCCTGCAAGGCTGGGGCACGGGCGACCGGTCCGAGTTCAGCTACAGCCCGCCCATCCTGGCCGACATCGACCGGAACGGAACCATCGACTACGTGCTCGTCGGCGATCACGAGCACTCCACCAGCACCGCGAACCGTGGCGTCTCGTTTTGGGTCTTGAACCGCGACATGACCCGGCCCGCGGGCTGGGAGCGGCCGAAGGACACGGCGATGCCTCTCGTCAACAGCGCGAAGGGGCAGAACATCGTCGCGACGCAACCCTCGCCGTCGGTCGGCAACCTCGATCAGGATCCCGGTCTCGAGATCCTCGCGCCCTCGTACGACGGCAGCTTCTACGCCTTCGGCTCGTCGGGGGCCCTGTTGTGGCAGTACGCCTTCGCCACGGTGGCGAGCCCATACACGGGCGCCGGCGAGGCGCTGATCGCGGACCTGAACGGCGACGGCGTGCCCGAGATCCTGTTCACCACGTACAGCTCGGGAAACCCGAACGCGCCCGAGACGCCCGCCCACCTCATCATCCTCGACAACAACGGCGGGGAGCTGTTCAAGATCGAGCTGTCCGGACGTGGCTCGATGGCCGCGCCGACCCTGGCCGATCTCGATGGCGATGGCGATCTCGAGCTGGTGATCTCGCTCAAGGACTCCCCGAGCGGAAAGAGCGGTGTGCAGATCTGGGACGTGCCGGGCTCGTCCACGAACTGCCTGCCGTGGCCAACCGGGCGCGGCGGTTTCCTGCGCCAGGGCTACGTTGCCTCGGGTTCGGACCGGGCGTCGCCGTAGCAGGACGAGCCGGCCAGTCTACGTGACGTCGATTGCCTCGAAGCTTTGACTACTATTGGCGCTCCGAATCAATTAGGATGCGACGATATCGTGGCTGGCTCCGAGCTTAAAATTCGTGTTCGTGATCTGAAGAAGCACCTGCCGCTCTCGTTCGAGTCCGGCGAGCACCACAAGGTCGTGCTCGTGCGCTCGAAGGGCTTCGTCCTGGATGCCGAGGACCAGCACTTCGGCACCAACCGGTGCGTTTTGCTGCCCGATGTGGCGATGCCGAACCTGCCGCCCGTGCTCGACAAGCGGCGCCTGAAGGGGATCGACGTCATCTACGCCGCCCTCGTGCACGCAGAGGCGAATCCCTCGCAAGGGATGATGGTCGCGGGACACACCGATCCGAGCGGAAAGTCTGGATACAACCGACGCCTGTCCGAGGCGCGCGCCGAGAACGTGTCGCTACTTCTGCGTGGCAAGCGCGATGACTGGCGAAAGCACGCCGCCAAGCACGGGGCGGTCGACGACTACCAGGCGGTGCTGAAGTGGCAGCACCGGCGCTCGGGCTGGGCTTGCGATCCGGGCGACATCGATGGACGTCGCGGGCCGGCCACCATCGCGGCCATCCGAGAGCTGCAGACCCAGTACAACGCGTTGGTCGAGGCCGCCAAGAGCAGCGGCCTCGACTTGCCATTCAAGGACAGCATCACCGTGGACGGCAAGGTCGGGCCGCAGACCTGGGGTGCGTTCTATGACCTGTACGCCAGCGAGCTGATGCGCCTGCTCGAGCTCGACGCGTACGCGGTGCTGGAGGCGCGGCAGAAGAAGCTCGAGCCACCGCCTGGCATGCGCGACTTCGTCGGCTGCGGCGAACACGTCCCGTTGGATCCTTCGTCGCGCGATCCCTACGAGAAGGAGAAGGACGAGCACCTGGAGGGGCCGCCCCATCATGCGGCCGACCGGCGGGTGGAGATCCTGTTCCTGGATCCGGGCGAAGAGGTCGACTTGCCCTGCAAGGCCAAGACGACCGACTGCAAGCCGCCCGAGTGTCTGCTCTACGGCGATCATCGCTTTCAGCTGAGCCCGATTGGAATCCCGAAGGGGCTGGGATTGTTGGAAGCCAACCTCCGCCTCACCTTCGTCGATCCGGAGGGGAAGACCCGGCCCTTCCCCAAGGGGGTGATGGTCGAGGTCCGTTTCGGCGATCCCGCCAACTTCAAGGATCCGCCCACTCCTGCGGGGGCGAGCCAGGTGGCGCCGGCCCCGCCCGCCGACCCCGAGGCCGACGTCGTCGATGACCTCGCGGCCTCGCCGGAGCCCGTGGTCCAGACCGGCGAGGATGGTGTGCTGCGCTTTGCGGTCGCGCGCCAGGCGAGCACGCTGTTCCTGCGCATCGTCACTGGCGACAAGCCCTACATCGTCTGCAAGCCGGACGATGTGGCTGGGCAGGTGCTGGCCTCCGACGCCGAACTGGCCGAGCTGACCAGCACCGGCAACGTGGCCTTCCAGCTCCCCGCTGCCTTCACCACGCTCGACGGTCGCTGGACGCCCCCGGCCGGAGTGCAGTTCGACCGCGGGATGTTCACCGACATCGACAACCGCAAGACCCAGATCGGCAGCCGCGGCAGCCCGGTCGAGATGAAGCTGGACGTGGCCTGGCAGTACTTTCGCTTCGACTACTACGATCGTTGGACCTCATCGTCGGCGTCGCTTCCCCAACCTGGCGCGAAGGACAAGGACGGCAAGGCCGTCGCGCCGCTGGTCCTGGAAGGTCACGCATCGATGTTCGCGGCCCAGGATCGGCCGAGCACCTGCGAGGGCAAGACGGCTTGGCACCTCGCCTCCGGGGATCACACGGTGTATTGCCTGGGATGGGCCCGACGTCCGATGGACGCGAAGACGGGCAAGCTCCGCGAGCTTCCCGATGCGAAGACCACCGTGCGCTTCGCGGTCGACGAATTCGATCAACTCTTCGTTCGCACCGAAGGCGATGGCAAGGATCCCAAGTCACCCCGGGCGCTGTTGCTGCTCGATGCGAGCGGCGCCACCATCACCAGCGCGAACGCGGAGCGCCTGCGCTACTACGACCTTCCGCGCGACTGGCGCTCCACAGACTATCCCGCCCGGTTGGCCAGTGAGGCGCCGGACAAGGTTCGTCCCTTCCAGCAGGTCGTCGCCAGCAAGAGCGCGCTCGGCGATCCCTACGTCGTCTCTCTCGACGTGGTCGTGCTGGAAGGCGCCAAGGCCGACGAGCCCGACAAGACCGTCGTGTGGGACGACAGCAAGCTCGTGCATCGCTTCGCGATTCGCGACAGCAAGCTGGCGGTGTGGAAGCCGCACCCGAAGGAGTCGTACTTCACCAAGCTCGACACCCTGGCGCCGCAACCCACGGGCGCCGTGCTCTGCGACGTGCCAGCCCACGCGCGCCTCATCACGCGGGGACGCATCGTCTACCATGCGTTCGGCGACCGTCTGCCCGCGGTGGCCGCTGCCACGGGCTACCCGGTCGGGGCCCGTCTGGCCCGTCGCACCGAGCTGGGTGGCTTCGGTGTGGAGGAGCGCCGCCACTTCTTCCATCTGTCGTTCCAGTACAAGGCGCCCAAGCCGGACGGTTCGACCACCAACACCGCTTCGACGGGCCACTCGGCGATGGGCTTGCTTCGCTGCTGCGGCCACGAAGGCGCCGTCGAGCTGTTCGCGACGTTCAGCTACGTCACCGTCGCCTGCGACTTCTCACCGACCTCGAAGCCTCAGAATGACGCCGAGGTGCTCGCGCCTGCCCCGAGCGGCGCGGACGCGGACGAGCATGTCCGCAAATGTCTGCTCGCCAACAACACCCGCTGGAACGGCGGCGATGCGCACAACCCTGGTCCCCCGGCATTCGAGATCGGCGATCCCGTCGTCGCCAAGGGGAGCTGGACTTCACTCATGGTGCCCGGCACGATGACCGGCGCGAACTCGGCCTTGCTCATCATCAGCGTGTTCAAGAAGGTGCGCGCCGGCATCCAAACCGCCAACTCGATGGGGCATTGGGCCCTCGAGGACATGCTGCCGACCTCGGGCGGAGCGTGGGCGGGCTATTTCACCGCGGCGCACGAGCTGGGTCACGTCATGGGGCAACCCGACGAGTATCTCAACCGGGACTACGAGCCATCGCTCGGCCTGCCCAACATCACAGAGTTCTGGCGGAGCCCAGGCACGCCCTACGGTTTGGATCCCGGCGGCATGATGAACACCAACCGCGAGGTGCGCACCCGCTACTACTGGAACTTCGCGCTGTGGGCGCAAGATCGGGTCAACTTCGCCAAGGATCCGAAGATCGTCGTCAAGCACGGCACGTTCCAATTCACCGCGGACTCGACCCCGCCGGCGCAGAGCCGGGTGCAGTGGCCCTTGCTCTCCAGCAAGGATGCCAATGCCAATCCATCCGCCTCCGGGGCGCCGTGGTCCGGCGTCGCCGTCGGGACGCTCGGGCTGTGCGACCAGTTCCTGTACCTGACCGGCAAGGACGGGTGGACCGCCGGAGAGCTGGAAGGTTCATCGCCGACGCCGTTCGACGGCTTCGTCGTCGTGCGGGTCAAGATGGCTTGGCGCTTTACCTTCACACAGAAGTACGACGTCTTGTCGTCGCTGTTGTCGCGTGCGAACGACACCATCTACGACGCATTCAATCGCAGCCACAAGCTCGTGTTTCGCGGTGCCTTCGCCAGCCGCCCGGTGCGACTGCGCGTCTTGTTCGCACCGCGCTTCCTCAGCCGCACTTTCCCGACCGGAGGTAAGGACGCCACCTCGTACCTCGAGGGGATCGACTACCCCAAGATCACCCCTCCCATCGACGAGGCCAGCCACCGCAAACGTGTCGAGGCCTGCGCCTCCGCGCATGGGCTGCACGCGGAGATCGAAGTGGTCGACAAAGGCACGCCCGGCGTGACCATCGCCGCGAGCAGCCCCCGCAACGGTATCGTTCGGCGTGACGGAAGCTTCCTGTTGATCTTCAACGATCCCCACTTCGACGACGATGTCTTGCGTGTCTTCGGGCAGCTGGTCGGCTTGCCCGACGGGAGTCTCGCCAACCCCTTGGCCTTTCAACCGCTCGTGACCGCGATCCCCGGGCTGATCGCCGTGCCGGAGTTCGTATGAAGAGCTTCGGTTTGCTCTCGCTCGTGCTCGTCGCCGCGCTCCCGCTGGCCACCTGTGCCGCCGCCGCGCCACAACGCCAGCCGGCGCCCACCAGCCCGCCGCAGGGCTGGGAGCGCCAGGACGACTGCAGCGCCGTGGACAGAACCTGCGCGGCGGGAGCCTTGCCGCGCGTGACGGATCGCGATTGGAGCCCAGTCGAGGTGGCGGCGTTTCTGGATCGCGCGAAGCGGGGTACCGTGGCAGTGGAGCGAGGCCAGCGCGCGACACGGCTCTTGCTGGATTGCGGCCTGCCTGGTGGTTACGAGGGGTACGACGGCATGACCGGGGGACGGCTGTGGGCGACCAACCGGCCCCTGCTCCGCAGCGAGGAGCTGAGTGGCAGCTGCGCGCTCGGCACCCACCTGGTCGCGAGCTTCGCGACCAATCGCGAGAAGTTCGAGGCGATCCTTCTGCCGCTGCCCTGTCCGGCGAGCTCCGATCCGAAGCCGGCCAAAGGCTGTGTCGGTCGCGGGCTGTCCGGCGCCGATCGGATGGAGCGAGCCCGGGCGTTGCAGGAGAGACTCGATCCTGGCCGCAGCACCTTGGTGACTCCCACGGCCAGGCTCAGGGACACGGGCGAATCCTCTCGTAGGGCTCCGCCCGAGCTGCCGGCGAGTTCACGAGGAGAGATCGACAATGCCTGGCTGCTCGACATGTGGGCGCTCACCCCCGACGATTATCCCGCCACCCGCTGGTTGAACCGATTGGTCGGGGACTGCGCGTTGGTCGAGCAGGGCCAGTGGCTGGACTCGGCCTATGCTTGGGGCGGAACCCGGGAGCGTCCGCACACGGTGGTGGTGGCCAAGCCCAGCCCGCCGGTGTTGCAGAAGGGGACCCTGTCGCTGTCGAGCTGCCTGGCGCGTCCCGTGTTCGCCCAGTGCTTCCCGAAACTGGTGCGGCTCGATCCCGGGTGCATGCGCAAGTACGAGTAGGAGAGCGGAGTCATGACCACACAATTTCGGCCTCTGTCCACCTACAGCGAGCTGGCCCCCGCCGCCATCGCCGGTCTGGACGCATTCGATCCCTCGGTCGCCCAGGCGGGGCTGTGGACCTCCCCGGACGGTTGCCCGGGCCGGACCGGCCGTGCCTCGAGCCCACTCCTGTGTGACCGCTTCGACGTCGTCTGGTCGGTCCCGCTCGGACCTGCCACGTCGCCGACGTCGCTCCTCGTGGGTCATGCCTGCATCGTGGTCGAGGGGCGCCATCGGCTGGCGGTCACCCGGCAAGGCCAAATGGCAAGCTCGCATTCCGGACGGCCACGCGCAAAGTGGCTGGATGCCTCCGGTCCACGCCTCCTGTCGGACGCACCGGAAGGCGGGCTCTCCTCGTACACCTTGCCCGGCGGCGCGCGGGAGTGCTCGATCGCGCTGTCCCTGCCGAGCGGCCACGTCACCTGTGCCGTGTTGCCCGGACCCGATCAGCTCCTGGTGGTGATGACCAGCCAACGCACGCATGGCGGCGGCGACGACGTGGTGGTCGAGGTGGTCCGCGCGCATGACTGGCAGCAGATCCAGAATGGCCGCCTGTACGGTCTCGAGCCGGTGGCGGGGATGATCCGCGAGCAAGACTGGCTGGCCGAGGCAGCGCTCGCCGCCACGGGGCCGGTGCTGGCCACCGCCGACGGCATCCTGTGGTGCGATTGGTGGCTGCGCCCGCTGGCCGAGCATCTCCACGCATTGAGGCCGCTCGCGCTCAGCGTGGACCGCGCGGGCCGAGCCTTCGTCATCGGCAACGACGATCTACGCGCGCGCCATCTCGTCATCGTCCATCCCGGCGGACCCGTGCAGACCAGTATTTCTCTGCCCGAGGCCGACGCCGGCGAGGTTCAGCCAGTCGAAGCTCAGCCGGTTCTCGTGGCCAGCGACGGCTCCGGTTACCTGGTCACACCCGGCCAGATCCTTCGCTTGTCCGCTGAAGGTCGGGTCGAGTGGTCTCGTCCGTGCGGCGCCAGGCCTCGCGCGGCTCTCGCGGGGAACGGATTGTTGTTGCTCGTCGACGACGACCTGAGCGTGCTGGATCCCGCGGGCGAACGTACGTTGTTGTGGAAGCCCCCCGCCGCGCTGGTCACGCCCCCGATCCTGGTCGGCCGCGAGGTCGTGGTCGCCAGCCACGATCATCTCTTCTTGCTTGCAGGTGTCTTCTGATGACTCTCTCGGCCAGCCTTCCCATCGTGATTCCGCTCCTGGGACGTGTCTTGCTGGTCAATCCGGCCACCGCGGCGCAGATGACCCGCGCCGGGCGCGGCGTGGCCCTGGCGGCCCGGGAGAGCGAGCGCACGTGGGCCATCGTCGACAGGCGGTCGTTTCGTGACCTGAGGGGGTTCCTCGCGCGTGCCGGCATGTCGAGGCTCGACCTGGCGGGGCTCAAGGACGATGGCGTATCGGCGATGGTCCGACAGCGGCTCAGGGACGGCTCTTTGGTCCTGTTCCGCGAGGGCGAAGGAGTCGGACGCGACCGTGCCCACGACAAGACCGCCACGCTGCGCGCCCTGGTGCGCGCCATCGATGGGCAGGGCGCTTTGTCCCATGCAGGGCGGTCGTATCGACTGGTCGTCGACGTGGACTTCCCCGGATCGGTCAAGGGGAATTCGCACGAGGTCGTCCCGCGCGAAGAAGCGGTCCATGTGCTGCGGTCGATGGCCGACGCGCCGTCCGCCAGCCGGAGGCTGCGCGAGGACCTACACAAAGCCAGTGAGAAGCTGACCGAGGATTGGCGACCGCCCTTCGCGCCGGACGGCTTGATTCTCCTGCGCAGGGGGCGCTTGCTTCAGGGCACGCGCGCCGAGGAGGCGGCCATCACCCCCTCCCAGATGGCAAGGCTGCTCAAGAAGAAGGATTGGATCGAGATCGAGGTGGTCTACGACGACGACAAGCCGTACACCGGCCCCTACCGCGTGACCCATCCCGACGGTCGCAAGGACGAGGGGCGCTTCTCGCCGCCGATGTGGAGCGCCCACGAGATCGAACCAGGGACCTTCAAGCTCGACCTGCCTGCCCGCACGGGGACGGTCGCGGACGACGAGCTCGTCCTCGACGATCCCGCCGAAGACAAGACCGCCCGCCGGGTTCGGCTGGGCGGCATGCTGTTCGACGCGAACAAGTGCTTCCTGCTGCCCCAGGCTTTGCCGGGCATCAAGGATATCGTCGCCATGCACGAGCGCGAGCCAGACGCCGAGGTGCTGATCGTCGGCCACGCCGGCGGCGACGAGGATCTGGCCGGCGCCGACATCGCCTTCGATCGCGCTCAGATTCTCGGTGCGTTCCTGATGAACAAGCCCAACATCTGGCTGAACTGGTTCGGCCCCGACAAGAAGGCGCGCTCGCGCTGGGGCACGCGCGAAATTCAGCTCATGCTGTCCGTGCTCCCCGATACCAGCCTGCCGTACTACGAAGGCTACGCCTCGGGACTGACCGACGAGAAGACGAAGGCGGCCATCAAGTCCTTCCAGGAGCTGACCAACCAGTTCGAGGGCACGAACCTGCCCACCGATGGCCAAGCGGACTTCGAGACCCGCAAGGCGATCGTCGAGGCGTACATGGGGCTGGCGGAGACCAGCCTGGCCGAAGACGTGATCCCCATCGCGCACGGCTGCGAGGGGCACTTCGACGACACGCCGCCGGCGTCGGGAATCGTCGACGATCGTCGGCTCGAGGTCTTCTTCTTCAAAGACCAGATCGATCCCAAGCCCAGCGCGCGCACCTCGTCGGCGGGCTCGCCGTCCTACGCGAGCTGGCTCGCGTTGCTCGTCGAGACCAAGGACTTCGAGAACCACGGCATCCACGTCCAGATCGTGGACTCCAAGAAGCAACCGGTCCCGCTCGCCAAGGTGCAGCTCTCGGGCCCGACCAACGCCGAGGCCACCGCGGACGAACATGGGTTCGTCTCGTTCTTCGGGCTCAAGCAAGGGGAGTACGTCATTCGCTCGGAAAAGAATGGTTACAAGGTCGGAGAGTCCAAGCTCACGTACCCGACGGCGAAGACCGTGCCGGGGCATGCAAGGAAGGCGGCTTGACCATGGGGTTCGGCGTGGATCTGAACGTGAAGGTGGAGGCCCCGAAGGTGGACGTCGCCGCGGCGGTCAGCGCCGGGACCACCGCCGTCGCCAGCGTGGTGGGTGGCGCCGTCGCGGCAGCGACCACGGCCGCGGGCGAGGTCGTCGCCGCGGTGGCCGCCGGAGCCCAGGCCGCCGCCCAGGCCGTGGCATCGCTGGCCCAGGTCGCCGGGGCCATCGCCGACGTGGAAGTGTCCTTCACGGGACCCACCGAGGATATCCCCATGGATCCGCACAGCATGTTGATCGCCAACGCCAGCTTCGAGGAGACCCAGTTCGAGAAGGGTCCGGTGTGGATTCGGATCCGCATCATGCCGGCCCTGGTCGACCAATATCCCTATGCGTTTCGCCTGTACTCTCTCGACGGGACGTACGACGTCACGCGGAACTTGGCGGAGTATGCGGCGCAAGGGCCAGCCCACGTCGACCTCCTGTTCGAGGACGCCCCCATGGGGCAGCAGTCTCTCTACGCCCTCGACGTCGTCTCTGCCACGGGAGCCGTGCAGACCGTGTTCAGCGGGGTGCAGTACGGCGACTTGCGGATCGAGAACGAACTCTGAGGGGCACAGGAGCGCAACACATGGGCGACACGATGACACCTGGGACGTTTTATGTCAGCCCGTCCCAGACCAATGAAGACAAAGCCATGGTGCGGCTGTCTATCTTCGGCAACCGCTACCGCTTCTCGCTGTTCTTCGATGGCACACTCAACAACAAGCACAACATCGATCTCTACAAGGCGAAGCCTGGTCTGTACGCGGGCAAGGGCGACAGCTACCTCAGCGCCTACTCGAACGTCGCCAAGATGCACGACTACCTCAACACCTCCGCTCACTTCGGGTACGACGGCCACGAGAAGATCTACATCGACGGTATCGGCACCAGCCGTGGCCAGACCGACTCGGACTTCTTGGGGGCGGCGCTGGGGGCGTCGAGTGACGGCATCGTCACCAAGGTCGACGAGACTGTGTCGCTGGTCGCGGACATGCTCAACACGGCCACCAAGGCGGCGCGCGCTGCCCTGCCCGCCGGCGAGAAGCTGCTCGTCGAGATGCTATCGTTCGACGTCTTCGGTTTCAGTCGAGGCGCCGCGGCCGCCCGTCACTTCATCCACCGCGTGATGGGCGAGCCCCTGACCGTCAATGCCCGGCTCGCGGAGCACAACTACGACATTCAAGTCCTGGACATCGAGGTGACGTTCGCTGGGCTCTTCGACACGGTCGCTTCTCACGGCATCTACCACCGGAACGACGTCGCCTACCTGCACCTCGACGCGGTCTCGCTGGCCAACCGGGTGGTCCATCTGACCGCCGCCGACGAGTACCGATCGAACTTCATCCTGACCGACATCAGCTCCGCGGTGGCTCTCGGCAAAGGCCTCGAGATCGCTCTCCCGGGTGCCCACAGCGACATCGGCGGTGGCTACACGAGCCTGGAAGATGAAACGAACTGGGAGGTGTACGCTCCGAAGGCGATCACCGGCAGCACGGCCTCCCCGACCGTGATGGAGACCGACCGGAAGTGGCTGGTCGCCCAAGGGTGGTACACGGAGAAGGAGCTCACGGTGGATTTGACCCTCTCCACCATCATCGCCAATCGGAAGGGCATCAAGGACACCTACAGTCGCATTCCGCTCAGGATCATGGTCCATCATGCCAGCCAGGCCGGGTTGTCGTTCGACCAGGCGAAGATCGATGAGAAAGAGCCGCTGGAGAGCCCACCCGGCCCCCTTTCCCTCTCCGATCTCGGCGGTGGCACGCCCCTCGACCCGTCGCAGATCTCCTTCGATGAGACCTTGCTCCCCGATCTCGCGGCCAGCACCTCGCCCGCGCTCCAGACGTGGTCCGAGAAGTCCGCGTTCCTGGAGATCAAAGCAAAACTCGGTACGGACGGGACCGGCCCATGGCAGAGCGACGAGTTCACGAAGAACCAGATCAAGATCTTGCGGCATCGCTACTTCCACTTCAGCTGTCGATACGCGGCGCTCCC
>CAZYFU010000167.1:0-12635 GCA_964647025.1 uncultured Myxococcales bacterium | reverse complement strand
GTGGCTCGTTCAGGCAGCCGCATGATCGCGGCCACATTTTCCACGGGCTGCTAGCACTGCCGAATCGTAGCCGTAGGCCACGTAGAGCCCTACCAGCTCCTTGCCAACCTGAACCTCTCCGAGCATCAGTGTCTCGATCTTGTCGAAGGCCTCGGCAGCTCTCCCCCCGCGATCTCGGTGACAGCCATTGCGGCAGCCGGACCCCACCAGGCACGCGAACAGCCCGCACATGAGCACGCTGAGTCTCATGACCGAACTGGCAATAGGCCGGTTCCTGCTCACCACTTGCCCGCACCGGTCCTTCTGGGCAGCGTCTCTACCGCGCCGCTAGACCAGTCCACGGACTCGATCCAGTTCCACCACATGTACTGTGTTGCCATACCGCTGAGACAGGACGCTGGATGTGTCGCCAATCTCCCGAAAGAGCGCTTGCTCATTGAGTTGTACATCCCAAGAGCGGCGCTGCGTGATTGTACTATTCAGAGACTCTGAACCTTGGACCGACGGCGGCATACTACTACTTCTCAGCCTTGGCAGATGCTCTTTCGCAAGTCCTCGCCGTCGTCCGTCACCGACCGACTGACGGCGGATCTGCGCGAGCCTGCTACGCGGCAGCCTTCGGTAGCGTCCCGTGCCGCGCGTCACGATTGCGGCCTGGAAGAGGCCACGTACGGCGCCAGAGTCCTGATGGGGCGGCAATCGTGTGGCAACGCCCGGGCTGGTTGACGGTAGACCTCGACGTCGTCCGCTCTTGGTTGCGCATCGCTTGCATAGCCGATAGGGTGCTCGCACCCGTTGGGAGTGCGCATGGACTGGACCCGATCGTCGCTGCGTTGGATCATTCGCAATTTGTGTATCTTCGTCGCTGTGAGCTGGATGGGCGGCTGCTCTCCGGCGATGGCGACGAGGCTTGCACCGCCGCCAGCCGTCCCGGCGACGCCACCACCGGCACCACCAGTAAAGCCCGCGCCAGACGACGCGGCGAAGGCCGACCTGCGCGGCGAGGCCAGCCGTGCGTTGATGTTGGTGTACCAGGCGAACCTGACCCTCGGGGTCTTCGAGACCAACAAGAGCATGGACGCGGTGGAGAAGCTCGCGGTGGAGGCGGGCGGCTACTTGGTCTCGCGCAGCGGGCGCGACATCACGGTGCGGGTGCCATCGGCGAAGTTCCAGGACACGCTCGGCGGTGTCGCGAAGGTGGGCGATGTGCTCGATCAGTCGGTCAACGTCCGCGACGTCACGGCGGAGTACTTCGACCTGGAGGTGCGCATCCGAAACGCGGAGGCCATGCGCACGCAACTCGAGCAGCTCCTCGCCCGGGCGAGCAAGGTCGAGGACGCCCTGGCGGTGGAAAAGGAGCTGGAGCGGGTGGCGGGAGAGCTGGAGCGGCTGAAGGGCCAACTGCGGCTTTGGCGGGAGCTGGTGCAGTTCAGCACCATCGCGGTCAGCTTCCGTCCGGTGGCGACCGAGCGCCTTGACAACAAGTTCCGGCTGCCCTTCGGGTGGCTGGAAGAGCTGGGGCTGGGAAGGCTCCTCAGTCTTTGAGGTCGAACATGCGATTGCGAGCGATTGTGCTATTCGTCGTTGGTCTCGCGGGATGTGGGGCCGCCTTCGAGGCGAGCACGCCTCCTGGATTCGTGGAGCTGCGCGAGCAAGACGACGCCGGCTACGCCTACCGCGCGACCAACGCGGATGGGTTGGTGATGGCGGTTCGGCAGGTGAAGAACGATCCCAAGGGCGAGCTGGCCTTCTGGGAGAGGGCCATCGAGAACCAGCTGCGCCAACGGGCGGGTTACTCTCTCCTCGAGAAGCGGGACGCTGCTGGTGCGGAGGGCGTCCGCGGGCGGCAGCTCCGCTTCGGGCACGACGAGGGCAAGACGCCGCACCTCTACTACCTCACCCTGTTCGTCACCGAGAAGAACATCATCCTGGTCGAGCAGGGCGGAACCAAGGAGCTGGTCGAGTCGCACGCCTCCGAGCTGGACGGCGCGATTGCTGGTTTCCGCGTGAAGCGGTGAGGGCCTGCTCTCGGTACCCACGCCGATGTCCACCGAAGTGGCGGTGGCGACCCCCAAGTAGGCTGCGCGGATGCCACCACCGGTGGCTCCGAAGTTGGCGATGAGCCCGGCCCACCCATCGTCATGCCGGGCCGCACGGCTTGCCCGCGGCGCACTCGTAAGCCGTCACCCGGCGGCGCGTGTCCAGCTCGATCCGGCAGCATGCCTCGAACATGGCCCGCAGCTTGCGCCGCCCGCGCTGCACACGGGCCTTCACCCCCGGCAGCGAGACGCCGAGCATGGGCGCGGCGTCCTTGTGGGTGACGCCCTCCAGATCCACCAGCGTGACCGCCTCGCGGTAGGGTGACGACAAGCGTGCCACGAAGGGCGCGATGCAAGCGGCTAGCTCGCGCGCGCGCTCGGGCTCGTCGGCGCTGGGGGGCGGTGCGAAGGCGGCGAGCCGGGTGTCGCGCGCCTGGGCGCGATAGCGATCGTAGATGACGTTGCGGACCAGGCGGTAAAGCCATGGTCCGAGACGTTGGCTGTCGCGCAGTCCCGGCAGGCCGCGATGCATGCGCACGAACACCTCCTGAAGCACGTCGTCCGCGTCGGCGGGCGAGGGGACGCGGCGCTCGACGAACGGCCGCAGCCGCGCCAACAGCGCCGTGATCGACTCGTGAGCTTCCACGTCCACCATGATCGCACCTTGCTCCCGCGACCAAGCCTAGCAGCACGGCGCCGCTGGGCTCGACCCGCAGCAGCCCTCGCCCTGCGGACGCACCGCCTGGATCGACGCCGACGCGACGTAGTGCTCGACCCCCGTGCCGGGCGACCAAGCCTGCATGAGCTGCCGGCTCGCTGGCCGCACCTCGACGCGCACGTCGACGAAGCCGAGCGCGGTCAGCATCGGGACCAGCTCGTCGATGGGCGTCGCGCCCGACAGACACCCGGTGAACGCCGCGGGATCCGCCAGGAGTTGCGCCGGCAACGGCCCGGTGGCGACCACGTCCATGATGGCCAGCCGCCCGCCCGGCTTGAGCACTCGCAGCGCTTCGCGATAGACGGCGGCCTTGTCGGGCGCCAGGTTGACCACGCAGTTCGAGATGATCACGTCGATGCTGCGGTCGGCGATTGGCAAATGCTCGATCTCGCCCAGGCGAAACTCGACATTGGGCGCGACCACCTTGGCCGCGTTGGCGCGTGCCTTGGCGAGCATGTCCGGCGTCATGTCGACCCCGATGACCCGGCCCGCAGGACCGACCTGCCGCGCCGCCAGGAATGCATCGAAGCCGCCGCCACTACCCAGATCCAGCACCGTCTCCCCCGGCCGCAGCGCCGCGATGGCCTGTGGATTGCCGCAGCCGAGGCCCATGTCGGCCCCGGCCGGCGCGGCCGCTCGCTCCGCCTCCGAGTAGCCGAGCGCCGTGGCATCGGGCGCACACGCCCCGTTCCCGCACGCCGAGCCGCCACAGCAGCCCGTCTCGCCGGCCTCACCCCGCGCGATCTTGCCGTACTGCTCCCGCACCTGTTCGTGCATATCCTTTCGCACATCCTTGTTCGTCGTGTTTTCCATGTTCGAACCTCCTGACCCAAAGACGTAGGACCGGCAAAAGGATGCAAACAAAGTGGTGCGACAGCGAGTGGATCAGGTCTCGATTCCAGCGATGAAGTCGCGGAGGATGGAAGCGAAGGCGGCCGGAGCCTCGAGCGGGGGCACGTGTGCGCAGTCGCTTATCACGACCTGTCGAGCGCCGGGAATGCCGTCTGCCAGCAGGCGCGACGCGCGTTGGTTCTCGGCATAGTCGAGCGCGCCGGACACGACCAGCGTGGGTACGCGGACCTGGGCGAGCCTGGCGGTGGCTGGCGGGTCCAGCGGATCCTTCGGCGTCATGTCGGCGATGGCGAACGTGCCACGCTCGACGAGAATGCGATTCATCCGCTTTGCGTCGAGCCGCGCGGCACACCTGGCGGAGTCCATGGTGTCACGGGCACGCGAGGGGCCATCGAACCAGATGCGAATCTGTAGATCGTTCGCCGCGTCCACATCCCCGCGTGCCATCGCGCCGATCATCTCCAGCAGCTCGGGTGGTGGCGCGCCCTCGAGGCGAAACCCGGAGGGCGTGGCGTTGACCAGGGTCAGCGAGCGGACGAGCTCGGGCCGCTCCAGGGCCAGGTCGAGCGCGCTCTGGCCGCCGTTCGAGCAGCCGACTAGGTGCACCGGGCCACCGCCGAGCGTGCGCGCCACGGTTTCCAGCTCACGCCGACGACAGACGGGACCCGTCGCGGGCTCGGACTGGCCGTAGCCTCGCTTGTCGAAGCATGTCACGCGAAAGCTCGCGGACAGCAGGCTCATGACCTCGCGCCACATGCCGCCGTCCACGAAATCCGCGTGGACAAAGAGGATCGGCGCCCCTTGGCCGATGGTTTCGATGCGAAGTCCTTCATGCGAGCGTTCCATGGTTTGTTCCCTTTCCTTGCGGACAACCCTAGGGCGGGCTGGGTGACATCTGCTGTCACCCAAGAGTAGGATCACGCGCATGCGCGCGGATCGACTGGTCAGCATCATCCTCATCTTGCAGGGGCGGGGCGTGCGGACTTGCGCCGCACTGGCCAGCGAGCTCGAGGTGTCTCGCCGGACCATCCTGCGCGATCTCGACGCTCTCTCCACGGCCGGCGTGCCCGTGATCGCGGAAGGCGGGCATGGCGGAGGCGTGCGCCTCGACGAATCCTACCGTGCGGGGCTGACCGGTCTCGGGGAAGGCGAGCTGCGCGCGCTCGTCATCGGCGCGGACGATGCGTTGGCGCGTGACCTGGGCATGGGCGAGGCGTTTCGCCTGGGAAGGCTGAAGCTGGCGGCCGCGCAGGCGAAACGGTTCGAGCCCGCGCTCGACGTGCTGCAAAGGCGGGTGCTCATCGACTCGCGTTGGTGGTGGCACGAGGCCGGGGCCGACCAGTTCCTGGCGCCACTGCAGGCGGCCGTGCTCGCCGACGAGGTCGTCGCCACGGACTACGAGCACTACGACGGCAGCGTTCGCCGCGGCTCCATCGAACCGTACGGCTTGGTCGCCAAGTCCGGCCTGTGGTATCTGGTCGGGCGTCGCGATGGCCGGTTGCGAACCTACCGCGTCTCGCGCTTCCGTTCGGTTCATCGTAGCGGCCAGCGCTTCGTGCGCGGCGACGATTTCGACATTCGCACCTGGTGGCCGGCGAACCAGCAGAACCTCGCCGCCGAGCTCTCGTCGTTTCGCTTCACCCTCGCCCTGCCCGAGGAGAACCTCCGCGTCGTGCGCAGGATCGCACCCGGAAGGGTCGAGGTGCTGCGCGCCGATCCGCGTGGCGAAGGCTGGAAGGTGGTCGAGATCGCCGTCGATTCCTCGCTGTATGCCGAGCTCGTCGTGCTGGCCCTGGGCGAGGACTGCCGCGTGATCGCGCCGACCTCGCTCGCGCGCGCCGTGGTGGCCAGGGCACGCGCGGCGTTGCGAGGCCTGGCCAACACCCGGATGATCTCGCGGTCCTCTGGTAAGTTGGGCGAATCGTGATGAGGAAATCCATCGACAAGCCTCTCCGAGGGATCCCGCTCGTCGTGGGCGTCGTTGCTCTGTCGCTACTGCCTGAGGCAGCGGTCGCGGCTCCGCCATCGAGACCGGGGCTGCCGGAGGTTCTGACCTTCCAGCTGGAGGACGGTCGGCACCGAACCCGAGGTCTTACCCTGTCGTTCGCACTGCCCGGTTCAGTTGATTACGAGTGTCGGCGAATCGTCTATCGCGAAGAGCGGCAGGACCGGGAGATCAGGATCATCCTTCTCGAGGTCGCCCAGGCAGCGGAGTACCGGGACTGCCGTACGGCCAAGGTCCCAGCGCCGATTCGGGAGCGGATCGTGCTTCCACCTGAGCCAGGGCACTACCGGCTGGTCTTTGTCGGCGGTGGGCGACGCGACACCTACGCCTTGGATGTGACGGAGGATGTCGTCACGTTCGATGTCGAGGGGATCTCCACCTTCACGGCTTGCGAAGAGACCGGAAAGCTCATGCGCGTCGGCGCGCGCTGGCTCTGGGTCGATTTCTCATTCCTGACTGCGGAGTCTTTCCGAAAGATGTCTCCAAAGCGGGACGAGGTGCTGCGCGACCTGGCGGCGATCGGTGCCAAGGCCTTTACGCCCGCTCCTGGACGCTACCTGCTGGACGGTTTTGTTCGCGAGTTCCCCAGATCTCATGGACCCGATGCAGAGGTCAGAGACGAGCGGTTCTTTCTGTGGGACGGCGATTGGGAGGGATTGCGGAAGCTGGCGAATCGCTACCGCAAATACTCCACGGTGGCGTTCAAGCGTCCCGTGATGATGCTGTGGCTGAACAGCAGGGACAACGTGGTGTCGACGAGAGGTGGGACGGTGAATGCTGATATCGCCGAGGAGGCAGCCCCAATCGTTCAACCCACACCCGCGAGGCAGACCAAGCACGAGAATCGTGGTGATTGAGCGGAGGGGGCGCCGATGCGGGAGGGCGCAAGGTCACGGTGGTGCACGACGTCTTTCTCCGATGCCTGAACCATCGCGGTCATCTGCGTCCTGGGTGTGAGCCGCTAGCTCTTCGACAGTCTGAAGTGAGGTCCGCAAGCTCCTGGTGGCGCTCGGCTCGTTCTGCTCGCACGGCGAAGTCGCTTGCGTGCGGCTGGCCGACGCGAGATCGTCATCCCGACCCAGCAAGAAGGGGAGCCAGGATGCATTTCGTAACCACGCGGTTGGCGCCAGCGCTACTGGTGCTCGTCGGGCTGAGCTCGTGCACGCATTGGGTCCGTAGCCTGCCATCGACGACGGAGTTCGACGGCAAGAGCGAAGACGCGATCATCGTGCTCAAGGTCGAGCCTGTGGCGCGGGTCTCGATGGTGCCCGGGACCGTGGACCGCACCGGTTGGAGGATGTCACCTGGTGTGAGCTCTTATGGAGCCTGGGCAGAAGACGGAACCATCGTCATCAAGGTCAAACCACGCGTTGGCAACGAGACCTACGGCGTAACCGTCGTGACCCCGGACGATGGTCGATACGCGCGTTACCAAGCCACCCGCGGCGTCTTGGTGCCGACTTTTCACGCCGCCGCTGGACAGGTCACCTTCGTTGGCGCCATCAGGCTGGCACCCGTCGACGATGCAGACGCCCTGACGGTCTCGCACAACGAGGCGCCCGACGACGGCGAGATGGTGCGGCAGATGATGAGGCGGAGGTATCCCGGAATTCGGGCGGATGTGGTGACGGCGATCTTCGATACCTATCCTCGAAAGGACGAGCCTACCAACAGCGGAAAGCTGATCGCGGCGCCCTTTCGTGATGATTGAGGCAGAGCAATCGATATGCGCCTCTCTCGGCCGCACCGGCTTGGCTTGGCCGGTAAGCAGACCGTCCGCCGCCATTCCCACTTTGCGTGAGCCGGTTTACCTTGGGCGGTACACCTAGGTGACACGTGCCCAATCCATCCGTCAGCCGCCCTGCCTTGAGGCTCGTCGAAGGGGACGAGGTTCCGTCTTCCCTGGACGACGTGTACCGGCGGTATTGCCGTTACGTGGCTGCGGTCGTGCTCAGGCTGGACGGGCGCTGCGACGAGGTCGAGGATCTCGTGCAGGATGTGTTCGTCGAGGCGGCCCGCGGGATAAGACGGCTGCGCGATCCGGAGGCGGTCAAGGGCTGGCTGGCCACGGTCGCGGTGCGAAAGGTTCGCCGTCGCCTGCGCCTGCGGCGGTTGCGGCGCTTCTTGGGCATGGGCTGCGAGCCCGATGCGGCAGAACAGATCGCCCCGGCGGCGTCGCCCGTCGATCGGCTGCTGCTCCTCGGGGTCTACCGGGTTCTCGACGAGATGCCGGTGGAGGATCGGCTCGCCTTCAGCCTGCACCACATCGAAGGTGAAGCGCTCGACCGGGTGGCGAGGCTGTGTGGTTGCTCATTGGCGACGGCCAAGCGACGGGTGGCGCGCGCGCAAAAGCGCCTTCAGGAGGAGCTCTCGCATGACTGACGGCACGGATCTGCTGGGCCGAATCGCGCAGGCGGGTGCCCGCATGGAGCCCGGCCTCGGCGATGCCGATGTCGAGCGGATGGTCCGAGGCGGGCGCCAACGCCGCAGGAGGCGTGTGTTGCGGCGGGCGGCGCTGTTCATGGCGATCTCGTCCGTGGGTGCGGGCGTCTTCGTGGCGTGGGCGGTGCGGGACCGGCCACGGACCGAGGGCGTCATGGCGCTGCCCGCACCGACGGCAGGCACGCAGGCACCAGAGGCTTCGCAGGTATTGCAGCTGCACGACGGCTCCAAGGTCACGCGTCTCGATGCCGCGACCCAAATCGTCGTTGCCACGCAGTCCGAGGCGCGGGTCGAGCTGGCCCTGGTCAAGGGCAGCGGCCGCTTCCAGGTCTCGCCGCGGCCCGAGCGGGCGTTCAACGTGCGCGTGGGCGACGTCACGGTCAGCGCGCTCGGAACCGTGTTCACCGTCGAGCGAGTCGCCGACAGAGTCGGCGTCACCGTGGAGCACGGCAGGGTCCGGGTGGATTGGGGCATCGGCTCGCGACTGTTGGGCCAGGGCGATAGCGGCTGGTTTCCCCCGCTGGTGGTGAGCCCGCCTCCGTCGCCGCCGCGGGTGGAGCCCGGCCGATCCAAGATGGTCGCCGCGCAGAAGATGACGAAGCAGCCCCAGCCCGAGGACGAAGGCGCCAAGGGATTGTTGCTCGCGGCGGACTCGGCCAGGCTGGCCGGTGACCCCGAGCGCGGCGTGGCCCTGCTCGAGAGTCTGCTGCGACAGCATCCGGCGGATCCTCGGGCGCCTCTGGCGGCGTTTTCGCTCGGGCGCCTGCTGATGATGGAGCTGGGTCGGCCTCGGCAGGCGGCTGCGGCCTTCGCCGAGGCGAGGCGCTTGTCACCGGAAGGGCCCTTCGCCGAGGACGCCCTCGCACGCGAGGTCGAAGCCTGGCACCGGGTCGGGCAAGGCGACGAGGCACGGCGGCTGGCTCGGGAGTACCTGCGTCTGTATCCCGGCGGACGTCGCGTGTCCACCGTGCGTGCGATGGGCGGGATGGAGTGAGCAGGCGAGATCGTGCGAAGCGCGCCCTCATGCCGCACAGGGCACGCGGCTCGGGTCGCGGATTCTGCGCGATGGCGTGCACGTTCCTCGGGCTCGCGCTCCTCGCAGGCGTCGCGAGGGCCGAGTCCGCAGGGCAGGGGCGCCCGGGCGCGTTTGCCTTGCTGATCGAGTCCTGTCCATCGATCGAGGAGGCGGCGGTTCGTCACACACTGCTGGTCGAGGTCGGGGACCTGCTGCTCGACGACCGCGAGCCCGCGCCAGGAGCCGACCGCTTGAGGATCCGCTGCACGGGAGACGTCGCGCGGCTCGAAGCCGGCGGTGGCGACGGCGCCCTTGCCCTCAGCCGAAGCATCGAGCTGGCGGACTTTCCGGGCGATACCACGGCGCGGGCGGTGGCCTTGGCTGGGCTGGAGCTGCTCGCCGCGCGCAGTCCGGAGGTGCGTGCGTCGATCCAAGAACGGCAGGTGCCACCTCCGCAGCCAGCGTCGCCGCCGTTGGCTCGCGGCGCGGACCCGGTGGCGCGGACTGCGCGCGATCTTCGCATTGGCCTCGGCGGAGTGTGGCGGACGTTCTTGGTCAGCCACGGCGTCTCTGCGTGGGGAGCGCAGGCCCAGGTGATCGTGTATCCGACGGCCCGGCTGCGCGTGCCGCTGGATGTGGAGGTGTCGGGCGCGCGCACCGAGATCGAAGGTATGGGACGCACGGAGGCCTTGCTGGTCTCGTGTGGCGCGGGTCTGGGAGTCGGGATCGGCGGCCCGCGGTTCGGCGCCGGCCTGACCGCTGGCGGTCGCTTGGGGATCGCCCGGCTGTCCGGCGCGACCAGCCGACCGAACGAGGTCGCGGATCGCAGCGTGGTGCGAGCCTGGGGAGGTCCCGCGGTCAGCGCGAGCCTCGGCGGCGCGAGCGAGACCTTCGCCTGGGCGCTGACCGCGGAGGCAGGGCGGGCCGTGCTCGCGGCCGAGGGGCTGGCCGACCGAGCCACCGCGATCGCGATTCGGGGCTTCTGGGTGGCGATATCGCTGGTAGGGTCGTTGCGGCTGCAGTAGACGCGACGAAGGTGTGATCGTCGTGGTACGGCCCACGACTTTGCGGAAAAGGCGTGAGCCGGTTTCGTTGCGCCAGGCACCCAGGGGGACATGACGAAGACGAGCATCATCGGAACCGCATGGTTGGGTCTGGCTCTCGTACTGGGCGCCGTGGCCTGCAGCTCGACGGACACCTTGCTACAGAGCCAGGCCGGCACCGGAGGCGCGTCGGTCGGCGGCGACCCAGGGACGGGCGGGAGCGCCACCAGCAGCATCATCGATGCGGGGGTGGGAGGCGCAGCGGGGAGCAGCGGCGTGCCCGGGACAGGTGGCGCTCGAGGGACAGGCGGCGTCGGCGCGGGAGGAGCGGTGTCGAGCACCGGCGGCGCCGCCGGCGCGATCAGCGTCCCGGCTGATGGTGGCGCCGGCATCGCAGGCGCGGCCGGAGGCAAGACCTCCACCACGGCAACCGGCGGCAGCGCTGGCAAGAGCGGAACCGGCGGCAGCGCAGGAGGCACCGGCGGGGCCAGCGTGGACGGCGGGGCCAAGGACGCGGCCATCGACGTCAACCCAGACTCCGGGGCAGGCGTCGACGGCGCGGCGCCACAGTGTCTGAGTCTTTCGGGCGGTACGTGCGCGGCGCTGGTCGACGGATGTCGCGCTTGTCCCGCGGGCACCTACCTGAACCCGACCCGCGCGGGCTGCGATGAGGCCCATGCGTGGTGTTGCACCAAGGTCGCCCCCGAAGTGAACGAATGCACCGACGGTGGCGGCTTGTGCGTTCCGAGCGGCGCCGAGTGCCCCGACGGGTGGAAGAGGATGCGAACGTCGTGTGGCGCCGGGGTGGACTCCACCTGCTGCCAGCCCGACTCGTCCGTCTGTCCGGTGAACCTCGGCGGAGGCTGCACGGGGCGCGACGAATGCGACTGCTATCAGGTCAACGGCTGCGCCATGATCACGGAGGAGTGCTACTGCACCCAGTGTGACGGCCCTCGCGTGTGCAATTGCGGTGGAGGCAAGTTCGTCGGATGTGCTTCGATCAACCTCTCCACCTGCGACAAGGCCAAGGCGCGTCTGCTCTCGGTCTGCCCGATCCCCGACAGCTCTACCTGGGACAACCTGTGCGCGCAGACGAGTCCGTGCATCGTCAAATGCCTCAACGACGTCGCGAGCTGCCACGACGTCGCCTGCACGTTCTGCGTGGACTGCTCATGCGTCGACGACCGCTTCGCGACGTGCGTGAAGACCTGCACGGCGGCGCTGTCGGACTAGGCGCCTCCGCCACCGCGTGGGCCGTACTGTGGTAGGTGTCGCCGGTGTCGCCGCGCGGCTGGACCGAAACAGCCGTGCGCCTCGCCTGCTCCAAATGGCACCAGTCAGAACGGAGGGCGAAGCACGACAAGGGGCGGAGTCTCACGCCGGTCGGAGATCCGCCTTCAGTAGTTCAGCCAGTGGTCAAACCGTTGCTGTTGAGGCCGCGCTGCGCCCTCCGCGAGGAACTGCTGGGCTAGTAGTCTCGTGTTTCTCACATCGCGAGCGGCGAGGCCGAGCGACCGGCGGAACATCTCGGCGATCGTATCCCCGCATTGGTCAGAGCCGACTACGATATCGACCCTGGCCGCCCGGCATTTCGAAAGAATGAAGGAGCGAACGTAGGAATCTGACGGAGGGAAGGAGTACCCGATCACGACCAAGCGGTCTGCAGTCTCCAATGCCTTCTCTGCCCTGAGCCAGTCCTTCTCGATTGCGACCATGCTTCTGGCGGTCGCCTTTCCCGGCCCTGGCGTCGCTATCTTGGCGACAGGAACGCCATCTCGTATGTCGTCGATCAACTGCTCGGTCGAGGGGACCGAGCCGTGGAGTTTGGCGATCGTACCGGCACCACGTTGGGCGCGGCCTAGCACCCGCTCAACAACCATATCGTAGTTGAACGTGACAATGCTGTCGCTTGTAGAGATCAACTCAGCCCATCGCTCGTATGGAGTCCAAGCTTCCGGAAGATCATCGGCCGCAAAGGCACGATCCACATAGTGCGAGGTGGCTGCGGCAACAAACTGCGTCGCATCTTTCCATACGTCATCGATCTCACGGCCGTTGAGGACATCTCTCAGAACGTCGCGTGCGACAGCATCACCACGGGCCTCATCTAGCAACGCCAAGCACTCCTCGGCACTATTCCAGAGCCCAGTCTTTAGGCCGCTCTCATAGACTGGAACGATGTGTCCTGGGGTCCTTCCTTCAGGAACGCCTCTGGCCTCCAACCAAGACTCGATCCAGCGCTGCTGGCGAGCGCCAACCAGCTCGGAGAACAATGGGCCACCCAGTGCTTTGCTGAAACCCGCGCCCAGAAGCCAGACAACGCGTTCAGCGAAACGTGTCTCAGGACTAACCGTCGGCAATCGTTCTTGCAGCCGCAACCTCTCGACGGCAACAAGCACACGCCCCGCAGCACCGGAAACACGGCCAGCGATCCTCGACTTGAAAAGCGATGCTTCTCTGAGTGCTGCCGCGCGATCTTGCCCGCGTAGACGGAGCGCGAGACTATGGGCTGTACCCCCCC
>CAZYFU010000166.1:0-12690 GCA_964647025.1 uncultured Myxococcales bacterium | reverse complement strand
CTAGGGGGCCAGTCTGGCGTGAGCTCGCACACGGCAACGCGGCCGGGGCGAAGGTCGCGGGCGCGGGTTTGATGGACGCGAACAGGCGCTCGAGATCCGCCGCCTCGAGGGTCTCCTTTTCCAGCAGCTGACGTGCGCTGGTCTCGAGTACCTCGCGATTGTCGGTCAGCACCGCGGTCGCCCGCTGGAAAGCGGTGAGCACGTTCTTGCGGACGGCGCAGTCGATCTCTCGGGCGGTGTCGTCGCCGTAGGTCCTGTGGGGGATGGGCTCGCCGGACGGGCCGAGCATCGAGCGTTGGTCGGTCTCGAAGGCCACGTGTCCGAGCTCGGGCTCCATCGCGTAGCGGGTCACGATGCTGCGGGCGATGTCCGCGATCTTGGCCAGGTCGTCGGAAGCGCCGGTGGAGAAGTGCGAGAACACCACGTGCTCGGCGGCACGACCACCCATCAGCACGGCCATGCGGTTCTCGAGCTCGCCGCGGGTCATGAGGTAGCGGTCCTCGGTCGGGCGCTGAATCGTGTAGCCGAGCGCGCCGATTCCGCGCGGGATGATCGAGACCTTGTGCACCGGATCGGAGCCCTTGAGCGAGGCCGCGACGATCGCGTGTCCCATCTCGTGGTAGGCGACGATCTCGCGCTCGCGCGGGTTGAGCAGCCGGTTCTTGCGCTCGAGCCCAGCGACGATACGCTCGACGCCGGAGTTGAAGTCCGACAGAGAGATGCTGGTCGCCCCGCGCCGGGTGGCCGCCAGCGCGGCTTCGTTGACCAGGTTGGCCAGATCCGCGCCGGTAAACCCGGGCGTCAGCGCGGCGACCTGTTCGAGATCGACGTCGACGTCGATCTTCACCTTCTTCACGTGCACGCGCAGGACCTCCACGCGGCCTCGCTTGTCCGGTCGGTCGACCAGCACCTGTCGGTCGAAGCGTCCGGCGCGCAGCAGCGCGGGGTCGAGCACCTCGGGCCGGTTGGTGGCGGCCAAAAGGACGATGCCGCTCGTGGCGTCGAAGCCGTCCATCTCGACCAGAAGCTGGTTGAGGGTCTGCTCTTTTTCGTCGTGGCCGCCGGCGAACGGCGTGGCGTTGCGCGCGCGCCCCATGGCGTCCAGCTCGTCGATGAAGATGATGGCCGGCGCCTTCCCGCGCGCCTGCTCGAAGAGATCGCGCACCCGCGCCGCACCCACGCCCACGAACATCTCGACGAAGTCCGAGCCCGAGATGGAGAAGAAGGGAACGCCGGCTTCACCAGCGACCGCGCGCGCCAGCAAGGTCTTGCCCGTGCCGGGCGGGCCGACCAGCAGGATCCCCTTGGGCATCCGCGCGCCCAACCGCCCATAGCGTTCGGGTTCCTTGAGAAACTCGACCGTCTCCTTGAGCTCGGCCTTGGCCTCTTCGACGCCAGCCACGTCGGCGAACGTCGTCTTTGTGTCCGTCTCGACGTAGACCTTGGCCTTGCTCTTGCCGATGGACATCAGGCCTCCGCCGGCGCCGATTCGTCCCGACAGCCGGCGCATGAGCAGCATCCAGATCCCGAAGAAGATGAGCACGGGCAGGATCCAGGACAGCAACGTGGCGAACATCTTGTTGTCGACCTGGCCCGAGAACTTGACGTCGTGTTTCTTCAGCTCTTCGGCCAGCGAGCTGTCGACGCGGTTGGTGCGAAAGTGCTGTTTGATGTCCTGCTCGGGGGCCTTGAGCTCGCCGCGGATCTCGCCCTGGGTGATGACGATCTCCTTGACCTTTCCTTCACGCACCAGCCGTTGGAACTCGCTGTAGGGGACGGTGGAGACGGACTGGAAGCCGACCCAGAGGTCGTGCAGGACCAAGACTCCGAGGATGGCGAGAAGGGCATAAGCAAGGTTGAATCGCGAGGTGTTCTGCATGTCTGGTCTCCTATCGATCAGGTGCCCTCGGCCGGCCTACTTGGCGGCGCTCCGGCCCTTCGGCGTCGAATGGCCTTGACCACCTCGACAGTCAGAAGAACGGCCGCGCCCGCGAGCAGGGGCACGAGGATTTGCGACGGCGAGAGGCCTGCCGTGCCGAAGAGGTTCTGAAGTGGCGGAAGGTAGGTCACCGCTGCCTGCAGACCGACCACCGCGGCGATGGCGACGGGCAGCGCCGGATTCGACAGCGGGTTCAGTCTGATCACGGATGCGAGCTGCGAACGGCCGGCGACGGCTTGGAAGACCTGCACGAGCACGATCGAGGTCATTGCCAGGGAGCGCCACTCGGGCTGGTTCGTGCGCCAGGCCCAGAAGGCCACTCCCAAGCACACCAGCCCGATGAGGAGCCCCTGCCAGACCACCTCCAGGCCGAGCCTGCGCGGCAGAATCCCCTCGGAGGGGTCCTGCGGCGGCCGCCGCATGGTGCCTGGCTCGGGCGGCTCGACGCCGATGGCGAGCCCGAGCACGCCGTCGGTCACCAGGTTGAGCCACAGAATCTGGAATGGAAGGAGGGGCAGGGGCATGCCCAGCACCGGGCCAAGGAACACGACCAGCAGCTTGCCGAGGTTGCCGGCCAGCGAGAACTTGAGGAACCGGCGAATGTTGTCGTTGATGGAACGACCTTCCTCGACTGCGGCGACGATGGTGGTGAAGTTGTCGTCGAGCAGCACCATGGAGGCGGCTTCCTTGGAGACGTCGGTGCCGGTGATGCCCATGGCGACACCGATGTCGGCGCGCCGGAGCGCGGGGGCATCGTTGACCCCATCGCCGGTCATGGCGACCACGAGGCCGCGCTGCTGCAAGGCCTCGACGATGCGCAGCTTCTGCTCGGGCGCGACGCGCGCATAGACCGCCGTGTGCTCGACCGCGCCGAGCAGCTCTTCCTTGGACAGGCCGGCCAGCTCGACCCCGGTCAAGACCCGGTCGTCGTCGCGCAAGATGTCCAGGTCCTGGGCGATCCGCCGGGCCGTCACCGGGTGATCGCCGGTGATCATCACGGGTCGAATGCCGGCGCTCCGGCAGGTGGCGACGGCATGTCGCACTTCCGGCCTCGGTGGGTCGAGCATGCCGGCCAGCCCCACGAACACGAGATCGCGTTCATGCTCCGCGGCTCCGCTGGGCTCGCTCTCGCGCAGTATCCTGAAGGCCACGCCGAGCACCCGCATGCCTCCGCGCGCGAGGTCCAGGTTGGCGTCGAGGATTCGCTTCCTGTAGCCCTCGTCGAGGGGCCGCACCTTGCCGCCTTCCCAGACACCGGTCGACACCTCGAGCAAGGTGTCGACGGCGCCCTTGGCGAAGACCACGGTGCGTCCCGGCGCAAGGTCCGCGCAATCCCCGATCCACAGCGAGCAGTCCTCCACACGATGGATCGTGCTCATCCGCTTGCGTTCGGAGTCGAAGGGCAGCTCGCCCGTGCGAGGGAAGGCCGCGTCGAGCTGCCCCTTGAGCAACCCGAAGTGCGCGGCCGCGACCAACAGGGCGCCTTCCGTCGGGTCGCCCACCGCGCGCACCTTGCCCGCTGCCTCGCCGATTGGCTGCAGGGTGGCGTCGTTGCACAAGGCTCCGCCCATGAGCAGCAGCGCCAGCGAAGGCTCTTCGCGCACGATGCTTTGTCCCGCGTTGGCCACGCCTGCCATCGGCATGCGGCGGCTCAGCGTCTCGGACACCTGCAGCCGGTGCCCGGCCAGATCGAGCACGGTCACGGTCATGCGATTCTCGGTGAGCGTGCCAGTCTTGTCCGAGCAGATGACGGCGACCGAGCCCAGCGTCTCGACCGCGGTCAGGCGTCGGATGAGCGCGCGCCTCCGGAGCATGCGCTGCGCCCCCAGGGCCAGCGAGATGGTGACCACGGCGGGCAGCCCTTCCGGGATGACCGCCACCGCCATGCTGAGCGAGGTCATCAGCATGAGCCGCCAGTCTTCGCCCAGGGCCAGCCCGACCCCGAAGATGGCCGCCACCACCGCGAGCGCCAGCAGCGAGAGGGTGCGCCCCAACCGGTCGAGGCGGCGCTGCAGCGGCGTGGCCACGGCAGCGACTCCTTGCAGGAGGTCGGCCACGCGACCGAGCTCGGTGCCCATGCCGGTCGCGGTGACCAGCATCTGACCGCGCCCGTAGGCCACGCTGGTTCCCATGAACGCCATGTTCACCTGGTCGCCCAGGGCCAACCCGCCTTGGCCGACCAGGGCTGCGGTCTGTTTCTCCACCGGCTCGGATTCGCCGGTGAGCACGGACTCTTGCACTTTCAGGCTGGCTGCCTCGATCACCCGTCCATCGGCGGGCACCAGGTTGCCTGCCTCGAGCACGACGAGATCGCCCGGCACCAATACGTTGGCCGGGATCTCCACCGTGGCGTCGCCGCGCCGGACGCGGACCTGCGGGACGGCCAACCGCTTGAGCGCGGCCATCGCACGTTCGGCCCGGCCCTCCTGTAACAATCCCAGCACCGCATTGAGCACGACGATGGCGAGGATCGCGATGGTGTCCTTGAGGCTGCCGACCAGGGCCGAAACCACCGCCGCGGCGATCAACGCCAGCACCAGCGTGCTCGAGAACTGGTCCCACACGAGGCGCGCGAACGAGCGCCCGCCTCGCTCGGCGATGACGTTGTCACCATGGCGCTGGCGTCGCGCAGCCGCTTCCTCGGGCGAAAGTCCGTGGGCGAGGTCGGATCCCAGTCGGCCGGCTACCTCCGAGGGGGCAAGCCTCTCCCAGGCAGGGCGCGTTGGCTCGGACGGGGCCGGGCCTCGTCGGGGGGCATCGCGCTTTGGGTCTTCGTTTCCTGCGCTCTTCACGGAATTCTCCAAGTTGGTAGCACTATGTCACGACCCCTGTTCATTGTCAGAGCAAGTATCTCGCGAAGCACGGCCTCCGCGACGGCCACACAGCGATCGAGGACTTCCACGTAGCTTCCGCACGCCGCTCTTGGCACCATGGTCGCGCATGGACCAAACATCGACTCGAGCAAAGGATGCGGGACCAGTGCCTCTGGCCCAGGCAGAGGACTTCGTGGTGGTGCTGGCGCGGGCGCTGCATCGACAGGGGATGGCCTGTCATCACCTCGAATCGCTGCTCGGTCGCGTGGCCAACCGCCTCGAGCTCGATGCCCAGATCCTTTCGCTGCCCACGGCGTTCCTCGGGACCTTCGGGGACCATGGCCCTGCGGCGCCGCCACGTTCGGTGATCCTGCGACTCGAACCCGGGAGGATCGACTTGAGCCGGCAGTCTCGGCTGATCCTGATCGGGCGTCGGGTCGCCGATGGCGTGATGGCTCTCGACGAGGCTGGCCGCCTCATCGCGGAAGTGGAACGATCGCCCGAGCCTCCCCGGTGGCGAACCATGCTCGCCGGCACCTTGGTCGCAGCCGCGGGAAGTCGCCTCTTCGGCGGAGGTTTTGGCGAGGTCGTGCTCGGAAGCATCGTGGGGCTGCTGGTGGTCCTGCTCGCTGGCTTGGTTCGGAACACCCGCGCCGAGCGCTTGGGCGACCCTCTCGCTGCGATTCTCGCGGCCATGGTCGCATCTTTGGGCTCGCACTGGCTCATTGCCGCATCGCCGACGGTGGTCGTGCTCGGCGGCCTGATACTGCTTTTGCCCGGCTATGCGTTGACCGTGGGCATGGACGAGCTGTCTGCCCGGCATTGGGTCGCGGGAACCGCTCGATTGGCCGGCGCGCTTTCCGTGATCTTGTTCTTGGGGCTGAGCGTCCTGGTGGCGAGCAAGGTCACGGATCTCATGCCTGAGCGCTCGCCGCTGTTCACCTTGCCGGCATTGCCGGGCTGGTTCGACATGGCCGCTGCTGGCGTCGGTCTCGCCTCGATGGCAATCTGGTTTCGAACCCCGTGGAGGGATCTGCCGTGGGTCGTGGTGTTGGGCGGCGCGGCCGATCTCATCGACAACGCCGCTTCCGTGACACTGGACGGGCCGGTGGGTGCCTTCCTCGCGGCGCTGTTCCTCGTGGTCGCCTGCAACGGGGTGGCACGCCTGGCTGGGCGGGTGGCCAACGCCGTGCTGGCGCCTGCGTTGATGCTGCTTTTGCCGGGCAGCCTCGGCCTGCGCAGTCTGTTCGCGCTCTTCGAGAAGAACGTCCTGTCCGGGATCGAGGCGGCCTACCAGATGACCATCATCGCGGTTGCCATCGTCACCGGGATTCTGGTCGGGAACCTGCTGGTTCCATCGCGGAAGCAGTGACTCGGAGGTCGGCGTCGTAGGCTTCCCGTGGCCTGCCAACTCCGCCGCCTCCGCGTTCGAATAGGAAACGGCGACCTCGCAGGGGTGGGGGGAGCCCATACGAGGCCGCCGTGCGTTCGTGATGTGGCTAGTTGCGGGGCAAGAGGACGGCGTCGATGACGTGGATGACGCCGTTTTGGGCCATGACGTCGGTCTGGGTGACGTTGCTGTCGTTGACCATGACGCTGCTGCCGTTGACCGAGATCCTCACGGGGCTGCCTTCCAGGGTGTTGGCGCTGGTCAGCTTGACCACGTCGGCGGCGAGGACCTTGCCGGCGACTACGTGGTACTTGAGCACGGCCTGAAGCTGGGCCTTGCTCTCGGGCTTGAGCAGGTCGTCGACGGTGCCGGCCGGGAGCTTGGCGAAGGCGTCGTCGGTCGGGGCGAACACCGTGAAGGGGCCGTCGCCCTTGAGCACGTCGATCAGCTCGGCGGCGGTGAGCGCCGCGGCCAGCGTCTTGAAGACCCCTGCGGCCTGGGCCGTGGCCACGATGTCCACGGTCTTGGCCGGGGGGAGCAGGACGGCGTCGATGACGTGGATGACGCCGTTTTGGGCCATGACGTCGGTCTGGGTGACGTTGCTGTCGTTGACCATGACGCTGCTGCCGTTGACCGAGATCCTCACGGGGCTGCCTTCCAGGGTGTTGGCGCTGGTCAGCTTGACCACGTCGGCGGCGAGGACCTTGCCGGCGACTACGTGGTACTTGAGCACGGCCTGAAGCTGGGCCTTGCTCTCGGGCTTGAGCAGGTCGTCGACGGTGCCGGCCGGGAGCTTGGCGAAGGCGTCGTCGGTCGGGGCGAACACCGTGAAGGGGCCGTCGCCCTTGAGCACGTCGATCAGCTCGGCGGCGGTGAGCGCCGCGGCCAGCGTCTTGAAGACCCCTGCGGCCTGGGCCGTGGCCACGATGTTCGAAGCTGCGCCTGGCGCTACCTCGGGCGAACCGGGGCTAGCCGCCTCCGGGGCGCTCGTGGGTTTCGCGTCGGCGACCGCTGCCGGAGAAGCGTCATTCTTCGCCGCGGTCGTCCCGCTGTTGTCGTCGTCACCGCAAGCCGGCAGTGTCAACCCGGCCAGGAACACCATCGTTGCCAACCCGAATTTGCTCCGTCCGCTGGCTGATCTGGTTCGGAAAATGTAGTTCATGAAAACACCGTCTTTCTTGTTATCGAGGGGCGCTCGACCTGTTCGTGTTTGTCCAATGTATGTATAATGTTTGTATCGGTAAAAGGTTGCACACAAGTTGGGCAAGGCCGCTGCCCGGCAAGGCGCAGGCGGTCTCACAGCAGGGCTCGGCACTCTCGGGAGGCGGCCAGGGAAAGTAACCACCAGCGGCGCTTCAGTCGGTCTTCACAGACTCCGATATCAGGAGAACCGCCGTGGAAATCAGGGTCTACATCAGCCACGCGCAGGAAGACGAAGACTGGCTGCGGGAGAAGGATGCCGTAGGGCAGGACAACCCCAGATCGCTGCTGGCGCAATGGCGATCCACCTTCGGCGCGCAGGCGTGGAGCGGCACTCGCAGGGCGGTATTCTCGTACGACCGCGAGAAGGACGTGAGCCGTCGCCGCAGTGAAGGCTGGAAGAAAGGCGTCCTGGCCGAGGTCGACCGCGCTCACGTGGCGGTCCTGTTGGTCACCCAGGCCTACGTCGCATCCTCGGCAATCCGCGACACCGTCTTGGGGAGGATTCGCGAGCGCCACGCCGCGGGCGAGCTGCAGTTGGTGCCCATCCTGGTCGAGCCGGCGGCCCACGCGCAGCTGGGGATCGATGAGTCGCTGTTCGTTCCTGGGAAGCCGACGCCCCTGTGCGAGCTTCTGGCCGAGTCCGAAGCCGCGGGCAGGAACGCACACCTCGAGATCACCCAAGCCTTGGGTTGGGCGCTGGAGCGCGCCTGCGAGAAGGTGAAGACCGTCGAGACGGAAGCCGATCCCTCATCAGCCCCCTCGCGGTCGGAGGTGCCCGTGCTTGCTTCGTCCACTTCCGAGGACGAGCCGCGAAGAAGAGGGCGCCGTCGCCGCTGGCCCCTGTGGGCAGGCATGGGCGCCATCGCGTTGGTCTTGGGCACGCTTCCTTTGGTGTGCGGGCCGTCGAAGCCTTCGCACAAGCGGGCTTCCGCGAAGCCAAAGGCCCCCGCGCCGAGTCGCCCGCAGCCGGAGCCGTCGGCTGCGCTGCTCGAAAGGAGGCCAGCCCTCGCTGACGCCGCCCCACCAGAGGTCAAGCGACCGTTCGCGGCCGACTCGGGAATCAAGCTGGTTACGGGCGGCGCCGCCTTTGCCGTGGGCTTTGCTCCGGATGGCGAGTCCGTGGCGGCCCTGTCCTCGGCTTCCCGCGTGGAGCTCGCGAGCTTGGATCTGGAGACGCGTCGCCCGAAGAATCAGTGCTCGCTCACCTATCCAAGCGTGCGTGGCGGGGTGTTCTCTCCCGACGGGAAGGCTGTCGCCGTCGCCTACGCGGGTCTGCGCGGAAAAGCGAAGAACGGCGCGGCCGTGGTCGAGGTCGCGAGCTGCAAGGAGGTCCAAAGCTTCGAGACGTCGGAAGAACCTCGCGTCATGGCCTATCCGCCAAGTGGCGAGGACCTGTACCTGGCGGGCCGACTGTTCATCGAGCGATGGGGGCTGGACGACGGGATCAGAAAGGCCCGGCAAGAAGCCAGTGATCCTGCCAAGCTGATCGCTTCCGGCGGCCGAAAGCTGGCTCTGCTCCTCGACGGCCGCGAGCCCGCGCTCGCGGGATGGAACCTCGACTTCACCCGGGAGTATTGGCGCCAATCGGAGGATTCGGCATCTCCGACGCTCGGCCTGGCGCCTTCGGGCAACGGCAAGCTCGTGCTGGCCAGCCACACCGGCCGGGTTTCCGTGCTGGAGACTGCGACCGGACGACGGGTCGCCGACCTGACCTGCCCGAGCGGCGCCCTGCGCGCGGTCGCGTTCTCCCCCGACGGGAGCCTGGTCGCTGCCGGAGGCGACGACTTCGCCCTGTGCTTGTGGAACCTCGACAGCCGCCGACTGATCGCCACCAGCAAGCCCGCCCGGCTCGATGTTCGTGGCATCGCGTTCTCTACGGACGGGCGCAGAATCGCGGTCGCCGCGGACCACGTTTTCGTGTTCGACGTTCCGCGGTAGCGGGCGCGATCACACACCGCCACGTCGTTGGACGACGGCACCGAGATGGCGTGATATGTTCGCAGGGCGATGACTGAAAAGAGCGGAATCACACCGGCCGAGTTGCATGGTATCCACATCTTTCGGGAGTTCACGGACGAGCACCTGGAACGGCTGAGCGGGCTCTTCCAACCCCTCGCCACCAAAGAGGGCGAGGTCCTGTTCACCCAGGGACAGTCCGCGGATGCCTTCTACATCCTCCTCGCTGGCGAGGTCTCGCTTCGTCAGGACGAACAAGAGGTGTACCTGCTCCGGCCTCCCTGCATCGTCGGCGAGCTCGGCGCGACCGCGGGCCTGGCACGGCGCTGCCGCGCGGTGGTCGGGCCCGGCGCGGTGCTGAGGCGGGTCGATTCGAGTCGGCTGCAGGACTTCTGCTCGCAGAATCCCGACATCGGGCTCGTCTTCTATCGCTCGCTGCTCAGCTCGGCCGCGGCCAAGATCGCGCACGACCAGCGCCGCAGCTCGGAGATGCGTGACCACATCATCACCACGCAGAAGAAGATGAAGGAGCTTCGCGAGTTCATTCTCGAGAGCCCCGACACGCCAATCTCCGGGCGCATCCATGATGCCCTCGAAGGTTTGATTCAGCAGAACCGGCGCGCGAACTACCGTGTGGCGCCGCCCGCGGCGCTCGCCTCCAGTTTGCGCCTCGATGACGGGCGGGTGGCCGACATCGTTGAGCTGTCACGGACCCACTTGAACGTCCGTCTCAGCGGCGCTCTTCCCAAGCCCGATGACGAGATCTCGGGCGCGCTCGTGCTCGCCGGCCCGGAGATCCCGATCTCCGGGCGCATCTTGCGGGTCCAAGGGGATCGCGTGGTCATCGTCCTCGACCTCCTCATCGAGGAGTTCGCAACCGTGCTCGAGGGCTACCTCACGCGGGTGCAGATGTTCGACTTCCTGGTCTGAGGTCGCGGCCCTCTCGGCCGCGGCCTACGGCAGGGTGATCTGGCCGGACAAGAGGCTCTTGTCGGCCTGCAGGAACTCGGCCTCGAGAATGGCGCCGGCGGTGGCCTTGGCGTTCGCCACGCTGGCGCTCAAGGTCGTGGCGTCGGTGGCGCTGACCACCAGGTCTTGCTCGGCGACGACGGTGTCGTTCAGGCGCAGGACCGCCTTCACGGTCTGCTTGGGCAGGGTGAGCGTGGCGGTCAGATTGAGCGCTGTTTCCGACGCGCCTTTTGACGTCGACAGATACAGCACGCCATGGTCGCTGGCGGCCGTGACTTCCTTGATGCCAAAGGTCGGGAAGAAATGCTGGGTCCACTGCCTGACCTCGTTGGCCGCCATCGTGCCACGGTTCCAGAACTCCGTGGTGATGCCGTGCCACATCTCGATGGTCGGGCGCAGCCACTCTGCGCTCTTGCTGATGTCCGCGGTCAGGCTCTGTTTCCCGAAGGTCCACAGCTTGAGCCCAGGCGTCTTCACGTTGTCGGAGACGCGGATGATGCCCTTGCCAGCATCGTAATTGATGAGCCCGGACCAGTTGGCCCGGTAGTCTGGATTGGCGAAGGCCGTGCCCTGGTCAGCCCAGTTCTTGAAGTAGGAGAGGTTGTTCCACTTGAAGACCTCGCCGCTGACCCGCTCCTCGGCGTTGCCGAACCAGCTCCACGAGCTTTCGAGCAGGTGGACCTTGTCCATCGCCGCCATGATGCGCGTGTTGAGAGGAATGGTGGTCTTGTCGGGCGGAGAGCCGGGCGCCAGCGTGGTGGTGGTCCAGTACTCGAACTTCGCGACGGCCTTGCTCTGCGTGTTGGTGAGCTTGGTGCCGAGCTCGACGCTCGTGCTGCCCGCGCGCAGCGTGACGTCGACCTCGACCAGGACATCGGTACGACCGACGTCGTACTTGCTCGGGACGCCGGCGGCCAGCGGCAGGTCATCCTTCCTCGACATGCGCACGGTGATCGCGTCTTGGCTTTCGCTCACCACCTTGAGGTCATAGGGCTGGTTCCAGTACTTGCCGTGCTCGGGCTCTGGGAAGCTGGCGAAGATGCCGCCCATGATGACGAGGTAGTTGTAATAGAAGATGTCCTCGCCCATGAGGTACGGGGTTCCGATGGGGTTCTGGTAGAGCAGCTCCTGGTCGGTGGGCTTGTGCAGGATGCTCAAGATGCGGCCGCCGTACTCCGGCAAGAGGGTGACCTTCAAGTAGCCGTTCTCCAGCACCATGGTTTCGTACGCGGTGCTCGTGGCTTGCGTACCCGGCGTCGACGGTCCGTTCCAAACGCCGTCGCTGCTGGTCTGGATGGGGAAGTGCTTGAAGGTGAAGGTCGATGTCTTGCGGGTGACGGTATCGGCAACGCTGGTTCCGGTGCCCGTCCCGGTTCCTCCCGCACCACCCGAGGCCACTGCGCCGGTGCCGCCTGCGCCGGTGCCGCCCGCGCCGGCGACGCTCGTGCCAGTGCCGTTGCCCCCCGCGCCTGCGACGACGGTCGTGCCGCCGCTCCCTGTGCCCGGCACGCCGCCCGTGCCGTTGCTTCCCGAGGTCGTTCCCCCGGTTCCGCCGCCGGCCACACCGCCGGTGCCGGACGTCTTGCTTCCTCCCCCGGTCCCGCCGGCCGCCGAGCTTCCGCCCGTGCTTCCACCGCCTCCAGCTCCTCCGTTGCCGGCTGCCGACGTGCCGGCGCCTCCGCCCGTGCCAACCACCGCGCTGCCGCCGGTCGCGCTGCCGCCCTTGCCTTGCGTATCGGACGATCCGCCGTTCGACGAACAGGCGATTCCTGCCGACAGCGCGAGCACGGAAAGCCAAGCTCGCTCGAACGCCAACCTTCTCCCGGCGGGGACCCTCAAAACCTTTGCGGCCGCGGTGTCTTTCATGGGGCGCATCGTAGCTTGGAAGCCCGGCCCCGAGAAGAGCTTCCCGTCTGCCGTAGGTGGCCTGGGCCTCCGAAACCTGGGGCGCTACTGGGCTGCCTTCAGCGCCACCGCGCGAAACACCTCGGGTGGCACTTCGATGGCCGTGCCGTGGCGGACGCCAGCGAAGAACACGGAGCTCGAGATGTCTGTCCACGTGGCGGGGGCGGTGAGCGCATCCAGGCTGCGCGACTTCAGCGCGCCGTAGAGCCCATCCGCGAACTTGTCGAAGAAGACCAGCATCTGTCCGTCGACCAGCAATGGGGAAGGGCCCTCGGCGGCGTAGGAACCCGTGATGGGCGCGGACGGATCGGTGGCCCACGCCGAGGAGCCGAACAGGGCGGTCGACGAGAGCGCGCGGATGTTCTTCTGCCCGTCGGCCTCGTCCTTGAGGAACATCACATAGCTCTCGCCCTGCTTGATGATGGTGGCATCGATGAAGTTGCGACCGGTCTTTCCATAGAGGACCTTGGGCTCGCTGAAGGAGACGAAGTCCTTGGTCAGCATGTAGTAGATGC
>CAZYFU010000165.1:0-12691 GCA_964647025.1 uncultured Myxococcales bacterium | reverse complement strand
TTCGCCTGGGTCAGCGCCGCCGCGTCCGTGGCCTCGGGGTACAAGAGATACTTGGATCGCTTCGCGGCAAACGCCTCCAGGTCCGCCTTGTACAGCGCCTCGATGGCCGCCAGGGATTTCCCGTCGAGGATGGCGGCCGTGACCGCTGGATCCCCGATCATCCCGTGCAGGCGCTCGGCCACCCACCGCTTGGGAAACAGCTTGCGCAAGCCGAGCGCGATGGCGATGCCGGTGCGCACGGGCTCGAACGCCGCGCGGTCCACGAGCCGCACCCGAACCCCCTGGCACGCCTTTCGAGCATGCGGATTCGCGTTCGGCGTGAAGGTCGTCGCCCGAAACGAGACGCCACCCAGCTTCAGGCTGGACAGCTCGCGAGCCAGAAGCTCGCCATCGATCCAAGGCGCCCCCACCACCTCGAACGGCGTCTCGGTCCCGCGCCCAACCGAAACGTTGGTCGCCTCGACCAAGGCCACCGCGGGATACAGGATCGCCTGTTCGAGCTTGCGCAGGTTCGGCGACGGCGGCGACCACGCGACCCCGGTCTCGTCGAGGTACGCGCTTCGACCGTAGTTGCGCATGCGCACCACCTCCAGGCGCAGCCCCAGATGCTCGTCGGCGTTCATCATCTCGGCCATTTCCCCCAGGGTCATGCCGTGGCGAATAGGCAAGGGGTGATGGTTCACCGGCGACATCTCGACGGGCTTGAGCATCGGTCCGGCCAGCACGGTCGCCCCCAAGGGATTCGGCCTGTCCAAGACGAAGAGCCGCAGCCCGCGTTCAGCCGCCGCCCGCATGGTGGCGTGCAAAGTCGAGGCGTACGTGAAGAAGCGCGCGCCCACGTCGGGCAGATCCACCACGACGGCGTCGATGTCCTTGGGCAACGTGACAGCGCGCGGGCCCGCCGGCCGACCGGTTCGGGCTCCCAGCGCCCCTCCGTACAGACTGAACACGGGCAGCCCGGTCTTGCGGTCCACGTCGTCGGCGATCTTCTCGTCGCGGTTCGCGGCGAGGCCGTGCTCGGGAGAGAGCAAGCCGACCATGCGCAGGTCCACACGCGCCGCCAGAACGTCCGTCGTACGCTCGCCGGTCTTGGTCCGGGCGCTGTCGTTGGTCAGCAGCGCGAAGCGCAGCCCTCGCAGTCGCGCGAAGCCGTCGGCCGCCAGGGCGTCGATGCCGAGCACGAGCGGCCCGTCGCCGCCGGCACCAGCGTCCTGCCCAGCATGGCCCAAGACCCTGCCCACGAGCGTGCCGATGGCGCCGGCGAGCGGATTGACCTGCCCCTTCCCGTCGGGATGGACCCGGTTGCTGAGGAAGATGACGAACAGGTCCTGCTCGGGATCGATCCACATCGACGTGCCCGTGTAGCCCCCGTGTCCGACGGCTCGCCTGGACAAGGTGGTGCCGCGGTTGCTCGAATAGCCGGTCTGCATGTCAAAGCCGAGCGCCCGAATACCGCCTGGCACGTCGTGCGGCGCCAGCATCTTGGCCACGCTCGCGGGCGAGAGGATGCGCGTCCCGTCGACCTGGCCAGCCCCGAGGAACATGCGCGCGATGGTCGATAAGTCGCGCGCCGTGGAGAACAGGCCGGCATGCCCGGCGACACCACCCAAGCGGAACGCACGCGGGTCGTGCACATCGCCACGTATCCACGCGTCCCCGCGCATCTCGGTCGGCGCCACCCGCGTCCGCACATCGGAGGGCGGCAGAAACCCCGTCTCGGTCATCCCCAGCGGCCGAAACACGGCGGCGCCGGCGAACGTGGCCAGATCCTGCCCGGTGACCCGGCGGATGATCTCCTCCAGAACCAGATAGCCCACGTCCGAATAGACCAGCTTGCCGCCGACCGGCGCCTTGAGCGGCACGGCGGCGATGCGCTTCATGACGTGCGCACGGCCGAGGACGTAGTCGCCCACCGGCGTCTCGGCCGGAAGCCCCGAGACATGGGTGAGGAGCTGGCGAACCGTGATACCGGCCCTTCCGTTGGCGGCGAAGGCAGGAAAGTAGCGCGACACCCGCTCGTCGAGGTCGAGCTTTCCCTGCTCGACCAGCACCATGACCGACGCCGCGGTGGCCAGCGGCTTGGTCAGCGAGGCCAGGTCGAAGATGGTGTCCAGGGTCATCGGCTCTTGGGTGGGAAGCAGGGCCCGGAAGCCGAATGCCTTCTGGTACACGATGCCGCTGCCCCGCCCAACCACGACCACACAGCCTGGCAGCTTCTTCTGCGCCAACGCGTCGGACACCAGCGCATCTATGCCTTCGAGGCCAGCCGCAGGCCGCGGGGCCGAAGCCGCGTCCCGGGCCGAGGCCGGCGAAGGCTGCCCCACGCTCGCGGCGACGACAAGCATCGCCAGCCGAATCCATGGCGACCTGTGCGACGGTAGGGACCTCGTGTGGGGGGACACTGAGACTGCCCGGATTGTACCCTGCTCGTTTGCGCCCGGGATGCTATCGTCACTGCACGTCGTGCCAGCCATGATCCTCCTCGGAGCACCGAATGCCGTCGCCGCGTGATCCCGAACGCGCCTTCGACGAGCACGTCGCAACCCGCTATCGCCTCTACTCCGGTCTCCTGCTGGGTTTGCCGTACGACCTGCTGCAACGGGTTGGCCGCCTTTTGCCCGTCTTCGCCGAGCACTGTCGCAAGGCGCTCGCGCAGAAGGAAGCGCCGAGCGAGATCGTCCGCCGGTTCTTCGCCGACAATCCGTCGCTCACCGACGTCCCATCGGACGACGCCCTGTTCCTCTTTCTGCAAATGGTCGAACGGCAGGTGGTGCTCTTCGACGCACTCGAAGAAGCGTCGTTCGAAGACACGCACGACAACGCCGGGCCGGGCAGCGTCTCGCATCTGCTCGACAAGATCCTGCACGAAAACCGGCACGCCGAGCTGGCGTCGCTCGTGGATCGCACCGCCACCCGCATCGTTCTGACCGCGCACCCCACGCAGTTCTACCCCGACACCGTCCAGGGCATCATCCAGGACCTCCGCACGGCCCTGCATCGCAACGCCCCCGCCGACGTCGAGCGACTGCTCTTGCAGCTAGGTAAGACGCGATTCTCCAACCACGAGCGTCCGAGCCCGGTGGACGAAGCGCGCAGCGTGTTGCGCCCGCTCGAGGAGGTCTTCTACGACGTCCTGCCCAAGATCGCCGCGCGCATGCTGGTGGTCGCCTACGGCCGCGAGCCCCTGCTGCGCCATCTGCCACCGCGCCCGAACCTGCAGATCGGTTTTTGGCCCGGCGGAGACCGCGACGGCAACCCGTTCGTCACCGCGCAGGTCACGCAGGAGGTCGCGCGACTGCTGAAGGAGCGCGTGATCGCCAGCCACCACGCCGCCGCCACCACGCTGTCGCGACGTCTGACCTTCGCGGGCGTGCACGACCGCATGCTCGTGGTCCTCGAACGCCTGCGTCTCGCCTGGCTCGAGGCCGCAGACCCGAACCGCGCCACTTCGTCGGCGCCGGCCTTGTCCGCGGCGCCGCCCTATGCGAACGCGCGCGAGTTGGTGGACGACCTCGAACAGCTTCGCAAGGTGATCATCCGCGATCACCAACGGCTGTTTCTCGACGAGTTGGACGACTTCATCGTCAAGGTCCATCTCTTCGGCTTCCACTTCGCCTCGCTGGACGTGCGGCAGAGCAGCGACGTCTTCCTCCGGACCCTGCGCGAGGTCGTCGAGCACGGCAAGGACGTGCTGCCGCTGTCGGCGGACGAGAGGGCGACCGTGGCGCAGGCGAAGCGCTGCCAGGACCTCCCGTGCGGGCTCATCGAGGGGCTGATCGAACGCGACTGGAGACTGCCGTCGTCGCTCGACGAGCAGCTTTCGCCCCTGGCCAAGGACACCCTCGACGTGCTCCGCATGGTGCCGGCCATCCAAGCCAGCAACGGCGAGCTCGCCCTCGAACGCGTCGTCATCAGTCACACCCGAGGCGCCGAGGACATCCTGGTGGTGCTCCTGCTCGCAAGGATCGCCGGCATGCGGCCGGATCACGGATGCATCGACATCGTGCCTCTGTTCGAGTCCATCGACGACCTCGACCGCTCGCAAGACATCCTCACACGACTGTTCAGCTCGCCCACCTACCGCACGCTCCTCGACCATCGCGAGCAGCGCCAGACCGTGATGGTGGGCTTCTCCGACGGAACGAAGGACGGCGGCTACCTGGCCGCCAACTGGAGCATTCGCCAGGCCAAGCGAAGGATGACCACGCTCGGACGATCGCAAGGCATCCGCATGCTCTTCTTCGACGGCCGCGGAGGACCGCCGGCCCGCGGGGGCGGCAACACCCATCGCTTCTACCGCTCGCGTGACGCCAACATCGAGCAGTGGGAGACGCAGCTCACCATCCAAGGCCAAACCATCAGCAGCAACTTCGGCAATCCCGAGATGGCGAGCTACCACGTCGAGCAGCTCTTCACCGCGAACATCGAGAACCTGCTTTCGCCGCCCCGTGGAGAGGATCCGCCCGAGGAGCTGGTTCCGCTCATGAGCGAGCTGTCGGCGCGCTCGCTGCGCGCGTACCGCGAGCTGCGCGACGACCCCGCGCTGTTGGAGTTCCTCGGTCGGGCGAGTCCGCTGCCCTTGTTCGACCACCTGACCATCGCCAGTCGGCCGGTCAGTCGACATGCCAGCGACCACGTGGACTTGCACAGCCTGCGGGCCATTCCCTTCGTGGCGACCTTCAGCGTGCTCAAGATGCAGATCTCCGGCTACTATGGGCTTGGCACCGCGCTCGAGGAAGTGATGGGAAGTGGCCGCGAGGCCGAGCTGCAGCGCCTTCACCAGCAGTCACGCTTCTTTCGGGCCCTGCTCGACAATGCCGCCATGAGCCTGGTGAAATCGCGCTTCGACATCAGCGCCCATCTCGAACGCGACGAACGCCTGGGACCGCTTTGGAGCAAGATCCGCGACGAGGCCAGGCGGGTCGAGACCTGCATGCTGCGCATCTCGCGTCAGCCGTGGCTTTTGGCCAACGATCCGATGATCCGCGCCAGCATCCGCTTCCGCGAGGAGATCGTATTTCCGCTGCTGGTGATCGTCCACGATGCTTTCGCCCGCTACAACGATCACTGCGCGCGAGGGACGCAGGATTCGCCCGAGGCCGTGCACGCGCGCAAGATGGCCCTCAAGGGCATCGCGGCCGTCATCAACGCCACACGCAACGCGGCCTAGCGTCCGCCCCGCGCTACGGGATCCCCGGGAAGGCCGTGACGCACTTGATCTTCAGATCGGGGAACGCCTTCACGAACTGGATCTTCAAGTCCGGGAAGGCATCCACCATCTTCCACTCCCCGCACTTCTCCGGGAAGCTTTCGACCACCTTGACCTTCAAGTCGGGAAAGGCGTCGACGACCTGAACCTTCAGGTCGGGAAAGGCCGAGACGACCTTCACCTTGCCGTACAGGCGGTGGCCTTTGAGGACACACGGGTCCGGCCCCCTGCGTCCCGCCTGCGCGGCGTCGTTCGGAACCGCCAGCACCAGGAACACGATCAGCCATGCGAGCAGCGACAAGCGTACGCGTCGAAACGCCATGCACCGATTGTATCGCGGCCGACAGGGGCACGGTACAATGCGGGGGCGAGTAACCCAGGAGGAGCCCGATGAGCTTCGTCAGTCGTCAGCTTCGTTCGGTCATTCAGTGGGACAACCCCGATCCCGCGCTGCTGTTTCAGCGCTGGAGCGGCAACGGCGACGAGATCAAGAACGCCTCGAAGCTGATCGTCGGTCCAGGACAAGGCTGCATCTTCGTATACGAGGGGCGCGTGGAAGCGGTCTACGCCCGCGAGGGGCTCTTCCAGATCGAGACCGCCAACATCCCCTTCCTGACCACCCTGCGCAAGTTCATGCAGAACTTCCAGAGCGAGCACAAGGTCGGCCTCTTCTTCTTCCGCACCGCGAAGATGCTCAACCTCAAGTGGGGGACGGAATCCCTCATCAAGTACGAAGACCCGCAATACAAGTTCCCGGTCGCGTTGCGCGCGTTCGGCAACTACTCCATGCGCATCGTGGACGGTCGGGCCTTTTTCCAGCAGGTCGTCGGCGGCGCGGCGGAGTACGGCGTGTCCGCCATCCGCGAAGCGCTGAACGCGCGCTTGCTCCAGCCGCTCACCGACTTCTTCGCGGAGGCGGGCTACACCTACACGCAGATCGATCCGAACCGCGAGGAGATCGCCACCGGCATCGCGAGCAAGCTGCGGGCGGACTTCGACCAGCTTGGGTTCGTCCTCGAGGACTTCCGCATCGAGGGCACCAGCTTCGACCAGGACACCATGCGGCGGATCAACCGGATCGCCGACATCCATACCGAAGCCCAGGCAGCGAGCGCCGCTGGCGTGAGCTTCGCCCAGCTCCAGCAGCTAGAGGCGCTGCGCGATGCCGCGCGAAACTCCGGCGCCGGCGGTGCGGGCATGGCCATGGCGGTGGGCATGGGCATGGCCGGTGCCGTCACCGCGCCCGTCGCCGCGCTGGCCGCGGGCGGGGAAGGTGACGCCGCGACCAGACTGAAGAAGCTCAAGGCCATGCTCGACGACCAGTTGATCTCGCAGGCGGAGTACGACGCCAAGAAGAAAGAGATCCTGGCCTCGCTGTAACGCCGCCCGACCTTCCGCGATGAACGATCCGCAGAGCCAGCCGCCCGACCAAGCACGCGCGGGCCTCGTCGCGGCGTTCCTGGTGGCGATCTGCACGTTCGCGGTCTTTTTGCCCGTGCTTCGCAATGGCTTCGTCAACTGGGACGATCCCATCTACGTGGGGACGCAACCTGGCTCGCTCTGGACGGCCTTGTGGCAAGTCCACCCGAGCGGCAACTGGCACCCGCTCGCCACGCTCTCTCACCGCCTCGATCTTCTCGTCTGGGGTCATCACCCGCGCGGTCACCACCTGACCAGCATCGTCCTGCACGCCCTCAACGCCGGGCTCATGGTGCTGCTCGCCGAGGCGCTGTTGCGAGCGCGCCGGCAGGCGGCCCCGACGCGCGGCGCGCTCATCGCGCTCTCGCTCGCGGCGCTGGCTTGGTCGGTCCACCCGCTCCGCGTCGAGTCGGTCGCCTGGGTCTCCGAGCGCAAGGACCTGCTGTGCGGCTTCTTCTATCTGCTTGGCCTTCGGGCATACCTGCGCGATGCCGGCACCACGACGCGCCCCTGGTATGCCCGCGGCTCGTACTGGCGCACGGTCGCCTGCTTCGTGGCGGCGTTGCTGAGCAAGCCCATGGCGGTCAGCTTTCCGCTGGTCCTGCTACTCCTCGACTGGTTTCCGCTCGCGAGGACCGAGCGCCAGGGTTTGCGTAAGCTCATCGCCGAGAAGCTGCCGCTCTTCGGGCTTTCGTTGGCCGCGGGCCTCGTCGCCGTGCACGCGCAGGGGGCGGCCGGAGCGTTCCGGGCGCTCGACGACGTTCCGGGCACGACGCGCGTGCTAGTCGCCCTGCAGGCGATCGGCGGCTACGTCGGCAAGCTGCTGTGGCCGTCGCCGCTCCTGCCCTACTATTCGTACCCCGACGAGCCCTCCCTCCTGTCGGTTCTCGTCGCCTCGTCGATCATCGCCCTGGCGGCCGTCCTCGCCTTCCGTCGGCGCCGGCCGGCGATTGTCGCCACCATCGTGGCCTATCTCGTGCTCCTTTCTCCGGTCCTCGGCATCGTCCAGGTCGGCCCCCAGGCGATGGCGGATCGCTATACCTACCTCGCCACCATCCCTCTCGTCGTGCTGGCAGCAGCCGCCGCCACCGCTCGGCGCGGGGGACGGGTTCTCGCCGTGCCCGTGGTCTTGGTCATCGGCCTCCTCGGATGGCTGACCAGCGCGCAGATCCGCGTCTGGCAGGACAGCGAGGCCCTGTGGACCCACCAGCTCGCGCACGAGCCCGACAACATGGAGGCACGCAACAGCCGCGCTTCGTTCTATTACGAGCACGCGCGCTACCGCGAGGCGCTCGCCGACTACGACGCCGCGCTGGCCGCACCCGCGCGGATGAGCGCCAGACACGCCAGCAAGCGGCGCGCGGCCTGCCTCAACGATCGCGCCATCACGCACGTCCAGTTGGGGAATCTCGAGTCCGCGATCAGGGACGCGAGCGAGGCCATCGCGCTCATGCCAGCTCAGGCGAGCTACTACCTGAACCGAGGCGAGATGTACGAACGGCTGAACCTGCCGGAGCTTGCCCGGGTGGACCGCCAACGCGCACGCACGTTGCTTGCGCCCGGGGGTCCCGAGGCACGCTAGGCCGGGTCGACCCGGTCGCCTTCCGCGATCTTTTCCTTCGAATCGGGTGAATTCCGACCTGGACTGTCCTATATTAGCAACCCATGCAACGCCAGATCATCCGGATAGACGAGAACAAGTGCGACGGCTGCGCCATCTGTACGGACGGCTGCCCCGAAGGGGCCTTGCAGCTCATCGACGGCAAGGCCCGTCTGGTCAGCGAGATCACGTGCGACGGTCTGGGCGCTTGTGTGGGCGAGTGCCCCCGAAACGCCATCACGGTGGAGACACGTGAGGCGGCGCCCTACGACGAACGGGCGACGCTCGACAACATCATCCCGAAGGGCGCAAACACCTTGCGCGCGCACCTGCGCCACCTGCACGAGCACGGCCAGACGACGTATCTCGAGCAGGCCCTGGCCCACCTCAAAGACTTGGGCCACCCGATCCCCGAGTACCGGGAGGTGGTGGCCCACCACGGCTGCCCGGGCTCCGCGCCGCGCGCGATGCTTCGCATACCCTCGCAGTCAAGCCCGGTGCGCGGCCTCACGAGCCAGCTTGGTCAGTGGCCCATCCAGTTGCACCTCATCTCGCCGCTCAACGCGACCTTCAAGGACGCGGACATCTTGCTCGCCGCGGACTGCGTCGCCTTCGCGATGGCGAACTTCAACCAGACGTACCTGCCGGGGAAGAAGCTCCTCATCGCCTGCCCCAAGTTGGATCAGGGACAGCAGGTGTACCTCGACAAGCTCGTCGCGCTGCTCGACCAGGCGAACGTGAAATCGATCTCGGTCATGATCATGGAGGTTCCCTGCTGCGGCGGTCTTCTGCGCCTGGCCCAGCAAGCGGTGGCGCAGGCCCAACACAAGGTGCCCATCAAGACCATCATCGTGGGAATCGACGGGGAAGTTCGCCGCGAGTCGTAGGCATAGGCCGGGGCGCAATACCGGCATTGCGATTCTTCTTTTTCTGGTTGAAGATGCCACGTCTTCCGGCCCTGGGGAGGCCCATGGCGGCCCTCTCGTGCCGGTCTGAAGTCTAGGAGAAATCGCATGGGCCCACGCAATCGCACTCTGTTCTCGACCTCGCTCGTTCTCGTTTCCTCTATGGCGATCTTCGCCCAGGTGGGCATCGCCCGCGCGCAGTCCACCGGCGAAGAATCCGCCAAGCCGGCGGACGATGCCGCCAAGGCCGCGCCAGCCACCGAAGAAAAAGCCCCCGCGGAGAAGGCCGCCGAGCCTGCCGCCGAACCTGCACCCGCGCCGGCGGCAGAGCCACTCGCGCCTGCCCCTGTCGTCGAGGTCGCGCCCACCCCGCCGCCGCCACCGGCCGTGGAGTGGAAAGCCCAGAGCAAGGGCGGTCTGCTCATCACGAGCGGTAACGCACAGTCGAAGAACTTCACCTTCGGCGTGAACGCCTCGCGCAAGGAAGGCAACAACAAGCTCGCCCTGGATGGCGGTCTCGCGTACGGGACCACGAACGCCTTGGTGGTTCGTCAAGACAGCACCATCGGCCGCGAGCAGATCGTCAGTACCAACAAGTGGGACGCGAAGGGCCGCTACGACCGCTTCATCACCGACAACAACACCGCGTTCGCCAGCGCCCTCGGCGCCGCGGACAAGGTCGCCGGCAAGACCTTCTACGGCGGTGGCCAGCTCGGTTACAGCCGACAGCTGGTCAAGGACCAGTGGAACATCCTCGTGGCCGAGCTCGGTTACGACTTCTCGTACGAGCGCTACACCCAGCCCGCGGGCACGACGCTCGACCCGGTCTCGATTCACTCGGCGCGCGTCTTCGTGGGGGAGACCCTGTCGCTCACCAAGGAGACCGGCGTCACCGCCAGCGTCGAGGCACTGTTCAACCTGAACAAGGAGAACAAGGCCATCAACGTGAAGGACAACACGCAAGGCGTGGGTGCCTTCAAGGATACCCGCGTGAACGCGAAGGTCGGTCTGACCACGAACTTGTGGAGCAGCCTGAGCTTCGGGTTCAGCTTCACCCTGAAGTACGACCAGAACCCGTCCCTGCGTCCGGTTCCCAAGACCGCCCCGGAAGGCTACGCCTTCCAGTACGGTGATGACCTCTACTTCGCCGACAAGGTGGACACGTACACCGAGGCGACCCTCATCTACTCCTTCTTCTAGACCATTCGGCACGGGGGCGGACCATGGCCAAGGACAAGTATCGCTGGACTTTCTTCCGCGCTGGCGGTGTGGACCAAGTGGTCCTCTCCTGTGGGCAGGACGTCGCCCACCTGGACGAGCTCGACCAGAAGCTGTGGCTCGCGCTCTCGTGCCCGACCCGGGGGCTGGAATTCGACAACCGGACCCTGGACATCATCGACACGGATCACGACGGGCACATCCGCCCCGCCGAGATCCTGGCGGCCGTGCGCTGGTCCCGCGACGCCTTCCGCAACATGGACGACATGTTCCGCGGCGAGGCCAAGGTCGCGCTTAGCGCCATCCGTGAAGACACCGACCTCGGCAAGGCGCTTCTTGCCGAGGCTCGCCACATCTTGCAGACGGTGGGTCACGACAAGGCCGAAGCCATCACCCTGGGTGACATCGCCGACACGTCCAAGATCCTCGCCGCCACCCGCTTCAACGGCGACGGTATCCTGCCCGCTGAATCCGCCGGTGACGAAGCGGTCGGCAAGGCCGTAAGCGACATCATCACCGCGCTCGGCTCGGAGACCGATCGCAGTGGCAAGCCCGGCATCGACCAGGCGCGCGTCGACAAGTTCTTCGACCAAGCCGCGACGACGATCGCCTGGCTCGACGAGGGCGAGAAGTCGGGCGCTGCGCAGGTGCTCGGCGAAGGTACGGCCGCCGCGGCAGCCGCCCTGGACGCCGTGAAGGCGAAGATCGACGACTTCTTCGCCCGCTGCCGGTTGGCCGCCTTCGATGGCCGGGCCGTGGGCGGCATGAACGCGGCCGAGACAGAGCTCGTGGCCCTGGGCGCGAAGATGCTGACGGCCACCGCCGACGACATCGCCAAGCTCCCGCTGGCGGCGGTCGCGGCCAAGCATGACCTGCCACTTGCCGACGGACTCAACCCCGCCTGGACGGCCCGCATGGCGACGTTTGCCGAGACCGTGGTGCGCCCCGTTCTAGGCGGCAAGATCACCCTGTCGGAGGCCGACTGGAGAGCCGCTCAAGACAAGCTTGCTCCCTATTTCGCGTGGCAAGGCACCAAGCCGGCCAGTGAGGTCGGGGCCATCGCGCCTGCCCGCCTGCGCGAGTTGGCCGGCGGCAAAATGCGCGCGACGCTGGCTGAGCTCATCGCCAAGGACACCGCCGAGGGCGACCAGAAAGAGAAGGTCGACCAGGTGGAGAAGATGATCCTCTTGCACCGCGACCTGGTGCGCCTGCTGCGCAACTTCGTGAACTTCTCCGAGTTCTACGGCAAGCGGCAGGCCGTCTTCCAGACCGGAACCCTGTTCATCGACGGACGAAGCTGCGACCTGTGCCTGCCCGTCGACGACGCCGGCAAGCATGCGAGCCTGGCGGCCATGGCGCGCGCCTACCTGCTGTACTGCGATTGCACGCGCAAGTCCGGTGAGAAGCGCAGCATCGTGGCCGCCGTGACTGGCGGGCAGACCGACAACCTGATGGTCGGCCGCAACGGCGTGTTCTGCGACCGGCAAGGCAACGATTGGGACGCCACGGTCACCAAGATCATCGAGAACCCCATCGGGATCAGACAGGCCTTCTGGTCGCCCTACAAGAGCTTCGTGCGCATGATCGAAGAGCAGGTCGCCAAGCGCGCCGCCTCCGCCGACGAAGACGCCCGCAAGAAGGTCGAGACCGCGGCCGCGGCCACCGCCAACAGCGACAAGACCAAGGCCGACGTGAAGAAGCCCGAAGCCAAAAAGATGGACGTCGGCACGGTGGCCGCCATCGGCGTCGCGGTCGGCGGCATCGCGACCTTCCTGTCGAGCATCCTGGCCATGTTCTTCGGCCTGGGTATCTGGATGCCGATCGGATTCCTCGGGTTGCTCTTGGCGATCTCCGGCCCATCGATGCTGATCGCGTGGCTGAAGCTGCGCCAACGCAACGTCGGCCCCATCTTGGACGCCAACGGCTGGTCGGTGAACGCCATGGCCAAGATCAACATCCCCTTCGGCGCCGCCCTGACCCAGGTCGCCGCCCTGCCCCGCGGCTCGCGCCGCGACCTCCGCGACCCCTTCGCCGAGAAGAAGCGCCCCTGGGGCCTGTACATCTTCCTCCTGCTCCTGCTCGGGCTCCTCGCGCTCTGGTACACCGGCCGTCTCGATCACTACCTGCCCGAAGCCGTGCGCATCCAAACCCTTCTGGGCCCCTAGCGCCCCGCCCCCGCACCGCACCAAGGGCGAATTTTTCTTCCGCAAGCCCTTGACGGCCTCGGAGTTTTGGCTTAAATCCATGCCTCCCTCGCGGGCGTAACTCAGTGGTAGAGTGTCACCTTGCCAAGGTGAACGTCGAGAGTTCAAGTCTCTTCGCCCGCTCCAAAACCCCCGG
>CAZYFU010000164.1:0-12815 GCA_964647025.1 uncultured Myxococcales bacterium | reverse complement strand
CTAGCTGGTTCGCGTCGTCCGGCGTTACCAACGCTCCGGCGGGCCTAGAGGCCGACCGTCTTCGTCTTCTTCGTACTCCTCGGTAGACAGGAAGGGCTTGTTCATCATCTCGCGCCCCACCGGCTTCGCGGGCCGCCTGGCCAGCATTGGCGCTCCGGCCGAGGCCGGCCTGGGCGTGGGCAACGGGCCGAGCAGGGGAACCTTCTTTTCCGGCTGGGGCGCGACCGCGGGCTTGGGTGCAAGAGCCGGTTTGCGCGAGGCCGCCGGTTGAGCTTCCGTCGGCGAAGCCGGCGTTTGGATGGAGGGTGCCGACTCGACAGCCACCGCTGGCGTCGCTAGCACAGGCGCAACCGGAGGCGTCGGTTGCGCCTGGGTGGCCACGGGTGGCGGCGCCGGCGCCGGCGTCGCGGGAGCCGGCGTTGTTACAGCCACCGTGCGCGGCCGAATCAAGACCATTGCGATGTTGGCTCCGGCGATGACCACGTTCAGGCAGACCATGACGATCGCCACTTTGAAGAAACGCGACAGGATGCCTTCTGTGCGTTCCACGGAGGCGTCTCGGTCCTCGGCCAGTGCGGCCAAGTACTGCTGCAGAGCCTCAGGGCTGAGCCCCTCGCCATCTCTGTCTGCGGTGCCGCGACTTTGTGACATTGCGCTATTGTCCCGCTTTTACGGGCCAGGTCAAGGGCAACTGCGCAAGCCGGAAGGGCCGGGATGCATCGGGATTGACGATGGATCGGTACGAAGCTATTTCCGAGCCATGAGCATTTCGGCCTCGGAAGCCGCGCGAGAATTTATCGGACTGTTCGGCTCGACGTTCTTGCACTTCCACCGGCGCGCTGCCAAGCGTTCCATGTGGACGCCGCAAGGCTGGGCAGTGCTGCAGCATCTCGAGATGTCGGGGCCCCTGACGGTCACCGAGGCCGCCAAGCACATGAACCGGGCACAGTCGGTGATGAGCGAGATCGTCGACGGTCTCGAACGCAAGGGGCTGCTGGCCCGCGTGCGCGACGCGCGTGACCGGCGCCGTACGCTCGTGTGGTTGACCGACGAAGCGCGCGTGGCGATGGAGACCGAACGTCAAGTGCTGTGCGCCGATAGGCTAGAGCGCGCGTTCGTCAAGCTGGGCGGCGAAACGACGGAGCACCTGCTGCAAGCGTTGAGGGCGCTGGTGGACGCCAGCGACGACGTCGTGACCAGCACGAATCCCAGAGACCTCCAGAACAACGAAACCTAGGACGAGGAGACCACCATGAGCCAACACCAGTGCCAAAGCTGCGCCATGCCTATCGAAACCGGGATCTACTGCCAGTATTGCGCCGACGAGAAAGGGAACCTGCAGCCGTTCGAGGAGCGCTTCGAGCGTATGGTGCAGTGGATGTCCCGGCAGAAGCCCGAGCTGTCCCTGGCCGAGGCGCAGAAACAAACGCTGGCATACATGGCCGGGATGCCTGCGTGGCGGGATCATCCGAAGGTGAAGTCGGCCGCCAGCAAGTAGCGCGTAGCCGCGCGTCTCACGCCGCGCCGAAATTCGCCGGTCGGCGGTTTGTGGCAAGCGTCTGGAGCGGTTACGATAGCCGGGCCACCAGCACGCTTCTGCGTCGGTGGAACAGGAAGCTCGGGAAGGAAACGGCATATTGGCGCGCGCGCGAACCGATGACCGGGGATCTCGTCGACCAGAATGGATGCCATCCCGGCGACAGGCTGCGAAGATCGCTCTGTGGTACGCGTGCTTGGGCGTGGCGTGGATCTTCTTCTCGGGGCTCGTTCTGCATGCGCTGGTGAAGGATCGCGAGACGGCCGCCTGGCTGGAAAACGCCAAAGGCTGGTTCTACGTGGTGGCGACGGCGGCGCTGCTCGGCGTCGTGCTCGACCGCTACTTCCGCTCCCTGCGCGCCGCTGTCCGGCAAACCTCCGAGACCCAGCAGCGGCTGGAGTTCCTGGGAGACAACCTCCCCGACAGTTACGTGTTCCACTACAGCGACGGCAACGATGGGGTGCAGAGGTTCCAGCACGTCAGCGCGGGCGTGGAGCGCATTCACGGTGTGACCGCAAAGCAGGTCATGCAGGACGCTCGCTGCCTCTCCGAGCAGATAGTGCCCGGCGACCGGGAGGGCGTGACATCGGGGGAGGCGGCGAGCGCACGTTCGCTGCTCACCGACGTCTTCCGCGAGAGCTCGATCCGCCGACCCGATGGCAAGCTTCGTACGCTTCAGGTCCGAGCGCGGCCCCGCCGTGGGGCGGATGGCACGATCGAGTGGTTCGGCGTCGCGACCGACGTGACCAAGCTTCGACAGGCCGAATCCGAGGCTCTCGCCAGCCGAGATCGGCTGAAGCTCTTCATCGAGCACGGGCCCGGGGCCGTGGCCATGTTCGACCTCGAGATGCGCTATCTGGCGGTGAGTCCGCACTGGCGGGTCGTGTTTCGCCTGGGCGAAGTCGAGCTGCTCGGCCGCTGTCACTATGACGTCTTCCCCGAGTTGCCAGCCGAGATGAAGTCGGTCCATCGGCGGGCCATGCTGGGCGAGGTGATCCGCGGCGCCGATGATCGATTCGAACGCGCCGATGGCAGCGTTCAATGGATCACGTGGGAGGCCCACCCGTGGCGCGTCGATGCCGAGACCATCGGCGGGATCATCCTCTTCACCGAGGACGTCACCGAGCGCCGGCGCACGAGTGAAGCCCTTCGGCAGAGCGAGGCCGAGTTTCGTGCCATGTTCGAGGTCGCCTCCATTGGTATGGCACAAGCCGACCCCGCAACCGGCAGGTTCCTGCGCGCAAATCGCAAGATGTGCGAGATCTGCGGCTACAGCGAGGAAGAGCTGTGCTCGATGCGGGCCGGCGAGCTGACCCACCCCGATGACCGCGAGGGCGACTGGCAGGCTTTCCAAGACGTGGTCGCGGGGAGGTCGCCAAGCTACCACCGGGAGAAGCGCTACGTTCGAAAGGACGGCAAGACCGCCTGGGTCAGCGTGAACATGACCGTGTTTCGCGACGTGGACGGCACGCCCCTGCGCACCATCGCGACCATCGAGGAGATCACGGGCCGACGGCAAGCCGAGGAAGAGCGGTTGCGTCTGGCGGCGGCGATGGAGCAGGCGGCGGAGTCCATCTGCATCACCGACACGAATGCGTGCATTCTCTACGTCAATCCCGCTTTCGAGAAGAACACCGGTTACGGCCGGCAGGAGGTCCTGGGCCAGACCCCCAGGATCCTCAAGAGCGGCAAGCAGGACGCCAAGTTCTATCAAGAGATGTGGAGCGTGCTCGCACGCGGTGAGGTTTGGAGGGGGCACTTCATCAACAGACGCAAGGACGGGACGTTGTTCGAGGAGGACGCGGCCGTTTCGCCGGTGCGCGACCAAGCTGGCGTACTCACCAACTACGTCGCCATCAAGTTGGACGTGACCCGCGAGATGGCACTCGAACAGCAGGTCCGCCAGGTGCAGAAGTTGGAGGCCATCGGTCAGCTCGCGGGCGGCGTAGCGCACGACTTCAACAACATCCTCGCCGTCATTCTCATGCAGACGGAGCAGGCCCTCGAGGACGCCAGCGGTACGACGGCAGAGTCGTCGCTGGCCGAGATCAAGAAGGCGGCCGAGCGTGCGTCGAGCCTCACGCGGCAGCTCCTTCTGTTCGGCAGGCGGCAGATCATGCAGACCGTCACCTTGGACGTCAACGACGTGGTGACGAACCTGGCGAAGATGCTCCGGCGCCTTTTGGGCGAGGCCATTCAGTTGCGAATCGAGTTGCACCGCCGGCCCCTGTGGATTCGCGCCGACGTCGGGATGATCGATCAAGTGCTGATGAACCTCTCGATCAACGCCCGCGATGCCATGCCCAATGGTGGTCGTTTGACCGTCGCGACCCAGGAGGAGGTCTTCCATCGCGACGCTCCCGAACGCAGCCCGCGCGCCGTGGCTGGCACCTACTGCCAACTCAGCATCAGCGACGACGGCTGTGGCATCGCGACTGACGTGTTGCCCAGGATCTTCGAGCCGTTCTTCACCACCAAGGAGCCGGGCAAAGGCACCGGCCTCGGCCTAGCGACCGTGTACGGCATCGTCGAGCAGCACAAGGGCTTTATCGACGTGTCGAGCGAGGTCGGTCGTGGCACGACGTTTAGAGTCTTCTTGCCCACCGCAGCCGCCGAGATCCGTCAGCCCGCGGCCACGGAGCGGGCGAAGACCCGTGGTGGCGACGAGACCATCCTGCTCGTCGAGGACGACCCCGAGGTTCGGAAGATCACGACGGCGATTCTCTCTCGCCATGGCTACCGCGTGGTCTCGGCTGGCAATGGGCCGGAGGCCATGGCGGCGCTCGCGAGCCTGGGCAATCGAATCGATCTGCTGCTTACCGACATGGTCCTGCCCGAGGGCATGCACGGGCTGGAGGTCGCCGCTGCCATCCGCGACGTGATTCCCGCGGCGAAGATCATCTTCATCAGCGGCTACAGCCCCGAGCTCGCCGGGCGCCCGCTCGACCTCGGCCCCGGCCAGGCATTCCTGCAAAAACCGTTCGAGCTCGACGTGCTGCTGACGACGGTCCGGCAGTGCTTGGATAGCCGGGGCTGAGGTCAGCGCCGCAAGCGGCGAAGCTCAATCGCATGGCCCCGTCTGTTACGCCTGCCCTAGCAAGGCTCGGCCGCGCAAGTGGAGGCTCTCCCACATGCGATCGACTTTCGCGTACCAGTCGAGGGCTCGCGCCCCGGCCGAGAGGGCCATCTTCACGGCGTGCGCTTGGACCCGCCCGTGAGCGATCGGCTGGCTGGCGAGGGCGAGACTGTCGTCGATCATGGTCAGGGTGTCGGCATGAACCGTGCGCGCGAGCTCGCGCACCTCGCTGGACATGCGCCGCGTGGTCGCGCTGGGGAAGAAGTGCTCGTGGAGCTGGCGCGCGAACGACAGGCTGATGAGCCGATTGAGCAGGCTGTCGAAGGCGAACGCGCGCTCGTGAAGGCACACGCGCAGGATTCGGAACGCCAGCTCGGCGCGCCGGTCCGCGATTTGGTAGCCATAGCTGCGGTAGTCGCCTTGCAGGCGGTCCTGGGTCTTCAGTCGTTCGTAGAGCGGAGTGCCCGAGTAGACCTCGGTTCGACAGACGTTCCAAGGCAGGTCCAGATGCTGGCGTGCGAAGGCGACCGTCTCGGCGATCTGTTCGAGCGTGGAGTCCGGATCGAAGAGCATCAAGTTGAACGACGGCAAGATGCCGCGCTCGCTGCACAGAGTGATGGCGCGGCGATTGTCTTCGGGGCGATGGCTGCGCCCGAGGTACGCCAGCCGCTCGGCGGACGCGCTCTCGACCCCCAAGAACAGGTGCAGCGTGCCCATGCCGCGTAAGGCTTCGAGCACCGGCACGCTGACGTTGTCCGGGCGGCCCTTGACCCAGAAGACCGCGCTGTCGGGGCCAATGCCGCGCGAGCGGATGGCCCGGGTCAGGGCCGCCACGCGCGCGAGGGTGGCCGCTTCGCTGCCGAGCACGAAGAGATCGTCTTGGACGAAGAAGGCGCGCGCCCCGCGATCGAACAGATGCTTGACCTCGTCCGCCACGTGCTCGGGTTCGCGCAGACGGAAGGCCGGGCCGCTGGCATCGCGTGAGAACGCCGAGATGCTGCAGTAGCTACAGGTCTCGGTACACCCGCGCGAGGTGAGCAGAAAGGCGATGGGGATGCCAGCAACCAGGTATGACGTCTCTTGACGCTCGGGCCACGGCAGGGAGTCCAGGTCTTTGATCAAGGGGCGCCGGGGACCCGTGCCGATACCGTCTTGCTCGCGCCAGGCAAGGCCAGCGATGCCGGCGACCGATCGACCGGCGGCGACCGCGTCGAGCAGCTCGGCGAACGTCCGCTCTCCCTCGTGTCGCACGACCGAATCGAAGGGGCCGTCGCGCAGCAGCTCCGCGTGACAGAACGTCGCCACGTGTCCGCCACACGTCAGATGCCCGTCGAACCCCGCTGCGCGCAGCGCGCGCGCTAAAGCCAAGCCGTCGTCGACGCTGTACTGGAACTGCATGGCTATTCCGACGACGTCGGGTGCCTGGGCGACCACGGTTTGCACGGCCTCGGCCATGTCTGCCCGGGCGTTGAATGCGACCAGCCTCGCTTCGTGCCCGGCCTCACGGCTGGCCGACGCCAAGTACTGCAGCGCCAGGTTCTCTTGCTGGTTCGGCCCGAGCAGGATGGCGCGCATTGGCCTCACGTGGCCTGTCCGGTCCATCTGAAGCTGGCCACCGCCGCGAGGTCTCGACCGGTGACGGCGACCTGCGCCAGCTGCGGGGGCGTCGCCGAGGTGGGCAGGCGCCAGAGCGCCAAGTCATTGTCGAGACTCTCGATGGTTCCGGCCGACACATGCCAGGCGTAGTCGAGATCGGGCTTCGCGACGTGATCGGCGAGCAGCACGAGGGCGTCACCGGCGCGTACCAACGCGCGCAGACCCAACCGCAGAGCCGACGCCAGCGGAAGATCGTCGTCCGTCGCCGCGGGAACCAGGGGGCAGGGCGCCATTTCACATACCGTCGCACACTCCGTGCAAGGATCGCCCGAGCTGGCCCAGGTTCTGCCCCCGGCGCCACACAGCGCCACTGTCGTAGAGGACTGGACGGTCTTCTCCTGGCCAGCGCACAGCAGTCGGAGCGTGGTTTGGAAGGTCCAACTGGGCTCGTCGCCGTCCCAGCATACGTCGTCGGGGGAACCCGAGGTCCAGTCGACGTCGAACAAGAAGCCGTCCGCATCGCTGCGCAGGTTCGAGAGGACGGGTGTGGCGGCATCCTTGGGGGTCTTGTCGACCACTGCGACCGACGGCAACCCGTCCACCATGCCTGCAGTCTCTTTCGCGATCTGAATGCGTCCGCGGGTGCCACCCGTGCGATGGCCGGCCGAATCGGTGATCCATTCCATCGTCACGCGAGCAACGCGAGAGCTGGCGACGCCGGCGTCCATCGTTGCCAGGTCGATGCATCCCCCGGGTAGGCTGCCAAGCGTGCCGTCCGCAGGGGTGGGCACCACCGGTCGCCAGGGCTCTACGCGAGATCCCGCGTCCGACGGTGGCTCGACCGTGGGCAAGACAAACGTGATCTCCTGCACGTCATGGTTGGCATCCGGCGCGGCCAGTGCCGACCGTGCGTCGACGCCTCCGACGGTAACCGTGCGGCCGCCGCAGGCTCCGAGCAGTGTCGCCGACAAGAGGATCGGCCTTCCGGCGCGGGAAAGGACGTATCGGATCTGGAGCCGCCGCATGGAGTACCTCACTGTCTGGGCTGAAAGTCGACGATGCACTGAACTGTACCATCGGGTCATTTCGTCCTGGAAGCATCAATCTGGCGCAGCCACCGGCTGTGATGGGGGCACCGCCCGGTTTCGCCGCGCTATAGTCGGCGACGACGGACGGTAGCGATGACCTGGTTCGACACGCACTGCCACCTGGATATGGGCGCGCTGGCTGCGCGGCCGGACGAAGTCGTCAGGGCGGCGTGGGCGGACGGGGTCGAGCGTGTGCTGGCGGTCGCCTACGACCGGGCGTCCTTGGCGACCGTGCCTGGCCTTGCCCGGCTGCCCGGCGTTTTGTGCGCGCTCGGGCAGCACCCGTGGGTCGCCGACGAGGACTTGTCACGCGACGAGCTCGCTGCCCAGCTCGCGTCGAGCAGAGCGGTGGCCGTTGGCGAGATCGGGCTCGACTTTCGCTGCGAGAAGGCTCCGCCGCGCGATCGGCAAGTCACACAACTCGTTTGGCAGCTCGAGCTGGCCGCGGACTTGAATCTCCCCGTGTCTCTGCACGTGCGCGGCGCCTTCGACGAGATGCTGGCGATCCTGAGGCGCTTCCAGCCGCGCTTGCGCGGCGTGGTGCATGCTTTTTCCCGTGCACCCGCCTTGGCGGAGCGATTCGTGGCGCTGGGGCTCCACATCGCCTTCGGCGGCACCATCACGCAGGAGAGCGCGCACGCCGCGCACGCGGCCGCCAAGGCGGTTCCTCTCGACCGATTGCTGATCGAGACCGACGCACCTGCCATCGCCGTGCGCGGATGCCCCGCGGAGGAGGTCGAGCCACGGCACGTTGCCCAGGTGGGAAGCGCCTTGGCCGAGCTGCGAGGTCTTGCCGTGGACGAGGTCGCTCGGATAACTACAGGCAATGCCTGTAGACTCTTCCTCCCCTGAGGGGGCCCCGACCTTTGCCCGCACCGCGCTCTACTTTGGACGAGCGGGCATGTCGAAGCTCGCATCAGCGACCGTGGCGGTGTTTGGCTTAGGTGGCGTGGGTAGCCACGCCGCGTGCGCCCTGGTCCGGAACGGCGTGGGCGCCCTGCGACTCGTCGATTTCGACACGATCACGTGGTCCAGCCTGAACCGCCATGCCGTGGCCACACCGGACGACGTCGGCCGCTCGAAGGTGGACGTCCTGGCCGATGCGCTTGTCCGCATCCACCCCGCCGTGCACATCGATGCGCGCAGCGAGTTCTTTGCCCAAGAGACCAAGGATCGTCTGCTCGCGGCGCCCCTCTCTTTCGTGATCGACGCCATCGACAGCGTCGGTCCCAAGGTCGAGCTGCTCCGCACATGTGTGGCGATGAACGTGCCGGTGATCTCCTGCCTCGGCGCCGCAGGTCGTATTCGCGGCGAATGCGTTCAGCTCGCCGACATCTTCGACAGCCATACCTGCCCGCTCGCTCGCATGATTCGCAAACGGTTGCACCAAGCGGGCGTCCACGCCTCGATACCCGCGATCTTCTCGCCCGAGGTTCCCTGCGCGCCGCTGCCTCCCGACGACACCGATCCCTACTTGGCGCGAGGTCGGCGCCGGCGCCAGCTCCCCAGCGTGGGCGTCGTGCCTGGCATCGTTGGCCACGCCGCGGCTGGGTACGTGCTGCGCACCATCGCCGGGTTGCCAGAACCGCCTGGCCCCTGACCGTCTGCCCGCGCTCCCAAGCGACCACAATCGAAGACCTCCATCGATCCGACGTCGGATCGACGGCTGACAGGCCCTGCCAGCCCTTCAGACACCGGCTGCTCTCCGTATGGCAGGTGCCGTGATCGCATCAGTCGATAGCGGCCTTTCGGGCAGCAGATGCTGATGCTCCTAAAGCTCGTACGTGATCGGTCGATAACCTCGGGTGTGAGCACAACAGGCATCGTCAACCCATGCGAATCCAGCGCACGTATGCGCGCTGGCGAGTTGGGAGAGCTCCATGGCCATTAGGACGCTACGTGATTCGCTGTCGATGGATTCGCTGTGGGAGGAGCTCGTGTTCACGGAGGCGCGCCTGCTCGGCGACGACCACGCCAAGGAGTACGCGCCTACCATGCGCCAGCTGATGGATCGGCTCGAGCGTGTCCGCACGGGCCAGCTGTCGGCCTGGCGAGAAGAGATCGCCGCGGAGGCCGCCGTCGCCGAATCCGACGACCTACTCGATGACTGGGTTCACGCCCTGGACGTTGCCCTGCTTGGCATCCTCGAGCAGGACACGCTGTCCGCGCGCTACCGGCGCTACTTCTCCGACGCGCCTTCGTCCATCATGCGGCTGCGTCTGGAAAGCCAAATCGTCCGCGTGCGACCGTGGGCGGAGTCATTGGCCAGCGAGCCAGAACATGCGTTGCAGGAGCTCGGCACGCGCTTGCGTGCGTTGATCGCCAGGGGAAACGCCGCGCTCGAACGTCGGCGCCGCGCCGCCGCGGTCAGGCAAGATCACCGGGTTCGGACCATCAAGCCCATGATCAGCGACATCAACGACACCCGGCACGCTCTCTTCGGAACCCTCACCAAGAAGGCGGTGGATCTCCATCTTCCCCGTGCGTGGCCCAATCGCTTCTTTCGTCAGGGGGGGCGTCGAGCCCGGATCGATGGCCGAGCCCCCGCAACTCAGGCGTCGTAGTCACACCTCGTGCGTGTGCTACTCGAACGGCACGCCATTCTTGGCACACGCCGCCTTGACCGACTCTCGCCTCGACGCGTCCAGATGGGATGCTGCTTCGAGGGCGCGGTCGCGCCTGCGAAGGGCGCAAGAGCTGGTGCCCACGATCTCGTAGGCCTGCACGGCCTGCGCAGGCTTGGGCGATGCCGCCAGCGCCGCTTGTGCACGGCTCAGGGCAAACGCGTGTTGTCCTGCCAACCAGGCCTGCTGGGCTTCGCGCACGAGCTGGGCTGCGCTTGCCGATGGGGATTGCGTGGTGGCTTTGCCAGAGGTGTTCGGGGCTGGACCGGGAGCAGTAGGCGGTGGCGTCGGTCGGGCGGGGGCGGACCACGCTGCGGCCAAGCGAGGGGGCAAGTTCGCTGGCGCTGCGGGAGCCTGCTTGGGCGCAGTCGGGGCGGCCGGGGCCGGCGCCAAGTCTCGTGCAGAGGCCTCCTTCACTGCCGTCGGCGTCGGGCGCGGCTTCGGGGACACTGACTTCGGCTCGCTTGTCGCAGCCTGGCTGGGGGGCGTCGGCGTCTCTTTGGAAGGCCGCACCACCTCGGCCGGAGAGTTGCTTGGAGCCACGGCAGCCGATGCGGGGCGTTTGTCGAGCGACTTCTCGGGCTCCGCTGCGACCGGCGCCGGGTCAGGCGACGCGACTTGTGCGGGCGCGGGCGTTTCTGCTTTGGGCGGTGGTGTCTGAGGCGTGGTCGGGGGAATAGTCGGCGGCACTGTCTCGGTCGGCGCTGCTGCCTGGGATGGTGCTGCTACTTGGGATGGCGCTGCTGCTTGGGATGATGGCTCTTCTTGCGCCGGTGCCGCTTGGGATGGCTCTGCCGCTTGCGGCGGGGCTGCTTGAGGAAGTCCTGCCGCCGAAGCTACCAAAGGCGGGGTTGCCGTTTGGGCGACTGGACTGGGAGTCGTCGGGCTGGCCTGGGCAGGCGCCTTGCCGGACGTGGTCGATTTGCCACGACCAGCCCACACCACCAGACCGATCACGCACACCAGCGCTATCCCCGTGAGCGCGATGCCTTTGGGGCGTCGCCAGAGCTCCCACGCACCGGCGAGCAAACCGTCCTGCGCATCGCCTTCTGGCTTGCCCCGGACAGCACCTTTCGGCTTCGCCGAAGGCCCCGTCTGGGGCGCCACGGGCTTGTCTTCCGGTTCGATGCGGTCGCTCTCGGCAGGGGCGTCTTGGCGACGGGAGGCCGGGGGCTCGACGGGGTTGGGAGATGCGAGCGCAGCTTCCAGACCCTCCTCATGCGACGGCCGTGCTGGGGCCTCGACCGGGTCGATGGTCTCGGGCACCTTCGCGGGCACCTCGGCCGCGGCGGCCGGTTTTTCGGGCTCGGCGACGGCCACGGCAGGCGCGTCGGCGATCTCGGTGAGCAGATCAGAGGAGAGCGCGATGGGCGTCGGGGTCTGGATCTCCATCAGGTCGCTCTGATCGACGGTGAGGATGGTCTCGGGCGGTGCTGGCGCTCTGGGCGGCGCAGGCGGCGTGACGGTCGCCGGACGTGAGAGCCGCGCGGTCGTGACTGGCATCGGCGGCGGCACGACCTTGCCTGGCGTTGGGATCGCGGCGGTTCTTGCGACGCTCGGTATGGGCGGCGTGGGCCGAGGCTTCGGGGCGACCGGCGACGGCGCTGGCCTGGCGGCGTCGATTTCGGGCCTGCGATTCTGGAGAGCTGGGGCCTGCGCCGCGGGCTCTTTCGGCTCTTCCGTCTTGAGCACCGGCTTGGCGCGAGGCGCTGGGAGGTCGATCCCCGACGCCTCGATTCCTGGCAAGCGGTGCGCGTCTCGCAAGAACGCGCAGTCGGTGACACAAGCGTCGAGCGCATCGCAAAGCTCGTCGGTGCTGGCGAATCTGAGCGCCGGCGTCTTCTGCAGGCAGCGCAGGATCACCGTGTCCACGAGGGCGTCGATGGCGATGCTGGGCGTGCGTTGGCTCGGGGCCGTGACCATGCCCGAGACGTGTTGGCGCAGCACTTCGGCCAGCGACGATCCATCGAACGGGACCGTGCCCGTGATCATCTCGTAGAACACGGCACCGAGAGAGTAGATGTCGCTGCGCACGTCGATGGGACGGCGCTGTGCCTGCTCGGGCGACCAGTAGCGTGCGATCTCCGTGACGTCCGCTTGGTAGCTGGCGAGATCGAGGAACCTCTTGAGCCCCAGGTCCAAGATCTTGACCAAGTCGAACTTGCCTTCCGGCTCGACCACCAATCCCGTCTCGGTCGTCTTGTTGCGACGGACGACCCGGCGACGTCCGTCGCGCCGGCACAGGAAGATCTTCGCCGGCTCGAGCCCTCCGTGAACCACTCCCGCCGCGTGCGCCGCCCCCAGGCCATGGGCCACCTGGCGCACGATGTTGATCGCATCGAAGGGCGGCAGCGTGCCCGTCCGACGCAGACGGTCCTGCAGGCTCTCACCCGTGAGCAGCTCCATCGCGAGGAAGACCGTGCCGTCACGGGTGGCGCCGACCTCCATGATCTCGACGAGGTTGGGGTGGTGGACGCGGCTGACCGTCGTCGCGCCACGCACGAGGCCGTCGACCACGTCCTGCCTGCGGCTGTGGAGGATCTTGATCGCGACTTGTCTGTCGGAGGGAAGATGCTGGGCGACGTAGACCGTGCCCGTCCCCCGGTCGCCGATCACTTCTTTCAAATCGTAGTCCGGAACCCGCAGCGTTCCGCGAGCTGCCGAGCTTGCTCCGACTTGCTGCGATGGTCCGTTGGGCTGTGGCGCGTTTGCCATGTCTTGTTTGTGGCCTCCGGCCTCAGAATGTTAGCCAATATTGTGGTCGCGGTACCGAGAACCGCACGACAGAAAAGCAGTTTCGGCGGCCCCCCTTTCGGCCGGTCACCGTCACGGCATCCGGACCGTCGCGCACCGAGAGCCCGCCACGGTGCCAAGTGGGTAGGGCTGCTCGACCG
>CAZYFU010000163.1:0-12871 GCA_964647025.1 uncultured Myxococcales bacterium | reverse complement strand
GATTCCGCGGCCCTGCGCGGAATCTGAGCCTCAAATCACCGGGAACTTCGGCCTAGCTCAGCTGCCCGCGTCGACTTCGGTGTGCACCGTGGCGATACATGTGTTGCCGATCCTCTCCAGGGCTTGGACGAGGGATTCGAGGTCGGCGGTCGAACAAGAACGCCACACCAGTCGGTAGTGATCCGTGCCGTCGGCATCGTTCGCGAAGTGGGTGGTGATGTACGGCCCTGCGTCTTTCACCTGCAGCGGGCAGGTCGTGGCGAGGTCTCGCACGAGGCCGGGCCGCGAGAGCAAGTCGGGAATCACGGGGTCTGGTTCTGGTAGCTGGCTTATGCGAACGCTTGCGTTCAAGCGTTCAGAACAGGTGGCGTTTCCGAAGCCGTCCACCTTGACCGTGGTGTGGAACACGCTGGCGTCCACCATGCCCCATCCGGGATACGACGTGGAGATCCACGCCACGTCTTTTGCCTCGTAGGGGCTCTTGGCATCGTCGCTCTTGCAGCTACCGAGACAAAGCAGCGCGAGGGACGTCAGCAGGGCGGACAGCCACGACGAATGGGTGCGCGAGAGCATGCCCTGATAATGACGCGAAACTTCCACCGACGATAGCGCCTTCCCGGAAGCGCCGGATCCAGGGTCAACCGCGCCCTGGACGGACCACTTCGTAGCGCAGCTCCGCGAACCCGGGACCCACCGCGCGCGCCCCGGTCAGGCGCAGTGAAGGATGGGTGATACGCCGTGGAAGCAGCGGTTTGCCCCGGCCGAGGGTCACCGATCCCACCTGCACGATGATCTCGTCGAGCAAGCCGGCGTCGTAGAACTGACCGACCAGCTCCCCGCCACCGACCAACCAGAGGTTCTTGCCACCGGCGGCGGCGGTCATCTCGGCGTGCACCGGGCGCACATCGCCTTTCGCGAAGCGAATGTCCGCCCCGGGAACGGGCTCGCACGGGTGATTGCTCAACACCCAGGTCGGCTGCGAATACGGCCAGGGCTCACCTGCCCCGGCCGAGGGCTTGATCACGTGCTCGAGCATCCACGCGTAGGTGGCGCGCCCCATGACCAAAGCCCCGACGTCCTTGATGAAGGTCGGGTAGCTCGTGTCATTCACGTCGCCGAGCGAGAACAGCCATTCGAGCGAGTCGTCCTCGGTGGCGATGAACCCGTCCAAGCTGGTTGCCGTGTAGTACTGGGTCTTCATGATGGACAGCCGAAAGCGTAGCCGAACCAAGGCCCGGCGCCAGGCGGGGCATCCGCGACGGAAGCAGGGGGTAAGGAAGCCGCGACCAACCGCCGATGTTTCGAACAACGGACAACCATGACCAAGACAGCACCGCGTGTACCGCTCTCGGCGCAGACCCTGGCCAAGGTCGACCGCATCGTCGATGCTTGCGACAAGTACGGCGTCGCCTACTTCGATGTCGATGGCACCATCCTGGACGACGACGCCATGCCCAACGCGCAGGTGCTGGCGCTGCTGGGCTACCTGCATGAGCGCGGCGTGCGAATCTACCTGTGGAGCGCCGGCGGCGAGGAAAACTGCCGGGCCGCGGCCGCGCGCTGCGGGATCGAGAAGCTGGTCACCGCCTTTCTGCCCAAGCCGGTGATCAGCGTGGACGACATGCGCTACGACGACTACGTGTTCCTCAAGTTGCACCCCGCCGACCTGGACCCCAAGGACTGACTGGCTGACCATGGGCTTCTGTCCCGTCTGCGGTGGCCTTGGCGAGACTCTTCACCCCCGTTGCGAGCGGTTGGGCCGCTACTACGGCTACAGTGCCGCCGAGCTCGCACGCCTGCTCGCGCAGCAGACCTCGATCGCGGTTCCCTTCTTCGACGTGAACCGGTTCCTGTACTCGCTCGACCATCTGGCCCGCCATCCCATGGCACAGGTGATGGTCGACGCGGTCGAACAGCGCGGCCTCTCGGTCAAGCCGCAGGAGTTCGGCAACCTCGTGCGCATCTTGCCGTTTACCGACTCGCGCTTCCCGGACTGGCGAGATCTCTACGTCAAGGAAGACGTCTCCAAGACCAGCGTGATCTACCAGTACCAAGACGCCATCGAGCACCTCGGCTCCGAAGAGCGGGCGATCGCCTTCGCGGAGATCGCCGACCGCTTCTTCGGCCTGGGGGCCTTCGTCCCGCCCACGGCCATGGGTTTGTCGGCGGCCGGCACGAAGTTCGTGGTCAGCGCGGGCTTTCCACACTCGCAGTTCAAGTCGCTCCAGGACAGGCCCGTGGACCTGTCGAGCTGCTGGCCGTCCGGCGTGTTGGCCCGGCTGGCCCTGCTCGACTTCGTGCTCGGGCAGAACGACCGCAACCCCCAGAACGTCCTCGTCTCCGATGACCACGCTACGAGCATCGGGCTCATCGACAACGACGAGAGCTTCGTGGCCCACGAGCGCCTGGTCGGCCGCTTCGCGTATCTCGATGGACTGGACGGGCGCCTCAGCCTCGACGTCGCGCGCGGGTGGTTCGACTTTCGACTGTCCGATCTCCTGGCCCTGCTCTCCCCGTTGGGGTTACCCGAGATCACCACGTCGGCGCTGTGCCGTCGCTTCGCCTTTGCCCGCTGGGCGGTCGGGTTCGGACTTTCGCTGGCCGACTTCACCCACGCGATCGTCGTCGACCGGACCGTCCTCGACTGGAAGCTGCCACCCGTCGCATGGGCGGCCTACCAGCCGTTCGTCAAGGAAGAGAGCCAGGGAACCGTCTACCGCACCCTGGTCGGCGAGAGGGTTGGCGATGCCTACTGCGTGTCGGTCCTCGCCGGAAAGCTCCTCGATCCCGGCGTCACCGTCACCGAGTCGACCCGCGAGCAGTCGATGGCCGACGCCACCTCGGCCATGTCGTCACTCGCCGCCGAGCTGCGCGGCGAAGGGTATCTGCATCTCGTCCGACGCCGATTGTTCGTCGCGAACAGCAAGCTGCCAAGCGGCGACGATCTGCGCATCGTCGAGGTCCGCGACGACCTCGGCGGCTTTCACGTGGTGGTCAAGCAGGGACGGCTCGGCTACTACGACACGCGTCGGGTGGCCAAGTTCGTCTCGTTCTCCACCAGCCACGAGGCCGTACGCGAGGCCGATGCCACCGAGGACGAGCTGACCGCCGCTGGCTTCGTCGACTTGCGAGCCCGACTGGCGTCGTTCAAGGACGCCGGACCCGCGACGTTGTTCTGAGGTCTGCGAAGCCTTCGCGAGCGCCGCGGAGATTTCGCGCTAGTTTTCGGGCAACCATGGCCGATGCCACGCATGCCCTCGTGGACAACCTCTACCGATCCGAGTCCGGGCGGATACGCGCGACCCTGATACGGCTGCTGGGCGACTTCGACCGGGCCGAGGAAGCGCTGCACGAGGCGTTTCGGGCGGCGCTCGAGCGATGGCCGACCGAGGGCGTGCCGGCCAATCCCGTGGCGTGGCTCATCTCCGCCGGGCGCTTCAAGGCCATCGATCGGCTTCGCAAGATCGCCCGCGACCATGCGCCGCTCGCTTCGGCCCCGGCATCGCCCGAGGCACCCGACGCCCTACCCTACGACCATGACCAGGGAGTCGTGCCGGACGACCACCTTCGCCTCATCTTCATCTGTTGCCATCCCGGCTTGCCCGCGGAGGCTCGAACGGCGCTGACCTTGCGCGAGGTCTGCGGCCTGACCACGGAGGAGATCGCCCGCGCCCTGCTGGCCAAGCCCGCGGCCATCGCCCAGCGAATCGTGCGCGCCAAGAACAAGATCCGCGACGATCGCCTGCCATACGAAGTCCCGCCGCCGACCGAGTTGCCTGTGCGTCTCGGCAGCGTGTTGCAGGTGATCTACCTGGTCTTCAACGAAGGCTATTCCGCGTCCGCCGGCGATACGCTGACCCGCCCGGATCTCTCGGGCGAGGCCATCCGGTTGGGCCGCCTGCTGCTCGGGTTACTGCCGGCCCCCGAAGTGATGGGGCTGTGCGCGCTCATGCTCCTGCAAGAGTCTCGTCGCGAGGCCCGCACCGCCCCGGATGGCGAAATCGTCCTGCTGGACGAGCAGGATCGTTCTCGCTGGGATCGCGCGCTCGTTGCCGAAGGAATCGCGATGGTGCAAGCCGCGCTCGCGTCGGGTCGCGCGGGGCCGTACGCGCTCCAGGCCGCGATCGCCGCGGTCCACGCCAGGGCGTCCAGCACCGCCACGACAGACTGGCCCCGAATGGTGGCGCTCTACGACCTGCTCTTGCGTGTCCACCCTTCCCCGGTGGCCGAGCTGAATCGCGCCGTCGCCGTGGCCATGCGCGACGGCCCGGCGGCCGGGCTGGCCCTGCTCGAAGCCCTGCAGGCGGGTGGCAAACTGGACGACTATCATCTGTTTCATGCGGCGCGAGCCGATCTGAGCCGCCGTCTGGGTCGGAGCGACGACGCTCGCGACGCCTACGCACAAGCCCTGGCGCTGGCACGGCAGGAGCCCGAGCGACGCTTCCTGGAAGCGCGCCTGCGCGAGCTGGGCTGAGTTTTCTCCGCTATCGCATTTCTGTGTGTCGATTCGACCTGGCCTCGAACGACAAGGGAATGAACCAAGACCATCCGACTCGACAATCAACCAGGAGAACGATCGTGAAATACATCTGCTTTGGATACCTCGACACGGAGAAGTGGGCCCGCGTCTCCCCTGCGGACCAGCTGGCCATGATAGACAGCTGCTTCGCCTACGACGAAACACTGAAGAAGAATGGCCACTGGGTGAGCGGAGAGGGGCTGCAAGGTCCCGAGAGCACCGTCACCCTCGAATCGCGCGACGGGAAGGTATCCGTCACCGACGGTCCCTACGCCGAGACCAAGGAATTGCTCGGCGGGCTCCTCATCATCGAGGCCAGGGATCTGAACCACGCCGTACAGCTCATCTCGAACCACCCCGGCGTGCACATGGGCCGCTGGGAGATCCGCCCCGCGCAGGACCTCGAGCCCATGATCCGCGAGTCTGAAAGGCGCCGGGCCGAGCGGATGTAGAACAGAGCCCACACAAGGGCACCCCACACAAGCCCCTGGCGTCCGAAAGCGACCGCGGTTAGAAGGTGGCCATGCTCAACACCAGGGGTTCTCGTTGGGGTCTTTGTGTTCTTGGCTCGCTGTCGGGGTTGTTGTTTGCCGCGAGCCCGGCTTCTGCCGCGTGTTCCAGCAACGCCAACTGTGCTGCTGGACAAATCTGTGTGTCGGGCACTTGCATGAGCCCGCCCATGCCTGCGCCTGTGCAACCGAATGCGGGGGCTCCGATGACCGCGCCCGCGTACCCACAGCAACTGCCCCCCATGGACCCGAGCTGGTCCTACGGCCAATCGCGACCGGACCCGCAACAGTCGCCGCAGACGGCCCCCTACCCGCAGCCGGCGCCGTATGCCCAGCCGATGCCCCCGGTCCAGTCGGTTCCGGCCGCGCGCCCCGCGCCGCAAGCGCAGCCTGCGCTCTATTGCTACACGCAGCCGCCCGTACCACTGTCGACGCCCACGGCCGAAAGCGAGCAGGAGGAAGGCGCCTTCGGTCGTCCGGGCCAGTTCGTGCTCTGGGGCGGTGGAGCCATCTTCTCCGGGACACGGATTGGCAGCTCCGACAACCGCCCCAGCGCGACGGCCTCGATGGTCGATCTAGCTCCCAGCTTCGGCTTCTTCCTGTCGAAGACGTTGCTGCTCGAAGCAGCGGCGCACATCTGGCGCCAGAGCGACAGCCTCCAGACTCAATACGGCTTCGGGCTGGAGACTGGCCTTGGCTTCAATGTCCCGCTCAGCCGGCTCGTGTCCTTGCTGCCGGAGGTGCGTGTCGGCATCGGGTGGGCCGAAAGCAGCTGCTTCGATTACTACGGCTGTAACGACCAATCCAACCTGCAGTACTGGAACGGCCTCGGCATGCCCATCCTGTTCCATCTCGCGCCCCACCTCTTCATCGGGGCGGGGCCGGCGGTCAAGTACACCTTCATGAAGTCAGACGACTACGACGATGTACCCAACGCGCTGAACTTCTCGCTGCAGGCGCTGATCGGCGGCTGGCTGTAAAGGCGATGCGCTAGCGCACGTCCATGCGGTAGTCGAACTTCAAGCCCGCATTGGGCCTGAACGACGCCGTCTTGACGGCCTGCTCGATGCAACCGGCGACCGGGGTTCCGGCCAGCTTGCCGGCCACGGCCACGTCGGTGACCTTGCCCTCGCGGGAGACGGTGATCTTCAGCTCGGCCGTGCCCGACCTGCCGAAGCGCTGGGCGCACGCGTTGCCTTTCACCTTGACCTGGGCCATGGCGGCGGAGATGTCCGCGGGTGACAACGGCGGCGCCGCGACCGGCTGATCCTTCTTGGCGGTGGTGGACGGATCGCTCTTCTGCACGTCCTTGAGGATCGCGTCCATCTCCTTGCTGTCCTTCTTGCCCTTCTTCGAGTCCGCCACGACGTCGTTCATCAGGCTGTCGAGAGGATCGCCCGACTTACCGCCGGACTTGGACTCGTCGGACTTGCCCTTGCCAGCACTGTTGCCTCCGCCATCGAAGGGATCCTTGGATTTGCCGCCCTTCTTGGCCACATTCTGAACCGCGTGGCCGCTGCCGGCCCCCTTCGCCGAGGCAGACGCGCGCAGGTCCGCGCGGGCCGGAGCCGACAGTGTCCCGCCGGCAAAGACCACGACAGCGAAGATGCCGAGGCCCGGTATCACCCGCCGTGCCCGGCGGTACCGCGACGCGAAGGAATCGAGGGAACTGCCCCCAGATGGGGATGCTGATCGGTCGTTGCTACAGGACATGGCGCGCGAGTTTACCGAAAAACGCCTCGCCACAACAACCGATCTGCGATTTCGAGTGCAGGATCTGCAATCTCAAATGCAGTTGCCTTTCTGGTCGCAGCTGCGCCCGTCGCTGCACTCGGGAATGTCCTCGGTGCGGCGGACCGTTGCGCATTCGCCGTTTCGGCAGACAGCACACGGCCGATCGCACTTGGAGTTACAGCACATCCCGTCCACGCAGAAGCCTGACGCACACTGCGATCCGGTGCTGCAGAGCTGGCCGTTGGGCAGGTTCGGCGATGGTGGCGCGCCGCATGCACCTGCGCCGTTGCAGGCGGTACCAGGCGAGCACTCGGACTCGGGATCCGAGCCGACGGCATAGGCCTGACAGGTCCCCATCGTACTGGGCTGGCTGCAGGACCGGCACGGGCCCAAGCAGGCATTGCCGCAGCAGACGCCGTCGGCGCACACGCCCGAGGCACACTCGAGGCTCTGGGTGCAAAGCTCGCCCTGGGACAGATTGCACTGCCCGAGATCCCCGCACCCCTCGTTCGCGTCCGAGCCCCCCGAAGGCGAGTCGAGGGGAAGGTCGCGGGGTGCGTCTGCCAGACGCGCGTCGGCGCCAGCGCGAACGTCGGTATTGTCGACCGCCCCATCACGCCGGGCGTCCGAGGCGTCCTGCTGCACCTGCACATCGGAGCGGGTTCGATTGTCGCTGGAGAGATCCCTGGAGGCGTCACCAAGCACGATGGTGGTATCGGCCGACCCGGCGTCGAAGGGCGGCGGGTCATTGGCGCCATCGCCCGCGTCCCGACCGGGCACGGCGTCGGGCTGCCCGTCGGGTGCCACCGGAACGTCGAAGGGGACATCGGGCGACTCGGTCACGCTGGCGTCGCTTGCGGGTGGACATCCGCCCTGCATTGGATTCGCGGCTTGGACGCAATCGTCGATCACGTCGGGTACGCCGTCGCTGTCTTGGTCGGGCAGGATCGCCGAATCCAAGGTCAGGTCGAAGGCTTGGTTCGCGGGCGCCGGCAGGGCGATGAGGGTACCGTCGAGGATGCGGACACCCAGGGCCAGGCCTTGCACGTGCACACGAAGGTTGCCCGTGAGTGGGCCGGGTTGGATGAGGATGCTACCCAGATCCTGCGCTCCCTTGGGAACCAGATTGCCCTCGGCAGGAACGCGCGCCCCGTCCCACAGTCGGCCGGTGTCGTCGTACACCCAGACACGCAGCTCGTCCGGGATCTGATCCGCCTGGGCAGACTTGATCTCGAGCAAGAAGGCGCCTGCTTCGATCTCGGTCTTGCCCGAGCGGCAAGAAGCCAGCAACAGCAGCAACGGTAGTAGTCGAGCAATCCGCATCGCGAGCTCCCTAACGCCGAAGCGTTCCGATCGAGCCGTCATGGATGATGGTGTTGTCCGGCGTGCGCGACAGCAGCACCGCTGTCACCACGCCGGCCACCACGGCAGCCCCTACGGTTCCCCAGAGCCACCAGCGGGTCTCCGCGCGAGGTGGAGAATCGTCCACGGGCTGCACGACCAAGGCCGCGGGCTGTGCCACGACGGATGGTTCCGTGTCAGGCACAGGCGCGGCCACGGGGAGCGGCGGGGGCGCGATCTCCTCCTTGGCCCCCGCGGCGGCTGCCCCCTGCTCCGACTCCAGCGACTTCTCAATCTCGGCCACCAACGCCTTGACCTCGGGTACGTAGGGCGAGTCCGGCGCGACCAGAATGAACTTGCGGTAGGTGGAGAGCGCCTGGGTCAAGTCCCCGAGGCGGCGCTGGCACTGGGCGATGTTGATCAGGAACCCTGGCAGCGGCAGCCGATCGTAGCCGTCCTGGTACTCGGCCAGGGCCTCGCCGTAAAGCCCTGCTTTGAAGTGGGCCTCCGCGCGCTCGAAGGATCGCCGCGCCAGCTTTTCGGCCTCCGTGGCCGCATGGCTCTGCGGGGCGGTGGCACACAGAACGGCAACGATTAGGATCAACTGTCGACAGAGTCTCATCATCGTCCTCGCTGGGCAGCCTCGGCAAATGGGTCGATGGACTTTCCTTTGGTTATCGCGTTGCCGTCCGCCGCGGGCTTCGCGGTTCGCTTGGCCGTCGCGCGCTTGGGCTTGGGCGGCGGCGCCGCGGGCTCGGCTGCGACCGCGGGCACGGGCTCGGTCGCGGCGGGCCGGCTCGCTTCCTCGGGCGGCGAACCCTGCTCCGAAGACGGCTTCGAAACGGTCGCGGGCTCGGTCGGCGCACTGACCTGGGGTGCGACTTCGTGGCGTCCGAACCAGCCGGCGTAGGCACCCGAGGCGAGGATCGCCAAGGCAACGACTGCGCCGCCCGCCACCAACCACGGCCATCTCGGTCTGCGCGCGGGAATGGGGGCGACGGAGACGGAGCCCGTCCCGTAGCTCGAAGGCTCGGACGCCAAGAGATCGGGCGTCACGCACGACAGCGCCACCTGGCTCGAATGAGCACTGGAGCCGAACAGCTCGACGAGCAGCCCCGGCAGCATCTTCGGGCGGAAGTCGCACTCGCGCAGCACTTCCTCCAGGTCCTCCGCGACCGCCTTCCCGGTCTGGTAGCGCTTCTCGCGATCGCGCTCCAGCATGCGAAGCACGATGGCGTCGAGGCTCCGGGGAATGTCCGACCTCAGCTCCGAGGGCGGAGGGATCTGCATTTCGAGCACGTTGCGGAACGTCTCCGCCTCGCTGTTCCCGCGAAACAGTCGCCGACGGGTGAGCATTTCCCAGAGCATCACGCCGAGCGAATACAGATCCGAGCGACCGTCGAGCGGCTCGTTGCGCAACCGCTCGGGTGCGATGTACGCGAGCTTGCCTTTGAACGTGCCTTGCTCGGTTTGCTCGACCGCACTCTCGGTGACCGCGCTGGCGATCCCGAAGTCGAGCAGCTTGACGCCGCCCTCGCGCAAGCACATGACGTTCGAGGGGCTGACGTCGCGGTGAACGATTCCAAGCGGCGCCCCGTCGGGGCCGGTCAGCTCGTGGGCGTAGTTGAGGCAGGTGGCCACCTCGTGCGCGATGAACGCCGCGACCGCGACCGGGAACGGGCGCTTCATGTCGCGCAGGCGTCGAATGATCGCCAACACGTCGCGACCTCGCACGTACTCCATCGCCAGGAAGTAGTGCCCATCGACGTTACCGAAGTCGTAAACCTGAACGATGTTGGGGTGGTTGAGCAGGGCTCCGATGCGCGCCTCGCGAACGAACATCTCCACGAAGGTCGGGGACTGGCCAAGCCTGCTCAGGATCTTCTTGATGACGAACGTCCGCTTGAATCCCTCGGCGCCGGGCATGATGGCGCGGAACACCTCGGCCATGCCGCCTTCGCCGATGCGATCGAGGAGCACGTAGCGCCCGAAGCGCTCGAGCCTTATGGAGGAAACGGCTTGCACGTCGGCCCACGTCATCGACAGAAGCGCAAGCAAAATTAAGCATCGCGGCGCTGACCGCCAGCAGCAGTGCGTCTTTACACAACTTTACCTTCGGGCAATACGGCCGCAGCACACGGCCCGCATCTTGGTTCTCGTCCGCAACGACAAACCACGAACCAGGAGACGACCATGGAATCCAAGCAGAAAAACACCGACGAGACGACCAAGACGCATTGCAAGGGACGCTGGGGCAGGCGCGGTCTCTGGGCGCTGCTCATCGTGCCGGTCCTGCTGACCGCCGGGATCTTCGGCGCGCGCGCCTACGCCAACGAAGCCATGGGGTTCTTCCACGGCGGCATGGGTGGGGGGAATCCCGAGCAACACAAGGCCTTCATGGAGAGGCGCCTCGACAAGATGCTCGACAACGTCAAGGCCACGGACTCTCAGCGCACCGCCATCAAGGCCATCTTCGCGCGCATGTTCGCAGAGATGCACCCCGTCGTCGACCAGCACAAGGCGCTGCACGAACAGATCGCCACGGCGTTCACCAGCAGCACGGTGGACCGGGCCGCGGTCGAGAACCTGCGTAAGCAAGTCCCGACCTTGGTCGATCAAGCCTCGCAGGTCTTCACCAAGGCCCTGCTCGACGCGGGCGACGTCCTCACCCCCGAGCAGCGACAAGCGCTGGTCAAGCACATGCAAGAGCACCACGGCCGCCATCGCTTCAGGTAGTCGGCCCTCGACCGGACCGGGTATTCTTCCGAACGCCCGGTCCGGTTCTTGCCACCATGCCCACACGCGTGCTGCTCATCGACGACGATGCTCGCCTGGTAGAAATGCTCGGCGCGTATCTGCGATCCCGCGGGTTCGAGCTCGACACCTGCGGCGACGGGGAATCGGGCCTCGTCACCCAAGCCAAGGGCGATTACCAGGCGGTCATCCTCGACGTGATGTTGCCCGGCATCGACGGGCTCGAGGTCTGCCGCCGGATGCGTTCGCGGTCGCAGGTTCCCATCCTCATGCTGACCGCCCGTGGCGACGACATGGACAGGATCGTCGGCCTCGAGCTGGGCGCTGACGACTACCTGCCCAAGCCCTTCAATCCGCGAGAGCTGCTCGCGCGTTTGGCCGCCATCCTGCGGCGGGCTCGTCCGGCGCGAGAACCGCACGACGTCCTGCGCTTCGGCTACCTGGAGATCGACCGTGGCGCCCGCGAGGTGCGCGTCCACGGCGAACGTCGAGATCTCACCGCGCGGCAGTTCGCCCTGCTGCTGCTCCTCGCCGAACGGGCGGGCCGGGTACAAACCCGGCAGCAGATCCTGGACGCGCTCAAGGGCGAAGAATGGGACACCGTGGACCGCAGCATCGACGTCCACATCTCGCGCATCCGCCAACTGATCGAGGAGGACGTCAAGCACCCCCGCCTGGTGCAGACGGTGCGTGGCAGCGGCTACGTGCTGACGCCGCCGTCCGACGAGCGCCCGAGCAACGCATGATCAAGCATCGTCTGTACCTGCGACTCTACCTCGCCTTCCTGGGCATCACGGTGCTGTCGCTCCTGCTCACCGCAGTCCTGGCGCGGGCCTTTCACGAGCCCGGGGGACCCATCACGCAGTACCTGGCGCCGCTCGCGCGCAACCTCGACTGCAGGACGAACCAGCCTTGCCAGAGCGAGGCCGCGAAAAGGTTCGCCGAGACCGCGCGCGACCTGGGCATCGACATGGCCGTTTGGGATCGCGAGCGTCACGTCCTCTTCCAGGCCGGTGACGGTCAGCTGGTCGCGCCCGCGCAGCTCTCGCCGGGATGGCACCACACCCGCCGCGGCCCACTATGGCTCGCGGCCCTCGATGATGGTCGCGTGCTCGGCGTACGCGAGCGCGGGCACCTGGGCCCGCGCGGCCGACTGTTCTTGCCCATGCTCGGTGGACTGCTCGTCGCGATGGCGATCGGCCTTCATCCCCTGAGCCGCAGCATCACCCGCCGGGTCGAGCAGCTCACGGAAGGAGCGCGCCGCTGGGGTCAGGGCGACCTGGCGCACCGGGTACGCGTGAGCGGAAAGGACGAGATCGCGACGCTGGCCGCGCGGTTCAACCAGGCGGCCGAGGCCATCGAGTCCTTGCTCAAACACGAGCGGCAGATGTTGGCGACCGCCTCGCACGAGCTGCGCTCGCCGCTGGCGAGGATTCGTGTCGCGCTGGAGCTCTTGGCCGAAGAGCCCGATGCCGAGCGCCGGGCGGAGCTGGCGCGCAAGTCGAGTGAAGACATCGCCGAGCTCGACGCGCTGGTCGAGGAGCTGCTGATCGCGGCCCGCACCCAGGCTGGCGTCCCCCGTCGACCGCTGACGCTGACCGATGTGCGTGCGCTGGTCACCGACGAGGCCGAGGCGGTATCGGCCGAGGTCACGGACGGCGAGCCGGTGATGCATCCCTGCGAGCCGGCCATGCTCAAGCGCATGGTGCGAAACCTGCTCGGCAATGCGCGATCGCACGGACAAGGGAGCCCCATTCGCGTGGAGGTTCGCCAGCAAGACAAGGACGTGCTCATCGCGGTCGAGGACCAGGGCCCGGGCGTCCCCGAAGCAGAGCGCGAGCGCATCTTCGATCCCTTCTACCGAGCGCCCGGTCCGCGCCCCCCAGGCGACACCGGCATCGGCTTGGGATTGTCCTTGGTTCGCCAGATCGCTCGTTACCACGGCGGCGACGTCACCTACGCACCAGGGAGGCCGAGCGGCAGCCGGTTCGAGGTGAGGCTCCCGCGGACGTAG
>CAZYFU010000162.1:0-12893 GCA_964647025.1 uncultured Myxococcales bacterium | reverse complement strand
CCTGGAGTCGCTCTGCGTGATCCGCCGGCCTAACTTCTGGCGAGCGGCACTAGGTTGGCCGCTTCTCTCCCTGGTGCAACGTGCTCCCGGGCGCCGGCGATCGCAGCAGGGACGCCACGATGGACACCGCCAGGATGCCGACGATGATACCCAGCGATGCGAGGATGGGGAGCTTGTACACCTCCATGGCCAGCATCTTGAGCCCGACGAAGATGAGGACGAAGGACAGGCCGATCTTGAGATACACGAACTTCTCGAGCACGCCCGCCAAGAGGAAGTACAGGGAGCGCAACCCGAGAATGGCGAGGATGTTGGACGTGAAGACGATGAACGGATCCGTGGTGATGGCGAAGACCGCAGGGATCGAATCGACCGCGAACACGACGTCCGCCACCTCCATGGCCACCAGCGCGACCAGCAACGGCGTGGCGAGACGGCGTCCGCCCTCCCGCACGATGAAGTGGGGGCCACGCAGCTCCGCGGTGGTGGGGAGCACCTTCCGAAATGCGCGCACCAGGGGGTTCCGCTCGGGATGGGATTCGGAGTTCCGTTGCACCAGCAGCTTGATGCCGGTGATGGCCAAGATGCCGCCGAAGACGTACATGGCGAAGTGGAAGCGCTGGACGAACGCGCTGCCTGCCAGGATGAAGCCCGCGCGCAGCACCAGCGCGCCCATCACGCCCCAGAACAGCACGCGATGCTGGTAGATCGCGGGGATGGCAAAGGTCTGGAAGATGATCACGAAGACGAAGATGTTGTCGACCGCCAGGGCCTTCTCCAGCAGGTACCCGGTGGTGAACTCCAAGGCGCGCTCGGGGCCGTACCATGCGTAGACGCCCAGGTTGAAAAGCGCCGCCAAGCCAATCCAGACGCCGGTCCAGATGGCCGCCTCGCGAAGCCCGACCGCATGCGATTTGCGGTGAAAGACGCCAAGATCCACGGCGAGCAAGGCGAGGATGAGCGCCACGAAGCCCGCCCAGGCGAGCGGTGATCCCACGGTTTCAAGCGACACTGAGCTGTTGTTCCTTTCTTTATGCGACGGACACGCTGCCGCGCATCACCATTGTCCGACGCCCCAGGCATGTCGGCCATGACGAAATGTCGAAGGAAACTGTCGGTGGAACCAACAGGAGAGTCACCGGTGGGGGAGCCGCCCCGAGCGGCGGTCAGTCGCGTCGCCGGTTGCCGAAGATCCGCAGGAGCATCAGGAAGAGGTTGATGAAGTCGAGGTAGAGGATCAGCGCGCCCTGCAGGGCCAGCTTGGTGTGCGCCTCGCCGTCGCCGGCCTGCGCACCCAGCGCCTTGAGCTTGGCGGTGTCGTAGGCGGTGAGCCCGGTGAACACGATCACCCCGGCAAACGTCGTCAGCCAGTACAGCATCGGACTGCCGAGGAAGATGTTCACGATGGACGCCAGGATGATTCCCCACAGCCCCATCATGCAGAAGCTGCCGATGCTGGACAGGTCGCGCTTCGTCGTCGCGCCGTAGATCGAAAGGCCCGCGAACATTCCGCCGGTGACGAGGAATGTTCCCCCGATGGAACCCGCGGTGTAGCGCAAGAAGATGGCCGAGAAGGTCACCCCACTCAGGGCGGCGTAGGCGAAGAACATGGCTGCGGCGGCGCCGGCGCTGACCCTCGCCGCCACGGGCGCGAAGGCGAACACCAAGACCAGCTCGGCGATGAGAAGCACCGGAAAGACCACGGGATTCCCGAACACCAGGGCAAGCGCCGCGGGACTGGAGGCGACCAGCAACGCGACCAGCCCGGTGGCGCCAAGCCCCAGGCTCATGAAGAAATGGACCCTCTGCAGGAAGGTCCGGGAGGCGTCGGCGCCCAAGGCTCCGACGTTCGCTCTCGGCGTGCCCACGCGTGTTGGATTGCTGCTTACCCATGCCATGGGCTCTTCTCTAGCAGCCCTTTGACCGGAGTCCAGCCCGACGGAGGCGGGGAGGGGCGTGGTCCAGGCCTCGGTCCTGCTCGCGGAACGCTAGGCCACGGAGGGCTCGTCCGGAGTGGTGCGATCGACGACGCCATGATCGCGGTCTTCGGAGGCTAGATCCGCCAGCAAGGCGCGCGCCAGGGCTCGGAACGCAAGGCCGTCCTTGCTGCGCGGATCGAGCGCGATGGGGCTTCGGCCGTTGACGGACTCGTGGATGCCGGCCGAGGAGCGCAGCCAACCCAGCACCCGGACCTTCACGCCGAGGTAGTCATGCATGGTTTGCGCCACCGCGGCGAAGACGCCGGTGTGCGCTTCGTTGACCACCTGGTTGCCCACCATGCAGGCGCCGAAACGTTCGATCTGAAGGAACACCTTGTCGGCCAGGTCCGGCCGCGTCTCCCTCAGTTGCCCGAGGATGTGCACGACCTTGTCCATGCCCGCGCTCGAGGTGGCCGGTTCCAGCAAGGCCGCGTCCTCCTCCCCCACACTGTGGCGGAGCAAGCGCAAGACCGCGCTCTTCAGAAACGCGTACGCGTCGTGCAGCGCGGTCACCTGGGGGCTGGTGACGACCAGCTTGCGCACGCCCAGACCGAAGAAGTCGAGGGCGTTGTAGCCCACGCCCGCGCCCACGTCGACCACCACGATGTCTGCTTCGAGGGCGCGCAGCTTGCGCAAGAGCAGCACCTTCTGCGTATGGGTCAGGTTCGCCGCGCCGAGCACGCCGCTGGTTCCAGGAAGAAGATGCAGGTTCGGGACCTGTGTGGCGACCAGACACTGCTTGGCCTCGGCCACCGACCTGTCGAGCAAGGCTTGCAGCCCCGGCCCAGGCTGAAGGATGCCGAGCAGGAGATGTTGGTTGGCGGCGCCGAGATCCATGTCGGCGATGACCACCCGGTGTCCCTCCTGCGCCAGCGCTGTCGCGAGGTTGAGCGCGATCAGGCTCTTTCCCACGCCGCCTTTCCCGCCTCCGACGGTGACAATGCGTGAGCGCGCCGCTGGTTGGGCAGCCAAAGTCATGGGCGATTCTTCCCTGAATATCGACCAGCCAACTCGATTGCTTTAGGTGAAAATGCCCTGTGAAGTCGCGCGCCTGACCCCGCGAGGCCTGGGGTACACTCGGGCGCCGATGAAGGCGCCTTCAACCACCGGCTCTCGACTGAAGAGGATTCGGGTCCTGGTCAGGCTGCACATGGTGCGCGCCGACTGGATAGCTTGCGCCGTCCTCGTGGCGTGGGCCGCCTTGCGGCTGCTTCCGGGCCTCGACCACGCCGGCATGCCCCGCTGGGACGAGAGCCTGCACCAAGCGGCGACCCGCGGAACCTTCGCCGAGCCGCTGCGTCCACACATCTACACCGATCACTTCCACCGCCGGCCTTCCAGCGACTGGATCTTCGCGGGGGTTTGGCTGCACAAGCCGCCGTTGCCGTTCTGGGCCGGTGCGCTCCTCCTCCACGTCACGGGCATCACGCCGCTCGCGCTGCGCCTGGTGTCCTTCTTCGCCGACTTGGCGGCGGCGCTTGCGCTTTTCTTTCTCATGCGCCGATCCGCGGGACGGTGGCTCGCCGCCGTGGCTGGGTTCTGTTATCTGTCGCTCCACTTCACCTGGCTATTGACCCAGGGCTTCCAGTTCGGGGACGTGACCGATACGACGCTCGCCGCGTGCCTCGTGCTCTGCGTGCTGGCCTTGGTTCGCGCGGCGGACCGATCGTCGGAGCGCTGGGCGTGGGCCACCGGGGCGCTCCTCGGATTGGGCTACTTGTGCAAGTCGGCGCTGGCCCTGGCGCCACTCGGGATCGCGGGCGCGTTCTACTTCTTGCGCAGGCGCAAGCTGGCCTGGGGGTTGCGTGGGCGCCCACTGCTCGTGCTTCTGGCGGTGTTCCTGCTGGTCGCGGCGCCGTGGGCGATCTTCAGCGCCGTCGCGTGGCCGAACGTGTATCGCGCGAACGCCAAGTTGGTCTTCAGCCACCTCGTGCACGAGATCGGGCCGTTCGGTCGGCCCATCGACGCCGTCTTCAACGAGATCAACGATGTCGAGCTATACCCGATCCCGGTCTCGCTGGCCCTGCTGGCCGCGTTCTGGATGGCGCGGCGAGCGTGGGTCTCCAGGCGGTCGCTCGACGTTGCGCTGGCGTTGTGGATCTGGGTTTCCTGGATTGTCCTATCCCTCACACCTTCGAAAGTGCCGGCGCACGCATTCGGCGTGGTTCCCGCGGTGCTGGCGGCCATCGTGGCGCTGGTCGCGGATGCCCGCGGGCGCCCCGTCCTCGCGGCGGCGGTGCTGGCGACCACCTTGGCTGGTTGGCTGGTTCCGTGGCTGCCGTCGCTGGCGAAGGTGCGCGAGCTGGTGCCGTCGTCGCTTCCGCAAACGCGCGCCCAGGCGGGGCTCGCCGAAGGCATGCTGCTCGCGGGCATGGCGATGGTGGTGGTCTTCATGCTCGTGCGCCTGCTGGACAATCCACGCTGGCTGGGCCGAGCCATGGGCTGCGCCGCCACCGTCGCTGCCGTGGCCCTGCTCGTTCTCGCTACGCCCACCGCACGGCGCAAAGAGGAAGCACAGTTTCTCGCCACCCTGGGGGCGACCGACTACGCCCGCGACGTGGGCCGCGCCCTCGACCGGGCCGTGCCCGCAAAGAGCGTGGCCTTCGTCAAGATAGACAGAAACCCCGACAACTACTCGGGCGAGCACGCGCTCATCTTCTACAGCGGCAGGATGGCGTACGCGCGGGCACCCGAGATGAAGCTGGCGGCCATCAAGGGCTATTCGCCTTACCTGGTGTCGCCTTTGGCCGAGGCTTTCACCCCGGTCCGCGGGGTTCCCCCGCACGCGCCCTGGCGCGCGTACGATCTGTCGTCGCCGCTTGCCGGACCAGCCGAGGTTCCGCGGGACGTCACGGCGCTGGCGCTGCGGCAGCAGGAGCTCGACCTTTTGGGGATCGCCCGCAGCGACGCGACCCGCGAACGCGACCGATGGATCGTGATCGCGCGTATGGCTGCGCCCGTGGATGAACCGCTCACGCTGGTCTTCCAGACTCGCCGCGCGCGCGAGGTGGTGAGGGCGCCTCTCGAGCACGTCCTCTTGGACCGAAGCGCGCTCGCCCAGGCGGCATGGTTCGTCCTTCCCTTCATGGGGCCACGTCGTGCCGACGTCCTCGCCATCACACTGGAAGACGGGACTCCGCTGGCATTGCCGCCCGACACCTGACCCGCTCGGGGCGCCTGCTCCGGTAGTCGGGCCTGCCGAGTCCGCCGATCCCTGTCGCAGCGAGGAGGTTCGGATGTCGCTGGGTCTGCGGTACACTCCGCGCGCATGATGTCCGTTCCCGCCCCCGACCTCAGCCGTCGTTACCTCGAATTTCTCGACTGGCCGGAGGTTTGCTCCGAGCTGGCCTTGCGCGCGCAGTCGTCGCGAGGCGTGACCGCCTGTCAGACGCTGCCGCTTTTCGATTCGCCCGAGGCGGCGCGTGAGCGTATGGCCGAGGTGTCCGAGGCCGTCGCCAGCTTGCGCACGGGCGAGAACCTCCCGGCGCTGAACTTCCCCGAGATCGAAGTCCATCTGCGCTCCGTGGCGCAAGGGATCCCGCTCGGGCCCGAGGAGCTGCGCCTGGTCGCCGACTTCTGCGAGGTGGTGTCCAACGCCCGCCGGTTCTTCGGTCGCATCCACCCCGACGGTGGGCTCGAAACCCCGCGCCTGTCGCGCATGGCGGCCATGCTCGGCTACCACGAGGATCTGGTCCGCCTCGCGCGCGAGACCTTCGATGCGTCGGGCGAGCTGCGTAGCAGCGCCTCGCCCGAGTTGGCCCGTCTGCGCACCGAGCGCGATCAGGTCACGGCCCGCGCGCGCGAGCAGGCCGAGCGCATCCTGCGATCCGACGAATACGAGCCGTACCTGCAAGATCAGTTCGTGACCTTGCGCGAGGATCGCTTCGTGCTGCCGCTGCGCGCATCGTTCAAGTCGATGGGACTCGGCATCGTGCACGACACGTCCCGAACCGGCGAGACCGTGTTCGTCGAGCCGACCGCCCTGGTGGATCTGAACAACCGGCTCAAGGTCGCCGAGATCGAAATCCGTCGCGAGAGCCGCCGCATCTTGGAAGAGCTCGCCGCGGCCGTGGCTGGGGCCGCCCCCCTCCTGCGCAGCGATCGCGAAACCCTGACCAGCATGGACGTCATCTGTGCGGCGGCACGGCTGTCGGAGGCGTACGCCGGGGCCCCCGTCGAGATCGTGGCCGAGCCCATCGTAGACCTGATGTCGGTACGCCACCCGCTGCTCGCGCTTCGGGCTGCCCAGGAAAAGCACATCATCACGCCCAACAGCTTGGTCTTGGGCGACGTGGGCGACAGCAAGGCCAAGGCGCTCGTGATCAGCGGACCCAACGCCGGCGGCAAGACGGTGCTGCTCAAGTCCATCGGCTTGGCGGTGTTGCTCGCGCGTGCCGGCTTGCACGTTCCGGCGTCGACCGGTAGCCGCGTGGGTTTCTTCCACAAGGTGCTGGCGGACATCGGCGATCAACAGTCGGTGCTGGGGGATCTGTCGACGTTCTCGGCCCACCTGGCGAATCTGTCGGGCATCCTGGAGATCGCCGAGACCGCGGTGGACGAGAACCTGCTGGTCCTGTGCGACGAGCTCATGGTCGGTACGCATCCCGATCAAGGCGCCGCGCTGGCGCGGGCGATGCTGGAGGCACTGGCAGACGCGTCGGGGTTGATCGTGGTGACCACGCACTTCGATAGCTTGAAGGCCCTGGCCGAGGGCGACCCGCGTTTCCGCAACGCGGGCATGGAGTACGACCTCGTGAACTTGCGCCCGACCTTCAAGCTCAAGGACGGGGTGCCGGGCCGCTCGTACGCGCTCGACATCGCCGCGCGCATCGGCCTGCCACAGACGGTGCTCGACCGAGCGCGGTCGCTCATGTCCGACGGAAGCCTTGGACTCGAAGAGACGGTGCGTAACCTGCAGGAACGCGAGCAGGCGCTCGAGCAAGCGAGCAGGGATCTCGACCAGGCACGGCTGGAGCTCGAGCAGGCGAAGGACGAGCTCGCACAGCGCGCGGACGAGGAGAAGGCGGCGGCCGAGGCGCTGACCCGACGGGAGCACGACCTGGCCATGCGCTCGCGGCAAGCCATCGATGCGGCCGTGCGCGAGGCGCGCAACGCGATCTCCGACATCGTGAAGGAGGTGCGGCGCGAGCGTAGCCCGGAGGCTGCCGCGGCGGCCCGTACGGCGCTCGACAAGAAGGCGAAGGAGGCCACGGCCGCGCTGCCGGAGCCGCCGCCCCTCAACGTGTCCAAGCTGCGCGAGGCCCTGGCCAATCGCGGGTTCGGCAGCAACAAGCGAAACCTGCCGTCCAAGCCCGCGCCCGCGCAAAGCGAAGCGAAGGTCGAGATGGTGCTGCAGTCGCGGGCCAACAGCCTCGATCTGCGCGGCCAGCGCGCCGACGACGCCTTGGTCGAGCTCGAGGCCTTCCTCGACCGCACGGCCCTCGAAGGTGCGGACACGGTCTTCGTCATCCACGGCCATGGCACGGGCGCGCTTCGCAAGGTGGTGCGCGAGTACCTGGCCACGTCGCCCTACGTGTCTCGCTACCGTCCCGGCGGAGCAGGTGAGGGCGGCGACGGCGTCAGCGTCGTGTCGCTCAAGGGCTAGCCATCGATGTCCATGCCGTCGCTGAACAAGCTGCGTCCCTACCTCTTGCCTGGCCTCTTGGTCGCGGCCGTGGTGGCAGGGGCGATCGCCGCGCTGGTACAGCTCGGCTGGCACGCGCGCATCTTCGCGGCGCGGGCCACCTTTCCGCTGGACCTGGAATGGATGGAGGGCGGCGTGCTCATCCATGCGCAGCGGATCGCGCAGGGGCAGGGCATCTACGTCGAGCCGTCGGTGGACTTCATCCCGTTTCTGTACACCCCGCTCTATCCGGCGCTCCTGGCGCTCTTGTCGTTCGTGTTGCCACTTGGATACGTCATGGGGCGCGTGGTCTCCATCGCGGCCTTCGCCACCGCGCTCGCCATGATTGCGGTCACCGCGGCCGGCGAAGGGACCGGCCGCGCGCGCAAGGTCTTCGCGTGGTCGGTGGGGATCGCCGGCGCCGGCGCGGTCGCTGCCAGCTTCGCCTTCACCGGTCGTTTCTACGACCTGGTCCGGGCGGACTCCTTGTTGCTGGCACTGGAGGCGCTGGCGGTGTGGCTGGCCTATCGTGGCCAGACCTGGAAGAGCGCGGCCATCGCCGGCGCGCTCATCGCGCTCGGGTTCTTCACCAAACAGACTGCGACCATCCTGGGTATCGGGATCGGCGTGGGGCTCATGATCGCGAGCGTGCGCCGCGGCCTCGTCTACGGTGGCGTCGCGGCCGTGATCCTGGCCGCGGGGATCGGTCTGCTGGTCAAGACGTCGGACGGCTGGTTCTGGACGTACATCTTCAAGCTGCACCAGAGTCACGCGTTTCGCAAAGAGGCGGTGACCCACGTCGCCTGGCCATTCACGCACCAGTTCTGCTGGCCGATGTTCGCAGCACTCGTGCTCGCGACCTTGGGGCTCGCGCTCTCGCGCCGACTGCGCCGGGCCGACGCTATCTTGTGGGCGGTCGCGATCGCTGGCGAGCTGGCGGCCCTGATTGGTTTCGCCACGCAATGGGCAGACAGCAACGCCTTCATCCCGGCCGTCTTCTTTCCGGCGTTCGCGGCGGCGGTGCTGGTGGCGCGGCTCTGCGACGTGGCGCTCGTGGGACGAAAGTGGGGCGCGCTGGTGGTGGCCGCGTGCTCGGCGGGGCTGCTCGGCAGCCAGAGCCTTCACACGGCCGCGCCGACGCCTGCGCCCGGCAAGGTCCGCTCGCCCATCCTCCGAGGCTGGCCGAGCCTGTCCAAGGCGCTGCCCGCGTTGGCCAGCGAAGCCCCGAGCGCCCGCGATCGTGCCGCCGCCGCGCGCCTGCTCGACGAGCTGCGCGAGTTGCCGAGCCCGCTCTTCATTCCCTTTCACACCTACTACGCCGTGCTGGTGGGCAAGCAGCCGTTCGTTCATCGCATGGGCGTTCACGACGTCCAGGCTGCCCTGGGGCGCGCCAAGGGCCTCGACCAGTCCGTGGCCGACCAGCGCTTCGCCGCCATCGTCCTCGACTGGAAGTCCTATCCGGGCGAGTGGCCCAACCTGGACGCCCGCTACCACGTGGTTCGCGAGTTCGTCGAAGGCGTGAACTCGGTGCGCACGTTCGCGGGCGCGCAGACCTCGCCCCGCCATTTGCTGCTGCCGAACGTCGCGCCACCGCCTGTCGCGCCCGGCGGTCGACGCTTGTTCGACTTCGAGAGCGGCAGCTGGGCGGTTTTCTCCGTCGAGGGAGCCGCGTTCGGCGCCAGTCCCGCGCCAGCGCCGGCCGGGACGTATGGACGTTTCGCCGTGGATTCGGGGCGAGCGGGTCCATCAGCCCAAGGTGTGCTGCGCTCGCTGCCATTCGCCATCGAGGCGCCGCGGCTGCGCTTCGTGCTCGGCGGACCTGCCGATCCTGGCCTGGCGGTCAGTCTGCGCCAGGGCGATACCGTCCTCGCGACGGCGACGCCTTCCGGGCAGGTGCGCTGGGTGGAATGGAACACCACCGAATGGGTCGACAAGACAGTCACCCTGGTCATCGAGGACGCATCCTCGGGCGCGGGCCTCGTCGCAGACGAGTTCGTGGCAGAGTAGCACGGCTACAGACAATTCACTTTCACAGTGCTGCGGCAGCGCCTTGGCCGCGACTATAGAGGCGGCAGGATGTCGATGGCCTTGGCCCTGCGCAAGGCAGAGAGCACGCGAACCGCATCGAAGCGCGACATGCCCGAGCTGTCGATCAGATCGGCGATGCTGGTCATGCCATCCAGGCGCGACATCAAGAACGCGGCTCGCTGATCGAGCCCGTGGTCCGCGATGGACTCGGTGGCGACCGAGCGGATGGGGCACGCATGGGGATTGCCCATGAATGCTCGGAACGCGCGCTCGAACAACGCCCGCGACGGATCGATGACATCGTCGAGCCCCGGTGGGGGCGCGCGCTCTGCGATCTGCAAGGCCAGCTCGGCGGCAATGGCGGCCGGCGCGGGGCGGTTGTCGTTCAAGGCCGCGCGACACTCGGCGATGAGCTCTCCGGCGCTGGCGCGGAGGTCTTCGGCGTTGATCGGAAGATCCTCCAGCGTGTCCGGCGCCAGCGACTCTTCGGTGGTGAGCGTCTTTCCAGCCTTGCCGGCCTGGGTCCCGGCACGCGCGACGCCCCACTCGAGCTCCGAGGAGCTGATGTCGCCCATGAAGATTCTCGGGGTCGGGTTGTCGTCGAGTGGGCCGGTGGGGACCGCCATGCGCTCGGACTTCCGCTCGGTCAGCGCGGCCAGGAACTGTGGGATCGGCGATTCGAGGGTGTCCCGTCGCGACGGCGAAGTGTGCTCGCCGGCATCGATCTCGCGCACCCGGGCCTGCCCAAACGCGACCAAGCGCCGGACTTGCGAGTTGCGCGGGTCGAGCTTGAGCGCGGTCTCCCAGTCGGCAAGGGCGTCATGCACGCGCCCGTGCTCGTGGTGGTCGAATCCCCGCTGCACAAGCTGCCTCAGCTCCGGTGTGGTATCCCTTGCCACGATACCCTCGGTCTAGCGCATTCGTCCGCTGTCCACCACACCCCGGAACATGTTGAGCGTGCGCATGAGAGGCTCCGCCACCTGTTCGAGGCCGCCTGCGTCGCGGCGCTCGACCGCCATGCGCGCGTCGTCGAGGATCAAGCGTACGTTGTCCAGGCTGTCCTCGCCGAACGGTGTTCCCGTGAGAATCTCCTCCACCTTGGGCAGCAGCGCTTCTGCCTCGTCCACGAGTTTCTCGATGCGCTGGCGTTCCTTCTCGACCTCCTCTTCTGCGCGTGCGGCGACCATGTGCTCCTGGTTCTCGCTTGCCATGCGCGCAATTTCGCTCTCGGTCAAGCTGCTGGCCGCGGTGACCGTGATGGACTGCTCCGCGCCGGTCTCCATGTCCTGCGCCGACACGCTGACGATGCCGTCGGCAGAGATCTCGAACGTGACCTCGACCTCGACCTCGCCCTTGGTGGCCTTGCGCAGGCCGGACAGCACGAACTCGCCCAGCAGCTCGTTCTCTTCCGCGCGGTCCGACTCGCCTTGGAACACGACGATCTTGACCGAGGTCTGATCGTCGCGGACCGTGGTGAAGATGTGGCTCTTCGCCGTGGGCACCGTGGTGTTGCGGTCGATGAGGCGGTGGAAGTGTCCCCCCGCGACCATGATGCCGAGCGAGTGAGGCGTGACGTCGAGCAGGAGCATGTCGGGCGCCGCCGCCGCATCGACCAGCGCCGCGCCTTGGATCGAGGCGCCCATCGCGACCACCTCGTCGGGGTGCACGCCCTTGCAGGGCTCCCGACCGAAGAACTCGCCTACCAGCTCCTGCACCTTGGCCATGCGGGTCATGCCGCCCACCAGGACCACCTCGCTGAGATCCTCGGGGCTGATCCCGGCGTCCTCCATGGTCAGGCGGCAAATCTGGATCGTGCGCTCGGTGAGGTCGAGCGTCAGCTCTTCCAGCTTGCTGCGGGTGATCACCCGGTGCAGGTGGTACGCCTGATTGCGGCCGGTGGAGATGATGAAGGGCAGGTTGATCTCGGTCTCGCGCACCGACGACAGATCGCACTTCGCCTTTTCGGCCGCGTCCTTGAGGCGCTGGAGGGCCATGGTGTCACTGCGCAGGTCGACCTTGTGCTCTTTGCCGAAACCTTGCACCAGCCAGTCGACCAGTCTTTTGTCGTAATCCTCACCGCCGAGGAAGGTGTCGCCGGCGGTGGCCACCACCTCGAAGACTCCGTTGGTGATGTCGAGGATGGAAACGTCGAAGGTGCCGCCACCCAGGTCGAACACGGCGACCTTGCCGTCGACCTTCTTTCCGAAGCCGTAGGCCAGCGCCGCCGCGGTGGGTTCGTTGATGATGCGGATGACGTCGAGCCCAGCGATGCGCCCAGCATCCTTCGTCGCCTGCCTCTGGCCGTCGTTGAAGTAGGCCGGCACGGTGACCACGGCCTTGGCAACCGTCTGACCGAGGTACTCCTCGGCGATGGCGCGCATCTCTTGCAGAACGTAGGCCGAGATCTCCGGCACCGAGAAGAGCTGGTCGCGGAGCCGGATGCGAACGTCGCCGTGTGGGCCTTCCGACAGCACGTAGGGCACCGCGGCCTTCACGGCTTGCACCGCGGGCGAGGTCCAGGGCCGACCAATCAGACGCTTCACGGCCCACGCCGTGTTCTCGGCGTTGGTCACGGCCTGGCGTTTGGCGATGTGGCCGACCAGCCGTTTCCCGCTTTCGGACAGGGCGACCACGGACGGCGTGGTCTTGTATCCGCCGCGGTTGGCGATGACGGTCGGGGTTGAACCCTCAAGCACAGCCACGCAGGAGTTGGTGGTTCCTAAGTCGATACCAATTACACGCTCTGGCATGTGGTGTTTGACCAGTCAGGCGGAAGTGCCCCGTTGAAATGTATCATGAAGTCGGGGGCGCCGATACAGCGCCCCCGGCGCGGTTTTGCCTCGGCTCGGCCCGAGCACCAAGCAACATCGGTCGCCCGCTTGCCGACAACGTCTCCATGAACGTCCTTCGAGCATTGTCATGGGCCCGCGAGCAGACCGATTCGAACGACGACGAGGAAAAGCGCGACGATGACGCAGCAGCCTCGGTCGCGTACCAGGCAAAGCGAAAGCTGCTCAAGATGCGCTGCTATGCCTGCGCCGGAAGCGGCAGGCTGGAGCTGCTCGAGCTCGGCGCCGACACGGGAAGGATCGTCCGCTGTGTCGCGTGCGGCGGCACCGGCAAGATCACGATGGGCTGACCCCGACCCGCGACCAGCAGCCCCTGGGCAAAGTCGGACCGAGCCGTTCGGAGCGGGTTCGGCCCGGATGCCAGGAGCAGCGAAGCGCCGAATACTAGAGGTATTCTAGCGAGTCCCCGGGGGC
>CAZYFU010000161.1:0-12938 GCA_964647025.1 uncultured Myxococcales bacterium | reverse complement strand
CTTCTGGCCGCGCGGGGCCTCGCGGACGATGACGGTGCGGTCCTCGTGGTTGATGTGGACGACGGTCCAGGCGCGGCCGGCCAGCAGGAAAGAGCTCATCTCCTCGACCAAGCGATCGGCGAAGTCTTGTTCCAGCGATCCCATCTCGCGACCAGTCTCGGTCGCCACTCGGTAAAGAATGGGGCTCGAGAACACGGCGTACAGCTCGGCGAAGTTCTTGCGGCCGAAGATGCGCTCGGCTTTCGTGCCCATCGAAAGCAGCCCCCCGGACTCGAAGAGGTAGTCCTCTTTGATCAGGTGCTCGACCAGGCCCTGTCGCTCTTCGTCGCTGATGCCAGCAAAGTCCGGTACCAAGGCCAGCCGTTCGAAGCAGCGCTCGGCGCTGACGGCACCGAACTGGAGTGTCTGGGCCAGGATCTGGTGTACCAGCACGGGCCAGCAGCGATCCTGCACGGGCACGGACTCGACCCAGTTCTTGCGGGCCAGCTCGACGATGGCCACGGCTTGCAGGGCAGCCTCGGGCGACTCGCAGAAGAAAGTCGTGTTGGCGATCTGGCCGGAACGCCGCCCGGTGCGCCCCATCCGCTGCATGAACGACGACACGGTCGACGGTGCGTTGGCCTGGAAGACCAGGTCCAGATCGCCGACGTCGATTCCCAGCTCCAGCGTCGACGTGCAGACGATGGCGGCGTCGCTGCCGTGGTGAAAGCGCTCTTCGGCCAGTTGGCGCTCTTCGCGGCTCACCGAGCTGTGGTGGACGAAGACCTCGGCGCCGCGGCCGCGCATGCGCTCGGCGACGGTCTCGGACAGGGCGCGGCTTTGGCAGAAGAACAGGCTCTTCTTGCCGCGTGCTCGGGCGCTCGCCTCCTGGGCGATGTCCACCATGGTGTCGAACAAGCAGATTCGGATGTCTCTCGGCGCGTGGGTCTTGGGGGGATCGACGACCTCGCCTGCACGCTTGGATCCGCCCTGGATCCAGCGCAGGATCTCGGCCGGGTTTCCCACCGTGGCGGACAGACCGATGCGCTGGATGTCGTGACGGCTGGTCGCGCCCAACCGCTCGATCACGGACAGAAGGTGCGCGCCCCGGTCGGTGCCGGCCATGGCGTGGACCTCGTCGATGACGACCATGCGCAGATCCTTGAACAGGCGCTCCACCGGACACCGCGGCGACACCAGCATCACCTCCAGCGACTCCGGCGTGGTCATCAGGATCTCGGTCGGCTCTTCCTTGAAACGTCTCTTGGCCGCCTCGCCGACATCGCCGTGCCAGACGAACCTGCGCAGGCCCACCATCTCGGCGTAGGTGCCGAGGCGCTCTTCCTGGTTGTTGAGCAGGGCCTTGATGGGCGCGATGTAGATCACGCCCGCCCCCTCGGGTGGTTTCTCGATCAGACTCGCGATGGCGGGAAACATCGACGCCTCGGTCTTCCCACCTGCCGTGGGCGCCAACACCACGGCGTTCTTTCCGTCCAAGATGGCCTGGCCAGCCAGCTCTTGCACGGGTCGCAGGCTGGTCCAGCCCAAGCGCGACACGATGGCGTCCTGCAGGCGGGGCGGAAAGCGGGCGAAGGTCGTCACGGTCACCGCGTCCTAGAAGTTGATGGTGGGATAGCCCTTGTCGTCGTCGGGCTCTGCGTCGTACGGCGGCTCGCCGCGCAGCTTGCGCCGCTCGTCCTCGTTGGGCTCTTTGGCGGTGAAGCCAAGCTCGGCGGCGGGATCGAAGTCGGGGTTGTCGTCCACGACGTCCATGGTGTCGACCAGCTTGCGCAGGAACTGGCGCGGAACCACGCCCACGTCGCCCTTGAACCCCTCCGTCGCCTTGGCCACCAACTGCTCGATCAGCTGCGGCGTGATCCGCAACTCCAACCGGGCGCGGTCCTTGGCCGGATACATCTCGCGAAGCTTCAGCGCCACCTCTTTCAACCGACTGCCGTCGAAGGGACGCAGCTCTAGCTGCGCCTGGCGCGGGCTGACCAGGCCACCGTGCTCGATGAACTGGATGCGGTCGTGCAGCGGCTGCAACCCTTTCACGCCGCGGTTGTTGTCGAAGAAGTCCGGCGTCCCCGTGAAGACCCACAAGAGCCCTCGGTATCGATCGGCCGCGTCGATGATCTGCCGGATGCCATTCAGCGACTTGCCTCGCACGTCCGTCCGCGTGCGCAGGATGGTCTCGGCCTCGTCGATGACGATGACCAGCCCCTTGTAGCCGGCGGCCTTCACGATCTCGAGGATTCCGTGCAGGTAGTCCATCGCGGTCTGGCTGGTGATGGTGCCCTTGACGCCGGCCACGACCTTCTCGCCCGCGGCCACGTTGGGCGACCCCGACAGCCACGACAACAGCGAGCTGGCGTCCTGGAGCTTGCCCTGCTGCTTGAGCTGGAAGACGGTGCGCAACACGCGGGCGAAATCCTCGGGCGCCTTGCCCTCGGTTCTGGACGCGATCTCCTCGTCCATTCGCCTCGCGACCTTCTCGTCGAAGTCCGCGGCGGATTCATCGGCGCCGCCGGCGATCAGGCCGTTCTCCACCGTGGCGATCCAGCGGTTCACGATATCGTTCAAGGCGCCGCGCGGACAGGTGCTCGTCCCCAGCTCCTGCACGACCTTGCGATACAGCTCGTCGAACTTGTAGAAGTGCAGGTCGTTGTCCGACACCACGACGAAGCTGGTGGCGAAGCCTCGGGCCTGCGCGTCCAGCAGCGCCAGTCGCGCCATGAAGGTCTTGCCGCAGCCGTATCCGCCGCGCAGGAACTTGAACACGCCCTCGCCGCTGGCGGCCATGTCGAGCTGCCGCGCGATCTCGCCGCGCTGTCTGTCGATCCCCACCGCGAACGCGTCCAGCCCCCGCTCGGGCACCACCCCGGAACGAAGTCGTTCGAAGACATGATCGGTATCCCGCCGTGACAGTGGCATGGCCTAGCTCTCCTCTTCGCGTACGTAGCGTAGACCGCTGGCGTTGCTTTCGCTGCGGACTTTGAACGGCAGAAGCCGCAGGTAGGAATCGAAGCTCAGGGCGAAACGTCGGGCCGCGCGCGGGCTGCCGAGCTTGCGAATGACCTCTTCCTCGGTGATCGAGCCGTGGTCGGCCAGGTGCTCGAACACGGCCCGCGCGCCGGCATCCTCGACGCTCGCGGTCCAACCTCTTCCGGCCGAGGCCGCCGGTGCCGTCGTCGTCCCCACCACCGCGAACATCCCGTCGGCCAGCGCGCCCTGGACGCGGTGGATGCTGTCCGGATGGTAGACCTCGACCTGCACGCGCTCGTCCGCCTTCCCCTCCAGCGCGAAGAACACCTCCAGCCAGCCCTTCACGCCGGCCTGAATCCGCCCCGCGGCCAGCTTTCCGTCGCCCGACACCTCCTTGACGACGATACGGACGTCGGGTCGGCCAGGCACGCGCAACGCCAGATCCACCGCACGGGGCCCCACGAACGGCAGCGCGTTCTTGCTGTTCTGCGGGAAGACCAGGCGCAGGCTGATGCGGTGGCATCCGAAGGCGTCGTCTTCGGCCTTCGCCTCGATCAGGTACTCGGCGACGAACACGCCCTCGGGCGCTTTGCGGGACACGATCAACACCGGGATGTACCGCTCTTGCGGGCTGTTGCCGCCGTGGTCGAACGCCCTCGAAGCGTGCGGGGTCGCGAAGGCCGCCGTGTCGTCGCGCAACAGCAGGTATCCCTCGATCCCTTCGTAGCCCAAAGACGCGAAGGGCACCGGGGTCAGCCCCTCCTCGCCGCGTTCGTACCGGTCGATGACGTAGCGTCGATTCGGATCGGTCTTCTTGCCGAAGGGCACGATCTTGGTCGTCGAGTCCTGCAACAGGAAGCCGTGGTCCGCCGTGAACACCGCCTGCTTGATGCCTTTGTTCTGCAGGTGATGCCACGCCGCCCGCAGTCGTCGGAGGATCGCCTCGAACGCGTCGACGCCCAGGTTCGCCTCCCCGGCCGAATCCAACTCCTCCGAATGGACCACGACCACGCGCTGGCTCTTCAGCTTGCCCAGCACCTCCTGCGGACGATCGCAAAGGTCGGCCAGCTCCAGGTGCAGCGCCGGCTGCCCATCCGACCGCATGCCCATCGCGCGGCTGCGGCCTTTGGGATCCTTCACCGTGAACTCGCCCGCCCGGAAGCCCTCCAGCTCGCCGGCCACGCTCAGCTTCTCGTCCTTGGCCACGGGGGCGAGAGCGTTCATCCCGACCGACGTGATGGTGGGCAGCTCGGCCAGGCGCGCCTTCAGGTCGATCGACGTCCCCGGCCCCCCGCTGCCGCGTAGCTCTTCGAACAGCTCGGCAGCCATCTCGTAGCGGAAGGCATCGATCAGGAACACCGCGACCCGTTGCCCACCGAGGGTCAGCGGCTGCACCACCTGCTCGTAGACGTTGCGCTGGCGCAGCTCGGACTCAGGCAGAAAACCGCAGGACCGGCACAGGCGACCGAAGTCCTTGGCAAGCTGATCGGCCCAGGACCGGTGCAATTCGCGCAGCAGCCCCACCACCTCTTGCAGGGCACCGAAGTGCGGTACGCGCGGATCCAGCCTGCGCGCCCGTTCTTGCTCGAAGCGACGGTGGGCCCGGTCGACCTTGGACGCCACCTCGGCATAGCGATGGGCTGCCCGCTCGTGGCTCGAGACCTCGGCGAAGGGGCGCGGGTTCTGGGCCAACGCCAGACCGAAGGCGGCCGCCTCGCCGACCAGATCCCACGCCAATCGCCTGGATTGATCGCGCTTGGTCCAGAACGATCGCTCGCCTTCCCGGGCCTTGTACCAGGTCTCGGCCTTGCCCCATTCCTTGCCGGCGAGGGCCGCCACCGCGCCCGCCAGCACGCGGTCCTCCTCCTCGCGGAAGGTGTCGATTTGCCCCAGGTCCTCGGCTGTCATCTGGTCCAGCTCGCCCTGGATGCTGCCCTCGACGTGGCCGGCGATGCGCTCGTAGGCGTCGGGGTAGCGGGTGCGCAGCTCGCCGACCAGCCGCTGACAGACCTTCACCAACGCCGTCGGCAGTCCCGCGAGTCGCTTCAGCGCATCCAAGTGCGGCGGTCGCTGCAGATCGTGGACGTACTCCACGCAAAGCAGCCAGGCCCCGGCCGCGTCGAGGATCGGCTTTGGCCCCTCCGGCTTCTTCACCGCAGTCTGATCGCTGGGCGCGTCGGCTGCCCCGGAAGCCTCGGGCGCCTTCGCGCGCATGCTCTGCAACCATTCGCCGTCCATGCCGAGCAGCTTGTGAAGGTAGTCCTTCACGACCTCCTCGTCGGGCGCGCCCTTCACCTGCCTCGACAGGTTTCCGCCGTCGGCGCTGGTCAGGGCCTCGACCAGCAGCACCTGGCCGCTCGACTCCAGCACCGCCGCAAGGCCCATGCTGGGATGGTCCGACGCCTGGTCCAGCCACGCGTCCGCCTGCTCCAGCGTGGGCTTCGTGGCCAGCAGGTTCGCGACCTCGGCTGGGGTGGCCCGGCCGGTGGCGGCCTGCTGGATCAGGGTTTCCAGCGACTTCTGGTGGCACTTGCCGGCCAGGTACAGCTCCAGCACCGGCGTCGTGCGAATCGACGTCTGGTTGAACCCCGGCATGTGCACCAGCAGCGGCGCGCGGTCGTAGCCATCTCCGTGGGGCTCCAGGGCGAAGATCATCTCCAGGTAGCTGCCACGGAAGCCGACCACCGGATAGGGAAACAGCCCCTGCGCATGACGCTCGCGCAAGCGCTCGACGAACCCCGTGAAGCTGGCGTCGCGATCCAGCCAGACCACGATGCCCTGGCGCTGGATCTCCCTCGACAGCTCTTGCTCCAGCAACGCCGACGCCGGACCCAACGTCACGATGCCCTGCCTTTCTTGGATGACCTTCGCCCCGGGCTACCCGTCGGTGGCAGCGGCTTCGCGGCCAGTTGCTCCAGGCGTCGGGCCTCCTCATCCAGCGCGTCGGCTTGCGCGGCCTCTTCCGACAGCCTCCGCTCACTGAACTTCTGGTACTCGTCCAGCGCCAGCTTCTGCGCCACTTCCATCGACACCTTCCCGGCGTTCTGCAGGATCTCGCGCTCGTTGAACTTCAAGAACGCGTCCAGCTTCTCCCGCCAGTCGCGCATGTGAAGGGGCTTGCGCCGCTTGGCCTGGTCCTCTGCGTAGTCGAGGTACATCGTGACGATGCGGTTGAGCTGCTCGATCTCGTCCTGGCCGAGGTAGTTCTTCGCGACCGTCACGTCGCTCTTCCGCACCTTGGCCCCGTGCCACGCCATGAGCCCCATGTTGGGCTTGCTGGCATCCGCGCGGCTCGCGATCAGCTCGGCCGCGGTCTGCCCCGTGACCGCCCAGTGAAGCTTGTTCTGCACGACCCGGAAGAACTGCAGCGTCTCCTCGCTCTTGGGGTCGTAGTCGATGGACAGGGCGTAGATGTCCTTCACCTTCTGATAGAAGCGCTTCTCGGACGCCCGGATGTCCCGGATGCGCTCCAGCAGCTCGTCGAAGTAGTCGGCACCAAGGTTGCGCCCCTGCCGCAGGCGCTCGTCGTCCAGCGTGAAGCCCTTGACCAGGTACTCGCGCAAACGCTCCGTCGCCCAGCGCCGAAACTGCGTGCCGCGCAGCGAGCGCACGCGGTAGCCGACCGCGATGATCATGTCGAGGTTGTAGTGGTCGAGGCCACGCCGGACCTCGCGCGCGCCTTCGGTTTGAACTGTCAAGTACTGCTTGACGGTTGCCGATGGGTCGAGCTCTGCCTCTTCGATGATGTTCTTGATGTGCAGGCTGATGTTCTGCTTCGTGGTCTGAAACAGCTCGGCCAGCTGGGCCTGCGTCAGCCAGACGGTCTCGCCTTCCAGCCGCACCGAGATGCGGCTTTGCCCGTCCTCGGTTTGGTAAAGGACGATCTCGCCGCCGGAAACAGAGGCGCCTTCAGCCACGAGACGTGCCCCCTGCTGCACTAGCCCTTGCTTGGGACATTCTTTGCTGCCATCGTCTGGACATACCCCTGGACAAGCGTACTCGATCATTCCAACTCAAAGTTCTGTAATCATTACCATTTGAGCTGGACAGAAAATCATGAGTGAACGTCGCGAATACGAGACAAGTCATCCTTGGCTGACCTTCAACCTGGACGGCCAAAAGATCCCTGCCTCGGTGTGGATCCTGCTCGGGGAGGCGCGCTCGAAGTGCGACCATCTGGCTGGTATTCCGCTGCAGCCAGAGACGGCGCAGCGCCTCAACCAGGTCTTCCTGGTCAAGGGCGTCCACGCCACCACGGCCATCGAAGGGAACACGCTTTCCGAGGAACAGATCCGCGCCCAGGTCGAAGGGCGGCTGCAACTGCCCGCCTCCAAGCAGTATCTCGCCCAGGAAGTGCAGAACGTCATCGACGCCTACAACGGCCTGTGGGACGAGATCCGCGCCGGCAAGCCCGTCACGCTGACCGTCGACCGAATCCTGGAGTTCAACACGCTCGTCTTGCGCGGCCTCGAGACCCTGCCAGAGGTTCAGCCGGGGCAGCTTCGTACCCACTCGGTGGGCGTCATGGGCTACCGAGGCGCGCCAGCCGCCGACTGCCCGTACCTTCTCCAACGGCTCGTGGAATGGCTGAACGACAGCTCGTTCCGCGCCGATGCCGAGCATGGCGTGGTGAAGCCGATCTTGGCCGCCATCCTGGCTCATCTCTACCTGGCATGGATCCATCCGTTCGGTGATGGCAACGGCCGTACTGCGCGGCTGGTGGAATTCACCATCCTGGTCTTGGCCGGCGTTCCCATGCCTGCGGCCCACCTTCTCAGCAACCACTACAACGCCACTCGTACCGAGTACTACCGCCAGCTCGACATGGCCACCCGGTCGCGTGACGAAATCCCGTTCATCCGCTACGCCGTGCAAGGACTGGTCGACGGTCTGCGCGACCAGATCGGCGAGGTCCGCGATCAGCAGCTTCTCGTCACCTGGATTAACTACATCCACGACACTATGCGGAGTGCCGCCGGCAGCGCGGCCGTCGTGAAGCGGCGACGCGAGCTCGTCTTGGAGATGTCCATGGCCGAGGGAGCCGGACGACTGCGTAGCTTTGACGAGATCCTCAGGCTGACGCCGGACATCGCCCTGCTCTACTCGGGCCGCAGTCAGAAGATGCTCAAGCGGGACTTGAACGAGCTTTGCCGGCTGGGGTTGCTGGTGAGCGACGGAGCAGGACGCTATCGCCCGAACGCCGAGAAGATCGCAGCCTTCTTGCCCGCGCAGAAACCGCCGGAACGGCGGGGCGGCGCCGCATCCTGACCCCCAACGCCATCTCATTCCGTGTTCTCGCGTTCCGAAGGCGGGCGCGTGACCCGCACCTTGGTGGGTGTTGCCACCACGAAACATCGGGACCACGTGGCGGCGTCGTGACTCGACAGCCAGGCGGTCACGTAGTCACCGATGCGCCACTGCTCGCTGTCGGGCAGCCTGACCAGCAACAAACCATGGTGGGTGCCGGCGGCGAATTTCCTTTGGTCCGAGAAGTCGAGATCCTGCGTGACGAAGAATCGGCCCTCCGCTTGAGCGGCGGCCCACACATCCTCGTCGCGCCGTCCGCCGAGGCCCTCGTCCAACACCGTGTCCACGTCGAGCCCCAGAGGAGCGAGTCGGCGGCGGACAGTGTGCGGGATGTTCTCGTCCAGCTTGACCTTCACGCGACCGTGACCTCGTGCGGGGCCGGGGTCGGAGCGGGAAGGTCCTCACTGGCGGACGCTGCGGCGAAAGCCACCACCACGCGCACGTCTTCCTCGGTCAGGCTGGGGAAGTCCGCCAGGATTCTCCCGGTAGGCTCGCCCTGCGCCAGATAGCCAAGGATGGTCCTCACCAGCACGCGGGTTCCGCGAATGACCGGCTGGCCATTGCAGATCGCGGGATCGCGAACGATTTTGTCCTGGAAGGTCATGGCGTGTCCTCCAATTCTTGGCCCTTTCCTGGCCAGGGTCCACTGCGTTCTTTTGCGAGTCTCGCCATCATCAGCCTCCCGCCTCGTCCTCGTCTGCCTGGTCGAGCAGCGGCGTGTCGCTGTCCTCGTCGCCAGCGCCCTTGGCGGCTTTGCGGGCGCGGCGTTGGGCTTCTTTGTCGCGGAGGGCGGCGGCTTCGTCGGGGTGGTCCTGCAGGAAGCGTTGGCGGTGCTCGGCAGAGTCGGCTTCGTCGATGGTGAAGTCGGGGCGGATTTCGTCTTGCAGGCGCAGCTCCCAGGCGTAGGCCTTGGCGGGGTGCAGGCGCCAGAAGCAGCCGTGGGCCACGGCCAGCGACGGGTCTTGGGTGCACTTGTCGTGGACGCGCTTGGGGAAGTAGCGGGCGGCCAGGTGGGCCCAGTCGTAGTCCTTGCGGCCCTGGGCACAGGCGAGCTCTTTCCACCACTTCTTGGGCTCTTTCCACTGCGGCTCCAGCAAGGGCCACAGGGCGGCGCTGTTCACCATCACGCCGTCGTCGAGATCCATGACGAAGGGGCGGTCCTGCTCACGCTTGGGCGTGGCGGCGTCGGGCGGCGTCGGTCCCTGCTCGGCTGTCTGGGTGACCTTGGCGATGAAGTCGCAAAGCTCTTCCAAAAGCTTCGACAGCTCGGCGAAGCGGCGCTCGGTCTTGCTCTTGGCTTTGGCTTCGGTGCGCGCCTTGCGAATGTCCTCCAGCTCGCCCTCCAGCCGTCGCCGCTCGGGCACCAGATGATCGGCCAGCAGCACCCGCAAGGTGTCGTCCTGCCAGCGGTGGATGGAGAGCAGCGCCACGTAGCTGCGTTTCGCCGACGAGAGCGGAAAGTAGATGGGCCGGTTCTCGTACAGCTTCTTGTGCCAGGCGAAAAAGCCCGTGCGCAGGTAGGTGCGCAAGTCGTCGCCCTCGCCCACGGCAGCGCCGTGCTCGGCCCACGCCGCGTGCAAGCCCGCGCAGGCCGGATGCTCGAGACCGTCGCGCCCCGGATCGCCCAGGAAGAGAATCCCGTGGGGCAATGCCGTCGCGGGCGCCTGATCGAGGATGCCCTCGCCGTTCGCCTCGAAGCGCCCGAGCGCCACGCCCAGGGCAAAGGAGACAAACGCGGTCGGCTGGGGCGGATCGTATTCGGGCTCGTACGGCGGCAGCGGCGCACCGTCGGGACGATCGACGGCACGCTGGGCCCAGTCCTGGGCATAGCGCCAGGGAGACGGACCGGGACGCTTGAATTCGACGGAGGATTCACGGGCAGCTTCGTGTTCGGTGAAGGCGCGATCGATCGTCGCAAAGATCTCGCCAGCGCTTGGTACAGGTAGCACTGCGAGACGGTTTACATCGCCCGCCTCGAAACCTATTCCTGGATTGAGTGACTCAAGAATAAAACGCCCGGCAGCTGAATTCATTATGCAGAGAACATCGGGGATGATCTCAGGAAACACAGAGGATCCCTTATGCCCGAAGATGCTCTGGGTCCGGTGAGCCCGTGCGAAGAACGAGTTCCCGATCATGGAGAAGGCTATCCCACGGGCAAAGTAGAAGCGCTCGTTCTTGATGGTCCGGGTGTGGCTACCGTAGAGATTCTCGCAATACACCTTCGCTTCACACCCGAAGCGGCTCCAGTTCACAACGTCGCTTGCGGCCTCGAACCAGACTCGTCCTGCTGCTCCTTTCACATACGGTGCCCAGGTTGCAAGACCAAATCCGGGCTTTGTTCCCTCGATGCCCTCGACAGTCTGCCTTCCCACTGGGATCTCCCAAGCCTTTCGGAGAAATCGAACGTTGTCCTGGGTCGATAAGCCGTTATGAGCTGGGTGAACGTTCCGAAACTTTGGCGCTACTGCGTACCGTTCGAGGAAAGCCTTGCTCCACCAGTAGACGATGGGCTCGCCTTCGATGACCTCGAAGCCCTTCGGGTCGAACTCGTAGCGGCCCACCTGGGCGAGCACGGCCGCCCGCTTCCGTGCAGTCCGTCCGGAATCTCACGAGTGATCGTCGAGCGCGGTCGGCTGACACGCGATAGCCAGCGCATCAGCTTCGGCTCGTCGGATGACCGACATCGTCGTCGCCAGCACCTCGTCAGGCACGGCCTCGAAAGCGCCGCGATCCACGTCACCGAGCAACCGCAGATCGCTCGTGTGCAGGATTTCCTTCCGCAACGCCGCGAACTGCCCCAAGAACATCCACCCCCGCATGGTCAGCAGCGCGGACAATCCGCCCTCACGCGCCAACTCCAGCCCACGCTCCAGGAAGGCGGCGTACAAGTCCGCCTTCCCGCGGGGATACTTCTTGGCCACGTAGTCGGACAGGTTCGTCTTCGACAGTCCCTGGTACGGCGGATTGCCCACCACCACGTCGTAGCTGCTCTCGCGCACCATGCGCACGAAGCGCACGCCGGCGGCGAGCTGCTGGCCGTCGAGGCGCAGGCCCAGATCGCCGGCGCCCGAGTGTTTCGCCAGGAACTGCTCCAGACCGTCGAGCACGGTGGCCTTGGCCTCGGCGGCGGTCAGCTTGACCTTCTGCTGGGGGAAGCCGCCCCACAGATCGCCCTGGCCGCGCAGGCGCGCGAACTCCAGATCCGTGGCCAGCAGGGCCTCGTCCACCGCGGCGTCCACCTTCAGCAAGGTGCCCAGGTGATCCACGCCCGCCAGCGAGGCGACCAGGCGCCGGGTCAGGTCTTCCGAGATCCCCGCCTCGTGCAAGAGATCCCGGCGCAACGCCACCAGGGCCGGATCGTCGTCGGCCAGGTTGCCGAGCTGGAGCGAGGGCGCCACCAGGTTCAGGCGGCGCAGCCGGACCTTGGGCGCGAGCGCCCTGGCTTTCAGGTACAGGGCAGCCGCCGCGATCTGCACCGCGCGCGGGTCGATGTCCACGCCGTGCAAGTTGCGCGCGAGGATGTCCCCGGCGATCGCCTCGTCCGACCAAGCCTCGCCCCGATGCCGAGCCTCTTCGCGGTACATGCGCACCAGCAGCTCGAACGCGCCGATCAGGAAGTGCCCCGAGCCGCACGCCGGGTCGAGCAAGCGGACGTCACGAATGGATCGGGGCGCCTCCTGCGAGCTGTCTTCAGGCAACGGCTGCGGCACGTAGTACTTCCACGCGTCTTCCAGATCGCCATCGATGGGCAAGAGCGCGTCCAGCGCGACCTCTCCGCGCTCTCTCTTCCCTCTCCACTCCGCCCGCCGCTCCTCCAGCACCGGCAGCACGTGCTCGGCGTCGGGGGTCCAGCCGTTGCGCTTGCAGATCTGCAGCCAGACGAGGCCCAGGCTGTTCTGCAGCAGCCACTCCACCATGTAGCGCTCGGTGAACATCTGGGTCTTGGACGCGATCTCGTGCGGCTCGATCTTGCCGCCGCGGTTGATCTTGGCGTCCAGCTCCTCGCGCTCGGGATCGTTCCAGTACTGGTAGACCCAGCCCAAGGTGGTGTCGTCGGTCCACGCGCTGGCCAGGGCCTCGTCGTCCAGCTTTTGCACGATCTCGCGCAGGGTGGCCGGCGGGACGTGGAACAGACAAGTCAGCCCGACGTCGCCGTAAAGGCCCGGCAGATCCACGGCCAGGTCGTCGAAGATGATCCGCAGCAGCGTCGCGTAGCCTTCGCTGCCGTCGTCCCCGAGCGCCGGCGCCAGCTCGCGCAGCTCGCGGTAGCCGGGGCTGTTCCATCCTCCCGTCACCACGGCCGGCTTCGACAAGCCCAGCGCCTCCATCTGGCGCAGCAACACCAGCCGGTTGAGCAAGGTCGCCGCGGCCTCTTTCACCGCCTGGCCAAGGAAGCGCTCCCACGCCGCGCGCCTGTCCTTCTCGGTCTTCGCGCCCGTGGCGCGCACGCGCTCGTCCAGCCACGCCTCCAGCCGCTCGCGCCGCCGCCTGGGCGCCTCGGCCAGCCCGGCCTGGCTGACCGGCGCCGACAACCGATAGCGCCGCTCGGCCTCGTCGGAAAGGTCGCGCAGAAGCCGGCTGCGCAGCCCGCGGATGGTCGCCGAGAGCGCCTGCTTTGCTTCCGGGGTCAGGCGACCGGGTGCGGCTTGGGCCATGGCGCTAGT
>CAZYFU010000160.1:0-12987 GCA_964647025.1 uncultured Myxococcales bacterium | reverse complement strand
GCCCTAGGTAGCGGTTTCAGTCCCCTCTTGGTCGGGGAGGTTGTCGTCGGGGCGGACCGGCGCCCCGTGAATATACAGATTCGCTGTTTCAGTCCCCTCTTGGTCGGGGAGGTTGTCGTCGGAGGTCAGATTGTACACGGATTTCGCCACGTTCACGCTCGCCCACGGCCTGCCTGTGTCGAGAATCGACAACTGCCTCGTCAGCAGGGGGGATTCTCGACATCGTCGCCACCAGCAGCATTCTCGGCCGTCCTAATAGACGTCGTTGCAGAACGACCGCAGCTCGCAGCCATCGCATTTGGCGGGGCGGTCGGCCGGCGGGGGGAAGTCCTGGGTGGCGATCATGGCTCGAATTCGGCGGGTGATGTCGGTCGCGGCGGACCGTAACCTGTCGTCCAGCATCACCGACCGCGTCTGCTTTCCCGGCACCAGATGGACGAAACCCATGGGCACATCCTGCCCAAACTGCTCCTCCAGCGCCATCCCGTAGATGGCGAGCTGCACCTTGTGCCCAAACGCGACGCCGCCCTCGGTGAACTTGACCTCAACGGGGACGGGGCCCGCCGGGCCGTGGACGACCTCGTCGATGATGCCGGATACAGCCAGCTTCGCGCATGTGACGCGCACGTCGTATCGGCGCAGACCATCCGACAGGCCGTACCGGTCCAGGTTGCGCCGCCGTTCCAGGCGGGCGTGCTCGCGTTCGGCGTCCCGCCCGGCGTTCATCTTGAAGGTCTCGACCCTGTCGACCGGCACCACCAGACTGAAGTACACCACGCGGGGACAGTAGAGGTACTGGCGCAGATCGCTGGCCCGCAGCTCGATCACGCCGCCACCTTGCCGTCGCGTGACGTCCAATCGATGGGCATGTCGTTGCCATACTCGCGCACCTCGCGCGCGTCCCGCTCGCACAAGGTCGCCACCAGGAACCGGCCTCGCTTGTCGCCCAAGCGTCCGCGCAACTTCGCCACCAACTCCGCCCGTCGTGTCCGAGTCATGGGGCCGCGAAACACGCTGTACTGGATACGCTCCAGCCCGCCGTCCTTGCAGTCCTCGGCCACCTTGCGGCGCACGCGATCGTCCTCGATGTCGTACATGATGAGCGTGAGGACTTCCATGGCTTCACCACTGGAATGCGAACGGCCGATACGTCCCCTGGCCACGAACGAATGACGCCAGGCTGCGAACCTGCGCCTGCACGATCGCGCGCACCGACACGCGCCGCCCCGCGAATCGGGCATCCGCGCCCAGCTTCTCCAGCACGCGCTCCGCGATCAACCGACGGGTATCATGGTCCAGCCTCCCGTTCTCGATCTTGACGGTCTCGCCTCTGCGGCACATCGCGATGACGGGACGGTCCACCACCGGCGCGCGGAACTCTTCCATCAGGTCCAGCACCAGGGACGGTTTGCCCGGCCGGTCCACGTGCAGAAATCCGGCGTACGGCTCGAGCCCCGCGTTCAGCACCGCCCCCCAAACCGCCTGCGCCAGTACGCCATAGCCATAGTTGAGCAGGGCGTTGACCGGATCGATGGCCCCGCGACCGCTCCGCCCGCGGAACTGCGCAGCGCCATCCAGCAGCGTCGTCACGCCTCGCCAATAGACACGCGCAGCCCCGCCCTCCGCGCCCAGGAGGCTGAATCGCACGTCCGCAATCTTCGCGCCGTCGATCTCTTCGGCCGTTTCGGCGTGGGATTCCAGCTGTTCGATGATGGGCTGCAAACGCGCGCAACTTGCCGCATCCGCCTCCGCCTCGTACTTCGCGAAGTACTTGAGCAAGCGCGCCTGGTTCTTGATCTTGCCGACCACCACCGCGCGTGCGAACTCCAGCCCCCGTCGATCGCTCAACGCCGAAAGCTGTTGTCGTCGCGTCTCCACAGTGGCGACCAAGGCCGATGATGAAAGCAGCGCGTACGGCGTGCCCGTCGGGCCAAGGAACGACACCCGTATGCCCCGAGCCACCGCCTCGAAGAGGGCGCTGGCCGATACCATCACACCGCGAGAGGGCACGACGATCTCGCTGACCCGAAAGAACGGCTTCTCCTCGAGGACCTTGCCCTCTTTCTTGATCACGAAGCGCTCCGACGTCTTTCCCAGCGAGCTTCCGTACACGAGCAAAGACATGGTTTGTCCCATGCTCCCAGTGTGCTGCGCCCATGTGACATCGACGGTCACACGTTCACGGGAAACTACGCGCCCGTCAGAACCCCCGCCACTGCCAGGTCATAGTCCGGCCGTGTGCCATCCCACAGGGGCAGGTTCGCGTCCTGCCCCACGTCCATGCCGCGTGCCTCCGCCCATTCTCGCAACCAAGTCAGCGCGTCGCCGGCCGGGGCAGGGTCGGGCGCCGCCGCCGTTGCTGTGCCGTCCGGGGCCACGAACACCCACCTGCCCCGGTCCCCGCGCTTGGCCGACCAGCCACCCTCGTGAACCAGGTGATGATGATGCGTGCAAAGCAGCACCAGGTTGTCCACGCTCGTCTTGCCCCCGTGCAGCCAGTGGCGAACGTGGTGGCCATGCAGGAATCGGTCATGTGTGCATCCCGGAAACGCGCAGCCCCGGTCGCGCAACTGCAGGACTCGGCGGATCGCCGGTGGAATCGAGCGCGTGCGACGTCCGATGCTCAAGGACTCGCCAGCGCCCGAGACTGCCACCAGCCCGCAATCGCAAGCCACCCGCCGAAGCGTTTCCGCGGAAACGCTGGTGCCGTCTTCCAAGGTGGCGCCAAGGACACCGTCCGCTGCCGCCGGATCCTGATCGATGTGAACCGTGACCTGGAATCTCTCGCCCCCATTGCCGGAGGCCGTGTTGCCCGCAAGGAAGCTCTCGGCCAGCGCCACCATGCCGTCCGCTCGGGAAGGCCACCGCGTTCCCTCGACGGACGTTTCCGCGGAAACGTCGGGCTGCTCTTCTGCCTGCTCGACCTCCCGTGCCCGGTCCAAGGCGCGCATGACCAAGTCCGCCTCGTCCGGGCACAAGACAATCTCCAGCTTCACCATCCCGCCCGGAAGCAAGCGACGTCGCACCGAGCGTCCCTCCGCCGTCGCCCCCTCGTCTGCCGCCAGCGCCGTCCTCACCCCCCGGCAGATCCGTTCCAGTTGGGCTCCCGTCGCATACAGCGCCATCTCGAGCAGCTTCGCTTCGTTCTCCGGCGTCGCCACCCTGCTCAGCGCCCGGACCTTCGCGTATGACAGCCTTCCGGCCGCCAGCGCTCCGTCGATGGCCGGCAGCGTTCCCAGCGCGCGCGCCACCCGAACCTTCTCCCGCGCCGTGGCCAAGTCGAGCCCAATCCGCCAGGACAACCAATGCGCACAAGAGACAGCGCCCTGGGCATGCCACTCAGTGGACTCGTCGAATTGCCGAATGCAAGTGAGCAACCTGTGCGTGGCCGCATCCAACCGCGCCGCCAGCTCCGCAATCTCCTGACCCAAACCCTCGACCGTAGACATGGTGACACTGTACGTGTGTGCAGTGTGTGCGGCAAGAGGAAGTGCGTGCGAAATGCAGCTTCCGGCGGGTACGACCACAAGGCATCTCGGACTGGCGAGGGAGTGACGGCGAAGGGGACGATGAGCGTATCTACCGACGTGCATTCTGTCGGTCGTACAGGTACGCGGCGACGATCGCGTCGTCATCGAGGAGGGCGATTCGATGATCATTCGAGTCGAACACATCCTCGCGCCACGAGAGGTCGCCTCGCAGTGTCTTCGGGAACAGTCCCACGACATGTGCTCGCGCTCGAAGTAGCGATTCCCATCTCGTCGTTCTGTTGCCGTCGATACGAAGCTCGAGCTGCTCTGGCTCGGGCGCGTGAAGACCGGCGTCTGGCGCAGAAGCCATGTTCAGGACCAAGGCGAGGGGACGGCGCTTGCCGTAGTCGGTGATCAGTGGCGTGTCTCCTCCGGCGGAGTCTTGCCAACAGGCTCTTCCGTAGAAGGTGCAAAGATCGAGATCGTATCGGGCCAGGTCGTTGCTGCCGCGCCGATCGCGTTCGCGAACATCGAAGACCGATACGCTGCCGACATCTCCTCGAAAAGTGGAGGTGGTGGCCAGTCGGCCGGCTACTTTTCGCGAGACCAGCTCACCGGGCCGCGGCGGAACGACCCCAAGGGCACTGACGAAGAGAACCTTCGCCCGCGCCAACGCGTCGAAGAAGACGTCGGGCGCATGAAGCTTCTTCCCCTGCAACTCGAGCGCCTTGAAGGTCGCGTCTGCCACAACGTAGCCCCATGGTGACGTGGGGAAGCCGGCCAAGTCGTCATCCTGGGAAAGGACCTCTGCTACTCGCGAGAGCAGGGTGGGGCGGTCGCAATCGCCAAGACGAGAGATGGCATCGGCGACACGAGCGTTGGTGAGGAACAGTGCCTGCCCTGGACCATGCCTGCCGAGACGGCCCAGGCGTTGGGCGAATGACGACGCAGCAAGGGCCTCGAAGATCAGGTGGCCTGTGTCAAAATCAACCCCGACTTCGAGTGAGCTTGTGCCCAGAACAAGCGTCTTCCCGTCGGTGCTGCGAATGGCCCTGGAGGAAAGGCCACGGTAGATGCCGATCTCATTCCGATCCAGACCACGGTCGGCAAGGCGGTCCTCCAAGAGCACGGTTGCCAGAACGGACTGTCTGAGCACGAGCAGGGGAACCGTGCCGACCGCTCGCTGGGCTCGTAGCGTGTCGAGTTTCGAGACAACCTCGTCCACGATTCGATCGGTCGCGGCCTCGCCCGATAGAGCTACGGTGCTCAGCCCTATCTCGTGCTGCACGATGCGTCCGCTGGATGAAGGACTCGCTGTGATGCTCTCGAACCCGAAGCTCTTCTGAAGGAGGTCTCGAACCGATGTCGGAAGTGTGGCTGAGAGTATTCGGACTCGCTCCACGCCCAGAAGGAGGCCTGCCAGTTCGATCATTGCCAGGGCGCGAACGAGCATGGGGCCGCGGTACAGATGGAATTCGTCGAGCACCAGGGCGCGGCAATTCTGGAGGCGAGACCATATCTGGGGAGACAGGCCATATCGCGCGGTGCAGAGCAGGTACAGCGTGTCCGGATTGGTGACCAGCCAGAGAGGCTTTGGGGGCAGCTTTTCGAGGATCCTGGAAATCGTCTCTCCTCGAGACTTGCCTCCAACTTGATCGGCTGCTTCGTCCAGAGCACCGGCATGTAGGCGCCACAGCAGGATGTCCGCACCTTCCGCCGGAGTGACGCGGCCGTCGTTCTCGACGATTCCCGGGACCCTCGTTGTCTGCCGGATGAGCTTTGCCAGGCCCTCCTGTTGGTCGTCGGCCAATGCGTTGGTCGGGTACACGAAGATTGCCGATGCCCCCTCTTTCGCAGCGTCCAGCAATGGCACAGCACCGGCCCACGTCTTGCCCGCGCCGGTGGGAGCCTCCAAGACAACCCTGGGATTCTTTGCCCACTCCAGGCTGGTAGCTTGATGGGCCATGAGGCCGAGCCCCGCCCATGAACGATCCGAGACGGCGAGCCGAAGCGGCGCTACGCGGATGCCCAAGACTTCACGCGTTCTGGTACATGAACGAGGACGGCGCCATCGCGGATGAAATCGTCGTCCTTGATGAATGCCTTCTCGTAGACGAGGTGGGGCGGGACCGGACGCACGATCGCACGCGTCACTTCTCCTGCCACATCCAGCGGATTGATGGCGTGCGATGGCTCGGACTCTTCGGCGGAACGGAACGTTCTTCCCTGCACTTCGACCAACGACTCCCTGACGACTGGGCTGCGCTTCTTTCCAAGGCGAAAGACCCTGGGTGGGCTGTATCCGCGCCTGGTGAAGGCGATCAGCTCGAAGCGAAGACCGGGAACCAGGACTTGGCGTTTGCCGAACTTGGGATCGTTGGCTTTCTCGCCGATGGCCATCGCTTGCGTCAGCTGCGTTGGTCCATCCACGGAGTTGAAGGTGAACACCGTGCTCTGCCGCGCCCGAGGGTGATCCGGGACCAGCCGGGCCGGAGTGCAGTAGACGTCGAGCTGTTCCAGATCCTCCGCATATCGGGGAACACCGCCAACAGCGACCACCCGTTCTGCGCCAGACATGGCGAAGCTGAGCGCGTATCCATGAAGAACGGGCGCAGTCTCGTTGTCATTGCCCCACTCGTACGACGAGAACCACAGAAAGTCGTCGAGACGCAAGACGACTCGCCAGACTCGCATCGATGCATCTGACATCGATAACCCTAGTCCGCGGCCTTCTTCAGGTACCCCGCCTGGGCCTTCCTGAACTCCGCGACGGCGCCGTACGCGGCATCGAGGTTCGTCTTGCTCATCTCGACCGCCTGGATAGCCGCCAGGAAACTGTCGAGCTGGACGGGCTCGAGCACACGGGCCGAAGCAGGGGTTGCACACTTCTGTCGGTAGGACTTCAGCACCCTGGCCACGGTCTCCTTGGAAGGTACCCCTGCGCCGCCGGCCAACTCGAGGGTCAGCTCGAGCGGCGAAATGATCTCCTCCTGTGCTGCCACGACCCCAAGTATGTGGTTTCGGACAAAGCCACCGATTCGGGTCTCGGCACCGTAGCGCGTGCAAGAGAGGATTGCTTTCATCGCCAAGACTAGCTCCAGCTCTGTCGCTGCCCGCAGCGTGACGATGCTGGCGAAGAGTGCGCCCGGGCGAACCGACTGTCGTTCGCCGAGAGTCTGGCCGGTCCGCTGCGTGGCCTCATCGACGCCGTTGAACGTGTGGGTTTCGCGCAGACTCGGATCCACCGGCAACAATGAGAACGCGGTCGCATATGCAATTCTGTGTTTGACGTTCGCACCCTTGTCGCCGCTCTTGGCTACGTCCGTCGCCCCGAAAAGGGCACAACGCGGACAGCTCAGGCACAGCTTGCTCTTGAGGTAGCATTCGTCGGCTTTTCTGTTCGCGGCTGCATTCCACGTTCGGAGAAGGGCCTCCAACTCCCGTGACTCGGCGGCCTTCTGCTTGGTCGCGAGGAAGGCCACCCGTTCTATCTCCGTGGCGTCCGTGGTGGACTTCTGCGTCCACACCGTGTTGATCTCACGGGTCTCCTCGGTGCGAAGAATGGTGTAGTCCTGCACCTCGCGAACCAGGACGATCTCGATTGTCTCCCGCCCGATAAGGGGTCTTGGCGTATCCGCGAGCGCGGGACCGAGCACGCTGGTCAACTCTTTGAGATTCTGCAGTACCTTGAATTCGTCGCTCATGTTACTTGTCCTCCTCGTCTTCGTCGGCCAGGGTCTCGGAGATTCGCATTGATGCCAGATGGTCCTCTGCGACCTTCTTCCACTCGTCGCCCAGCTTGCCCGCCTTTGCGTCGCCGAACTTGGGTGCTCGCTCGGCTGCGCTCGCGCCGAGGGTATCCATTTTCTGTCGTGCGGCCTTGGCCCATCCTTCGAAGAACGCGGCCTGCCGCCGACGAACGTCGTAGTAAGTCGCGTAGTCGATCCTGCTCAAGATCTCGCCAGCGGCCCGGGGCGGAACCTTGGTGTTGTCGGAGAGCAGGTTGTCGAGAGTTCGAAGGCCCTCGTCGAGCTTCTGCACGGCACTCGTCGGAAAAGTGTTCCCGACGAGCTGTTCGTGGACTCGGCGCACGTAGCCGAATAGGGCCTCGCCGCGCATGGACCGGGCTTTCTGCAGCGCCTTGCCTACGGCTCCGAGTGCCCGGTGCTTCGAGTTACCCGGTCGTCCGACTTGGGAGAGGTATTCGCCGAACGCTCTGGCGATCGCTTCGATTTCGCTCTTGACGTCGCCTGGGTCGAACGTGTCGCCTTGCACCGCAAGCAGCCTGTCTCGCATCATCCAAGTACCTCCTTGAGAGCCTCGATATGGGGCCAGAGATCAGGCCCCACCTTGCTTCCATCGCTTTGTTGTTCAATTCGCCGGATCGCATACCCCGCGCTGGGATAGCGCAAGATCTCCAGGAGCGAGTTGGCGCCAGCGCGGGATCGCAGTACGACGGCCGCTCGGACGGCGCGCAGCCACCTTCCCGCAGCTTCGATGCCCAGCCAGTCGCCACCGAGAATGCTGCGTGCTGGTCCATTCGCGGGAACGTATACGGCTCGGCCCATGCGCGATGCCAGGGCGGTTCTGATCTCGGACACCGGTGCGACGAGGCAGGCCATTCCGAGCTCCAGTGTGAACATGGCGGCCAGCCCGAAGCCGTACAACGCTCGGTCCACATCCTTCTCGTCCTTGGCGCCCAACGGCCGATCCAGCGCGACCACAATCAGGTTCGGTGCTGAGGCCGCGAACTCGATACGGCCCCCTCCGACGACCGAAGCCATGGCACGCTGAACGTCGCCATCCTGGCGGACGGGGGCGGACGCGTTGCCATCCAGGAGTGCCTTCGAGAGCTCGGCCACGTCGGCGAAGGTTGTGGCGCAGGAGGCATTCAGGTCCGACAGCCCATCCACCCCCAGCCGTTCAGCGAGGACCTTCTCCAGATCTCGGCCTCGCTTCTTGCGTGTCTCCTCCCGGACATCACGCACCATCGCCTCTGCCAGGGCAGAAGCACGAAGGGCATCGCCAGGGTTGGTCAACGCCGAATAGCGGCCAGGGTCAGCGGTCTCGGGCGAGAGCTGGCGGTCAACCGTGGACTTCAACGCCCGAACCCTGCGAAGAAGCCCCTCTGCGGCCTGGGCACCCAAGGCCCGGCGAGGGACGAGAGCGATGGCCGTCTGAATCGATCCGCCCAGACAAAGAGTGCCGACCTCAATGTCCACGACGCACGAGCGGCACAGCGCTGGCGAGCCCTCACGTGGCTCAAGGGCAAGACGCCTGTTCGAATACGAGCCGGCGTTGCCGAGTGACGCCGATGAGGACTCCTCCTCATCTGGTTCGATCAGGGACGCACACTGCGCGCACTGGAGGAAGGCCTTCTTGCGAGCCCTGCCGCGCAGCTTCGACGCCGAGTATCCTTCGAGCTCGCGAGCGACCGCGGCACGCGGTGGTGGAACACCTTCCATCGACAGGTCACAGATCACGTGCCGCGACCAGGTGGCTACCAACTCTTCGCATGGAAGCGGACCGGTGTGCTGGGTGATGACGTCGTTCAGAATCGCTTCGAGGCGGGCATGTAGTCCCTTCAACCTCTCTTTGGGATCGAGATTGCCAACTACCCTTCCCGATTCTTCCAGACGATGCCACGGCCTGACACACAGGGCGTAGTCGTTCACCGGCATGAACGTCGACTGGCGCAGCATGCGATCGAATGCGCCGTCGCCGAAGATCTTGTCGTAACCGGCTTTGCCGCGTTCGTGGTCTTCGGGCTGGTCGAGGACCTTTCGAAATATCTCCTTCACCGCCTTGAAGGAACATGCCTCCGGCCCAATGTCACAGAGGGCCTGGAGATCCACCTCGGTCAAGCCCCCATCGAGGGACTCCATCTTGGCAGCCTGCGTTCGCAGCTTCGTGATGTCCTCTTGGGACAGCTTGTCTCGACTTTTCCGCCCGACTCGCGTGGCGGCGGCCTGGAGTACCGCGGCGGCATTGTCTCGACGGACGTATCCGGGTTTGGGCAGGAAGTCCTGCAACGGATTTCCGACCGCCAACTCCGAGAGGCGCTCGCGACGAGAGGACAGAAGGTTCTCGAGCTTGTCCCGAAGCGTCCTCTCCACGTCGTGCGCGCTTGGCGAGGCAGGTGACAGCCCCGCGAACAGGGTCCCATTCGCGAAGAAGAGGATAGGCTGGAACCCCGCTGCCTCGAATGTCTCGATGGCGGCGTCGTGAAGGAACGTCGTTGAGACGCCACGAACCCGAACCTGATACGACGTCGCACGGGCCGCGCCAAGGAGGAGGGGATTTCGTCGAAGGAAGCCTTCGGCCGCGATGATGTCTTCGGCGCTCGCAAGCGAGTCCGCGTGGTTCACGAAGTCCGCGAGCTTTCGCCAGCGCGGCGACCCGTGGGGCTTGGCCCATTCATTCATCTCGGGCTGGGCCTTCCTGGCGAATCGGTCGTGTAGGACCGCTTCCGATACGATGTCCTCCAGCACGGTACCTGGATCGAAGCCGATCGCACTGGCAGCTCCGACAACCACCTTCCGGATCGCGTCCTCACTCACGTGGCCGGTCGGTTCTGTGACCTTGCCATGTAGGTATGCCTGGAAGTCGGGATGGGCCTTGCCGGCGTCATGCGCCACGGTGGCCAGCAACATGCCGAGAAATTCGGTCGGCTCGATTCGTGGCCGGCTTTCGCTCTCGAAGAACGGCGCACACGCGCAGAGGACGTCGAAGACAGCCAGGCTGTGCTCCAGGAGGGATTGCTCGCCTCCGCGCTGCTTCCCGAGAAGGACGTGCCAGTCCTGAGAGGCGAGATAGTCGGCGATCCGAGTCCGGACCTCCCTGAGGTCTCGACCAGCAATTGCGTTCGAAGTCAGAAATGAACTCATGCCAGGATCCCTCTCCGGATGAAGAGCCGCCGCCGCGAAGCTACAAGACTCAAAATTTCAGTCCCCTCTTGATCGGGGACGGGATGGTGTTCTTCGCGGCGGCGATGGTGAAGTCCCAGGGAATCGAACCCTCCCCGACTGATCTGGTCGAGCACCCTGGGGAGAACCAGGGCTGCGGAATCTCCAACCGCAACTGGCTTACTTCGCCAGCTAAGATGCGACAGGCAAGAACGCCTGTCAATATCCATTTGAATCTTGAAGCTTAAACACTGGATCATCCCCCCACCTCCATCGCCCCGTTCCCGAACGCGGCGTGCTTTCCCACGTGGAGCACTTCGCCGACGCGCACCAGGGGCATCAGCTTGCCGATGGCTTCGCCCTGGTATTCCGCCGCGCCGACCAAGCCCCCCAGGTCGTGGCGCTGGCCGGTCCGGCTGCTCCGGCGGTTCACCTCGACCAGGTGCGTGTCGTTCTTCACCAGCTTCACGGTTTCGGCCATGGCGGAGACTCCTTTGAAGTCGAGCGACAACGGGCCGTCGGCGAAGAAGGTCGCTAGGGCGTTGGCGCGGTCGCGCAGGCGGCGGATGATGGGGGCGAAGGCGGGGATGCCGACGGGGACGCCTTGATCCTTCAGGTCGAGGGGGGTGGGGAAACGCAGGGTCAGGGTGGTGCGGGACTGGTCGCCGGCCATCATCAGATCGGCGGGGCGCTGGGTGGGGGCGGTCAGGCGAACCAGGGGGCTTCCGTGATCGTAGATGGCGGCGTGCTGGCCGCGGGCGTCGAGGGCGGCGACCTCCAGCAGGTCGAAGCGGGTGCGACGCGGACCGATGCCTTCGTCGGACAGGTTGCGGAAGGCGCTGACGAAGAAGGGGACTTGCCGGGCGGCGCGGCCCACGACGGTCAGGCCGAAGTCCACGGGGCTGCCGGCGGGGAGGTCGGAAGCGCCGGGAAGATGGAATACGAACGGCCGAGGGATGTCCTGGAAGGTCGACAGGCGATTCGAGTCGGCGGGCGGCCGGGGCTCGAAGGTGAAAGGATAGGGGCAGGTGGATTCCAGGGGGCAGGCGCGGCAGGCAAGGCCTGGGTCGTGGCACACGAGCTTACGCAGGCCAAGGCCAAAGGCGCCGCGCAGGACGGTGCCGCCACGCAGGTGGGGCAGGACCAGCGTGGTCCGGGGAACGATCCGGATGCGGTAGCGCACGAACCACAGCGGGGCCAGGTCGATGGTGTCGGCGCTGCTGGGGCGGGCCGGATTTGGCTGGGGAAGTGTCTCTTGCGCGGTTTCCATCGCTGTCTTCGGCAAGCTAGACCTCCGATGTGACATCTACTGGCGCATGTCCCGACTTTTTTTCGCGACTCGCTCGTGGCCCCTGCGAACGTCTCGGGCCAGGCCGGCCGGGAAGAGCACGGTTACTTCATGGGACCAGCCGATCAGCCACCGCATCAGCCACGGCGTGATGGGGGCGGAAAGGGTGACGTCGGCGCTGCCATCGAGGTTCAGCGTGGTCACCTGGCTGGGATGAATCTTGCGCTCGGCCACCAGGGCCGCGGCGGATGGGGCGAAACGCAATCGAATGCGTGATGGCTTGCCGGACCACGGACCCAGATCGCCTTGCAGGACGGCATCGAGCTGCAGATCGTCCCTGCGCTCGAAGAGCCGGTCCGTGACTTCGACTTGGCTGGCACGATCGAGGACGAAGGTTCGGCCTGCTTGCCGCTCGTGACAGAAGCCCATCAGGTACAAGGTGCCCGCGTGGATGTGCAGATGGTAGGGATCCACTTCGCGGCGGCTGGGGCTGCGAGCACCGAGCTTGCGGTAGGTGAGCACCAGGGTCCTGCGCTGCTCGATGGCGTCGGCCACCGCCCTGACGATCTCGCCACGGCCACGGTAGTCGCGCACGGGGCGCTTGTCGGTCAGCACCAACTCGGCGCTGGCGTTCGCCCGGTCCAGCAGGGGCTGGGGGAGGGCGGCGCGGACTTTCTCCAGCGCGGAGATCGCGGCTTCGTGGAAAAACGTCCCCACGAGACCGGCCAGCAGATCGCGACCCGCCGTGAGCGCCAGCATCTCGGAGAAGCTCAGGGTGATCGAGAGGCGCCGTTTGGGTCCGTCGACCAATCGCCAACGTACGCGCCTACCCTCGGCTTCTTGGTACAGCGGCACCCCGGTCTCGGACAGCACCAGGAAGTCGCGATAGACCGTGCGGCGGCTGCACCCCAGCTCGGCGGCGGCGTGCTCGACCGAGAGCTCGCGCCGCTCGTCCAGCAGGCGCAAGAGGCGCTGCTGTCGCGCCAGATAGCCGCTGCTTCGTGGGGCCAGGGCGTGGGGGCGGCGTATCCGGCGGCGGGACGTGGGCGAGACCTTCGATGCTTCGATCCGGACGCTGCGGTCGTTCGTCGCCACTACGCGCGTGATTGTATACCGACCACCCCGCTCCGGATCGGCTTTCCTCGTTATCCGCTGCGCCGCAAATGATTGTTCCGTTTGGCTCACAGCGATGTCTTGTCGACGCCGAACGGCGCCAGCTACGCTCGATGCCAGGAGGGCGTGTAGGCCACGCCAGCCCCGGGGCGTGCCTCCGCCCGTCGTGATACGGTTGGGCGTGCGCTCGTTCGTCTTGCTGCTGCTGCTG
>CAZYFU010000159.1:0-13150 GCA_964647025.1 uncultured Myxococcales bacterium | reverse complement strand
TGAGGAACTGTTTGATCACGCTGTACTTCCTCGGGCCGCGCCAGATCACGGCGTCGTCGCGTTCGCGCAGCAGAAATCCGATGGACATCACGGCGAGCTTGCCTCTCCCGCAGCCGAGCTCGACTGGGGCCATGCCGTCGTCTTTTTGTCCAATGGCCGCGCCTTCGAGGTGAAGGAGCTTCGGCACGCTGGGTCCGTGGATGTCCACGTCGAGCAGTCCGACGCGTTTGCCCGCCAGCGCGAGGGCGGTCGCCAGGTTCACCGCCACAGTGCTCTTGCCCACGCCTCCCTTGCCCGACAGCACCAGCACCTTGTGCTTGATCCGGCACATGCGCGAGAGCAGGGCTTGGCGCTCTTGGAATTCCTCGTCGCGCTCGTCCGGTTGGCGGGTCTGCGCCGAACAGGTCGAATCGTTGCAGCTACTACAGGTCTTGTCTTGGGTCATGGTGAGGTTGCTTCCTTTCTGGAATCTCGATGGCTGCGCGGACGCGTTTCCACAGTGCGCGGATCTCCGTGCCTGCCAGGCTGCCGTCGCACTCCACCACGGTCTTGCCTTGGACCTGGGCGCGCGTGACGGTCTCGTCGTAATGAACGCGGCCCATGATGGGAATGCCCAGCCGTTTCGCGTCGGTCTCGATGGTGGTGGCCAGCTCGGGGTTGATGTCCGCCTTGTTGATGCAAAGGCAGGCCGGCACGCGAAGCTGTCGGCACAGCTCGGCGACGCGCTCGAAGTCGTGCTGGCCCGAGAGCGTGGGCTCGGTGACCACGAGCACGAGATCGGCGCCGCTCACCGAGGCGATGACCGGACATCCGACGCCGGGCGATCCGTCGCAGATGAGCAGATCCTTCTCCTTTGCCCGGGCCAATGCCTGTGCACGCTTGCGCAGCAGAGAGACGAGCTTTCCGCTGCTCTCCTGTGCGATTCCGAGTCGGGCGTGCAGCATCGGGCCTCGCCTGGTCTCGGAGATGAACCATTCGCCGCTCGCGACCGGCACGAGGGTGATGGCCTGCGTGGGGCAGTGGTCGGCGCAGACACCGCAGCCCTCGCAAAGCGTGGGCCGCACCTCGTAGTTGATCGTCCCGGGCCCAAGGGGCGGGCGAATCGCGTCGAATCGACAACGGGTGAGGCAGACTCCGCACCCCGTGCAGCGCGCCGGATCGATCCGGGCCGTGCTGCCTCCGCGGAAGACGTGACGTTCGCGCACCGACGGGTCGAGGACCAGGTGCAGATCCGCCGCGTCCACATCGCAGTCTGCGACCACCGCCCGCTCGGCGAGTGCGAAGAAGGACGCGACGATGCTGGTCTTTCCGGTGCCTCCTTTTCCGCTCACCACGACCAACTCGCGAAGCGGCCGCCTTCGGCCGAGCCGCAGCTGCTCGGTCGGTACAATCTCGTCCGGATCTGGAGGCACGACTGTCTGGTCGGGCGGTGCCAGTTGCACGGGCATCCCCGCATCCGCGATCTCGGCCAGTGCGTGGCGTAGCGTGAGGAGCTCCTCACGAAGCTGCGGCAAGACCTGCGTCGCCAATTCGCCTCGCGAATAGGCCCGCGCGATCTCCCGGTCGTTGCCCAGCTCGAAGACGAGGGGAATGCCCTCGCGTTTGCAGTACCGGGCCACGGCGTCGTCGCCGATGCCCGCACGATTGATGGCCACACCGAACGGGAGAGCGAGGGCCCTTACCATCGCGACGGCCAACGTGAGGTCGTGAAGGCCGAACGGCGTGGGCTCGGTGACCAGCAAGACCACGTCGGCCGTGCGCACCGAGGCGATGGTCGGACAGGTGGTCCCGGGCGGCGCGTCGATGACCACGGACATGGCTTCTGGCACGGCGGCGAGCGCCGCTGCGATCACCGGCGGCGCCATCGCTTCACCGATGTTCAGTCGACCTTGCACGAAGCCGAGGGGCCCAGCCGTGCCCGTCTCGACGACGCCGGTGGTGCGCGGAGCTTCGCGGATGGCGTGGTTGGGACAGGCGAGGGTGCAGCCGCCGCAGCCATGGCACAGCTTCGGAAAGGTAATGACCTTCTCGGGCAACGCAACGATGGCCGAGTAGCGGCAGGCCGTCCCGCAGCTCCCGCAGTGGGCGCAAAGCTCCTCGTCGATCTGGGGCACGGGCGTAGTGACGTCGAGTCGGGTCGTGATGGTCGGCCGCAGGAAGATGTGCCCATTGGGCTCTTCCACATCGCAATCGACGTACGCGGTGCGCTCGCCAGACTCCGCGAGCGCCATGGCCAGATTGGTGGCGAAGGTCGTCTTGCCGGTCCCGCCCTTTCCGCTGGCCACGGCGATGCGCAGAGGACGTTTCATTCGGCCTTCATTCCTGCATGGCTGGGAACGTTCGCGGCCGCGGCGGGCGTCAAACGGCGCTCTCGATAGGCCGCGATCGCTTCGGCCACGCTGCCCGTGCAACCGACGTACACCTCGATCCCGGCAGCCTTGAGGGTCTCGTGGGCATTGGGACCGCAGCTTCCGGTCAGCACGGCCTTGACCCCTTTCTGGGCCATCATCTGACCGGCCTGGATGCCGGCTCCACCCGAGCGGGCGGCGTGCGTGTTGTCGATGGTCTCGATATGCCCGCCGTCGGTATCGACGACGACGAACATAGAGCAACGGCCAAAGCGTGGATCCACGGCGCTGTCGAGCCCGGTGCCCGTGGCGCTTACCGCGACTTTCATCGCGGTCCCCGTTGCTGCAGGTCCCTGACTCCGTCTGTCGGCCATCCCTGCTGTCCCCATGCGTGAGGGCCACGGCCATGTCTCCAGCCTCGGCCTCGCCCCCCACCAACACACGGCCCCAAGCCTTGCGGTTCCATGGCTGGCTGGGCCTCACTGACGCCCTGCCTGCACCGTCCCAAACCTCGTCCTGTTCTCGGGCCTCGTCCCATGGGGCCCATTCCATTTCTTCCTGGCATGACTACTCCTTTCGTTCGTATCCGCGTCGCCGCCGACACCGGCAGCTTGGGTTGGCTTTGTCCTCCTGATCGCTTCCCCGTCGGAATCGGTGCTGACGCCGGCAGCCCGGCATGGCGAGAAGCTCCGAAGACGCCTTGCCTGCGAGCAAGCTTGCAACCACGGCGTCGATCTCGCCGGCGATGAAGGCGATGACCCGCACCCCACGCGACGTGAGCTCCTGGTGCACGGGCCGGGAGATGGCGCCGCAGACCAGCGTGTCGACCCCGAGCGCGAGCAGTCGTTCGATCCTTGCCGTGGCGGTCGGAGCCTCGATGCTCTCGTTCCGACGGGAGATGGCCACACCGTCCTCGATCGTCAGTAGCAAGACGTTGCGGCTGACGTCGAAGACCGGTGAGATGCGCCCTTCCCAATTTGAGACCGCTGCTTTCATTTGCGTGCTCTGATCTGCCTCTACGCAGGAATTGGGCCAACAGTCCGCGGTCTTCGTCGCTGGGCAGATTCTCCGCCGGTTCTCGGGGCTTGCGGAGCGGCCGGGCCGAACTTTGAACCCGACATCCGTCTTCGTGGAGTCGCGTGCCTGCGACTCTGCATGGTCAGACGGTCGCGCCCATGCGACTCAATCGCACTTCGGCTGGTCCTGCTGTTCCCGGGCGTCGTGGTGCTGCAGGAGCTCTGCCGCGATCGCCACGCACTGCTGGCAGCCGAACGCCTTGAGGTCGCGGCACAGTCGCGCTCCCGTTCGGGCCACGAAGGCGCCACGTATGGCGTCCGCGACCTTCGGGGCAACACGGCAGGCGGCATAGAGGGCACCACATTCCCCGTCGGGAGCGCGCCCGGAACCGAAGGGTCTGAAGTCAGCGACGGTAGCGATCGCTCGGCCATTCACGATCTGGTGTGCGTGCAAAACGGCCTGAGCGCAGTTCAGCCGTTCGGGTGGACGGCGAAAAGCATCGATCGCGAGCTTGACGATGGGCATGGTGGAGACGCGGCCTAGCAATCGGTATTCCAAGCACCGCCGCCGAGGGACTGCTCAGAGATCCCTGAGAGCCTGGTCGAGATCCGCCAGGAGAGATGGAATGGGTTCGATTCCAACCGACAGGCGAATGGTGTTCTCCTTCACCCCGAACGTCGTCCTCCGCTCTGGGGGCATGTACAGCATGGTGGTGAGGTAGGGAATACAGATGAGCGATTCCGTCGCTCCGAGGCTGACGGCATGATGAATGACTCTCAACCTGCCAACGAAGGCCTTGGCGTGCTCAATCGTGGTCCCAACATTGAACGCCATCATGCCCCCGTATCCATTCGTCATCTGCCGTGAGGCCGTTGCGTGTCCGGGAGAACCCGAAAACCCTGGGTAGCGCATCTCGGTGACGGCCGAGTGTTGCGAGAGATGACCGGCCAGCGTTTGTGCATTCGCCGCCATTCTTTCCGCGCGGATTTCGAAGGTCTTGAGCCCTCGCTCGAGCAGCGATGCTGAATAGGCGTCGAGTGTGGAGCCGAACGCCTGCCGACTGAACCAGAGCTTGTCATAGTCGTCCTTGGCCCCTGCGATCGCGCCGGCCATGAGATCATTGTGTCCGCCAAGCGCTTTCGTCGCACTGTGCACCACCAGGTCTGCGCCAAGCGAGAGTGGTTTTTGGTGGTATGGCGTCGCAAACGTGTTGTCGACCACCAGCTTGATGGCGTGTTTCCGGGTGACCTCGGCGAGTGCGGAGATATCGATGAGCTTGCAGAGAGGGTTGGTTGGCGATTCGCAGAAGACCATGCGGGTGTTGGTCTTCACGTACGCCTCGACTTGCCCCGACTGGTCTGCGTTGAGCCAGGTGATCTCGACGCCGAAGCGCTCGAGCGCCAGTGACACCTTGTAGTGCGCGCCGTAGCTGTCGTGAAAGAGAATGAGGTGATCGCCTGTCTTGAGGTAGGTCAAGTAGACCAGCGTGCACGCGGCCATGCCGGAGGTGCAGATGATGCAGTCCTCGGCCCGTTCCATCTCCGCGATCTTCTTCTCGACCACCCGAACGGTGGGATTGTCGTCGCGATGATAGGTGTATCCGTCGATCTCGCCGTCGGTGATTCGCTTCAATACGTCGAAGGAGGCGTAGTGGTAGTTGACGGAGCTGACTATGGGCGTCACCATCGGCTTGTTGCCGTATGGGGTCAGGGGATCAGGCATTCGAAATGCTTCCTTTCATGGGGCGGGGCGACGGAGTTTTTCGGAGATGAACGCGCAGCGCTGGCCGCCCCCTCGGAGCTACCGGCAAGCCAGCTTCCGCAGGGCGTGGAGATCCAATCCGTGACTGCGCTTGAGCTGCCCGAGACGTTCTGTCGCGTCGCTGCCGGCCGGCAGCTGGAGCTTCTCGATGAGTTGCGCCAAGCTGAGCCCGCATAGCTCTGCCGCTTCTCCGAGAGAAGTGCGTCCGTGGATCGCTGCGGCTGCGGGGCAGTTGTCCACGTGCGCCTCCGGACTTCCGGCGGACGTGGTCGTTGGCCGAACCATGCGTGCCGACCACCCAAGCCCTCCGACGAGAAAGATCGTGATCCCAAGCAGCATGCCCCCACCCCAAATCGTCCGAGCTCGTTTGGACGGGGGCTCTCGACCGCGGGTCTTGGCGACGACACAGCAGATCCAGTTCCAGTGCAGGACCACGTGCAGCGCGAGCAACACGATGGCAGCCAGGGCGAGATAGAAGTGGATCCTCCCGATGTCGTGCCTGTTCCAGCCGAATAGCTGGTAGGAATGCCCAGTTCCGGCAGGCAAGACGAAGTAGATCAACCCACCGGTCGCTACCAAGCCGACCATGACAATCAGCGATGCGACGTCGATCCAGAAGTTGGTCGGGATTCGGTCTTTCACGGGTGGCTCACTTCGGCGGACCTTCATACACACAGCCCGACGTGCAGGTTTCGTACACCACTATCTTGGCGAGGCCAGGGAGGCGAGGTTCGAGTCGCGTCCAAATCCATTGCGCGAGATTTTCGCTGGTTGGATTGGAGAGCCCCTCGATTTCGTTGAGGTAGTGATGATCGAGCTTCTCGAACGTCGGGGCAAAGGCCGCCTTGATGTCGGCGAAGTCCGTGACCCATCCAGAGTCGACGCCGACCTCCCCTCGCACGTGGATTTCCACACGGAACGAATGACCATGAACGCGTGCGCACTTGTGCCCCTCGGGGACCTTTGGCAAGCGATGGGCGGCCTCGAAACTGAACTCTTTGAAGATCTGCAAGGTGGCCGCCGTCGCTGCAATCGGCGTTCCAAGTTCCTGAGGTATCTATCCCTCGGACGATTTCGAGCGGACCCGCCCGTCTTGCTCGGGCAGATCGATGCCCAACAGGCGGGCTTTGCGGAAGAAGGTGCTCTTGTGCATGCCCAACGCGCGCGCGCTGGCCAGCCGGTTGCCCCCGTTTTGCGCCAGCGCCTCCCGAATCGCGTGGGCCTCGGCGGCTTTGATTGCCTGGTCGATGTTTCGCTTCGTTCGGGGGAGGCGACTCACGGGCACCAGCTCGGGCGGCAGATGATCGAGGCCAATGGGCCCCTCGTCCAGCAGGACGAAGGCGTGCTCGATGATGTTCTGCAGCTCGCGTACGTTGCCCGGATAGTCGTGCGCGGTAAGCACCCCCATGGCGTCCGGGCTCACCCCCGTCACCTGCCTGTTGCGAACCGCATTGAACACGTTGATGTAGTGCTGGACCAACAGCGGGATGTCCTCTCGGCGCCTTCGCAGGGGGGGCAGCTCGATCTTCACGACCTTGATTCGGTAGTAGAGATCCTGCCGAAACGTGCCGGCATCGACGAGCGCGTCGAGATCTCGGTGGGTGGCGGCGATGACCCTGGCGTTGCTGCTCTCGCTGCGCGTGCTGCCCAGCGGCTCGAACTGGCGCTCTTGCAGCACGCGCAGCAAGCGGACCTGCAGGGCGGGGCTGACCTCGCCGATCTCGTCGAGGAACAGGGTGCCGTTGCGAGCCAGGGCGAAGCGGCCCGGCTTGTCCTTGGTCGCGCCGGTGAAGGCGCCGGCCTTGTAGCCAAAGAGCTCGGACTCGAGGAGAGTGTCGGGAAGGGCGCCGCAGTTGATGGCGACGAAAGGACCATCGCGGCGAGGACTGAGCCCGTGAATGGCGCGCGCGACGAGCTCCTTGCCGGTGCCGGTTTCGCCCTGCACGAGTAGCGTGCTTTCGCTATCCGCCACCCGGGGAAGAATCTCGAGGACCCGGCGCATGGCCGGGCTGTTGCTGACGATATCTCCGACCTGGAAGCGGCCCTCGATCTCCTTGCGCAGCTCTTCGATGAGGCTCAAGTCCCGAAACGTCTCTGCGCCCCCCACGACGCGGCCGTGTTGGTCGCGCAGGAGCGCCGTGGAGACGCTGATCGGGATGCGCTTGCCGTCGGCGCTGATGATGAAGGTGGTCTTGTTCACCAGGGTCGTGCCGCTCTCCATCGTGTGGCGCAATGCGCACTCGGTCTCGCACATGCTGGCCCGAAAGACGTCCGAGCAGCGCTGGCCGATGGCGTCTTGCCGAGTGACCCCGGTGATCTGCTCGGCCGCCCGGTTGAACGACAGGATCCGCCAGTCCCGGTCAACGGTGAACACCCCGTCGGAAATGCTCTCCAGAATCGCGTCGGTGGCGATGGACGGAGGAGCCGTGGGGGGGGTGAGTTTGCGCGATTTCATCGGAAACGTTCTGGAAGCCGATGCCCCGATTCTGACATGGGGCTCGCCGCTCGCCCGATGATTTGGCCGACCCGAATGCGCGCGCCCGGAGGATGTGGATTCAGTGCGACCCGCTGTGGGGCGAAGACGACGATGACGGTGGAGCCGAGATGGAAGATTCCGAGTTCATCTCCCTTTCGAACGCGCGGCGGTGAGGGGAATCGCCGGCTGCGCACTTCGTTGCGCCCGAGTCGTTTGCTGTGCGTCTCGACCTCTGCATCGCAGCTCAGAGTGATGTTTCCGACGCCGAATGCCGCCACCATCACGCACGCGCATGGCCCCGTCTCGTCCCCCTCGATGACGGTCACCAGGCGTTCGTTCTTGGTGAACAGGCCCGGCTCGCGTCGGAGACTGGCTGCGTTCACCGAGAACAGCTTCCCTGGGACGTGATGCCAGGCGACAATCCCTCCACTCAGCGGCGAATGCACGCGGTGGTAGTCACTCGGGGAGAGATAGACAACCAGGTAGGGCCCACCCTCGAGAGTCTCGGCCAGCCGACTATCGGCCAGCAGGTCGACCAGCGAAAGCTCCGCGCCCTTCACGGTCAACACTTTGCCCTTCCCGACCTGCCCGGTCTCGACGATTCGGCCATCGACGGGTGAGCAGACGCTGTGCGCGTCCTGGCAAACGGGGCGCGCCTCGGCACTCAGGCGACGGGTGAAGAAGTCATGAACGCTCCGGTAGTCACCGAGCGGTTTCTCTGCCTCGGACATGTTCGCGCCGAGTGTTCGCGCGAAGGCTGAGATCGTAGGCTTGCGCAAGAGCGGCGGCAGCGTGATTCGCCAGAACCGTCCAAGAAGCCTGGATAGCTGTTGCTGCGGCACCAGGCGCCAGGCGATCCGAAGAAGGTGATCGGCGCTGGAGAGCGAGGAGATAGCGGCATTGGCTTGTTGCTGCCTGATCATGGCGTGGTCCACGTCGCGGGCGTCGATGCGAGACATGTTGGAACAAGATGTTCCACTCGTGTCTCTGGCAGCGTGGCGGGATTCCGTTTCATGCCTCTTCGTTTTCCATGAGGGCCGGCGGGGAGTCTCGGCCTGTGCATTCGTTGGCCTTGTCCCTGCAAGAGCGAGTCCCAGTATGGACCCTGCTGTGATGCCCCCCTATGCGACTGAGAGTGGTCCACCTTGGCGGATCCGGCGCATACTGCGCTCCGTGAATCATCGATCAAGCAACAGGGCTCCGTCGGATGTGTCTTCGCCGCTCTGCGGCCGTCGGCTTGCGCCACCTATCCTCGCGTTGTTCGCGGCCCTGGCTTCTCCGGCGTGTATCCAGGAGCGCTGCTACGACACCCGGGATTGTCCCTCGGCCCGGGTGTGCAGCACCGCCGGTGCATGCGTGGAGTGCATCGAGACCTCCCAGTGCGGCTCCGGCCTGGAGTGCGCCGCCAACCGATGCGTCCCACGGAAGCTCGAATGCGACGCGAGCCATCCATGCGGCGTGGGGTTCGAGTGCGTGGCCAACCGATGTATGCCGCGGCCCAAGCAACCCATCTCGTGTCCCGCCGACATGGTCGGCGTCGAGGATGCCTTCTGCGTGGACAAGTTCGAGGCCTCGCGCCCCGACGCCACCTCGACCGGCTGGGGCAGGGACGAATCGCGGGCCGTGAGCAAGTCCGGCGTGATGCCTTGGTCGGTCCTGGACAACGCCACAGCCGAGGCGGCCTGCAACGCCACGGGCAAGCGCCTGTGCACGTCCGAGGAATGGCGGACGGCCTGCAAAGGGCCGAAGGGCACCGTGTACGCGTACGGCGATGCCTACGATCCCACGGTCTGCAACGGCATCGATACTTTCGGGCGGGGCGGCTTCCACCTGGTCGCCACCGGCTCCTTCCCCGGCTGCACCAATGCTTGGGGCGTCTTCGACATGAACGGCAACCTCTGGGAGCACGTCGCCGGTGGAAGCGACATGACGATTCGCGGGGGCGCCTTCAACTGCAACGACTCGGCGGCCTTGCACAAGTGCGACTACGTGCCGGGCAACTGGACCCCTTCGGCACGCGGCTTTCGTTGCTGCCTCACTCCGTCTCCCGTGGATGCCGGCGCGGTGGGTGTGGATGCTGGCGAGGACGCAGCGGGAGGGGGCGGCGGCGGCTGTGTGAGCGTCCCGGATGCGGGACAGGAAGACGGCTTCGACGTGGATGCCAGCATCGAGGATGCCAGTGTCGCGGTCGACGTCGGCGACCCGGATGTTCCGGTGGTCGTGGATGTGGCGAACCGCGACGCTGTTCGGTTCGACGCTGGTATCGATGGCGACGGCTTGGCATGTCCCCCCGAGATGGCCCAGGTGGGCGAGGTGTGCGTGGATCGCTGGGAGGCCTCTCGCTCGGATGCCACCGGCACCAGCGGCGGTAAGGACGAAAGTGTCGCCCTGAGCAGGGCGGGGGTGCTGCCTTGGTACGTCAATCCCATGTCGGCGTCGATGCTGGACAGGTTCGAGGCCGCGTGCCAAGCCGGCGGCAAGCATCTGTGCACGTCCGAGGAGTGGCTGGAGAGCTGCCGCGGTCCCGGCCGGTCGAGCTACTTCTTCGGCGACGACTGGGATCCGACGGTCTGCAACAGCGTGGACACCTACTGCCAGCAGTGCTGCGAACGCCTGGGCCTCGCAAGCTGCCCGACCGGAGAGAACTGCGGGTACTCCTCGGAGTTGTCGTCGTCATATACGCCCGAGACTTGCACGATCACCGCCGAGTACGGACGCGACACCTGCCACGTCTGCTTCCACGTCATGCCGACCGGGGCCTTCCCCAAGTGCACGGCCCAGGGGCTGTTCGACGTGAACGGCAATGTCTGGGAGGTCGTCACCTCGCCGGCTAGCGAGGACAGCCGCGGCTACCAGGTGCGCGGCGGAGCGTTCAATTGCGGCTCTCCATCGGCGCGCTTCCAGTGCGGTTTCGACGCGACCTGGAGCGATCTCTACGCCGGCTTCCGCTGCTGCAAGGCCGCGTCGGGCCGATAGGGCGCGCAACGCAGGACGTGCTGGCCCAGCGGCAGCCCGGTGTGGCGCGCGATGACCGGGCACTTGGCCTTGAACAGGAAGATCAGGTTCGCGTCGACGTCGCTCAGGGTTTCGAAGTTGCCTTGTCCCTTGGCGATGATCACGTCCGCTGCCCAGAAGCGTCTCTGGAATTCCGCGCTGCAGTCATCCAGGATGGTTCCGGGCGCGTCGGAGCCGTTGTCGATGATTGGGACCAGCGCGTGCAACCCGGCCGCGTGGGCGTCCTCGACGGTGGCGTCGTTGAGCACCGGCTTTCCCCGTACGGCCAGGGTGATGCGCTCGGGGCCGAGTTGCTCGATGAGCAGGCGATCGAGGACGATCTCACCGGCGTTGTCGGCGAGGTAGAGGATGTCCCGCGCCGCTCGTGCTCGGCGCTGGAACCCGTCGAGGTCACCGTGTATCTCGGTGGCGCACGCATCCATGAGCGCCTCGCGGGTGTGCTCGACGGTGAGATCGCTCTTCGCCCCGAGATCGATCACGTTGGCGGCGATGGCCGCTCTGGCTGCTGCGATCAAGGGGTTGGGATCGCGCAGAACCCGCGCGCGCAGCTCGGGCAACATGGCCAGGGCCAGCCGGTTGAAGCGATCCTTGGCGGCGCGATAGGGATCGGCCTGACCGGTCAGCTCGCGAAGCCTGCGGTGGATGAGCTGGGAAACCCAGGGCGGTGGCCGGTCGAGATCCAGGTCGGCCACCATCCGGAGCGTCTCTCGCGCGAGACGCTCGTGGACATCGATATCGTCGGTGCCGTTGCGGGCGGCATCGAGGCTTTGGCGAAGGAAACAGGGAATGCAATCGAGGTAGATGTTCACGGGATCACTCCATCGGCCGAGGGCTAGGCTGCGCTGCGGACATGCACCGAATGGGCAGGACGGCTGGCGGCGCTGTCTCCCTCTTCGTGCTTGGGCAGCTTCATTGTTTCTCGGCTTCCTGTCGGTTCTCTTCAGACGATGTTGGTTGCGGCTGGTGCCCTTGGTGCCGGACGGATGTGTGACCGGAGTCTTGCGAAACCTCGATGGTCAGATGCACGATGCCGAGACTGGACGGCAGTCGCCACCGGTAGCTGTCGAGATCGAGCGGCGTGCTCGTCTGTACGGCGACGATGGCGGCCCGTCTTGCAACACCGATCGACCAGATATGAAGGTCTGCGACTTTGGTGTCGGGGAGCTGCTCGATCGCGGCTCGGACTTCGCCGAGCACCTGTGCTGGAGCTTGGCAATCCAGCAATACTCGCGCCGACTGCAGAAGCAGGCCGATCGACCAGCGCGTGATCAGAATGGCGCCGACCAACCCCATCGCCGGATCGAGCCAGGTGACTCGGAGGTACTTCGCGGACAGGAGCGCGAGGATGGCGAGGACCGAGGTCAAGGCGTCGGCAAGGACATGCAGATATGCTGACCGCAGGTTGTGGTCGCCATGCCCATGGTCGTGACCGCTGTCATCATCGTGGCCGTGGCTTTCGTCGTGCCGTACGCCCAAGATGAGCACGCTGGCCCCGTTGACGAGCAGTCCCAGCACAGCTACGACCAATGCTTGATCCACGGAAATGGGGACTGGATGAATGAGACGTTGGCAGCTTCCCACGGCCATGCCGAGGGCGAACAACCCGAGCAGCAGCGCTCCACTTAGCCCACCCAGCGCGCTCAGCTTGCCGGTTCCAAAGCTGAAGCGGGGATCCGAAGCGTGTCGGCGAGCGTACCAATACGCGAAGGCCGCGATCCCCAGGGCCACGGTGTGAGATGCCATGTGCAAACCATCGGCGAGTAGTGCCATCGAGCCGAACGCAAGTCCGGCGGTGATCTCCACCGCCATCGTCACCACCGTGAGGACGGCCACGGCAACCGTTCGGCGCTCGTTCGTGGTCCGGCGATCCTGGCCGAAAACGTGGTCGTGCTGGCTGGCCCACGGCACACGTGCGGCAGCGTCTTTGCGGCCGTCAAGATCAGCGTGATGGTGGTCGTGTGTCGCTGCGTCCCGGCTCTCCGAGAGCATCTTCCAGGCTTCCTTTCTCAACCGATGCATTCGATGGGCGAGAGGGTGAACAACTCACGGCGCCCGACGATTCAGGCCAGGCGCCGTGACTCGCGAGGACGTCGGCCTACTTCTTCTTGACGGCGGTGAGGACCTTGTCCTTGGCGATGGGCTTGGTGCAGAAGAACCAGTCGTAGCACTTCATGTCCGACTTGCTCTCCATGCGATCCTTGGCCACGCCGCACGAGCCTGCCGTGGGCACGATGACGTCGTCGCCGGGGCGCCAGTCCGCCGGGGTGGCCACGGAGAAGGCGTCCGCGGTTTTCAGGGCCGTGACGATTCGCAGGATCTCGTCGAAGTTCCGCCCCATGCTGAGCGGATAGTAGAGGATGGTGCGGACGATCCCCTTGGGGTCGATGACGAAGACGGCGCGGACGGCCTTGGTGTTGCTTTCACCGGGCTGGATCATGCCGTACTTGCGCGCGACCTCCATGGTGATGTCCTCGATGAGCGGGAACTTCACCTCGACGTCCTTCATGCCCTTGTACTCGATCTTCTCCTTGAT
>CAZYFU010000158.1:0-13237 GCA_964647025.1 uncultured Myxococcales bacterium | reverse complement strand
CTATCTAGTGACCGACCTGGTACGACTTCCTTCGCTCATGGCGCCTCCGGCCGAGGCGCAGCGACGGCGACTGTCGCTGGGACTTGGCGCGGCCGTCGTCGTGGAGAGCCCGACCGTCGTGCGTACCGTGCTGGGGTCCTGCGTCGCGGTCATCTTCCACGTGCCGAGGCTGCGGCTGTCCGCCCTGTGCCACGCTCAGATGCCCGAGCGCGATCCCGATGCCTGCCACCTACCCATCTGTCCCAAGCCATGCCCCCTGGGAGTGTCGAGCGCGGATGACCTCAGGTACGTGACCTGCTGTGTGCGCTACATGCTGAAGGAGCTGCAGAAGCGGTGGGTGGATAGGCGCGAGATCGTCTGCACCTTGGTGGGCGGTGCCAACGTCATCCGCAACATCGATGCGCGCTGGTCGGTGGCGGACCGAAACGTCAGAAGCGCGCTGAGGATGCTCAGGCGCGAGGGGATCAAGGTCAGCTACCGCGACACCGGCGGGACGCGTGGAAGGGTGATCGAGCACACCTGCGACCTCAATCGGACGCAGATCCGCTACCACGACGGACCGTCGTAGGCACGAGCGTCATTCCAGCTTCGCGGCGAGGCCGCGAAGGTGCCACGCGCAGCTTCCGCCGCTGACGTGCCTACCCTGTCGGTCGTGGGCCGGCCGGGCCCCCTGCAGAGCCAGAAAGTCTGCGGTCGCGACCCCGATCAGTGGCTTCGCTGAACCGTCCGTGCCGGCGGGGTCGCCCCGGGCAGAAAGACGTTCAGCTCGAGCACGTCGCAGTCGCCGGTGCGGTCCAGGTTGACCGACACCTGCTGCAAGTCGATGCGTTCGTACTTGGCCAGGACGGCCAGCAGATCCTGCTGTAGCTGCGATAGATAGTCGGGTCCAACCCGCGTGCCGGCGCGCTCGCGGGCGACGATCACCGACAGTCGGTCTTTGGCCAGGCTGGCCGACTTTGGCTGGCGACGGAAGTAATCGAAAAAGGCCATGGTGTCCCTCGCTCGGGCAGAGTGGTCAGCCAAACAAGCGCCGGAAGATACCGCGCTTGCTCTCTTCGATGAACCTGTGCTCGCGCTCTTCGCCAAGGAAGCGATGAACCACGTCCAGGTACGCTTGGGCGACGTCGGTCGTCTCGTCGAGGATCGCTGGCGTCCCCTTGTTCGACGACTGCAGCACCGCCTTGGATTCGGGGATGACACCCAGAAGGGGAATCCCGAGTAGGTCGAGCACATCGCTCACGCTCAGCATCTCGCCCTTCTTCACCTGGGCCGGCGAATATCGGGTGAGGAGCAGCTGGCTCTTCACGGGCGCCTCGGCCACCTCGGCGCGGCTGGTCTTGGCGGCCAGCAGGCCGAGCACGCGATCGGAGTCGCGCACCGACGAAACCTCGGGGTTGGCCACGACGATGGCTTCGTCGGCGAAGTACATGGCCATCTGCGCGCCCTTCTCGATTCCCGCGGGCGAGTCGCAGATGATGTACTCGAAGCCGAGCTTCTTCAGCTCATCGAGCGTCCTGCCCACGCCCTCGGGCTCGAGGGCGTCTTTGTCGCGCGTCTGCGACGCCGGCAGCACGTATAGGTTCTCGATGCGCTTGTCGCGGATGAGCGCGACGTTCAGCTTCGCCTCGCCCTTGAGGACGTTGACGAAGTCGTAGACCACGCGACGCTCGCAGCCCATCACCAGGTCCAGGTTGCGCAGACCCACGTCGAAGTCGATGGCGACGGTCTTGTGTCCGCGCAGGGCAATCCCGGCAGCGATGTTGGCAGTCGTGGTGGTCTTTCCTACCCCGCCTTTACCTGACGTTACGACGACGACTTTGGACACGTAGAACCTCCCTTTGAAGAAAGAAGAGACGAGCGAAATACATGAGGCACTCGTTTCCGCCCGAACACAAATTTTTCACCCGTTTGCACGGCCGATCCCCGACGGGCTCGCGTCATAGCGGTGTCACGCGACACACGCCCTCTTCGACGTGGATCTGCACGGCCTTGCCTTTGTGCTCCACCGGAAGATCGTCGGACAACAAGTACGCGCCCGAGATCGCGACGAACTCGGCGTCGAGCCGCTGGCAGAAGATGCGCGCGTCGGTCATCCCGCGCGCGCCGGCAATCGCGCGGCCCCGCAGCGTCGAGTAGATGTGCACATGGCCGTCGGCGATGACCTCGGCCCCCGAGTTGACTGGCGCGAGGACGACCAGGTCGGTCGCTTCGGCGTAGATCATTTGGCCGCTGCGAACCGGTTGCCGGATCACCATCGGCGGTCGGTGAGCGACCCGGGCCCGGCGGGCAGCCGGCTCTTGCGCCCCCTGCTCGGCGGCACGGACCGCCGTGGGAGCGGGCACGGCCTCCTCGCGAACCGTCTCCACCGGGGCGGACACCTCGGCCGCCATCGGATTGCGAATCTCCACGCCCCGGGATCCGGCCCGCGTCGGCGGCGCCACGTAGCCGAACCCCGCCGCGGTGGCCTTTGCGCGCGCCTCTCCCTCGACGTTGGTGACGGCCACCGGAACCATCTTGCAGGACCGCAGAAGCGCGCCGAGCTCGCCGAAATGTATCTTCTTCGCTTCTTCGCCCAGACTGCCCAGGTCGACCAACACGGCGGCGTCCTGGAAGAACTGGGGCATCTGCGCGACCTTGGCCACGAGCTGCCCCGCGATCGCGCCCGTGTCGGACGTGCGCAGGCGCAACGAGGTCAGGGGCGCGACCATGCCCTTGAGCTCGAATGCCTGGGGCTTTGCTCGCGCGGCCTCTCGCGAGGCCCGGGGCGCTTCTGTCTGGGATTCTATTTGCGCATCCATGGGCAGACTCCGAGCTTCCGCCCGGTCAGGCCGGCGGTCAATTTTCGGGGCCGCGCAGCGCACATCGCGCTGGCCTCGCGTGCAGCGCCGACCTCGCGGTGGCCGTTCGCTCGACGCCGTGGCTCGCGCGGCCTGGGACCGTGGCACAATGCCAGGCCATGGGTAGACAGCGTAGGATCGCCCAGGTCCCATCATCTGCCGTCCCCACGGCCGCGGGGCTGGTGATGGTGCTCGTCCACGCCGTGGCCCAGGTGGGTTGCGCGGGCTCGAAGCCGGCGACGAGCGACGGTGGCACGCGGGACTCGATGGGCAATGAAGCGTCCTTCGATCTCACCGCTCGCTATCACGGGCCTGGCAGCTCGACGCCAGCGACGTGCTTGCCCTGCCACGGACCCGAGGCGCCCACCAGCACCGAGGGATGGCAGAGCACCACCTATGCGCTCTCGCCCTTCGACTACGGCAAGAACGCCCTGGGCATCGCCCATGGCGGAGATCAAGACTGCGCGGTCTGCCACAAAGGACCGGGGACCGGCGCCTGGGGCGATCGGCCCAACTGGGTGGGCGGTCACTTCGTTCACCAACCGTTCTCGCTCTCCGAGACGACCTGCATCGCCTGCCTCACCTCGCAGCGCCCCGACTTGCAGCCCGGGGCCAGCGCCGCCAGCGCGGCGGCACTGCTCGGCTTCGATCACGCCCGCTATCCGGGCATGGACTGCATCGGTTGCCACTTCGCCACCGTGGCGGCCGACAGCTACGTCCACTACCTCAATCCGGTCACGATGAGCTTGCCCGGCGGCGATTGGAAAGGCGGACAGTCCTACCCCGGGGCGACGCCGGTGGGATTTCCCGGCGAGCGCATCACGTTGCTCGCCACCACGCTCGCCTTCTCCGAGCAGCGCGACCTCGTTTTGGGCGCGACCCAGGCGTACGAGGTGGTTCCGGACGTGATGATTCACACGGCCTCGACTGTTCCACCCGAGCTGCGATCAGGTCCGCCCGACGCCCCGGACTACGGAACGTGCTGGCATTGCCACCACCACCGCAATGGCGTGGTCACCATGTTCCCGCCGGGCAAGTTTCACGTGTCGCTCAGGCAGTATCGGTCGACGCCCGACGCGCCCGTCACGTCCTTGCCCCAGCCCACCCGCGGCTGCAGCGAGTGTCATGCCGTGACCCGGCCCGCCGGGCTGATCGGCCGCTCGCCCTTGCGGCCGATGCACCACGGAAGCGAGTTCGCGTCGCCAGCCATCGTGGCCGGGCTGCCCGCGGCCAGCGTGCGCGATCTGGATTGCTCGGTCTGTCACCAGGATCCCCTGGGGCTGTTCAGAGACGGCACATTCCATCTCGCCATCGCCGGGGCCACGCCGAAAGAGTGCGTGGGGTGCCACTACCTGACCATGGTGGATGGCCCCACCGCGGACACGCGAAACGGAACCGCGTACGAGATGCGGCACCTGTCCGCGCAGGTCACCTTCCACACCTGCACCACCTGTCACCCGTCGGCTCTCGCCAATGCGACGTCCGCGACGCTTGCCGCCGAGAGCTGGAAGCCGGGCTATTTCCACACCGTCCTCGCCAGGCAGCCCACCGCCTGCAACGACTGCCACGCCCCATCGATACCCAGCGCGACCCTCGCCGCCTTCGATCACGGCTCCCTCGCCTCGCGCCCTCGGGATTGCGGCGAGTGCCACGTCTTCCCCGGGACCGGCACGCCCGCGAAGCCCAACTGGCGCGGCGGCGTCGTACCGGTCGAGTAGCGGTCGTGAAGCCGACTTTCTCGAGTGGTTGGCCCAACCACGGCAGGCGTCGATCGAGTAGCCGAACCCCCAAAAATGGCGTCGTCTGGCGCGGGACTGGGCGTCCCTGTCGACGCCACCTGTTCCACGGCTGAAGCTTCTGGCATCCTGAAGGCGCATGGACGCGCGCAAGCTCAACCTGGGATGCGGCCACCAGGCCCCCGACGGATGGACCAACGTGGACTTCGCGCTCGGGGCCCGGCTGGCCAAGCTGCCGCTCTTCCGCCGGCTCAATCGCAAGCTCCGCCTCTTCAACGTGGACTGGGACGACGGCATCGTGCTCGCCGATCTGACCAAGCCGTTTCCTTGGCCCAGCGACTCGATCGACGTGGTCTACAGCTCGCATACCCTCGAGCACCTGGACCGAACCCAAGGTCGCGTCTTCCTGACCGAGTGCTGCCGGGTCCTCAAACCGAACGGGATCGCGCGCATCCTCGTGCCCGACCTCGCCGGCATCGTCGCCCAGTACGTGCGCGGCGAGTTGGCCGCCGACCGGTTCGTCGAGGCGCTGGGGGTGGTTGGGGACGATGCGCGGGATGGCCCTCTCAAGCGGAGGCTGGCGTTTCTGGTGCGCCATCCTCACCGGTGCATGTACGACCCGCCGACCTTGATTCGGATCATGGCCGAGGTGGGCTTCGATGCCCGCGCGCGTGCCGCGCACGACAGCGATATTTCCGACATCGAAGCGATCGAGCTGCTCGCGCGCACACCGGGCTCGGTCATCGTCGAGGGCAGAAAACGCGGCTGACCGGCCCCGCCTCGACGAAGCGAGTCCCCGGATACCAGGGGCGACTACGGGACGATGGTTCCGTCCTGGCTGGCCGAGATCTTCACAGTACCGTCCTGCGGGCGGAAGTCGGGGTTCGACGAGACCTCGCTTCCTACCGTCCAATGGGTGGGCCTGCCTGGGGACAGATCCCAATTGGTGTCCCAGCCGGCGACGTCGCGCAGGTCCGGAACCGTAACGGCGCCAGCCGGGTAGCTCGGCGAGACCGTGACCAGCCACCACTTCAAGTGCGACATGTCGGGCCCTTGCGAGTAGTAAGCGTAGCGGAGCGATCCTGGCTCGCTGACCGGCCACTCGACGGTCAATCGGACGTCGCCGGGGCCGCCGCTGTTTCGGACCGTTGCTCCGGAGGGGAGGGAGGGGACTGTCAGTGCCTGCCCGCTGGGGGAAACGAAGTAGGAGGTCACGGTGATCCCCCCGGCCGTCGATAGATACATGTAGGTGGCCTCGTACAGATCTCCTTTCATCAGCCGCGCGGCAGGCGCGGACACGAACGGCACGGTGGTGCCCGGTGTCGTGCCCCATGGGCTCATGAGGATTCTTCCACCCGCGGTGGTCAGGTTGACACCCGCGTACGACTCCCCGGTCGCCGGAGCGTTGGTGAGGGTCAAACGGTCGGCGCGCAAGTCAAACGCCTCGGCGCTGGAGAAATCGATGGTTGGGAGGGTCATGCCGTCGACGATCTTCAGGTTGCGCCTGATGATCATGCGGGTCGGCAGCCCCTTCACGGGACCGGCGGTGGCCAGCAGGTCGCCCGACGACGGCCAATGGGCAGAAGCATTGGTGTACATGCCTTCGAAGGACCGTCCCGCGAGAGACACGAGCGCATAGTCGTCGCTTGCCAGGCCAGTCAACCGCCACGAGACGTTGGCGTCCTGGGTGCGCTCTACCCTGGGGCGGCTCGTTCCGAGATCCATCCCGCGGAGGCAGTCGTCGACCGTCAAGAAGCTCACGGCGGCTTCGACGTATTCCGTGGTAGGGGCGGCCGCGATGACGAACCCGAACTGTCTCGAGGGATCGTTCAGCGTCAGCTCGTAGTCCTGGCCATTGGGCTCGAGGGGCTCGATCGGAGTCCACGGGCCCGATCCGTCCTGATATGCCGCCCACTGGGCAGTGAGGTTGTTGGGGAGCAGGAATGCGCGTCTTACTTTGGTGCCCCCAGGGTTCTCGCCGCCGCCCCCCGCGGCACCGGCCGCCAGGAGCCCGTCTCTTCCGCACGCCGGTTGCACGACCGTGCTGGCCAGGCAGATGCAGAGACAGACGAAAGTCGATTCGCGGTGGGATCCCATGATGCCGACGATCCTACTGGGAGTTCCGTCCGAGGGTAATCGCAACTTCTTGGGGCGTCCGGCTGCTCGACAGGCACGGACGTCGGTCTTGGCGGCATCTGGGGCAGCGCCGCCGGCGATCTTTGGGCCGTTGGGCGGGGTAGCGGCATCATATATCGATGAATCGGCGGACCGTGACACCGTCTCGCAACCGCTGATCTTCACCTCTCCCGCCGAATTTTCGGGTACTCTGCCAACACCGCCGAGCGCGGTAACCACGCATTTGAAGGAGCTACGATGGCCAAAGGTCCCCTGACGAAGTCAAACCTGATCCAGAAAATCGCCGACAAGACTGAGGGCAACCTCACCCGCAAGGATGTGAAAGGCATCCTCGAAAACGTCGCCACCATCGCCTACGCCGAGCTGAAGAAGAATGGCGTCTTCGTGTTCCCTGGCCTGGTTCGCATGGTCGTGGTGAAGAAGCCCGCCACGAAGGCGCGCAAGGGCATCAACCCCTTCACGAAGGAGGAAGTGATGTTCAAGGCGAAGCCCGCCCGCAAGGTGATCAAGGGCCGCCCGGTCAAGGCCGCCAAAGACGCCGTCGCGTAGGCAGCTTCCCAAGCGCTCAGGCCGCGGCCGCTACTTGGCCGCGGCACTGGGCGTCGATCCATTGCCGTCCCGATTGGCCTCAGGATCTGGGCAACGCCCGAGGCGACACCGCCGACCGGCCGCTCGCGCCTGTCTTGACCCGTGTCGACGACTCAGGGCGTTTTCACTCTCCCGTCTTCGTGTCAGCCGTCGCTGATATAATCGGCGGCCTCCATGGTTCCCCTCGGTGAACACGGGAGGGACCGATGACGGCAGCCAAGGGCTCGCCCCTGACCACCGACTCGGTGCCTTCTCTGACAGAAGCCACTCTCGACCAGATTCTCGCCATCCAGATCCTGGTGGCGTGGGCGGGCGAGGGGCTCTGCCGGCCGAAGCGCTTGGGCTGGTGGGACACGGATCTCGTGGACGCCGACGGCGGTGGCGATCTCCTGGCCCGGCTCGCCCCGCGGACCCACGTCTGGGCGGCGCTCGAAGCGGTGCGGGAAGCGGCCCGGCAGGTCGATACGAAGGCTCGTGAACGCCACGGCCAGCCTGACCGCCTGCGCTCGCTCTACTTCCTCGGGTTCGAGACCGACGAGAGGCTCGAGGACCGATTGGCCGTCCACAAGCGCGACGGCCGTGCGCCGACCGACGCCATCCCTCTGCCGTTCCCACTCGGCCGCGACTGGGACCAGCCAAAGCTCGTCGCCGCCCTCGGCGTCAACGCCAGCCCCGGGTACGAGACCGTGCCGCCCGTGGGCCGGCAGCTCGCGGGGCCCATCCCCTCGGAGGCCGCCGCCATGGTTCGCAACCTCGCGGCGGCGTTGCTCCCGCCCGCCGCTGCCTACCCATTCCCGTTCTACCGCCTGGCAGTCTGACGATGTTGGCAGCACGAGGAATCGAATCGACCTTGCCAACCACCATCGCCGACCTCACCTCGCCCTCCGAGGCCACCGAGATCCACACCGGCATCCTGCGTCTCGCGCTCGGCATCGACGAGTCTCGCCTGTACTGGGAACACGTCACCCCCTCCGTTCCGCCGGCCGGCCGCGCATCCGTCGCCTTTGAAAACCGTTGGTTCGGCGCGAAGAGCCTGGAACGCGTGCGCTACCTGCTGACCAGCTTTCACGCTCGGTACGACGCCTTTCCCTCCGCGCTGGCTGTTCTCTCGGGCTGGCGTGCGATGGAGCTCGCCACCCGACAGGTCATCTGCCACTGGCACCTGCAGCTCGCCGACCCGCTCTACCGCCGGTTCTCCGACGAGCTTCTGGGCCAGCGCCGCAACCTGGCCTCCGCCCAGGTGGATCGCGATGCGGTCCTGCGCTGGCTGCGCAACGCGTACCCTGACCGCTGGGCCGAGGCGACCCTGGTCCAGTTCGCCAGCAAGCTGCTCTCGGCCGCGCTCGAAGCCGGCCTGGTCTCCCGCCGCGACCCGCGCACCCTGCACTACCCCAAGGTCACGGATCTCGCGCTCGCCTACCTCTTGTATCTGCTGCGCGAAACCCGCTTCGCCGGCACCTTGACCGACAACCCCTACCTCCGCTCCGTCGGCTTGGACCAGGACGTCCTGCTCTCTCGCGCGCGCGAGCTGCCCGGCCTGCGCATCCGCGCGATGCTTTCTCTGCACGAGGTCGACTGGGCGTTTCCCGATCTCATCACCTGGGCCGGGGAGGTTCTGCGATGACCCCAGGGCAAGGCATGCCGTTTGGCGATCTCGACGAGGGCTTGGCTGCGCTGAAGCGCGACCTCGTGTCCGACGAAGGGCCGCGTATCAGCACCATGCGCAACTACCGCTTCGCCATCTTGCCCTATCCGCCCGAAGAGGAGTTCAAGCTGCGTAGCCGCATGTTGCGCCTCACCGAGGAGCTGCGCGCGGAGGGCTGGGCGGTGCTGCCCATCTCGCTCCAGCGCCTGCTCATCGAGCGCGTGCGCCGCACCGGCGACGCCAACGTCACCAGCATGATCGAACGCGAGAAGCGCCTGCACGGCCGCGACCCCGGACGCGCGCTTTCGTACATCAGCGACGCCATCGCCCGCCACGTCGAAGGCCCGGACGGCATCGCCGCCGACGTGGCCCGGCTGATCGGCGAGTTCGCCGACCAGAACCCCGGCCTGTGCGACCGGTCGCTGGTGATCATCGGCCGCGCGGCCGCGCTCTATCCCTTCTTCCGCTCGTCGGCCCTGCTCAAGCACATCGACGGCAAGACCCGCAACATCCCGGTCGTGCTGCTCTACCCGGGTAGGCGGGATGGCCCCAGCGGCCTGTCCTTCATGGGCGAGCTGCCGGCCGACCACGACTACCGTCCGCGCATCTATCCCTAAAGAAGAACCACCATGAAGATCCACGAGCTCTTCGCCGCGAACGTCACCCGGGACATCCCACCGGTGGTCTACTTCCACGAGCAGAGCCCCGAGAAGCTCAAAGCCGAGGTCGACGAATACATCATCACCGGCGGCTATCCCGACGGCGATCCACGCGCGCGGCGCTTCGAGATGGGGCAGGGCAGCGGCCAGGGCGGCGCCGGCATCCACGATCAGTTCGTCCGGCTCCTGCGCGCCATCAAGACCGAGGTCGACAAGGAAAACGGCCAGGGCGGCGGTCCCGAGCTGCCGTCGTGCTGGATCTCCGGCTTCTACGGCTCGGGCAAGTCGAGCTTCGCCAAGCTCTTGGGGCTCGCGCTCGACGGCGTGCTTCTGCCCGATGGCACGCCCCTCATCCGCGCGCTCCACCGGCGCGACGAATCGCCGCTGCGCCAGGACTTCATCACCGCGTGGATCGATCTGACCACCAAGATCTCGCCCATGGCCGTGGTCTTCGACATCGGCGGCGTGGCCCGCGACGACGAGCACATCCACTGCGCCGTCCTCCGCCAGGTGCAGGCGCGCCTCGGTTACTGCCGGAAAAGCAACCTGGTCGCCGAGTTCGAGCTGCGCCTGCAAAAGGACGGCGACTGGGAGCGTTTCCTCCACGTGGCCAAGGCCACGCTGGGCAAGGACTGGGACATCGCCAAGACCGAAGAGCAGGTGGAAGACCACTTCTCGCACGTCATGCACAAGCTGCGCCCCGAACGCTACGTCGACCCGATGAGTTGGATCGACAGCCGCGCGGGTGCGCGCACGGGCGCCGGCACCTCGGTCGAGGAGGTGGTCCATGCCATCGCCGACATGCTCGGGCGCAACGCCGACGGCAAGCACCTGTTCATCGTCATCGACGAGGTCTCCCAGTACGTCATCGACGACGACGACCGCATGGTGAAGCTGCAGTCGTTCGTGTCGGCGCTGGGCCAGCACCTCAAGGGCCGCGTCTGGCTCATGGCCACCGGCCAGCAGAAGCTCGACGAGAAGGACGGCGCCGGCAACCTGTCCAAGCTCAAGGATCGCTTTCGCCCCGCGCTACGCGTGCACCTCGGCACCACCAACATCCGCGACGTCGTCCACAAGCGCCTGCTCAGGAAGCGGCCCCAGCAAGAACCCGTCCTGCGCGAGCTGTTCGCCAAGCATCGCGGCGATCTCAAGCTCAACGGCTACCGCTGCGAGGAGATCACCGAGGAGGACTTCGTCGAGGTCTACCCCATGCTCCCAGGGCACGTGGATCTGCTGATGCAGATCACGTCCAACCTGCGCAGCCTGTCCAGCCGCACCCAGGGCGACGACCACGCCATCCGCGGCTTGCTCCAGCTTCTGGGCGAGCTGTTCCGCGCGCGCAAGCTGGCCGACGAAGACGTGGGCGCCCTGGTCACCCTGGACGCCATCTTCGACGTGCAGCACACCGCCCTGGAAGCGGACGTACAGGCCACCCTCGCGCGCATCTTCGCCCACCCCGAGGTCGCGGCCGACGGGCTCGCGATCCGCGTGGCCAAGGCGGTCGCGCTCTTGCAGCTCATTCAAGGGCAGGGGACCGCGACCACCGCCGAGCTGGTCGCCGCCTGCCTCTACGCCCGCGTCGGCCAGGGCAGCCAGGTCCCCGCGATCACCGCGGCCCTGGAAAAGCTGCACGGCCTCAACCTGCTCACCCGCTCCGAGAAGGACGGCTACAAGATCCAAAGCTCGGCCGGCCAGGAATGGGAGCGCGAGCGCGGCGACTTGCCCTTCGGCTTCGAGGCCATCAGCGAGGTCGTGCAGGGCGCGCTCAAGACCATGGTGGGCGAGCTGCAAGAACGTCCCCGCCACAAAGGGCGCGGCTTTCCCTGGGCGCTGCTCTATTCCGACGGGCGCCAGGCCCGCGACCTCAGGTTGACCAAGGACGACCGCGAGGAGGCGACCTTCACGGTCGACTTCCGCCTGGCCAAGGGCGAGCGCGACAGCAGCCAGTGGATCCAGCGCAGCAGTCAGGAGCCCCTGCAAAATCGCCTGGTCTGGGTCGCCGGCCCGGGCAACTTCGAGGACGCGGCCCGCGAATACCTGCGCTCGAAGAAGATGGTCGAGCGCTACAGCCAGCGCCTGTCCTCCCTGCCCAGCGCGAAGCGCAGCCTGGTCGGCGAAGAAGAGACGCGCATGGAGGACCTGGAGCGCGCGGCGAAGAAGGGCATCGCCGAGGCCTTCCATCGCGGCAACCTCTACTTCCGCGGCCAGGAGATTCGCCCGGCCGACATGGGGGCGAGCTTCGGCAACGCCCTGGTGGCCATGGCCAACCGGCTGCTCCCGGACCTCTATCCCTACGCCACGGATCTGCCCGCCGTGACCACGACCGAGATCCTGCAGCTCCTCGCGAAAGACCTGCACGGTCCCTCGCCCAAGTTCTTGGACGACGGGCTCGGCATCCTGTCGCTCGACGACCGCAAGTACATGCCCACCTGCAAGGGCGAGTATCCGCGCCGGATCGAGGAAGAGATCAAGAAGACCGGCGGCCTGTCCGGGCAAGGCCTGATCGCGACCTTCGCCGGCCCGCCCTATGGCTACCAGCCCGACATGGTGCGGGCCTGCGTGGCCGGCTTGATCCGGGGCAAGCGCCTGCGGGTTCGCCTGGAATCCGGCGCCGAGATCACGTCGTACATCGACGCCGGCATCCGCGATCTGTTCGAGAAGGATCGCCCCTTCCGCAAGGCCGAGTTTTTCCCGTCGAGCGGAGACGGCGTCCTCTCTGCGCAGAAACGCATCGCCATCCGCAGGTTCTTCGAAGCCTACTTCACCCCCAGCCAGGACCAAGAAGACGAATCCCTGGCCGACGCCGCCTTCAAGTTCTTCCCGCACGCGCGCAACGAGCTGCGCGAGCTCGAGCGGCGCTTCATGCTCTTGCCCGGGCGACCGGACCTGCCGGCCAAGCTGGCCAAGCTGGGCAAGTCGCTGGAAGACTGTTGCCGCGATCGCCCGGTCGACAAGATCGTGCAAGAGCTGTGGCGCTGCATCGATTCGCTTCGCGACGGCATGCAAGAGCTGGGCGTCCTCAAGTCGGAGCTCTCGCCCGACGCGGTCGACGCCGTCGGCAAGGCGGTCGCGGTTCGTGACTTCCAGCTCGTCCAGCTCGAAGAAGCTGGCGACCTGTCCGGCCTGGAGGCGGAAGCCGAAAGGATCCGCGCCCAGCTCGGCGGCGTCACCCCTTGGCGAGCCATCCACACCATCGAGGCCGAGCTGGACGCCATCCGGCAGCGCTACGTGGAGGTTCGCAAGCGCCTGCTCGCGCAGCAGAACCTGGCCGCCGAGCAGGCCCAGGCCCGCATCAAGGCCCTGCCCGGGTTCTCCTCGTTGGACGCGGACAAGGCCCACGGCGTGCTTCGCCCCATCCTGGACGCCCGCGCGGACACCTCGCCCGACGCGGTGTCGCCCACCCTGGTCGTGGTCCGCGACACCTTCGCCAGCCGCCTGGCCCGGGCCGAGGAACAAGCCCGCGATCGGCTCGACGAGGAACGCAACAAGACCGCGCCCCAGAAGGTGGTGAAGGTCGAAAGCAACCTACGCGGCCGCGAGATCGCCAGCCGCGATCAACTTCGCGCCGTCTTCGAAGAGCTGGAAGAGCGCATCGGCCCGCTGCTCGACAAGGGCAATCGCGTGAGGATCAACTAG
>CAZYFU010000157.1:0-13417 GCA_964647025.1 uncultured Myxococcales bacterium | reverse complement strand
GACCTCGCTCGTCGAGGCCGGCTCCAAAGAGACGCGGATCTCGACCTGCTTCGATCCGACGTCGCCCTCCAGGATCGTCACGCCCTCGGCGTGCAGTCGAGATGCGCGAGCCTGATCGTCGTCCTTGATGGTGATGATGCCGCCGCTGGAATAGAGGTACGCCGCATAGCCACCGTCAGGGGCGACCGGTATCGCGGTCAGCATGAGTGTCTCGTCACCTTCCGGCTCGATGTCTCCCAGGATGTATCCGCTGACGGTCGGAACGCCGGCGTCGCTGCCCAGCGTGACCTCGGTCGCCGCGAAGACGTAGTCCTTCTCCGATGCCGTTCCAGGGGTGGCAGTCACCCGCACGGTGACCGGCGGCCCGCCGTAGTAGTAGTTCACGAGGCTGAGGGTTGCCGTAAATGGTGTCATCCCCGAGTCGCCCTCCACGATGCTGAGGTTCGAGATCGCGACAGAAGGCCGGGGAGCGCTCTCGGCCCGTGCAGCCAGCGGAATTGCCGGAAACAATAGACTCGCAGCCAGCACAAGCGTCGGTCTTCGCATGATGGCCGCATGGTTCAGCAAGCCATGTGCCAGATGATCCGCTGGATTTCCGCCAGGATCCGCATGCTCGCCGTTTGGCAGGCACGAGACTCTGACGCCAGCGTCGCGGTCGTGTCGGGCTACTTGCTGGGCGAGGCTCGCTCGCGGGCAGCGGCGCGGATCTTCTCGCGAACGAAGCGCCCGCTGGGCGTGATTTCGTCGTCGCCCCAGATCGCGTAGCCGTCCGGGCCCTTGGTTTCGGGCACCATGATCGACTCGCGCTCCAGGAGATCCTTCCTGCCCAGGCGAAGCACCTCTGCCGGGCTTACCAGCGCCGCCGAGGTCTCGTGCTTGTCACACAACGACCAGTTCACCCAGCTGACCCGATGCTCGTCGAGAAATGCGAGCCACGTCTCTGCCTCGTCGAGATGCAGCGGCCCGGTTCCGGTGTGATCCGTCGTGCCCCACTCGGAGCAGAACACCGCGGCCCCCTGGTCGATGGCGGCCTTCACCTTGGCCCGAAGCTCTTCGTGATGCTTGCCGGAATAGAAGTGGAACGTGTACATCAGGTTCCTACCCTTGACCGGATCCGCGGCCGCCAGGTCGACGTCCTGGCTCCAGGTTCCCGACCCGACGAGGATGATGTTGTCGGGCTCCTTCGCGCGAATCAGGTCCACCATCTTCTGCGCGTAGGGCTTGAGGTCTTCGGCCCACGAAAGCTCGCCGTTGGGTTCGTTCATGATTTCGTAGATCACGTTCGGGACACCGGCGTACCGCTGCAAGGCCTCCTCGAAGAAAGCTTGGTCGCCCTTGTAGACGGGGTCGTTCGGGTTTCCCGGCGTCAGCACGTGCCAATCCACGATCACGTAGAGGCCGTGCTTCACGGCCAGATCCACGCCCTTCCAGACCCGCTCCTTGAGCTCGGGATGCGAGGCATAACCTCCCTCGCCGACATACATGGCCAGGCGGACGACGTCTGCCTTCCAATCGCGCGCCAGGGCCGCGAAGGCCGCATCGTTGACGATCCCGCCGTACCACTGCAGGCCCATGGTGCTCATGCCACGCAGCTGGACGGGTTTGCCGGAGCTGTCGCACAGGTGCTTGCCGATGACTTGCAGCTTGCCGTACTTCGGCGGGATTGGCCTCGAAGGCTCCCCGGGGGAACGGTTGGACATTGTCGCGCAGCTTAGCAGGACGATGGAAGCAACGGCGATGGTCAGCGTGTCTCTGAGCATGGCCGGATTGTGTGCCATCGGCCCACCCGGTGACAATGGTCAAGCACCTACCGCCGTACGAACGCCGCCACCCTCTGGGCCAGCTTGCCAGAGCGGACCACCAACTCGGGCACGCCGGCGTTGTGGTAGGCATTGCCGTGAAAGAAGAGCCCGGGGTGGCGCCGCTCGCCCGCCTCCAGGGCGGCCACCCGATCCATGTGGCCAAGCGTGTATTGCGGCAAGGCGCGCTCGTGCCGCACGACATGTACGAACGTCGGGGGCCCCTGCAAGCCGACGAGCTGGCGGAGCTCGCCATCGGCCAACGCCACCAAGTCATCGTCCGGCATGGTGAACGCCTCGGGGTGCCGGGCCCCGCCGGTGCGAACCGACAGCAGGTGATAGCCGGAAGGCGCGCGACGCTCGAAGAACCGCGACGGAAAGATCCCACCCAGGGCGCGCAGGGGCTCCGACGGCGGCACGAAGAATCCGTACGCATCGAGCGGGCGCGCGAATGCCGAGTCGGGGTAACCGAGGTGGACCAACGTGACCGGAACGTACGGGATCCGCGCCAGCGTGTCTGAGAGCCCTCCGTCGAGAACGGAGGTCAGCTCGCAACCCACGTGGGCGGGAAGCGCCATGACCACGGCGTCCGCCGCGAGCTCGGTGACCGCGCCGCGCTCCTCGACGGCGATCGCGAAGCCAACCTGCGCGCGCGTGATCGAGCGGACCTGGGCACGCAAACGTAGGTCCTGTCCCAGCGCCTTCGCCAGCGCCGAGGTCAGCTCGTCGAGGCCGCCCTCGAAGGAGGCCAAACGCGGCGAGGACTCGTTCTTGGTGGCGGCGAGCTCTCGGCGCATGGCGAGCAGAAAGCTGCGGCGGTCGCGCTCCATCGCGGCCACCAGGGGAAAGGCCGACGGCAGGCTGACCTTCTCCGGTTGCCCCGCGTAGAGCCCGGACACGAGCGGCTGGAGCAGACGTTCGCCCGCGACGCGACCGAGACGCCGGCGCGCGAAGCCCGCGACCGACTCGTCTTGTCCATGCGCCGAAGGACCTCGGGGCAGCAACAGATCGAGTCCAGCACGCAGCTTCGCCGACCAAGGCAGAAGGCCCGACCGCAGAAACTCCTTGGCGCTTCTCGGCGTATCGTGAAGGCGGCCGCCACTCGCCACCAGCCTCCGCTCGGCGGACCGGCCGGCCCACACCACCCGGTGCTCGATGCCCAGGGCCGCCACGAGCGCGGCGAGTCCGCCTGACCGGTCGAGGTAACTGGCCGGTCCCCGCTCGCACAGGTAGCCGTCGCGATGGTCGCTCTCGATCTTTCCCCCGGCACGACCGTCGCTCTCCAAGACCAGCACGGGGATGCCCTGGCGGCGCAGCTCGAACGCCAACGCAAGCCCCGAGATGCCGGCCCCGGCAACGACGACTGGTTTCATCATCCCTGCGCATAGCAGCGCCAACGACGTGCCGCAACCGGGTTTGCCCCTATACTCCCCGACGTGCCATTCCAACTCCACGTCCTCGGCGAGTCGGCGCTCGATGACCCACGCTTGGCCGACTACCGGGATCTGCAAGATCGGCGGCTCGGTGAGCAAAGCGGCCGCTTCATCGCCGAGAGCGAGATGGTGGTCCGCAAGCTCGTCGCCGCCGGCTTGCCCATCGAGTCCCTGCTGCTCACGTCGCCGCGCTTGGCGTCGCTCGAGACGGCGCTTGCCGCCTGTCCCGGCGAGTTTCCCGTGTTTCTGGTTCCGCAGGCCGTGATGGATCAGATCGCCGGATTCCACGTCCATCGCGGCTGCCTGGCCATCGCCGGTCGGCCCCGCTGCGAAGCTGTTCCCGCCGACGCTCGCCTGGTCGTCGTGCTGGTCGACCTGGTGGACGTGGACAACTTGGGCGCCATCGCGCGCAACGCGGCCGCGTTTGGTGCAGATGCGCTGCTGCTCTCGCCCCGCTGTGCCGATCCGTTCTACCGCAAGGCCGTGCGCACTTCGGTGGGGGCGGTCCTCTCCCTTCCCATCGTGCGCGCCCAGCGATGGCCCGCGGAGCTGACGGAGCTGCGAGACGCGCGCGGGTTCTCTCTCGTGGGCGCCGTACTGGGCGACGACGCCGCGCCCCTGCCGACCTTCGCGCCACCTGGCCGTGTGGCGCTGCTCTTCGGGTCGGAAGGCCCGGGGCTGGATGCGACCATGCAACGACTGTGCGACCATCGCGTGACCGTGCCGATGGCCAAAGCGCCTGGTGTGGACTCGCTCAATGTCGCCACGGCGAGCGCCGTGTTTCTCTACCAACTGACCCAGGTGGCGCGGCGAACCTAACCAACCACCTGAAGATGCACGATCGCGAACGGCCAGGAGAAGTCCAGCGGCGAGCTCACCTCCAGCGTCGTCGGAGCGGCATCTCCGAAGATGGCGCTCAAGGCGCCCCGGCCGTCGAGCACGCCCAGCAGGGACTGACCATCGGGGAAGACCTCGCGCCCGATGTGCAGCTCGTGCCGCCCCACATGCAGCGACCCGGGCAGCAGCGACCGCGTGGCCCGAAAGCGCAGCCCTTGGCTCGATCGTTCGGCGAAGTGGCGACGATCCGCCAAGAGCTTCCGCGCCAGGGTGCGGTTGCCGAGCGCCGTGGAGAACAAGCGCAGCGGCACCGTGGCGAGCAACCAACCGCCCGGCCGCAACACGCGCCGAACCTCGGCCCCGGCGCCCCCGCCAAACCAATGCCACGAGAAATTGGCGACCACCACATCCAGGCTCGCGTCGGCAAACGGCAACGCCTCGGCCGAGGCCTGCATGAACGTCACCCGGGAAAGGGCCGCCTTCTTGCGGGCCAGGGCGAGCATGCTGGCGGAGACGTCGATCCCGTGCCACGCCACCGCCGGATGCTTCGCCAAGAGCATCTCGGTCGAGAAGCCTGTCCCGCAGCCGAGGTCGATGCCCTGCCCGGCCGCCACCGGGGAACCGTCGAGCAATAAGGCGAGCGCCGCCTGATAGAAGGCGCGATTGTCAGGGCTGTCGTATTTGCCCGCTCGACCGTTGTCCGACCAACAGGCGACGGCTGGCTGATCGCGTGGCTGCTCGGGTGGAGCCATCAATCGAGAAGCGGATGCAGCTCGGCCTTCACGGAAGCGGCGCCACCCTCTGGGACGTTGATCTCCGCGAAGTACGGATAGTAGCTGGGATGGCGAATCTCGACCCGGTAGAAGCCGGCCCGAACGACTTTGTCGCTCTTGGCGAGCTCTGCGACGCGCCCGACGACGCCGTCGTCGAGCAGGACCGCGGCCTCGGGCACGTTGCACTGGACGCGAACCGTGCCTGTGCCCTCCGCGTGCATGGTCGCGCAGCCGAAGAATGGCAGCAAACCAAGGACGACGACGATGCTCAGAGCTCTCATGATCTTCACCGACTTTACTCGAGGGATGATGAATCGGGGTTGCGTACCCGCAGGGTCAGGACCTGACTTCCCGTCTGGGTGGGAACCACGGCCAGCCTACCCGCCAGCTCGCGGGCGAGCGACTGCTGAAGGGCGGGCCCCCCCAGCCGCGTGAACACACGGATCTCCGCGCTGGTGGCGGTCACCTGTCGGGTCTCAGCCGCGGTGACCGAGCCCAGGCGCTTGCACGCCTGCAACACGACGGTGATGGCGCCGGCATCCGCGATGTCGAGCTGCACAGTCACGAAGGACGCCCCCACGGCGGGCGCACGCAGCTTGGCCGCCACGGCGCGTGCGATGGCAGCCGCGGCACGATCGACGCACGCCTGCCGGGCGACGGCGCCATCCGCGCCAAAACCGTGGTCCTCTTCGACCTGTTCCAAGGCCGGTCGGCCCCCGAACGTGCCGGCGGTGAACAGCCGCGCCGCCAGATTGCATTTCACGGAAAGCTGTCCGGCCCCTCGCACCGCCCCTTCATCGCTGGCACTCTCGGCGACGAACAGGACGTGCGCGTGCTGCCGGGCGCCGTCCGCGATCAGCTGCGCCTCGGCCGACGCGCGGGACAGCTGCGCCGCGACGCCAGCGGCCGAGAGCGCACGCAGGACGATGGGCCCCGCATGGGCCGCGCCACCCACGAGGAGAGCGCTCGCGGCCTTGGGCGACTGAGCCACGGCAGCATTTCCACGCGCACGGTCGATCTCCCGGCGCAGGGCCACAGCGTCCACGTCGGCCTCCACCATGACCTTGAGGACGCCCCCCTCGCTGGTCTGCTCTATCAGTCGATAGCTGCGTACGAACTTCTGCGCGGCGTTGGCAAACGACGCCTTCAACTGCACCAGGCCTGGCGGCCAGGGCTGGGGCAAGGGTGCCCCCTCCTTCAGAACCTCGGCGAACGCGTGCTCGACGGTCTGCCGGAAGGCATCCGAAAGTGCTCGCTTCTTCGCAGAAACAGCGTTGCCAGCGACGATGGGCGCCTCGGCTCTCACGATACGGTCGTTGGCCTCGGGCGCAGGCACTTGCGCGGTCGGCTGGCCGGGCTGGGCAGCGGGCTCGGCGGCGGGCTGGGCCACGGCCGCTTCGGCCGCCAGCAAGCAGAACACGGCGATGGATTTGCGAATGCCGCTCATGGAGCCTTCTCAAGGTAGATCACAACCGACGCGCCAGCGAGGGAATCCGTACCACCAGGCACGGATGGAAGCCGCACTCGGCCCTTGCCATCGACCTCGCCACGCATCGCCTCGCGCGGACCATCCGCTGCCGGGCGGTAGGTGGCGAAGCCCAGCTCGGCCTCCCGCCCCGCGCTTGCCACGACAGGCGCCAGCACGAACGGCATGTGTGCGACCCTCAAGGCGAGGTTGGCAGGCCTCGCAGCAGGAACGACGTCCGAGAAGCGCAGGGTGAGCCACAACACCACGCCCCCGTCCGACTGGTACTCGATCCGCGTGGTCGTCGCCCGCGCCAGCGCGTCCTTCTCGTCGACCTTCTTGCCCCGAGCGACGACAGCCAATGCCCCGAGCAGCTTCTCTTCCGCGGAAGCCCGCGCACGCCTCTCCGCTCCCGGCCGAGCCGAGTTGGGGCCGGGCATCCGAATGTCCGCCGCCGAACCTGCTTGGGCAGTCATCGTCCCCGCCGACCAGTCCACCTCGACGCCGGCCACGGTGCGCTTGAACGCAGACTGCTCCTGGCCAAGCGCGAGCAACGGCACCAGCAAGAGGACGAGCGGCAGCAGCCGAGCTATTCCCATTCGATGGTGGCCGGCGGCTTCGACGAGATGTCGTAGACCACGCGGTTGATCCCGCGCACCTCGTTCACGATGCGTGAGGACAGCGTGGCGAGAAGGTCGTGCGGCAGTGGCACCCAGTCCGCGGTCATTCCGTCGCGCGAGTGGACCGCCCGAATGGCGAGGACGTTGGCGTAGGTGCGTTCGTCACCCATGACTCCCACTGTCTTGACCGGCAAGAGCACGCCGAAGGACTGCCAAATGCTCTCATAGAGCCCGGCCGCGCGCACCTCCTCGTCGATGATGGCATCCGCGGCGCGCAGGATGTCACAGGCTGCCTGGCTGACCGGCCCGAGCACGCGCACCGCCAGCCCTGGCCCAGGGAACGGCTGACGCCAAAGCATGTCGCGCGGCAGTCCGCACTCCGCGCCGAGCGCCCGGACCTCGTCCTTGAACAGCTCACGCAACGGCTCGATGAGCTTGAGCTTCATCTTCTCGGGCAGCCCGCCCACGTTGTGGTGCGACTTGATAGTGGCCGACGGCCCCTTGTGAGAGACCGACTCGATCACGTCGGGATAGAGGGTTCCCTGCACGAGGTAGTCGGCGCCACCCAGCTTGCGTGCCTCCTCTTCGAAGACCGCGATGAACTCGCGACCGATGATCTTCCGCTTCTGTTCGGGGTCCTCCACGCCGGCGAGCTTCGACAGGAAGCGCTCCGCGGCGTCCACCACCACGAGGTTCATCTTGAACGCGCCTCGGAACAGGGCCTCGACCTGCACCGCTTCACGGGCGCGCAGAAGGCCGTTGTCCACGAAGATGCAGGTCAGCCGATCCCCCACCGCCTTGTGCACGAGCGACGCGGCTACCGACGAATCCACCCCGCCGGACAGCCCGCAGATCACCCGACCGCTGACCGCCTGCTCTCTGACCTGGGCCACCGCCTCCTCGACGAAGTTGGCCATGGTCCAGGTGGGCTCGCACTTACAGATGCGAAAGAGGAAGTTGCCCAGGATCTCCATGCCGCGCGGGGTGTGCGCCACCTCGGGGTGGAACTGCACGCCCCAGAATCTGCGCGAAGGCGCCTCCACTGCGCAGAAGGGGCAGTTGGGGCTGGTGGCCACACAGCGGAAGCCGTCCGGCAGCGCCTCGACCCTGTCGCCGTGGCTCATCCACACCGCTAGGTCTTCGCCGACCGAGAAGCCGTGGAACAACTCCGAGGCTTGCTCCAGGTGAAGCGTGGCACGCCCGTACTCACGGTGGGTGGCCGAGACGACCTTGCCACCGAGCAGGAGGCTCGTCAGCTGCACACCGTAGCAGATCCCGAGAACCGGCACGCCCAGCTCGAAGATCTCGGCCGAGATTCGCGGCGCGCCCTCGTCGTACACCGACGACGGACCGCCGGACAGGATGATGCCCGTCGGGTTCATCGCTCGGATGCGCTCGAACGGGATGTTGAACGGTTGAATCTCGGAATAGACGTTCTGCTCGCGCACGCGTCGGGCGATGAGCTGCGTGTACTGCGACCCGAAGTCGAGAATGAGGATGACTTGCTTGCCTGACATGGTTTGTCGGGGCCTCGCGGCGCCTTACTGCTCCACGCGGTAGTTGGGGGCTTCTTTGGTGATGATGACGTCGTGCACGTGCGACTCGCGCAGGCCCGAGCCGGTGATCTTGATGAAGCGGGACTTGGTGCGCATCTCGTCGAGGTTCTTGCAGCCGCAGTAGCCCATGCCCGACCGCAAACCGCCGATCATCTGGAAGATCGACTGCGACAGCGAACCCCGGTAGGGAACGCGCCCCTCGATCCCCTCGGGCACCAGCTTCGACTCGGTCGACACCTCCGACTGGAAGTAGCGATCCTTACTGCCGGCGCGCATGGCGGCGACCGATCCCATACCTCGGTACAGCTTGTAGCTGCGGCCTTGGTACAAGATGATCTCGCCGGGCGCCTCGTCGGTTCCCGCGAACAGGCTGCCGATCATCACCGTGTGGGCGCCAGCCGCGATGGCCTTGACCAAATCGCCCGAGTACTTGATGCCGCCGTCGGAGATAACGCGAACCTCGGTCTTCGCCAGGGCCTTCGCACAGTCGGCAACCGCGGTGACCTGTGGGATCCCGATGCCTGCCACGACGCGGGTGGTGCAGATCGACCCTGGGCCCATGCCCACCTTGACGGCGTCGGCCCCAGCCTTGGCCAGTGCCAGCGCCCCGTCGGCGGTTGCCACGTTACCGGCAATGATCTGCGCCTTGGGGAAGGTCTTGCGCAGATCCGCGACGGCTTCGAGCACGCCCTTCGAGTGCCCGTGGGCGCTGTCGATGCAGATCACGTCACACCCCGCGTGGAGCAGCCCCGCCACGCGAGCCTGCATGTCGGCGCCCGGGCTGACCGCAGCCCCGACCCGCAACCGGCCCAGCTCGTCCTTGGCGGCGTTCGGGTGTTGCTGCGCCTTCTCGATATCCTTGATGGTGATGAGCCCGCGCAGCTTGCCCGAGCTATCGATGACGAGGAGCTTCTCGATTCGGTTCTTGTGCAGAAGCTCCTTCGAGGTCTCGAGGCTCATCCCTTCGTGTGCCGTGATGAGGTTGGTGGTCATCACGTCGCGCACGGGCTGGTCGAGGTTCCGCTCGAAACGAACATCGCGGTTGGTCAGGATGCCGACCGGCCTGCCGTCGCGGCCGACCACGGGCAAGCCCGAGATGTCGTGGCGGCGCATGAGCTCGAGCGCCGCGAACAGCTTCTGATCCGGATCGATGGTGACCGGGTCGATGACCACGCCGGTCTCGGCCTTCTTCACCTTGGTCACCTCGAGCACCTGCTCGTCGATGGTCATGTTCTTGTGGATGATTCCGAGGCCTCCCTCACGCGCCATGCAGATGGCGGTCGGAGCCTCGGTCACGGTATCCATGGCCGACGACAGGATCGGGATGGCCAGGGTGATGCTCGACGTCAGGTACGAACGAACATCGACATCCTTGGGATGGACCTCGCTCTCGGCCGGGATGAGCAGGACGTCATCGAAAGTGAGAGCCTCGCGCAACGGAGTGTCAAGCAGCATCTCGGGAGACTAAACATTTGATGCTGCTGGTTCAAGAGATTCTCGCAGCTTCGGCGCACAAAGCGCGGTGAATTCCCTTGGGTCTGGGACGAAAGCGGTGCTGACCACGGCGCCGGAAGCGACCGCCGTCAACCGAACAAAAGCTATTGACGGCCGAATGGCCGTTAGACACACTGAATCCCCATTCGGCTCACACAAAGGCGGTTTCGAAACATCGAGATGAAGTCCGATCAAAGACGGGAACGGGAAATGGCCCATGCACGCCTCGACATCCTCGAGGCGGCGGTGCGCGCTTTCGCACAGGGGGGGCTGCATCGCACCACCATGCAGGACATCGCGCGAGAGGCCGGCTACACGGCTCCGTCGCTCTACACCTACTTCAAGAGCAAACAGGAGATCGTCGAGGCGATGTTGAACTACATCACCGACGAGTACGTGCAGGTGTTCGATCAGCCGCTCCCAAGCGGACTGTCCTTTCGCCAACGATTCGAGTTGGTCGCACAGCGGCAGCTCGAAGTCGCGGAGAAGCGGCGCGCGGTCTTCTCCACCTTCATGACCGAGGATGGAGCAGGCTCTCCCTGCTCGGCCGATGGACACAGCTTCCACAGCAACTTCGAGCGTCGCATCGAGGCCCTGGCTGGCTGGTTACTTCAGAACGCAAAACCCGACGACCTGGGCGGAAACGATCCGAAGATCGTCGCTCGACTTCTCTTCGGGATGGCCTTCGGCCTTCTCCATGGACTGCACGAACAGTCCGATGTGCACAGCTTCGTCGACTACGGCCCCATCCTGACCGAGTTCTTCTTTCACGGCATAAGCAGCAAGCCTAAGACCGGAGCACGCAAGAAATGACCACCACCAGACTGGCCCTCATCCTCACGGCGGTCCTCGCCCCTCTTGCCGCGCAAGCGGAAACCCTCACCCTGGATCAGTGCGTATCGATCGCGCTGAAGGAGAACCCGGAAGTCGCTGGCGCCGGCTTCGAAGTGGAAGCCGCCATCGCGAAGAAGAACGCCGCACGCGCCGGCTATAGCCCGCGCCTCAAGATGGACGCGGGCATACAGCGCTGGGACAAGACCTTCAAGGTCCCGCTCTTCGGCGGACTCGTCCCCTACTGCAAGAACTGCGAGTGGAACGGCCCCATCGATCCCAACACGGGAAAGGTCGTGGTGGGCTCCGACGGGGTTCCCGACTACGACATTCTCAACCCGGTCACCCTGCGCCCCCAGTGGACATGGTCCGTCGGCGTGACCATCGCGCAGCCCATCGGCGCGCTATGGACCGTGCGCGAGGCGAACGTCCTCACCGGTCTTGGCATCGACGTCGCCGAGCTCAGGCGCAAGAGCGCGCAGCGCGATGTGGCCTTTCAAGTGACCGAGGCTTACTACCACCTGCTGCAGGCCAAGTCCATGGCCGGCGTCGCCGAGAAGTCGGTCGAACAGGTCGCGGCCCAGGTGAAGCGGGCCCACACCTTCTTCGATCGCGGCGCCGTCGCCAAAAACGATGTCCTGCGCGCCGAGCTCGGCCTGGCCGCGTCTCAGCAACGCCTGATTCAGGCCAAGGGCGTGGTCAGCCTCGCGCGCGGCCGGCTGGCCACCCTGATGGGACGGTCGCCCGACATGGAAATCGACGTCGTCGACGTCCCGGGCGAACCGGCGGTGTTGCCATTGCTGCCCATCGCCGAGGCCGAGCAGCGCGCGACCGAGACGCGCTTCGAGCTGAAGGAGATCGCCACGCGACTCGAACAAGCCAACGCCAGCGTGCGCATGGCGAAGTCCAAGTTCGTGCCCCAGGTCAACGCGGTCGCCAACTACACGCGCCAGACGTCGTCGCTTTTGGGTCTGCCCAAGTCATGGTTTGTCGGCGCCACTGCGTCCTGGGACATCTGGGAGGGTGGCAGCAGCTACTACGGCATCAACGAGTCGAAAGCCCAGCTCGCCCAGGCCCTGGAAGCTCGCCGGAAAGCCGAGGACATGATTCGCCTCGACGCGCGCAACGCGCACGTCAGCGCCACCACGGCCGCCGAGGCCCTGCAGGTCGCGAAACGCGCCGTCGAGCAAGCAGAGGAGAACTTCCGCATCGAGCAAAAGCGCTACGAGAGCACCAGCAACACTTCCTTCGACGTCCTCGACGCCGAGACCCAGTTGACCACCGCGCGGGGCCAGCACCTAGCCGCGATCTATGACCTGATCCTGGCGAAAGCCAACCTCGACCGCGCCACTGGCGAAGTCATCAAGGCCGCACAATGAACCTCTTTCAGCGAAGGAATAGCATCATGTCTCGCAACCTAGTCATCAGCCTCAGTCTCTCCTCCCTGACCTTCCTGGCAGCGTGCGGCCGTGAAGGCGACCTGGCCAGCCTGCCCACCGCCAACGCGGCCCCCGCCGCACAGCCGGCACCCACGCCAGCTGCCGCGCCCAAGCCGGCCGCCGACAAGCCCGCCGGCGAGGACAAGGCCGCGGCCGACACGATTCCAGCGCCGCCGGTGGGCGCCTCATTCCTGTCCGGCCAGACCGAGGCCCACCGTCGCAGCACCTTGACCCCGAAGGTGTCCAGCATCGTCACGCGCGTGCTCGTGCGCGACGGCGACATGGTCAAGAATGGCCAGGCACTGGTCGTCCTCGACACGCAGGACTTCGCCCTACGAACCCAGCAAGCCGAGGCGGCCCTGCAAGCGGCGAAGGTGCAGCTCGACTCCGCCAAGCTGGACTGGAACCGCACCAAGTCCCTGCTCGACGAAAAGGCCGTCCCCCAAGCGCAGTTCGACATGGTCGACGCGCGCCTCAAAGGAGCGCAGGCAGGCGTGGCCCAGGCGGAAACCGCAGTCGCCATGGGGCGCAAGGCCCTGCGTGATGCCACCATCCACGCGCCGTTTGGCGGCATCATCGTCAAGCGGATGGTCAACGAGGGCGAATATGCCTCGGTCATGCCCGCCACGCCGCTGGTCATCGTCGAGGAGTTCGACCCGCTCGATCTGCGTATCCAGGTTCCATCGACCGAGCTCGCCAAAGTGAAGGCCGGCGACGCCATCAAGGTACGCTTCCCGGCCACCGGACAGACGCTGGAGGCCCGCCTGACCCGCGTGGTCGCGGCGATGGATCCGCGCAGCCGCACCTTCTCGGCCATCGCCGAGCTGCCGAACAAGGACCACGCCCTGCGGTCCGGGCTCTACGCCGAGGTGACGTTGCTTGGCAGCAAGCCCGCCGCCGTCGAAGCACCGGCCAGCAAGAACAAGCCCGTCGCCAAGCCGACGGCCAAAGCCGCCGGGAAGGCCGCCGCCAAGCCGGTGACCACGAAAGCCCCCGCTGCGAAGAAGGACTAGCCATGAAACTAGCCGACATATCCATCAAACGCCCCGTCTTCGCGACGGTGATGGTGAGCGTCCTCGCCGTGTTCGGCGTGTGGGGCTACCGGCAGCTCTCCGTGGACATGTTTCCCGATGTGGAGTTCCCCATCTGCACGGTGACCGCCACCTACCC
>CAZYFU010000156.1:0-13590 GCA_964647025.1 uncultured Myxococcales bacterium | reverse complement strand
CGACGGACGAGGCTTCGACGATGCGATCCGGGAGGCTTCGTCCCTTTGTCCCCGTCACGCTCCGCTGGGTGAGCTTCCGGGGCTTTGGCGTTGGATCAGCGCCAGCTCCGACCGTAGTAGAAGGCCAAGTCGAGATCAAGCGGGAAAGCACGGCGCCGAAGGTGCACGGGATTGTCTGGCGGGCTTACGCCCAGGTCCTACCCGCCCGCCATGATTTAGGTGTCGGAGTCCGCGCCCGCTGTGCTGAGCTGCCCAAGGTCTGGCACCGGCGTCGCTACTACGGTGCCTGCGCGATGGGGGCCTGTGTAGCTTTCGATGCATCCAACTCGGCGGGATCAGAAGCGCGGACCACTTCGTCGTGAGGCATGCCAGAAGGCGACGATTCTGATCAGCTGCTTCGCTTCATCGACCTCGTAGTATGCGTGGTAGCGAATCCGCGGGAGGAGGACTCGCCGCACCGAACGGAATTCCATCCGACGGTAAGGAGCGGCACTGAGAGGTGCGCCGGTGAGCCGCTGCACAGCTGCCTCGAGCTCGTCCGCGACCAGACTCGCGGCGGCTGGCCGGTTGGCCCTCCACCAAGCGGTGACTTGCTCGATTTGCGACCGCGCCCGCGGCGCAATCTGTACCTGCCACTTGGACATCAACCGGCACGGAGCTTGGCGATGACGTCCGCGGCTGGGATGCCTTCACCACGGTCCATCTCGGCTTGGCCGGCCCGGATGGCCGCGTGTAGACGTGCCCGATCCTCGTCGTCCAGCTCGTCACCGTCCTCGACCACGGAAAGCGCAACCTCGCTGCCGTCGGGGAGATCAATGGGCTCGTCCACGATCAGCCTGCCGCCGTGCACTTGTCCGCGGAAATTCAAGGTCATGCTTCGAAGTTTATGCCCAACGATCCAGGGGTGCAATCGGGCCTGGGCCTTTGGCGATGCCGTCCGTCGCTCGGTGCGCAAACGGCAGGCTGCGCACGCCCTAGGATCACAGACCCGCCTTTGCGAGCCGCTGAATGAACGTGGGCTTTCTTGCATGGGCTTCGCGGAACGCTTCGATGCGGAGAGTGAACGTCCCATCTTTGCCGCGTGTCGCGAGGTCCCGCAGGTCGACGAGAATTCCCACGGCTTGGTCGTAGGACTTGGGCAACTTGGTAGCCACGAGCGCGTCGACCTCGCCCCATAGCTTGTTCTCACGGCCGACGAGGCTGTCTAGGTGCTTCTCCCTGGTAGCCGCTTCCTTGCGATCGCGCCGCGCTTGTTCCTTCGCGCGCCTCTCCGCCTCCAGGCGGCTGCGCTCGCTGCCATAGTCCTCCGCCGCCCGAAGAAGCTCGCCGACGGTCCTCCCAGTGGTCACGGGCTTGCGGTCGCCCTGGCTGTGTTCTTTGACAAAGCGCTGTCGCAGCTCCGCGACCTGTGTCTGGTCGGCATCCAGCACAAGACCGATGAGGATCTTGTCCTTCTCGCGCGTCGGGAGCTGGCTGATCCAGGCGGCTACCTCCTTGCAGTCGATTTCCACTTCACTGATCGATGGGCTGGCTTCGGCGGCCACATGCAGGAGGTCGCTGTCGATGCGCAGGAATTCGGCGAGGCTCTGCAAAGAGGCGCTGAGCTGCCCAAGGCCTGGCGGCACCTGCGGCTCGGCATCGTCCTCATCAAGCTCGCCTCCCTGAGCACGCAAAAGCCAGCCAAGATAGAGAGCTCGCACATCGCCCAGCGCGAGCTCGGCTCGCACGGAGATCAGCGACGAAAGCTGTCCCTCGCCCTCAACCCAGTCGCCGCCTTCCTCGTCCTCGGAGCGAAATGAGAGGATGACCTTGCCGGCTTTCACCCTGACCTTTGCGCCCTCTCCGCCACAGTAGGTCTTGGCAACTGCGGGATCGAGCAGCCGCGCGGGCAGACGAAGCTTCAGAATGTGGGTACCCCAGTTCGCGAGGTGGAGAAACGCGTCGAAGTACTTGTCCATCCAGTCATCTGCGTCTCCCTTGAAGTCCCCCCACGAGTACTCGTTGACGAAGCTCGTAGGGGTGATGCGAGCCCGGGTCGAGTACGATCGCAGGACGCCCGTCTCCTTGGCAGTGAGCGGACGGTCGATGGCCTGAAATTCGTAGTACTGGTATTCACTCATGGCTTGCTGCCTCGGGTTTGTGCACGCGCGTGTCGGTCGGAGATTCCGGCGAGCGCTTCGTGCTGCTCGGCCGTCGCACTCGCGCTGGCGGCCACAAGCATCCTGTCGCGGTGGCCGAGAGGACCCTGAAACACGATGGAAGGACCTTGGCCCAGGCGACGTCCACCTGCCAGGCGCCACCCTCGTCGGCGAAGAAGATCACGTCGTCGTTGCCCTGGTCGATGTAGTCCAGCAGACCAAACAGGATGTCGAAGGCAGCGCAGAGCTCCGCGGGGGCCATCATCTTCTCCTCGGCGACACAGCGGTCGAGCAGGCGATGGTTCCTCGGACATGGTTATTGGCTGCCCCTTGCCCAGCGTCGAAACGCCGCGATCCAGTCGGCGCCTTCGGGGGACGGCCTCGGAAGGGGCAGATCGAGCAGTGGCACACGTTGCTCGGCCTTGCCTCGAGAGCAGACGGCCACGATCTGATCGTCGTCGCTGAGGTCGATTCTCTCGACCGTCACCTCGACGCCGAGGATCGTGGTCTTGAACGGCAGCGCGAGGTTGTTGTCGAGCATCGTGTGGAAGCCCAGGATCTGTTCGGACTCGCCGTAGGCGTCCACGATGGCGCTCTCGATCATCTCGTCGAGCTTGGCCGCGGACGGTTTGTTGCCCCGCCCGGTGGATTTTGTCGATTTCCTGCTGGCAGCCATGAGACTCCGCTTCGCAGAGTCATCTATCACGCCTTGATCCGTCCCTGATTCCAGGATCTCCGCCAGAGGGGTGGACGGGCTGAATTCCCGCACACCCCCGACCAAGCTCGCGAAGATGCTCGGGCCTCACCTCCGGAGGTAGCCCGCGGTCGAGTGACATGTCTCCCCGCGAAAACTCAAAACCCGCCGCAACTTCCCGAGTCTCCTCAGGATTTTGCGGCGGGTTTCTTGCGGGGTGGACGGGACTTGAACCCGCGGCCTCCGGCGTGACAGGCCGGCGTTATAACCAACTTAACTACCACCCCATGTCTGGAACTCGGTTGCCCTCGTTTCAGGCCGCGAAGATCTACTCGTATGGGCGGCGGGTGTCAACCATCTGCTGCATGGCCGGTGATCATTCTTTCGCAGCGGGCTCGGCGGCGGCCACGATGCTGCATGCTTCGACGATCTCGAGGCCGAGCTCCTGGGCCCGGACCAGCAGCTCGGGGCTGCCAGAACCGGGGTTGACCCAAAGCTCCTTGGCCCGCTGGGCAGAAATGGCTTCGAGGAGCTGGATTCCGATGGCCGGCGGGACGTAGAGCGACGCCCGGTCCACGGGCGCGGGAACGTCGGCGATGCTCTTGTACGCGGCGATTCCCTCGATCACGGGCTCGTTGGGGTTGATGGGGTAGACGGTCCACCCTTGCGCGACATAGGCGCGCAAGGCTCGGTTGCCGTACTTGTTCCGGTCGTTCGAGGCCCCGATGACGGCGATGGAAGGCATGGTATTTCCTCTGTTGGCGGACGTGAAGCGGTGCTGTGGCGGCGCCACGACACCCGGATCCAGGATGACAGCCGTGGGGCAGGGGCGCTAGCTTGCACGCACCTTTGATGACCCGCTCTTGTGCTTCGCGGCTGGTTCTGCTCTTGACGCTCGCCACGTCGGTATCGGCGTGTCCTCGGAAGCCTGAGCCGCCGCGCCAGGCCGCGGTCGTGCCCGTGCCGCAGACGGTGGATGCGGCTCCCAAGGAACCGATGCCGCTCCCCGAGGTTCGGCCCTGGGATCCGCGCGGACCGCTCGGGGTGGGTGAAACCTACCTGCTCGATGGCAACACGGCCGTCCAGCGTGTCGCCATCGATGAGGCCCGTCGGCAGGGCTTGCTCGACGTGGATCTCTCCGACGCGTGGGCGCCGTTCATCTTCAGCGAATCGGACGGACCCGGGGGAAAGGTCATGCCCAACGCCTACCGAAAGGCCTACCTCGCCCTCGCGAACGACCAGTCGAGCCTCGAGGAGCTGCTCATGGAGACGCCGCAAGGCGAGCTGGCCGCGCTCTCCGCGGCGGGGATCTCGATCGAGAAGGGGGCCGCCGAGTCCCCCGAAGGCCGTCGCGCCATCGCCGAGGCCAGGCGTGCGGTGCGGGTTCAGCACGACCGGAACTACCTCGAGGCCTACGGGATCCCGCCGACGCTGTCGGTCCTGCTTGCGCGCATCGAGGACGACCGCAAGAAGACCTGCTATGCCGAGCAAGACCTGGAGGGCTTGGCGGCGTTTCCGGGCACGGTCACCTTCCAAAGCCGCGAGCAGGCCAAGCGCGAGTACAGCGAGGCGCTGTCCGATGCCGCGTGGGTCGAGAAGCTGCTGGCGGGTGACAAGTCGGCGGCCGACGCCACCACGGGCAAGGTCCAGCACGGGCTCGGCGAAGGCAACGTCGCCAGCGACGAGATGTTGCTCGCCCAGCTTGGCAAGGACGACAAGAAGATCGCGGCGCGCGTCGAGCGCTACCGGCGAGGCCAGGCACGCCTGCGGGCCATTCGCTCCGTGCAGGCGCGCCTGGTCTGCGAAGGGCTACTCACGCCGCGGACCAAGCACGTGCACGGCATTTTCGATCTGGCCACCAACCAGGCGCTGGCTGCTTGGGAGCGCAAGAACGACATCTTCGGTTGGGGCTTCCTGGGCGGCGAGACCACGGCGGCGCTCCAGCGACCGCAGATGGATCTGCACTATGGCACCTTCCGCCGCATCCTCATGGAGAGGATCGCGGACGGCGCCGCGATCTTGGAAGACGGTTCGGTGTCGCTCGGAAATCGGCCGGCGTCGTACAAGGACGGCGACGGGGCCGAGCACGAGGTGCCGAACCTGATAGGCGACCATGCGGATGCGCTTCTGGCCGCCTTGGGCATCAAGGGGCCGGACGACATGGCCACGTTCCTGCGCAGGGTAGGGCGCGAAGGTCTTTCCACCATGCACGTGGCTTTTCGCGCGCCCGCGCTGCCACCCTACTACGGCAAGAACATGAATCTGTCCGTCGAGATCGATCGCGGAGACGTCTGGTACGACTTTCCCTGGGACGAAAACGGCAAGGAGATCGTGCAGCCGCGCGTGAGCTACCCGACGCTGACCGTGTTCGTGGACTGGGAGAGGCAGAAGATTCCCCTCGTGCGCTGGCGGACCACCATCGGCTCGTGGCGCAGCGAAAGCGTCGAGGGCAAGGTCTACTACAAGTACAAGAACTCCGACGTGGGGCCGCGCATCTGGAAGGACATCGTGGCAAGCCCGGTCTGGATTCCGCCGGAGAGCACGCCCGCGAAGGACTTGCTGACGCGCAAGACGTTGGACCGCGACGTGGGGCCCGTGACCATGGTGAACACCGACGTGATGGGGCCGGGCTTCCAGTCTGCCTACGGCCTGGTCATGGCCATCCATCACCGCAAGGGCACGAGCACCCTGTTCGACAACCAGATCCGCACCCATGGCTCGGTGGACTACACCTCGATCGCGCGCCGGTTCTCCCACGGCTGCCACCGCATCGTGAACAACCGGGCCGTGCGGCTGTTCGACTTCATCCTGAGGCGAAGGCCGTTCGAGCGCGTGGGGAACCAGGCCGTGAACCTTCGGCGCCGCTTCACCGTCGACGACAAGACGTACGAGTACCTGCTCGACACGCGTGGCTACTACTTCTCACTCAAGCAGCCCATCCCTGTCATGGTCACCGAGGGCCGTATCATGGGGAAGCGCAAGCAACCCATCGGCGTGTTTTGGCCGAAGCCGGGTGTCGACTACGGCGACAGCGACGCGGACTGGCCCCAGCCGGCCGAGTGATCGCTTTTTGGGCGGGCCTCGATGTTGTAAACTCCCGCGACTTTCATGCCGTACGATCACCGCATCATCGAACCCAAGTGGCAGGCGCGCTGGCGCGATTCCGGGCTGCACAAGACGACCTTCGACCCCAAGAAGCCGAAGTTCTACGCGCTCGACATGTTTCCGTATCCGTCGGGCGCGGGCCTGCACGTGGGGCACTGCGAGGGCTACACCGCGACGGACATCGTCACGCGGTGGAAGCGCATGCAGGGGTTCAACGTCCTGCACCCGATGGGGTGGGACGCGTTCGGCCTGCCGGCGGAGAACTACGCCATCAAGACCGGCATTCACCCGCGCGTGACCACGGAGAAGGCCGTCGCGAACTTCAGGCGGCAGATCGACTCGGTCGGCTTCGCGTACGACTGGTCGCGCGAGGTCAACACCACCGACCCGAAGTACGTGAAGTGGACGCAGTGGATCTTCCTGCAGCTTCACAAGCAGGGGCTGGCCTACGAGGGCACGGTGCCCATCAACTGGTGTCCGTCGTGCAAGACCGGGCTCGCCAACGAAGAGGTCACCGGCGGGCGCTGCGAACGCTGCGGAACCGGCGTCGAGCGCAAAGACATGCGGCAGTGGCTTTTGCGCATCACGCGCTACGCGGATCGCCTGCTCGAAGATCTGTCCCTGTGCGACTGGCCCGAGTCGACGCTGGCCATGCAACGCAACTGGATCGGGCGCTCCGAGGGCGCCGAGGCCGTCTTCCGCGTGGCCGGCAGCGACGGTTGGGCCAGCGGCGAGGAGATCAAGGTCTTCACCACGCGGCCGGACACGCTGTACGGCGCCAGCTACGTGGTCTTGTCGCCCGAGCATCCCCTGGTCGACCGCATCACCACCGCCGAGCAGCGCACGGCCGTCCAGGCGTACCAGGTGGCCACGCGCAACAAGAGCGACCTCGAGCGCACCGATCTGTCCAAGGACAAGACGGGCGCGTTCACCGGCGCCTATGCGCTGAACCCGGTGAGCGGCGAAAAGACCCCCATCTGGGTCGCCGACTACGTGCTCGCCTCCTACGGCACCGGCGCCATCATGGCCGTCCCGGCGCACGACCAGCGCGACTACGAGTTCGCCACCAAATTCGGCTTGCCCATCAAGCAGGTCGTCCGGCCGAGCGATGGCAGCACACCCGAGGAAGGCAAGGCCTTCTGCGACGAGGGCGTGAACATCAACTCCGGAATGATCGACGGTCTGCCCACGGCCGAGGCCAAGAAGAAGATCTGCGCGTTCCTGGCGTCGAAGAACCTGGGCCGCGCCACGGTCAGCTACCGGCTGCGCGACTGGGTCTTCTCGCGGCAGCGCTACTGGGGCGAGCCCATCCCCATCGTGCACTGCCAGACCCACGGCGCAGTCCCCGTGCCCGAGTCCGCGCTGCCAGTGACCCTCCCCGACGTCGAGCGCTACGAGCCCACGGGCACGGGCGAATCGCCCCTGGCCGGCATCCCGACCTGGGTCGAGACCACGTGCCCGACCTGCGGCGGTCCGGCCAAGCGCGAGACCAACACCATGCCCCAGTGGGCGGGATCGTGCTGGTACTACCTGCGTTACCTGGACTCGCAGAACGCAGAGGCGGCTTGGTCGGCCGGGGCCGAGAAGCAGTGGCAGCCGGTCGACCTGTACGTCGGTGGCGCCGAGCACGCGGTCTTACACCTCCTGTACGCCCGCTTCTGGCACAAGGTGCTGTTCGACCTGGGCTACGTCACGACGCCCGAGCCGTTCAAGAAGCTGCGCCACCAGGGCACCGTGCTGGCGTTCAGCTACCAGGACAGCCTGGGGCGCTACTACGAGCCGGCCAAGGTCGAGCTGCGCGGCGATGACGCCTTCTCGAAGGAGACCGGCGAGAAGCTGAAGGTCTCGGTCGAGAAGATGGCCAAGTCGATGATGAACGGGATCAACCCCGACGACGTGGTCGCTCAGTACGGCGCCGACGTGCTTCGCCTGTACGAGATGTTCATGGGCGAGTTCGAGCTGCCCAAGCCCTGGGATCCGCGCGCCATCGAGGGTTGCGCCCGCTTCCTCAAGCGTCTGTGGCGCTTGATCGAGGAGTTCGATCCGGCCAAGGCGCCCGCGGACGATCCGCACCTGCGCCTGCGCCACAAGACCATCAAGAAGGTGTCGGGCGATCTCGAGCGCATGGCCTTCAACACCGCGGTCGCGGCGATGATGGAGTACGTGAACGAGCTGACCGCGAAGGGGGCAACACGAGAGGACTTGGTCACGCTGGTCAAGCTCGCCGGCCCGTACGCCCCGCACGTGGGAGACGAGGCTTGGGAGAAGCTCGGCGAGAAGGGCTTCCTGATCGATGCGGCCTGGCCGACCTTCGATCCGGCGCTGACCGTGGATGCGGTGGTGACCCTGGCCATTCAGGTGAACGGCAAGATGCGCGGCAGCCTGGAGATAGCCCGCGATGCGGCCGAGGAAGAGATCCGCAAGCAGGCGCTGGCCGTGGGCAACGTGGCCAAGCACATCGAGGGCAAGACGGTCCGCAAGGTGATCGTGGTGCCTGGCCGCATCGTCAACATCGTCGTCGGGTAGATCATGGCCGACCTGCGCTTGACCGAGAAAGACGGCGCGGTCACGGTCGACATCCAGGTCAAGCCGCGCTCGTCGCGAGAGGCAGTCGGTCCGGTGCAGGCCGACCGGCTGCTGGTCGCGGTGAACGCGCCGCCGGTCGACGGCAAGGCGAACGAGGCCGTGGTCCGCGTATTGGCGAACACCTTCGACGTGGCGCGATCCGCTGTCACCATCGTGCGCGGGGAGACCGGCAAGAAGAAGACGGTGAGGATTGCCGGGGTGACCGCGGCTTCCGTACTGAAGCTGGTCGGCGGATAGGCAGTCTGCGTCAGCGCCCAGGCTCGGCCTGCGTTAACCTGCTGGGCCTTTCTGGAGGCCCCCGGGATGGAACGGATCGACCAACGTGTTGGAAGCATTAGCGACGGTGGGAGGGCAGAACGACTTCTACCCCCAAAGATACCCCCGGAATCTGTGCCCTTGGCGCCTGCCAAGACCGTCGGCTGCCGCGTCCATCTGCCTTAGAATGCGAGTATGGCGATGCGGTTGCTGTCGTTGTCGAGTGTCCTTGCGAGCCTCTTCCTGACACCGGCCATTGCTTTCGCCCAGAGCCCCTTCGAAGAGGAAAGCGACGCCGGCCCTCCGTCCGCAGGCACGAAGCCCGCCGTCCCGCCGGCTGCGCCCGCGAGCACCAAGGCCGTTGCCCCGCCGCCTCCGCCCGCCATTGTTCAGCCGGCTGAAGACGATGAGGACGATGAAGAAGAAGATGATGGAAAGCCTGCCCCCGCGCCCAGTCCGACGGCAACCCCGAGGCTCCGTCGCGCGGACGAGCCAGCTAGAGGCTTTCGAGTGGTCTCTTACGCCAAGCAAATCACCCTTGTGCTGACGTCCCCAAACCAAGGTGCGACTTTCAGCATGCAGAACGGATCGGCGAGAGGTACCGTGTCCACGTTTGGCACCACCATAGGCCCGCTAGGGCGAGTGTCGCTTTCCACGAGCACGGGTTTCACGTCTTCGGCGAGCTACGAACGGGTTTGTACCGCTCCGTGCACAGTGGAAGTGGACGCCGGCATTCACCGGCTGCAACTGGAACTGCCAGACGGAAGAGCTGTGGCGACCGGTCCGCTCAATCTGACGAGGGATGCAACACTCGTAGCTCGGTACAATTCCAACGCTGGGACACAGATCGCTCTCGCCATTTCGGGCGCCCTCACCTTGATAGGGGGGCTGGCCTTGGAGTGGGTGACACTGGACAGCGGCGAAGGCTTCAATTCTTCGGCATTTGCGCCCGGAATGGGACTGCTTACCATTAGCGCCGTCCTGCTCGGACTCATGGAACACGTGAGCGATGAGGTCGACGTTAGAGAAATCCCGACAGTAGATCGCCCCCGTTCCAAGCTGCGATAGTCCTGGCCAGGCACGCCGGCCGGTGGCCAAGCTCGCGACTGACGCGAACGGGATTTCGATTCGCAAGCGGTCGACGGGATGACGAGGGCGAAAGCGGGCTGGCCACGAAGTCGTCTTCGGGAGAAGATTCCCGGACGATGAAGAATGCATTCTATTACGCGGGAATTGCGGTCTTTGGCCTCTCGATAGTCCTGTGGCAGGTTGTCCACACGGTCTTTCAAGAGATGGAGTTGGGGCTCGGTGTGGTCGTCGCCGCTATTCTGTGCAGCGCCGGTGGAATCATTGGCGCGTTGGATCGCACGAGAGAAGAACACGGCTTCCTGCTTCGACGGATTGCCGGCATCCCCTCGACATGGGTGTGCCAGATGTGCGGCAAAGCAAACACGCTTGAAGACTTGGCTTGCAAGGGTTGCGGGAGGAAAATCACGTGATGATCTTCGCGGGCCTGCGGCCTCCGCGCGCAGCTAGCCGCACGCGACTTCGCAGACTGCATCGGTCATCTTCCCATGACTCGCCTGCTACGAATAGTTTGGCTTCCGCAAACCCACGGCTGCGGTTGCAGCAAGAGATAGCGTCGCCGGTTCTGCAACGACGCCGCTTGACTGTCCGACCATCGCTGCACTACTGGCATGTCGGGATCATTGCCGTACTGGCCGTAGGCTACTTTTTGCAGCACGTTCACAAGCTCGGTGAATTCCTCCGGCGTCAAGCCGTCGCACAAGGCATGCGCTGCGGACATCGCCCACACGTCCGAGTAGTGCACACCAAAAGCTAGACGCTGCTTCGTGCATTGGAAGAGCACGTATCTGACGACCTCGTTCATGGTCACCTCCATGTTGTTGACGGGCCCCCTTTGCAAACTCACCACTGCCTTATCCCCTGCTATTTCCCCTACAAATTGCCCCTACAATGTAGGCCGGCTTCATTTGCAGCCGTCGAAGTTGCTTGCTGGCCACGTTGCAAGAGCAGGGGCAGGGCTACTGCCCGCCACCCCGCCAGGGGTGCCAGACTCTGGCGGTATGGCGGTCTGAGAACGTAAGTTATTGAGTATGTTAGAAGTCAGTCCGCCAACGTCGTTCAGGCCGCCAGGCCCCCAGGCCGCCAGTGTCTGGCCCTCTGGCGGGGTGACGAGGCAATTTGCCGGCACAAGGCGCCACCACCATTCTTGTGCACGCTGCACCGATGCGATGCCCAAGGCAGCTTTTGCACGTTCGAGCGTGCGGTAGCTTATCCCTTCGGCCTTGGCCGCCTCGCGGATTTCTCGATAGCAGTGCTCTTGTCCGTCGCCGAGTATGCGTCGCAGAAGACTAGCTGCCTCGTCAGTCTTGCGTGTCAACCGCGGACGTTCTTGCAAACAAAGGTCGTTGGCCGTCGAGTCCGTCTCGCCGACAACGTCAACGCGTGCCGATTCACCCACCTCGACGATGCGCAAGTCAAGCGAGCGTGACCATTTGCCGAGGTTGCTCTTGACCGGGGCGAGCGTGACGATCGACTCGTCGGCTTCCGCGCCTTCTTCGGTGGGCAAGCGACCAAGCATCAACTCGTTTCGCGCCATGCCTGTCCAGCCGATCGAACCGCCACCGCGGTCCATGGCGCTGCCAAGAGTGCGTTTGTTCGTGTGCCGTACAAGAATCAGGCAACATCCGTGCTCGCGGCAAGCCGTAGCCAGTGGCGCAAAAGATCGCCTGACGTCGGCATCGTTGTTTGATGAGTGCTCACGGTCCAAGAGGGTCGGCGCTGGGTCGATGATGGCGAGCCCGCAGTTGTAGCGGGCTATCGCGGCGATGATGCGGGCCGTGTCGTTGGGCAAAGACAGCGGCCGATCCATAAGCCAGGCTTCGACACGGTTCAGATCGGCACCGGCAGCTTGCAGCCGTGGAACCAGCGCGGTGTCGTGCGCATCTTCAACAGCCACCCACAACACATGGCCCACTGGCGCTGCCGAGCGATCGCCGTGCATCGGCCGCCCGGTCGTGTAGCAAGCGACGATATAGCAAAGGAGCAGGCACTTGCCGACGCCAGGTGAGCCAGTCAAGAGAGTCATTTCGCCGACAGCCAGCCGACCACGCCACAGCCACAGCGGCGTTCGTGGTTGAACCTGTGCAAGACAGACGGTGTCCGCTCCCTCAATGAGAGGCGCAACGCCTTGTCGTTGCTGAGGGCGCGGATCTGCTGCGCGCAAGAAGGCGCTGATATCGACAGCGTGCACCGCTGTGGTTTGCTCGGCCGGGGCACAGCGCGGCTGTTTCAAGCCGATTTCCACATGGGGCGGCTCGCCCGCGCGGATCTTCGCAATTGAGCGCAATAGATAGTCGTCGCGCTTCGCCTTTTGTCGCTGGCCGAGCCCCGAACGCCGAAACAGCCGCATCACCTGCTCGTTGCTAGGCGAGTAGAAGCACAGCAGCGCCAACAACGCATTGTCGGCTTCGGACTGCGAGGGATAGCCCATCGTTTGCCAGTCGCCGCGCCAAAGCTGCGTGAACTTCGCGCCGTTGGTTGCGCCTGTGGCCATCGCAAGCACTTGTTCGTCGGTGGCCACAGGTGCGCGCTCTACAAGTGCCGTCGATTGCTGCGGCGTTGACGGCTGCATTTCTGCGACGAGCGCGTCTAGCTGTGCTTGGCAGTCTACGATAGGACGATCTTTGACGACATCGCCGGTGCAGATCATGTATCGGGCTTGCGCGTACACCTCAACTGCGTCGCGCTTGATTGCCGACGGAACAGAGCCGCGCACGATGATGTGATAGCCGCAGCCCGATGCGCTGTGCTCTGTGTAGCTGTCAAAGGCTTCAAGGATGCGCGCGTGCACGTTGCGCTGTGCTGGCGAAAGCGGTTTGTTCGGCTTGTCGTCGAGATCGATGATTGCGTAGGAGTCCGAGGCGGTCAGCACGAAGCCGACATACTCGACTCCGGCGTAGCCGATGCAAGCAACGGCTTCCTCGAATGTCGCCCACGTCGTGGGGTCACCGACGCTCGCACGCTGACCCGTGCGCGGATCGAGGGGTATCTTGTCGAGTCGGCAGCATACCCACTGCGCGCGCTCGCGCAGCTCTGCTGGAATAGGATCCCGCATGGTTGCATTGTGCATGGTCATCGCTGCCCGGCCTCGCGCTCCGCGATTCTAGCCGCGACCCACCCGTCGATCTCCGACTCGACCCACGCCACACAGCGCTGACCTAAGCGGCACGGTTGTGGCGCGCAGCCGGCGCCGACCAGTTCGTACCAAGCCGATCGCCTGAGGCCGACGCGGGCGAGAACCTCAGGCAGGCGCAAGAGGCGGAGAGGTCCTTTGTCGAGGATCACGGGCGCACCGCCGGGGAGGGTTCCGTCTGCGCGTCGGCCGGGAATTTGGCCAGCGCCTCGCGGATCGCCAACGCGGTGCCGTAGCGGATCGGCAGGCCGCCGGCCGCTCGTTGCAGAGCATTTAGACTTGCGCCCAGTAGGGCGGGCGCACGGCTTTGCCCCAACCGCAGCAGCAGCGCGCGCAGCCGTGGACGCTCGGTGGCAGGAAAACAAACTGAAGCGTGTTGACCCATGTCCGCAAGGTAGCTGCGCTGGGCGGGCCGCGGTGAGGTACAACTCGTCCTATTTTCTTGCCGGCTTGTCCCCTGGCTTTTTCTCTCTCTCGCGGCGCTTGCGAATCACGTCCTTGTTGACGTTGAACTTCAGCGACTTCATTGCCACCGCGGTTAGTGTCCCGCCTCGGGGATGGGTGAAACCCCTCGCCTTCAGGCGAAGCCTTTA
>CAZYFU010000155.1:0-13677 GCA_964647025.1 uncultured Myxococcales bacterium | reverse complement strand
AAATCGGGTAGCTGCCCGCGCCGAACTCATGGGATGGCCTGACATCGCGCTCTGCTCTCCGAATTTCCCGACAAGCCCTAGCTACGAGAGCCCCATCTTCGGTCACGGCGAACGCGCGCAGGACGACACCCGAGCCTTCCAGGTTCTTTGGATCCCCGAGGTGCAGCGACAGTTGGCGTTCGCCATTGACCGCCAAAGGCGGCAGCGCGCCTGACGCCGCGTTCAGGACCGTGCCCTTGTCCACTACGGCGATCGCCCAGGTTTGGAATCCGGGGATCTCGGCGCACAACACGGAGAGAGGATTCGACTCATCGACAATCCGGCTAATGGTAATGAGTGGTCCCACTTGGAGATGACATGAGCACCAAGCCGACCATTTTGGCCCTGGACTTCGGTACCACCAATTCCCTGCTCGCCGCTGCGGCGCCGGGCAAGACCTTCGAGCCCGTGGCCCTGGACCCCATGGCGGCGGATCCCACGATCCTGCGCTCGGCGTTGCACTTCACCACCACGGACGACGTGGTGTTCGGGCACGCGGCACTCGAGCGCTACGTCGCGTCCGGCTTGCGAGGACGCCTTCTGCGCTCGATCAAGCGCCATTTGCCGTCGGCGGCGTTCGACAGCACCCGCATCGGTACGCGCAAGATCACGATCGAGGAGATCACCGCGACCATCCTGCGCGCCATGCGCGAGACCGCCTGCCGCGCCTTCGACACCGACATCGACCGCGCGCTTCTGGGGCGGCCCGCCCGTTTCTCGGAATCACCTGCGGACGACGCCCTGGCCGAGGCCAGGCTTGCGCAGGCCGCGCGCATCGCGGGCTTCCGCGAGATCTGGTTCTGCTACGAGCCGGTGGCCGCGGCTTTCGATTTCGCGGAGCACTTCGAGCAGACCCGCACCGTGCTCATCGGCGACTTTGGCGGCGGCACCTCCGACTTCACGGTTTTGAGGATGCGGCCTGGCGAGTTCTCGACCGAGGACGTTCTGGCCGTGGGTGGTATCGCCAAGGCCGGTGACGCGTTCGATGGGGCCCTGGTGCGCTCGGTGTTGGCGCCGCTGTTTGGTTCCCGGGTCCCATACAAGGTTCCGAGCGGCAGCAACGTCCTGACCATGCCCGGGGACCTCGTTCGTCTGCTCTGTTCGCCGGCCCGTCTCACGGTGGCCGATCGACCTGCCGTGCTGCGCGCCCTCGATACCATCGGCCACGGCTTGGTGAATGCCGCCGACGCCGACAAGCTCTCCAGGTACCAGACTCTGGTTGCGGACGCCGTCGGCTTTCAGTTCTACGAGTCGGTGGAGTCGAGCAAGGTGTCGCTGTCGAGCCACGACCAAGTCAGCTTGAGATTCGACTATCCGGGGATCGACCTGGACCACCCCGTCACCCGCGACGAGCTCGAGCGTGCGCTGGGATTCCCCTTGGCTCAGATCCTCGCGGCCTTGGACCGCACCTTGGCTTTGGCCGGCCTCGCCGCCAGCGACATCGAGATCGCCTGCTTGACCGGCGGCACATCCCTCGTCCCCCTCCTCGAAGCCAGCCTGCGCACGAAGCTCGATCGCGCGCAGATCGTGCGCTTGCGCAGCCATCACTCGGTGGTGCAAGGCCTCGCCAGGTGCGCCCGAGCGCTGGAGGAGGGCACAGGCGCGGCGGGCGTTCTCAAGAAGGCGGAGGTGCTTGCGGGGGAAGCCCGGCCGCTCGCGGGCCTAGCCGTGGGAAGGAAGCGCTATCGAAGATAACGATGATCGTCCGCGGTCTACGACTCCGTGAAGTGCCGTGAAACTTGTCACGATGAACCATCATTGCGGCTACAATCGCCCCCGTGATGGTGTGCGTCTCGACGGCGCTCGCCCAGGCGCCGGACCCTCGCATCTCGCAGGCCCGCAAGGATTGCCTGACCGGCAAGGTGGAGTCCGGCGTGGCCCTGCTGGCGGAGGTCTTCGTCCAGACCAAGAACGCCAACTTGGTCTACAACCAGGCTCGTTGTTACGAACAGAATGGGCGCGCCGAGGAGGCTATCCTTCGCTTCCGCGAATACTTGCGTCTCGGTGAGTACACGGCCGCGGAGAAGGCCGACGTGGAGAAGCACATCGCGGACTGTCGTGCCATGAAGGCCGAGCAGCTGGCCACTCCCGAACGGCTGCCTGCTCCGGCGCCGACGCCCGCCAATGCCCCTCCCGCTCCGCCTGCGCGGGGACCCGACCCCACGCTGGTCGGAGACTCCGTCATGAAGGCCCCCGTCGAGCAGCAACCGCCGCCAGGCGCACGCACACGACTGGTTGGCGCGATCATCGGAAGCGCCGGGGTTGCCGCGCTGGTCACCGGGGGGATCTTCAGCTACCTGGTCTCGAGCGCGAAGCAAGAGGCCGAAGAGAACGCCGCCCAGAGGTTCTACGACGCAGACCTCGCCAGCCGTGGCCAGAGCTACGAGACCCTGCAGTGGGTGTTCTACGGAACAGGTGCTGCGCTGCTGGCCACCGGCGCGACCCTCTACGCTGTCGGCGCCATCCACGGCGCGCAGAAGAACTCCATCGCCTTGGTTCCTGCCATTGCGCCCAACCAGGGTGGCGTGCTTCTGCAAGGGAGGTTCTGAGCATGCGGCTTCTCCTCGTCCTCGGGCTCTCGTGCGCCGCCGTGGCCGCGTGCAAGTTCGACCCGAAGATCGACGCCAAGGGTTTCCGTTGCACGACCGATGCCGACTGTCCCGGCGGCTACACCTGCGTGGTCGCGACCGACAATGCGCGCATCTGCTGCAACAGCCCCGACCCAGCGGCGTGTCTGACCCCGAGCGGGGATGGTGGCGCGTCGGGGACCGGCGGCGGCACCGGCGCGACGGCATCCGGAGGTGTGGAGGGAGTCGATGGAGCAGCGCTCGACGGGAGCCGTCCGATCGACGCCCCGATGAGCCGCGACACCACCATCTCCCCCCCCGACGCGCCCGGCACGGGTGGAGCTTCTGGGGCCGGCGGAATCGGTGGATCGGGCGGCCTGTCTGGCACGGACGGGGCTACCGCGGGTACAGGGGGGAGGGCGACGACGGGATCCGGCGGCGTAGGTAAGACGGACGGCGGAGCAGGCGCTGGCGGGGCGCTGGGATCGGGTGGGAGCGTTGCCCAGGCAACAGGTGGTCGACCGGGCTCGGGCGGTGCCGGCAGAGGAGGCGCGACGGGCGCGGGTGGGGTGGTCGGCACGGGTGGCGTGGTCGGCACGGGTGGGACCAGCTCGATCACGTGTATCGCGTCCAGGGCCGCTGGGGTGACCGTGACCGGGACTGGGACACACAAGGTGACCGTCGAGACCAACGCCGGCACCGGGATCGACAAGGGCACCATCTATCGCCCCAGCGATCTCGGCGGAAGCGAAAAGTATCCCATCTTCGTGTGGGGTGAGGGGGCCTGCGCCGCGGACGGGTTGTCGAACCAAGCCGCCATGGGCGAGATCGCCTCGCATGGGTACTTCGTGATCGCCGACGGTGTGCCCGGGGGCAGCGGCAACAACCCCGAGGATGGATCGACCTTGCTCGGCTACATCACGTGGGCGATCGCCGAGAACGACACCCCCTGCAGCGTCTACTACCGAAGCCTGGACACCACCAAGGTGGCGAGCGATGGCTTCTCCTGCGGCGGCGTCATGTCCGAGACCGCCTCCGCCGATCCCCGCCTCACCGCGGTCGGCATCACCAGCAGCGGTCTCTTCGACCCCGACCCGAGCCTCTACTCGAAGATCCACACGCCGTTCAAGATCCTGGTCGGCGGCTCGAATGACATGGCGTACAAGAACGGCAAGAGGGACTTCGATCAGATCGGCGCCCTCGGCATTCCCACCATCTACTTCAGCAAGGACGACGCCGGGCACGGCGGCGATCTCGACGAAGGCACTGGGGACTTCAACACCATCAACTTGGCCTGGTTGAACTGGCAGCTCAAGGGCGATACCGGACCGACCGGCAAGGGCCTGCTCATGGGCGCGACCTGCAAGTACTGCACGGCCATCGGCTGGGAATTCCAGTCGAAGAACTTCTAAATAGAGCCGGTCCCCAACTGGTGGGGGACCATTGATTGTGCGCTACGCGATCACCCGGCGGCCGTCATCGTCCGTCGGCGCTGTCGGAGCACGACGATGACGGTGGCCGCGGCCAAGCCGATGAGCACCCATTCGTGCGGCTCGGGGGTCGCGCCGAAGGCGAGCGGGTTCCTGGGCTTCTGCAGGACCTCGCGGCCTGACTCGACCTCGCGTTCGAATCGATCGGCCTGCCCTTCGGCGGCGGCCAGGGCCTGGCGCTGCCGATCCTCGACCAGCACGATCATGGACGAGAAGGCGCTGACCTGCTGATACGCGATGGCGATCCGATGAATCGCGTCCAGGCCGATGTCCCGGCGATCCCTGTCGAGGGCCAGGATGAGCTGGCGGGCCGCGAGCCGGGCGAAGTCGTCGATGGGCGAGGCTGGCGCCGCGGCCTTGTGCAGGGTCCACTGGTGCTTGCCCTCCACGTTGATGATGGCGTCGTCCGTGTGCCGCGCGGCGAAGCGATGCAGGGCATCCGCCAAGGTCGTGGCCGCGCCGCCCTGGGAGCGGTTGAGCAGCTCGAGCATGCGGTCGTCGTAGCCGGCGGCCAGGTGACCACCGAGATGGACGATCCACACCGGTGCGTCCGGGGCGACCGGCGCCTGGCCATCGTCGGCGCGATCGAAGCTGTCGCCGTCGGTGAGCACGAAGATGCCGTCGTAGCGGGTGTCGCCACGAAGGTCCTCGAGCTGGCGCAGCCACTGTTTCAAGTTGCCGCCGCCGAAGCAGAGCAAGGGCTGGTCGAGCGCCGTCCCCGGGTCGTCGATGCGCAGGGCGCGTTCGCCCCGGCTGGCGGCGCTGGTCAGGTACACGTCCACGTCGTTGTAGTGGCCGAGGCGCACCACCTCGCTCAAGGTGGCGCGCAGCTCCTCGCGGACCTCGTTCATGCTGTACGAACGGTCCACCACCACCGCCAGCCGCTGCCCGGCGATCGCGGGCGTGCCCCGCTCGGGCCGCAGCTCGCGCCGGACCAGATAGCCGCCGGGCAGGACGGCCTGTCGCGCCTCATCGCTCGGCCGGCTCGGCGTTGGCAGGTCGATCCCCACCCACTCGGGTTGCTCTTGCCGCACGACCTGCTCACCGTGGCGGCGCACGGTGGCGAGATCCCAGTAGAGGTTGCGCCGCTCGAGCAAACGCGGCGTCGGCCACTGGCCATTGTCCGCCATGGCCGTGTAGGTGAGCCAGAGGTGGAAGGCCGGGGCTTTGTCGGTCTCGCGTGACTTGGCCGGCACCGGGAAGGCACGCAAGCGGTACTGGCCCGGCCCGGTCTGTTCGACCAACGCGGGATCCGAGCCCCGCGTCACCTCGCCGCGATACACCGCCTGGGCCGCCCCGCGCGGTGAGACCTGGAAGACGAAGCGCCGGTCGCGGTCCTCGCTGTCACCCAGCCACAGGCCGGTGACCGCGGCCCCCTCGGGCAGGCTGAAGGCGAGGAAGACCTCCTGCGTGTCGTAGGTCTGGTTCTCGTACTGGTCATGGATCTCGACCGAGGCCACGCCGTCGCGCTCGTCCACGCGCAGCTCCTGTCGCACGAGCTTGACCTGGCGTTGATCCTGGTTGAGCAGGCCCGCAGAACGTTCGTCTTGGTTCCAGGTCGCGGCCAAGGCGGCCAGGACGCTGGCGCGCTCCTTGCGTTGCAGGGGCGCATCGAAGAACTGGGCATAGAGCTTCTCGGCGCGCGCGCCGTCGCTGTCCGTCGAGCCGTCGTAGAGCAGCGGTGCGAGCAGCGCTTTTTGTCCCGACGCGACCATCGTGGCCAGGCCGTGCGGAGATCTGAGCACGTCTCGGTAGAGAACCTCGAGGTGGCGGTCCTGCTCGCGTGAGCTGAGGAAACGGTACGGGGCGAGGTACGCTGCCACAAGGCCCACGCGGATGTCACCGGCTGACGCCAACAGGCGCTCGCGCTCGACATCGCTCGCTGGCGGGCGCGCCAGCAGGGCGAAGGCCCGGTGCTGAGGCTGGTGATTGAGCAAGACGAACAGCCCGACACACACCACCGCCGTTCCCGCCACCGTGCCGTAGGCCGCGTTCCTGCCGAGCAGCCCGCGCGCGCCCGCCAGCACGCGCCGGAAGGTGCGAAGGTGCAGCCCGATGAGGGCGATGGGCACGGCGAGGAAGAGCGCGGCCGAGACCGTGAAGAGCAGGGCAGCGAGGCACGCCAGGATCCCGCCGTGCGTGACAATCTCGAGCAACGCTCGGGGCCAGGCAAAGCTGAAGAAGCCCTCGAGCAGCGCCACGGCCACCACGGGCACGTAAAACGCGAGGATCGTCCCCAGATACAGGCTGGTCAGCGCAGCCATCGATTGTGCCGTCAGACGCACGACCTGTTCCCATCGCGGCCCCGTACGTTCCCGGTGGAGCTCGAAGCCGAAGGCGACGCAGGCGACGAAGAACGCGACGACGACGAAGGTCAGCCCAGGCGCGAGCTCGCGCACCAGGAAGATGCGGAACAGGCAAAACAGCACCAGCGGCACCTCAAGCCCGTAGAAGAGCGCGAGCTGCCTTCGGGGCCGCCGGAAGTTGAGGATCCCCCACGCGGTCGCCGCTAGAGGCAAGCCGACGAGGCAGAAGGCCGCCAAGGTCATGCTCCACGGAATCAGGCCGCGCGTGGTCTCGCGCAGCAGCTCGGGCAGCACGTGCGGTACGAAGCCGAAGAGGACCAGGCTCAGGCAGAGCGCGTTCCACGACCAGAACACCAGCCCGGCGGCGATGTTGCGCAGACGGGCGCTGATGGTGACGAAGGGGAAGGTCCTCTTGAACATGGCTCACGATCCTTTCTGGGCGGGAGAAGCGAGGGCGGCGGCGACGGTCTCGTGCAGGTCTTCGAGGCGTCGCCGGGTACTGGCATCGAGGTCGGTGAGGCCGTCGAACAGCACCGAGACCAGCGCCCAGCGCTGCTCTCCGTCGAGGAATTCAGCGAGCGTGCGGCGCATGAGGCTGTCGGTGGTGCTGCGAGCGGACTGGAACCAGGTCGCGGCCGAGGCACGGCCGTGGTCGACGTCGATGATGTGCAGCGGACGCCCGGGGCCGAGCTGCTCGCGGCGGACGCCGTCGATCCTGTGGCCGGCCCCGGCCAAGCAGACCTCGGGCGCGTGGTGCGCGCGGAACGAGTCGGCGACCACCACCACCAGCGTGCCGCTGGCCTCGCCCGCTTGGAATCGCCACTTGCCTGCCTGCCGGGCGCCGTGGTGCTGGAAGAGGCGGGCCTCCTTGTCGTCGAGGGGCAGCGCGATCATCGCCCACGTCTGCGGCCAGCGCAGCTCCGCGGCGCCGACCGCGTGAGCACGGTGGCCAGCGCGCGCGGCAGTGCCGGCGAGGAGCAGAAGCGCCGCGGCCAGCGGGAGAATCGCCAGCCCGAGCGAACGAGCCTTGTCCGGCTCGCTTCGCTGCGGCTTTGCCAACCTGGGCAACCGGCGGATCAGCGCCACGGCCAGACCGCACGCGACCACGAAGCCGAACACCCCCAGCGGCAGGTGCACCAGATCGGCCAGCGCCCGCTGCTGCCAGGCGAAGCCGATGCTCACGATGAGCAGCACGCGCAGGAAGTTGGCTGCGGCGAGCGTGGCCAGCACGGCGAAGCCAGCGCCGAGCCAGCGCCAACCGACCGCGCGTTGCTCGAGCCAGGTCAGTGCGAGGAAGAAGACACCACCGACCCACAGGCCTTTCACGCCACTACAGGGAAGGTCGATGCTGGCCACGCCGTTCTCGAGGATGACGATGGCCTCGGCCGACTGCACCAGCACCCCGAACGAACCGAGCACCGTTCGGACCAGGTGCGCGGTGGCGATGCGGGCGGGGAAACCGAGGAAGGCGTCCAGGTGGGGCCCGAGCGGCAGCAGCGCCACGACGGCGAGAACGGCGAGCCATCCGCGCCGCCAGCGCGCCGGGGGCAAGTAGAGCCCGAGCAAGGCGTGGCTGCCGACGACGAACGTCGTGCTGGCCAGGAGGTTCGACCCCCACAGGCGTGCCTTCAGGCTGGCAGCAAGCGCGCACAGCACGAGGAGCACGACGGGCAGCCAGCGCACACGCGGCTTGGCGAACGGCAGCTCGCGCCACCGACGACCGGGCCGCGCTTGCACGACCAGGACCAACGCCGCGATGGCGAGCAGGATGGCGTTCGTGCGCGACCCTGGGTCGGTCAGGCAGCGGCCCAGCCAAACCAGGGTGTGGCGCGAGCCCAAGAGCCACGCCCCGACCAACAGCACGTTGCCCGCCGCCACCGCGATGTCCGGTGCGAATCGAGCTTGGGTGAGGGCGACGAAGCGAGCCACGACTCGAACGTGCCAGCGAGCGGTGCAACCGTGATGGCATGGTCAAGGAAAGCTCGTGCAAAGCTCGTGCAGGGCTCGGGCGGCGTCTCCGGGGGCACGGAATCGCGCGCGACTCCGCGCCTATCGGGCAGCCGGCGGGCGAACCGCGCACACGAGCACGTCGTTGAGTGAATACTCGTAGCGATAGGGGCGAGAGTGGCCATCATACTGGGACTTGGCCGCCCGAGCGACCAGCGTGCCGGTCGCCACGACCTCTATGCCGGACATCCCTCTGTCCATTCCCAAGGCGCTGTGGTCCCTCGCGGGGACAGGGCTCATTTGTTCCAGGAGGCCTATCCTTGGCCCCGTGTTGCCAAGTGGCTCCAGAAGCCAGATGGCATTGCAGCCGTGCTCGACGCACTCTGTGTCTTGCGACACCAGTCGCCCGCGCAGGCTGATTTCGGTGCTGTCCATGCCTGTGTCGAGGTCCGCCATCGATCGGACTTCCATGGTCGCAGGACAGCTCGGAAGGGGAACCGTCTTCCGCGCTTGGGGATTCGTTCCTTTGGGCGGGCTCGGCGGTGGATCCTTCAGCCCGATCACGACGGCACGCGAATCGGCCCTTTGCCAGGTGGCTCGAGCTTCCAGCCGTCGAGGGTCAGCAGCCAGCGCGTCCACGGTGATGGCCGGATAGAACGCTGACACCCTGGTTGGCAAATAGTCACCGCGCAGGTAGGTCATGCCGGTCGTCTCGAAATCAGCCCACGTGAAGACAGACTTGCGGAGATATGCGACCAGGCACCCCCCCTTTGCGCAAGAACCAAGGCTGAGCTGATAGAGCGGCTCGCCCGCGGCCGACCAGGACAGGCGGTCCTTTGTGTACCTCTCCGTGGTATCGGGGCCAACGCTGAAGCCATGGAGTCCGAGCTCCGGTTGCGAGCCCCGGTCGATGTGAAAACCCTTGGTCCCGAGCTTGGCGCCGCAGCGATTGGCGCGAAGATCCACCTTGGGATTCGGGCCGGGCGCTTGATGCGAACCAATCGAGACGATGCTGACACAGTATTCGCCACCGAGCACGCTGAGGTCAGGGACCTGGCAGACGAAGGCCTCGTCTTTGAGCTCGCACGCGCCGAGGTCGACCAAGCCGACGGTCCCCGGTACGGCGTAGCCAACCTTGACCCTCTCTCGGTCGTTCTCTGCTCCTGGCCGGGATGTCACCCACCCGCCGCCAGGTTTCGAGTACATGGGACCCTTGCCCTCGACGAACTCGACGTCGTGCACGTAGGTAACCGTGGACACCCCGATCCGCCCCAACGCAACCGGCTTGAATCGAAACTCTGGACCAGCTTTGTCGCCTCCGAGATCTAGCTGGATGTTCTTACCGTCGACGATCTCGAGACGTCGCTGGGCCAGGTAGGCCTTTCCGTCGCCGGCCGACACGGCCACCAAGACCCCGCTCACAGGGCCCGACTTGGCCCAGCCCATCGACACTCGGTACCTGCCGCGACCCTTCTCGTACTCCACCACTGACCCCTTCGCGAACGCGGCGGAGGAAAGGAAATAGACTCCGGGCGGCGCCGCGTGCGTGGCGCCGACAAGCGAGGACAGGTCGACGATGCCCTCGATGTCCGCGTGTTGTGCCGCTTCGATTTGACCTCCACCGGGGCGTGCGGTGTGAGTCAGGATTGGATCGCGTCGGGTCAGGCCGAAGTAGGCGGTGATGAATCGGCCGCCATGCTCGGCGATCGTGAGGTCGTAGCTCGCCGGAACCTCGCGAAGCTCGAAGCTGCCTTCGCTGCCGGTGAGCTGCCGCTGCTCTCCAACGCTGACTCGGAGGCCCATCATGCCGGTGCCATCGGGCAGGACCACTCGCCCTCGCACCATCCCCGAGGCGGGGTGCACCGGCAACGCAAGCGCGGCCACGGGATCCGTGGTCAGGCGTCGCTTCGAACCGTGTGCACTGGCCTCTGCCCCAAACGCTGCCGAGGAGTGGTGCGTTCCAGCCACGATCAGAAGGAAGCCGAGGATCGGACCCGACAGTGGTCTCATGGCGACTGCGATTCTAGCCCCAATGCCTCGGGGAAAGCGCGGCTCCCTGCGTGACACCGCGAGGTGTCCAGCAGAAGCGGAGCCAGGATGCTGTGGGCGCAACCCACGGCTGCGAAACGACGGGCCGAACGCAAGTGAACCCATAGGTAGCCCCGTGAGGTCAGACGTGATGGCCGAGCCTCCATTACCCAGGCGAAGGCAGCATGCGACGCGAAGACGCTCGACAGAAGCAGCGGCGCACATCACCGGGGAAACAGGGACGGCACGTCGTGAAGGGAACGCGACGAACGTGGGAGATCTCGACCGGTGCAGAAAGGCCGGATTATTGCCGCGCTCCCACGACCCGAGGGCGCACGGATGCCGATGCATCAAGGCCGCGTATCTGTCGGCAGCCCAAGCCGTCAATCCGAGCAGGGCGCAGCCCGCACACAGGTCGTGGTCGTCCGCCATGCCGGGCGGGGCGGTGTCTCTACGCAGGTGCGAGAGCTTCTCCGTGGCCGTTGTCGGCCGAGCGGGTTTCGGACGGGGCACAGATCACGTGCGCGAACCTACGCATCCAGAAGGTACCGTACGGAAAGACCACATTGGCGAGGCCGGCCATCCAGGACTTGATGGCGGACAGGTAGGCTTCGAGGAAGGCCTTGTTGCGACCGAGAGCTTCGATACGTGCCCACCTGTTCTTGGCGGCGATACGTGGGTTGATGTTGAAGTGCGGCTCGGCCGTCAAGGGCGAATCCGACGGGGTCTGGGCAAGAACTGCGGAGCGGCCGAGGACTGCTTTGCCGGCCGACCGGCGGCGTGCGCGATGCTCGGCCTCAGCCGTACGGACAAGCCCTTCGACGAGGGCCTTCCACTCGGTGCCCGGCATGCCGAGATGACTGCGCGGCCTGTAGATTGGAACATCGATGAATTCAGGCTGGTCGCCGTCAGCCCGGAAGAAGTGGGCTGGCCGGGTGGCACTCATGAGGCCAGTGGTCATGGCGGCGTGGAAGCTGCTGACGCCTGGCCAGTCCTCGATGGCGTCGACCAGGTCGGCCGCAACCGGGTTGCTGTAGGCGTAGACCATTTTGTCCAGCACGTCGGACGGCTCGACCAAACGCACCGCCGAGGTGGGATCCGAAGACCAGAATGCCTCGAAGCGGCCGAGGTGGGCGTTCTGACAACGAGCAAGGAGGGCGTGGAAGTGCTCGGCAAAGACGGGGAAGTTGCCGTCGGGATCGTGAATGCCCGCGTGGTAGTGGTTGGACATGGCGACGACGAAGAGGACCTGTACGTTCGCGCGCCTGGCGGCGAGGCCGAGGCAGTAGACGAAGGCGTTGTTCGTGTCGCGGTCCGGCCGAAGGAAGAAGCGTCGCTCGGAGCAGCGACGGGTGATCATGTAGTCGGAACCGGGAATGACCTGGCGTGGAAGGCTCATGACGAGGTATCGGTTTCGCCGGGCAGAATGTTGCGTGGAAATTACCCTTGCGTGGAAATTACCCTCGGACGGGGGCAGGGAGGCATGCGGAAATTACCCTCGGACGGGGGCAGGGGGGCAGGGGGGACCGGGGCAGGAGGGGAAATTACCCTCGGACGGGGGCAGGGGGGGCAGGGGGGGGGAGGGGGAAAATTACCCTCGGACGGGGGCAGATGCAGGCTGTCTGTCGAAGACAGCGATGAGCGGCTGCGGTCTACGACCCGAAGCCTTGCACCTGCACCGACGCCTGTAGCGGCAGCTCTCGGGACGAGCTGCCCACGGCGATCCGGTAGATCCCGCTGGGTACGTACCAGCCGTGCTCCTGCGTGCTCCAGCAGCGCAGGTCGCGTGGAGAGAGCTCGATGGTCACGTTCCTGGATTCGCCGGCAGCCAAGGCAACGCGGCCAAATCCACGCAGCACCCAGGGCGGCTCGCCGGCCGACGCGGGATAGCCGAGATAGAGCTGCGCGACCTCGGTGCCCGCGCGCGTGCCCGTGTTCGTCACGGTGAAGTCGACGGCGATGCTTCCGTCCGAGGCTCCCGCACGAACCGTCAGGTCCCCGAACGCGAAGGTCGTGTAGGAAAGGCCGTGCCCGAAGGGGAACAAGGGTGCGATTCCTTGCGCGTCCAGGGCCCGGTGCCCGATGGCGAGCCCCTCGCGGTAAGGAACCGTCGGGTCTCCCGACACGCGCGGGAGATCCGTGGCAGAGCGCGGGAAGGTGACGGGCAACTTGCCGCTGGGGCTTTCGGCGCCGAGCAGAATGGGTACGACAGCGTTGCCGTTCTCCTCGCCGGGATAGAACGCCACCAGGACCGCCTGGACCTTCTCGATCCACGGCATGAGCACGGCGCCAGGAACGTGCAGCACGACGATGGTGCGCGGGTTGGCCGCGGCCACCGCCGCGATGAGAGCGTCCGTGTCCGGGCGCAAACCGAGCGAGCCGCGGTCTTCGCCTTCCGTCGAGTCTGCCGCCGCGAACACGATGGCTGCATCTGCAGCGGCTGCTGCCGCCGTTGCCTCGGCTTGGTTGCCGCCGTCGCCATCGCCGCGTGCGTAGGTGACCTTGACCGCGTCGCCCAGCAGGGCACGCAGGGCCGAAAGCGGAGAGCTCACGTTTCGCGGGTTCACGTAGGCCGAGCCGCCTCCGCCGAGGAAGGGCGCGTCGCCGCCAGCGTATCCGATGACCGCGATGGAGGTGATCGCCGCATCGAGCGGCAGGGCATGGTCGTGGTTCGTCAGCAACGTAACCCCGGCCGCGGCTGCCTCTCGGGCCAGCGCCGAGTGCTCGGCGGAGGCGACCAGTGCTTCGGGCGTGCCGGTGGGCAGGTCGTCGAGGACGCCTACGCGGAGGAGCGACACCAGGATGCGGTTGACCATGTCGTCCAGGCGTGCCTGCGGCACGGTGCCCGCGGCTACCGCGGACGCGAGCGCAGCACCGAAGAAGGTGCTGTCGGGCATCTCCATGTCGAGTCCGGCGTTGGCGGCCTCGACGGTGCTGTGGGTGGCGCCCCAGTCCGACATCACCCACCCGGTAAAGCCCATGCCGGACTTCAGATCGGCCAGCGTCGCCGGGTTCTCGCAGGCGTACGTGCCTCCGATCCTGTTGTACGAGCACATCACCGCTCCTACGCCCGCGTTCACCGCTGCCTCGAAGGGCGGGTAGTAGATTTCGTGCAGGGTTCGCTCGTCGACCTGGGAATCGCCACTGCCGCGGTTGGTCTCCTGCTCGTTGGCCACGAAGTGCTTGGCCGTCGCCACGACCTTCTGGCTCTGCATGCCGGTCACGCTCGCGGCCGCCAGCTCCGCCGCCAGGAACGGATCCTCGCCGAAGCTCTCGAAGTTGCGACCCGCGGCTGGTGCC
>CAZYFU010000154.1:0-13736 GCA_964647025.1 uncultured Myxococcales bacterium | reverse complement strand
CACGCAAGCCGCCACACGCTCCCCGAACACGCTCACGCGACCGCTCACGCTAGCCTAGCTACACCGCAACGCCGGGCGCTGGGGCTTCTTCGAAGGCGTGTCCCCTACTTCGAAAAGTAGGCTGCGATGGCGTCGCCGTGGCGGCGCACGTATTCGCAGGACGGGGCCGTGCCGCAGCTGCGACATTTGAGATCGTAGGCCGAGCCCAAGAGGCCGCAGCTCGGGCACGCATAGAACGCGGCCATCTCGCGGGACCACACCTGCCAGCCTACGACCTTGATGCGTTCGAGCGAGCTCCACAGCTCGCGCCGATGAGGGGCCGCGGCTTGAAAGGTCTTCAGTGTCTCGCAAGGGTACGCATCGCACTGGCTACAGAACTCGACGCCCTTCGTCTCCGCGCAGGATTTCATCGTGCAAAGGTCGCGGCAGTAGAAGCTCCTCTTGCTCGAACGGCAGCCCTCGCAAGTCACCTCGTCCACGGTGCGCCCCATGCGCGCCGCCAACGCCGGCAGCCGCTGGGGCTCCTCGCGCGTCGCGATGAACAGACTGCACGCGGGACAGTACAACCCGCACACCGCCGCGAGCGTCTTGTCCGGAACGAGGTTCTTGTCGAGCTTGTTCATGGGGGCCACCTCGGCGCCACTTTACCTCCCCAAAGCCGCGCCGGGGCCCCTGCTGCGTAGTGACGTCACTTTCTTGGACCGAATCACCCCGGCCGAGCCGCTGCCCAACGACATGTGGGCTAAGGACACGCGTCTATGCCGAGGAGCACTTCCATGAAAGCTGGACATCTCTCGAAGACATTGTTGGCCGCCGGCTTGCTGAGCATCGCCATGGTCGGCTGCGACAGCTCGGATGGCGGAATGACCAATTCGCAGGGCGGTGCCGTTGCCCAAGGGGGATCCGACGGGTCCGGCGGCGTCACGGGGGCGGGAGGAAGCGCCGCAGGAGGAACGACCGCAAGCGGTGGAAGCCAGGCCCCGGCGGCGACCGGCGGCGCGACCGGCAGTGGCGGCGCGAAGGCGACGGGGGGCGTCGCTGCGACCGGAGGAGCGGCAGCGACTGGCGGGGCTCAAGGCAGCGGCGGAGCGGTCGGTGTCGATGCCGGCGCCGCCACGACGGCGACCGGCGGGCGAATCGGACCCGGCACGCGGGCGACCGGTGGCAGCACGGGAACCGTCACTGGAACCAACACGGCGACCCGGACCAACACCGGAACTGGGACCGGAACGGGAACTGGCACCTGCACCGCGTCGGTGAACACGGGCAAGAACGTGTCGGGTAGCGGACCGCACAAGGTGGTCATGGAGTCGAACTCCGCGGCCGGCATCAAGTGCGGCACCATCTACCGTCCCGCGGAGCTCGGCACCGAGAAGTACCCCATCTTCGTCTGGGGCGAGGGCGGCTGCTCGCAGAGCGGGACGTCGAACCAGGCGGCCATGGGCGAGATCGCCTCGCACGGCTACTTCATCGTCGCGGACGGCGTGGCCAGCGGCACCGCGTGCACCGGCGGACAGGATGGAAAAGCGTTCCTCGACTACATCACGTGGGCCATCGCCGAGAACGACAAGCCGTGCAGCGCGTACTACCAAAGCCTCGACACGACCAAGATCGCGGCCGACGGGTTCTCGTGCGGCGGGCTCATGGCCGAAAACGTGTCTGGCGATCCCCGCTTCACGGCCATCGGGATCACCAGCAGCGGGCTGATGGGCGGCAGCAAGGCCCTGTACGACAAGATCCACACGCCGTTCAAGATCATGAACGGCGGCTCCAGCGACATGGCCTACGAAAACGGCCTCAACGACTACAAAGAGATCAGCTCGCGTGGCATTCCGATCGTGTACTTCAGCAAGAGCAGCGCCGGCCACGGAGGCGATCTGAGCAACGGCAAGGGCGACTTCAACACGGTCAACCTGGCCTGGCTGAACTGGCAGCTCAAGGGCGATACCGGCGCGACGGGCAAGGGCCTCCTCGTCGGATCGAGCTGCAAGTTCTGCAACGCCAGCGGCTGGGAGTTCAAGTCGGCGAACCTCGACTAGCAGCGGATCGTTCAAACGTCTCGGGGGCGCTGTCGATGCCGTCGCGAACGCTCCGCGACCAGCGGAGTGAAGCTGAGCAAGTCATTGCTGCTGCTGGCGTTGCGACTCGGCCATGCGGAGCATCGTCTCCGCCGCCGCATAATCTGGCCGCAGCGCGAGGGCCTTCCTGAAGTGCTCGATGGCTTCGTCAGGGCGCCCCAGCGTGAGCAGGGCCCCGCCCAGGTTGTTGTGGGCCACCACGTAATCCGGGACCAGCGCGACGGCCTTCTCGAAGTGCGGCAGGGCCTCGGGTGCCCTGTCCAAGTACATCAGAGCCAGTCCGAGGTTGTTGTGGGCGAAGGCGTAGTCCGGCGCGATGGCCAGCGCCCGCTCGTACTGCGCGATGGCCTCGGCATAGCGACGCTCGCCGATCAGCGCCAGGCCGAGATTGTTCATGGCTCTCGTGTCGTCGGGTTTGATGGCCAGCGCCTTCCGGTACTCCGCCAGCCCTTCATCGATCCGGCGCTGGCCCACCAGAGAAGCGCCCAGGTTGTTGTGGACCTCCGCGATGCCCGGGCTTCGTGACAGGGTGTAGCGAAACAGCGTCTCGGAGTCGTGCCACCGTGTCGACTGGCGCCAGCTCGCGACGAAGAGCGCGAGCACGACGGCGACCAGACCCACGCCGAGCACGCGCCGATCGCGGGACTGCAGCTTGACGATTCCAGCCAGCACCGCCGCGCCTGCAAGTACGGCCCAGGCCATGCCGGGCAGGTACGTGTAGCGATCGGCCACCAGCTGCGTGCTGACCGAGACCAATCCCAGCGCCGGCAACAGCGTGACCACGTAGCAACCCCACGCGGTCAGCAGCCCTGGCCAGCTTCTGCGCAGGTACACGGCCAGGGCGCTGAGCACGAGCACCAGCACGATGCTGCCCATCACCGTGGTCGTCGCGAGTCGGTGATCCGCCGGGACCGGATAGAACGGCACGAGATCGACCGGCAGCATCGTCTTGCCCAGATAGAACGCCAGGCCGTAGAAGGCCTGCTGGATCCGGAACCCGACGCTCAGGGGCGGAAGCGACGCGGTCGAGCTGCGCGCGACCATGCTGACCAGGCCCGCCGCCACCGCCACGGCGAGCATCGGCAGCTTCTCGACCAGGATGGTGCGATGCTTTCCCCATCGTCTTGGATCCGCAGGCAACCGGCGCAGTGGGTAGATGTCCAGCAACAACAAAACGAGGGGCAGGGCGATCCCGTTGATCTTGGAGAGCATCGCAGCCGCGAACAACGCCGTGGCCCCCGCGACCCAGCGCCAGCGGCGTGTGCCACCCGAGGCAGCCCGCAGGTGACAGAGGGCCGCCAGCAGACAGAACGTCGCCGCCTGCAGGTCGTGCTGGCCGCTGAGCCAAGCCACTGGCTCTGTTCGCAAGGGGTGCACCGCGAAGAACAGCACCGCGAAGGCCGCGCCGGCGGACAGCGCCCCGACGCTGGCCGCAGCACGCGCGTGGCGCAGCAGCCGCGCCGCCAAGAAATAGAGAAGGACGGCGTTCAGCGCGTGCAAGGCCACGCTGGTGGCGTGGTAGCCGGCGGGATTCATGCCCCACAGCGCGTAGCCGACCGCGGACGTCAGCCAACTCAGCGGCTGGTAGTTGCTCATGTGAAACGTGGTGAGCATCCAGCCGACGTTCCGCCAGCCAAGGCCACGGAAATGGACGTTGTTGAGGAAGTTGGCGTCGTCGTCCCATTGCACGAACTCCGCGCCCACCGTGGGCCAAAACGCCACCGCGACCGCCAACGCAATCAAGACAGGCAGCACGAACCGGAAACGCTTAGCGACGATCGTCGACTCGGGAGAGGACATGCGCGCGACCCGGAACATACCAGACCTCGGCCGGTGTGAACTGGGTGCTGTTTCGTCCTCAGAAGTCGTCTACCGACAGCCGCCGCGGGTGTCGGTTGGTCCGGGCGTGCTTGCGGTGGGCCGCGCCGGGCTTCGCCTTCTTCACGTGCTTTCGGCTGGTCGTCGACTTCGTGGGCGTAAGCTCGGTGTTCGAAGTGGGGACCGTCGCGGGTCGCTCGGGCGCCTCCATCGGCTGCGGCAAGGGGCCTTGCGCCGGTGGCATCGGCGGTGCGGGCTGAACCGCTGGCGCGGCCCGCGGCGGCGCGCTCTCGCCAGCCGCCATGACCGGATGCCGCCCTCGGGTCAGCAACAGACCCGCGGCGCCGACACCCAGGACGAAGGCGAGGGCCGCCACGGCCGTGCTTCGCCTTGGCCCAAGTCGCGCTGCCACCGGCGCGATCATCCCGAGAAGCCGGTCGACCCGCAGCACCGCGCGCATCCGCTCGGCCAAGCGCCGCACGTGTACGATGTCGGTCACCGTCGCGATCCTGGTGACGTCCGTCGCGAGCGGCGTGATCTCGTTCCACGTCCCCACGACGGCCGCCTCGAGCGCACGGGAGAACGCCCGAATCGATGGATACCGATCCGCGGGGCTCTTCGACAGCGCCTGCAGCAGCACCTGCTCGACCCCGGCAGGCAGATTCGGAACCAGCTGCGCCAGCGGCGGCGGCGGCAAGTTGATCAGTCTGTAGAAGACCGTGTTGGTGTCCTCGGCCGCAAACGGCGCTTGGCCCGACAGCATCTCCCACACGATGCAGGCCAGGGCCCACTGGTCGGTCCGATGGTCAACGTCGTCCGGTGTGCCGCCCGCCTGCTCGGGCGACATGTACTGGGGCGTGCCGAGGGTCCTCGACGCATCGGTCAGCTTGGTCTGCACCGCCCTCATCTTGGACACGCCGAAGTCGAGCACTTTGACGAAGTCGGGCTCGCCGGGCACCTGCACCAGGAAGAGGTTGGCCGGCTTGAGATCCCTGTGCACCACGCCCTTGGCATGGACCGCGGCCACCGCCGACGCCGCCTGCCGCGCGATCAGCATCGCGGTCTGCACCGACATGCGGCCCGTCCGACGCAGTCGCCGGTCCAGATCCTCGCCTTCCAGGAACTCCATCACCAGGTACGGATCGCCGCCGGTCGACGTTCCGAAATCGACGACGTTGACCAGGTGCGGGTGTCCGAGGCGAGACGCGATCATCGCCTCACGGTGGAAGCGCTCCAGCGCATCTTCGTGGCGCGCCTTCCAGCGGTGCAGCAGCTTGACCGCCACGCGCTTCTGCATGCGCATGTGGTGCGCTTCGTAGACCGCGCCCATGCCGCCTTCCCCGATGCAGCCCACCAATCGGTAGGCCCCACCCAGCACGAGCCCCACCAGCTCGTCCCGTTCAGTCCGTAGTCCAGTTTCGGAAGGCATAGTCTCCAGCGGACCCCCGGTGGTCCAGCTATAAGAATATGATAATCCCGGTTACGAAGCTGGGAACTGTAGAGATGCAGTCTTTCGCGATTGTCTCAATGAATTGAGTCAGAGTTCTGTCGCGACACGAATCTGGCAGGACGGGATTTTCGCTACTTACGATACTTTCCCACCGCCACGCCGTCCTGGCGCATCCAGCGCCACACCACGTTCCACTTGCGATCGAGCGCCCGGGCGACCTCGGCCACGTTGCCGTGGTGGCGCTCGACCAACGCCTCCAGCGTTGCCTTGTCCGGCCGCGGGCGGCGCGCCGGCGAATCACCGGCTTCAACATCCTCGGGCACGACCTCACGCAGTCGAGCCGGCAGATCTTCCAGGACGGTCTCCGTCCGGCCGTTGGCGTAGCGCATGGCTTCGCCCATCATCTTCTCCAGCTCGCGCACGTTCTTTGGCCAATCGTGCATGCACAACGCCAGAAACGCCGTGGGCTCCAGAGAGCGACCGCTGCCCAGGAAGTGCCGGGCCAGCCTGCCGATATCTTCGCGTCGGTGGCGGAGCGCAGGCAGCACCACCGGCTCCGCGCCGAATCGTGCGAGCAGCTCTGGCCGCAGCCCGTGTGAGTCGTCCTTCTGCCCGCTGGCGGCCCCGATGATCCGCACGTCCAGCGTGCGTGCCTCTTTCGCCCCCAAGGGAACGTACCTGTGGTCTTCCAGGAACCGCAGCAGCTTGGCTTGCGCGGCGCCCGGCATGCTGCCGATCTCGTCGAGGAAGAGCGTCCCGCCCTGCGCCTGCTCGATCAATCCAGGCTTGTTCGCCATTGCCTGTGCGTGCGCACCACGTACGAAGCCGAAGAGCTCGCTCTCCACAAGCTCGGTCGGCAGCGCCGCGCAGTTGACCGCGACCAGCCTACCGCCGCGTCCACTCGCCCGGTGCACGGCCCGGGCGTACACGTCCTTGCCCACGCCGGTCTCGCCAGCGAGCAGAATCGCATCACCACCTCCGGCCCTGCGCCGCAGCCTGCGGATAGCGTGGGCCATCACGCCCGACAGCGTGGCTACCGGCCCGAACGGCGTCGCCAGATCCTCGCGCACGGCAGCCAGCCACTCCTCCGGCAGCAGACGCAGCAGCAACGCATGCCCGCCCGCGAACAGCAACGTCCCGTCGCCGCCCTTGGTCGTCCTGGACAGCGGCTGACCCTCGACCAGCGTGCCGTTCTTGCTGCCAAGGTCGGTGATCTTGAAGCCGTCCTGCGTGCGCACCACGCTCACGTGTCGGCGCGACAGCCGGTCATCGGCGAGCCTGCAAGCTACCGTCTTGCCACTGCTCTCCGGCTTTCGACCGATCTCGACGGCGTCCTCGAACGCAATCACGAGCTCGCCCCCGCGTTCGCCTCCGCCTTCCGGTGCATGCCCCACGACGATCAGGACCGGGACGCGCGGCGAGCTCCCTCGGTACGGCGCAGGCCCCTCCCGCGTGTCCGTCGTCGTGTCGTCGGAGGCGGTACTGCGCATTTCGGTCGCCCATAGTAGTCCAAAGTCCACCCTTGAAGCCAACCTTCCGAGCGGAATGGGGCGCGGAAAGGTCGCCGTCCCGCCCCTTCTCGCCGGTCCGCCGCCGAAACCCGTCCGGCGCCGCCGCGTGGGGTCATGTTTCCGCCAGGCCCCGCTCCCCATCGTCTGCTTCACCGCCTCGTTGCCGCCCGAGGTGGCTCAGTTGCGCCGTTGGTCCTGGTCGCCACGCAACTTTCTGTCAGGAACGGCCCACGTGCTTGCTCGCTGCGCTTCCCGTGGAAGACTGTTGCGATTGTCATATGACAATCAGTGAGACGTGGCCGTTGGTGATATTACAAGCGCCTGCGACTGCTGGGCGGAGCGGTGTTGTAGATGTTCGTGGCGTGCTGGAAAACAGGCGTCTGGGGTGTGTCCACCCACCGTCGTGCGACGTGGATGGTTGTGATATTACCGTCCACTGAAGTGGTGATAGTGCCTCGTCTCTGTCGACCGCATCTCTGTGGCGATGGAATGGCGCAAGTGGGATTTGTGTTGCATTCGCCGCGGTGTCGCAACTAGCATCGCACACGATTCAGTGGCGCCCAAGTCTTGCGATTGAGACTCTATGCTGGAGTAGACGATGAAAGAGAATGGTCCTTGGCTTACGGCTTTGGTGTTGGCGTCGATCGTCGGATGTGGATCGAATTCCCAAGTCAGTGAACCGCGAGTCTCCGACGAGACGCCCAAGGCGAGCCTCAAGTCGCTCGCGCAACTGTCTGCCGACGGGGATGCCCTGGTCACGAGCGCGGCCGTGGCGTCGCAAGCACCGCCACAGACCGAGGCAACGACGTGGGCCTTCTACGACAACTTCGAGAGCGGCAGCGCCAGCGAGTGGACCGTGCAGCAAGGCAACCCATCGGACTTCTCCGTGGTGTGGGATGGGAGCCAGGTGTACCGGCAGGGCAGCACGGTGGGCTCGACCTGGCACACCGCCCGCGCGGGCAAGATGTGGATGGACCAGACGGTCGAGGCGAAGCTGAAGGCGGTGGCGTTCTCGTCCGCGAGCGCATTCGTGGCCCTGTTCGGGCGGTACGAGAGGAACTGGCCGGGCGATTGCGCCTACTACCTCGCCTTGCGCGGCGACGAAAAGGTCGCGCTCGGCAAGCGCCTCAACGGCGTGGACAGCGTGCTGGGCAGCCCGGTCGCGGCCGGCATCGTGGCCGGGACCTGGTACACGATCAAGCTCGACATCCAGGGCAGCACCATCGACGCCTACGTGGACGGAAACAAAGTGCTGTCCGAGACCGATGGCACCTGCGAGGTGGGCAGTGTCGGCGTGGCCAGCTTCGGCGCCTCGTTCAAAGCCGACGACGTTCGCGTGACCGCCCCGACCGCCAATACCTGCATTCAGGATTGGCGCAGCAGCCCGTGCGCGGAGTACTGCAAGAGTCAGAGCCAAGGCGACAGGATCGGCTGCCCGGAGATCCTCGACTGCTACGCGAAGAACGGATGCAGCCCGGGGAGCTGCGGTGGCCCCGACGACGCGTGTGGCGTGAACACGCCCCCCTACAACGGCTGGGGCACGGCCTCCAAGACCGTCGCCGACCAAGTGTACAAGTGCATGGGGTGCGCCGGCTCGGTGAAGTGCGACGTGGCCAGGAAGTCGGACGGGACCGCATGCGCGGACGGCAACGCATGCACGTGGGAGGACAGCTGCCAAAACGGCGTGTGCAAGCCCGGCTCGCTGACCCGGCTCACCTGCACCGCGCTTGACCAATGCCACATCGCCGGGAGCTGCGACGCCACCACCGGCGCGTGCAACACCCCCCCGGCGGCGGATGACAGGGTGTGCAACGATGGCAATGCGAGCACGAGCGGTGACGCTTGCACCGCCGGCGTGTGCCAGGGGCTGCAGCCCTGCACCGAAGTGGCCGGCGAGGCCTCGGGCAGCGCGCACGTGTGCACGGTTCGCTCGGATGGTAGCCTGTGGTGCTGGGGGGCCAATGGCTCGGGCCAACTCGGCACAGGCGACACGACCGCAAGTGCGGTCGCGAAGCGGGCGGGGGCCTCGACGTGGCGGTGGTCTGCCGTCAGCGCGGGTGAAGACTTCACCTGCGCGATTCGCATCGACGGCAGCCTGTGGTGCTGGGGCAAGAACGACAGCGGTCAACTGGGTAACGGCAGCACGACCTCGTCCTCGTCGCCGGTCCAGGTGCCGGGCTCGGGTTGGGTCGGCGTCGCGGCCGGCAAGAAGCACGCCTGCGGCGTCCGGATCGACGGGGCGCTGCTTTGCTGGGGGGACAACACCTATGGAACACTCGGCGATGGCACCAACGAGAGCCGTCCGTCTCCCGTGGAGATTCCTCATCGCGGTTGGGTCTCGGTATCGACTGGCGAACACCACTCGTGCGGGGTGAAGGACGACCACGGCGTCTGGTGTTGGGGCCAAAACAGCGAAGGCCGCCTGGGCAACGGGTCCACGCAAGACAGCCCATTCCCCCTGCGGGCGAGCGGCGACAGCTGGATTTCGGTGTCTGCCGGTGGCGCCCACACTTGCGCCACCAAGCTCGACGGCTCGCTCTGGTGCTGGGGCAAAGGTGGCTCCGGTCAACTTGGCGTGGGCTCAATCGCGAGCAAGCCCAGCCCGACTCGAGTGGGCAGCGCCACCTGGACCAGCGTTGCCGCGGGCGCGGCCTATAGCTGCGGCGTGCAAGGCAGCGGAACCCTGTGGTGCTGGGGGGCGAACGATACCAGCCAGCTCGGTGACGGCAGCGATGCCATGCGGGTGTCGCCCGTGCGCATCGCGGGGCAGCTTTGGGCCAGCATCGCCAGCGACAGCACCCACACCTGCGGCCGACATCAAGACGGCACCCTGTGGTGCTGGGGCGCCAACCCGAACGGCGAGCTGGGCGACGGCACCACCGGCAGCCGCCAGAAGCTGCCCAAGCAAGTCGTCGGCACCGTCTGTGGGCAAGTCCCCATCTGCGGCAACGGCGGTGACCCCGAGCCAGGCGAAGAATGCGACGACGGCAACAACACCGACGGCGACGGTTGCTCGTTCGATTGCAAAAGCGAGAGATGCCACGACGTCGTCTGCGTCGGCAGCGACCAGTGCCACGGCGTGTGCGACCCGGCCACCGGCGAGTGCACCGATGGCCCCAAGCCCGACGGAACGAGCTGTAGCGACGACAATGCGTGCACGCAGACCGACCAATGCATCAACGGTGCGTGCATTGGTGCGAACGAGGTGCAATGCCCCGGCTCGCCGAAGCCCACCTGCTTCGGCCCCGGCGTATGCGACCCGAAGAATGGGACCTGCTCGAATCCGCCGATTGAGAATGTAGAGTGCAGCATCACCCTGCGCATGGATGGTACCGTCGCAGGCAAGGATAAGGATGGCAATCCAACCTTGATTGCGATCTTCGGCTATGACAGCGCTGCGACGAAACCAATCCATCCGAACAAGAATCTGGTCGCAATAGATGGAAGCGACGTGACCGCTCAGGTGCGTCCTCCGGCGTATCTGCTCCCGGGCAGCCACCCCGGGGCGCTGCTGGTCACCTTCACGCCTGGAGACACCGTGAAATGGACCCTCGATACAAAGGAGACCAGCGCCTCGGGGACGGCTCCGACTCGCCAGGCTGTGCCAGACGGGAACGGCACGAAGGTGGACATTGGCAGTGGGGTGTCTGTACCCATCGTGCCGAACACGCAGCCTTACAGCAAGCAGCCGGGTGCGATCACGGTCCCACACCCTCCTTCGGTAGGTGCCGCATTCAACGGAGTCCTTTCAGGTGAGTTGACAGTGAGCCCCACTGGGGCCGCAGTGTTTACCTTGCCGATCGCCATTCCGCCTGGAATTGGCGGCGCCGCGCCCAACCTCAACCTCGTCTACAACAGCCAGGGACTCGATGGTATCGCAGGCCAGGGATGGAGCCTGACGGGACTGTCGATCATCCATCGGTGCCCGAAGACGCGCATGCAGGATGGGTACGCAAAGCCTATAGAGATGGACGGTGCCGGGATCGATGAGGATGATGGGGACGGCGTGTGCCTCGACGGACAGAGGCTCTTCATCGTAAAGAAGGAGGGCAAGATGACGTTCTTCGAGACCGAATTCACGGACTTCAGCTCGATATCCTACTATAGGCCCCACGGTTTCCAGGTCATCACCAAGGCCGGTGAGATCCGCGACTACTCTCACGTGTTTGACGGAGGCCCCGCTGGGGACCGGCAAGCCGTCTGGGCGCTGACGTCCGTTCGAGATGTATGGAACAACTGGTACGATATCAGCTACTTTCCCTATGCAGCAAGCGATGGCCTTCGGGTCAAGACGATCGAATACACCGGGCACACTGAGCCCGATGCGCTCGCGGAGCTCCCGTTTCACACCATTTCGTTTGGTTATGAAGACCGACCCGACGACACCAGGGTAGCCCGTTTTGCAGCCGACCGGCTCCCAATGACGAAGCGCCTGAAGACGATATCGACGCCGCGCGGCATCTACACCCTCACGTATATCAGTCCCACTTCGACTCAGGATGCGATGATGTTGCCGAGTCGACTGAAACGCATCGACTACTGCTCTGCTATCGATTCAGAGGTGTGCGCCGATCCACTGATCTTCGAATGGCAAGGCGGCGGATACGCCTGGGACGCGGCGCCACAATACCAACTTCCAACAGAGTCGGCCGGGGTTGGAACCAAGCTGATTGACATGGATGGAGATGGCCTCATCGACTACGTCACGGCCATCGAGGGAGAAGGTTTCAAGGCATGGAAGAACACGGGCAAGGCCGGGACTACATGCGCTGCAACGCCTTGGGCGAGCTGCTGGAACGATGAGCCGTTGAGCGTTTTCAACCAGAGCACAGATGCATGGACGTATCGGGGAGATTGGGCCCTAGCTGCCTATCTCGCTAAGAACAATAGAGATGTGCTGGGTACGCAGATCGTGGATTTGAACAACGACGGGTTGCCAGACGTGATCACGGACAGATCCGCCTACAACAATGGCAAGCCCCAGGTATATATCAACCATCTGAGAGACTGTGGTAAGGCTGACCCGAGTTTGCCGCAGTTGTGCTGGGAGACTAAGGATGGGCTGTCGGGCGATGCTATCCCGACCGCGATGTCTACTCTACCCAAACCACCGAGCGGCTGCTTGGAGGCGGGCAACTGGAGGACCCTCGACCTTACCAGAGATAAGGTCGTGGATGTGGACGGTGACGGTTTTGCTGACATTGTCCACTTTGGGTCGGCCCTCTGCACCCTCTCCATTACGACGCGGGTGTCTGTACTGCGCAACGCTTGGGGCTACTGGCTCCATGTCCCAGCCTACGACTATTCCTTTTCTGGCAATAGTGGTGTCGAGGTTGTCGACATCAATCGGGACGGTCTTGCGGACCTCGAGGATCTCGAGCATGGGACCCTTCTGTTCAACACCGGAAAAGGTGCAGCTGCAACCAGCGGAAGTAGATGGATGACAGTGGCGTCGCAGAGCGGATCGCCAAACGGAAACGCGATTCCGTCCGCGGACTTCGACGGGGATGGTCAGCTAGACTCGTTCTACTGGAACTACCCCCAGGGGCCGACCAGCGCCCAAGGCGTTGTTTGGTTTGCAGCAGGCTCGCAATGGACGGCCGACAGTGACGGCCTCGGCTTTGGCCCCTACAACATGAGCCTCCATCGCAACATCAGCTACAACCTTACAGACATCATACCCCCGTTTAGGGCATGGCCGGGCACTTTCCGGGCCGTAGACATCAACGCGGATGGCCTGGCAGATATCGTGGTGAACCACTCGCAGGGCGGCCGGCTTCTGGTAAACAGCGGTGGCAAGTGGAAGGACTACGATGGCTTCAAGAACTACACCGAGGCCGAGAGCAATGATCCGACGAACGGCCACTGGGTACCGACCTCGATGGTTCCTCAGGACGGCGTCTACGGGGGCCTTCTCAAGACGGAGATCTGGAAGATCGTGGCGAAGCGATACATGGACGCCTACGTCGACCTGGATGGCGACGGTGTTACTGACCGGATTGAGATAACGCCCTATTGGTCAGATCCGAAGAAGTTCCCTCCAGATTCGCCGCTCTTTCGTCGACGCGCGTGGCTGAACAGGTTCCGTCCTGCCGTGATTTGGCAATTCCCCAGCGGCCTGGCGTCGAGGACTAAGGTTGAATACGCAATGACGACGACGGCGGCCGCAAGAGGAGATAGCGGCGTTTACTTCGACACCGACGTGATAGCTACGGGCGCAGACGGGACCAAGTACGCGCCAGTACCCACGAGGGTAGTCGCCAAAATGAGCGCTGATGACGGAATTGGCGGTTGGAAAGACACCTCGTATAAGTACTCGGATTGGCGCGTCAGTAATACAGGCCGCGGTGCACAAGGATTTGGACAGGTAGAGGTGACCGACCCCAGTGGAATCGTTGCCACGACCACCTACCATCAGTCATATCCGCTGACGGGGCGCCCTTGGTCAGTGGTGAGGAAGCATCCTGATCACGGTACGGTTTCGGAGACGACGACGGAGTATTCGCTCGCCAACCTGTCGGCTGGAGGTGGCGTTTCGTATTTCGTAGCACCGCACATCGTGACGGACGTAGCGTATCTGCCTGCGGCCGCCAAGGGCGCCCAAGCGGAGACCCTGACGACGACGACCAAGTACGAATACGACGGATACGGGAACCCAACGCTCATTGTCACTGCGACGACGGGTGCCGACGGGGACTCCTACGAGAAGCGCGTCGAGAATACCTATGGGAAGGATGGTACGACGCAAGCGAAGGACGAGGAGCGGATGGGCAGAGTTACGAAGGTGGTGGTGACGTCCACGAAGACATCGTCCGACGGAACGACTAGCCCAGCCAAGGAGACCCCCCGGCTCTGCCGGGGAGGCAGCCACAGTTCGAC
>CAZYFU010000153.1:0-13812 GCA_964647025.1 uncultured Myxococcales bacterium | reverse complement strand
AGTCTTCGATCAGCCTTTCGCGAAGTTCAAAAACGTCCATGGCCGGGTGGCGGGAGACTTGATGCTCAAGGGCGATTTCCCCCACGCAGTGTACACCCGAACCGGAAGCGCCGTGCAGCACATTGGGCGGCCACCCCTCGGCGGAGATCGGCAGCGGCCCTTCGCATTTCGGTTTACGATGAAGCGGGATGACGCGTGCGCTTCCAGCAGCGTGGGCCGTTCGGCCGTGGCCTCACGGAGCGTACCGCATGCGCGAGTTCCTGGAAGAAGCCATCTCCGCAATTGGGTGGCCCGATGTCGGGGATCTGTCCGGCTGCGGACGAGAAGACATCCGCGATCGGCTCAAGGCCACCTACTACACGGAGGGCAGCGCCCAGTCACTTGGCCAGGTCACCGGCATCGTCCACCGCTTCGCGCGAGAGATCTGCGTTGGTGACGCCTTGGTGGTTCCCGACGGCTCGGATGTCTACTTTGGGGTCGTCACCAAAGGATACACTTTTCACCCGGATCGCCACGCGGACGAGATTGGCTATCCCCATCAGATCGGGGTCAGATATGGCGCCAAACCCGTCGAGCGCAAGTCCCTACCCGCCATCCTCTTCGATGCACTCAAGGGGCGGCAGAGTGTGTTCGGGCTGCCCCCGGAGCCAGTCTGGGATGTCGTCGAAAACCCCGGTCGCTATGAATCTGCCGAGCCATTCGTTGACCCGACCACGAAGGCAAGGTACGTCGATGCGTTGGCCGCGGGACGGGTTCCTGGAATCAACAGCCCGCAGTTCGAGTCCGCGGTAGGCAAGGTGTTGGGACTCTACTACCCGACACTCGTACGTCAGGCAACCACTGCATCACCAGAGGGGGGCGACACCGACCTGAAGACCGAGCTTCCGGGTGGAATCGTCATCCGCGTGCAAGTCAAGTGCTACCAGCAGGCTGGTGGAGCCCTGGGACCGGCAGCCATTGCCCAGCTCCGCAACTCGATGGATCCGGGCGAGCACGGGCTGGTCGTGACCACCAATCACGTCAGCGATGAAGCCCGCCAAGCAGCCGATACGGACCCGACCCGTCCCGTCGGGATCATCGACGGCAAGGAGTTCGCGTCTCTGGTCTTCGATAACCTCGAACAACTCGACGAAGCAGATCTCTGGGCACTCGGCCTGCGATGGGAATTGCAGGCACGGTAGGACCACAACGTGCTGGACACATCAAGGAGGGAATCATGAGCCAGGTGCTGAAAGACAAACGGGGCAACAAAATTGGTGAGATTCGAGAGCAGTCTGGCAAGCAGGTGATCTACGACCCTCGTGGGAACCGCAAAGGTGAATACGATCCCAAGACGAACGTGACGAAGGACGCCCGTGGCAACCGTGTTGGGCAGGGAAACCTGCTGACGACGCTGCTCGCCACGTAGAGCCGCCTCGCCTACGGTTCCGCGACGGCACCCAGACGAGATGGGGTCTTTGATGGCGACTCGGTTCCCCGACGAGCTGGTAGAGCGGGCGCTGGCTGCGACCTGCGGGGGGCTTCTCCCGGGAGCGAGGCAGATGACGACCAACGCCTTCGGGATGCGATTGGCTTGGCTTTGGGCCATCGACGGTCTGAAAGGTCCGAAGGACAACGTGCTCCTCTACGCCGCCAAACACGCCATGCCGGACGGGAAAAGCCATCTGGACGACATCCTTGGGGTGGTGCCACATGGCAATGTGCACGGCCGCGAATTCCTCGTGGACGTCCTCATCGAGCGCTACTCCGCCAAGTTTCGCACCACGCGGCCTCTCCTGGCCTGCGAGATCGAAGCGCACACCCAGCACGCTGTCGACTTCGTCTGTGAAGGCATCGGCGCGAGCGACTACCTTCGGGACTTCATGAAGCTCCTCTACGTTCGAGCGCCCAAGCGCCTCTTTGTCGCGTCGTGCGTGGCATCCCGCCTGGAGAAGTTGAGCGAAACCCTAAGCCGGGGCTGGCGCGAGCTGAGGGCAATCCAAGCGGACGACCAGATGTCGGTCGTTCTGCTGCCGGCCCGGGCCACACAACGGGACAGGGTTCTTGTTGGTCGGCTGGACAACGCAGGCAGGTCGCTGGTCTTCACCTCGCTCGCTTCCGGCCCGCTGGAACAGCAGCCCGCGAACCTGGACCGCCAGCGATGACCGAGGAGATGCTGAGAAAGACCTCGGTTGTCTGAAGGGGCACTCATGCCAGAGAAGGTTCAGAAGCTGGGACTGAAGATCGATCCTCGGTTGATGTACCTCGTGAATGACGGGTGGGTGTGGACTGTCAAGAGAGCGGGGGGCGGCAAGTCGCCGCCCAAGCCAGTGCGGCTGGCCAAGGGGAATTTCGACGCGGACGACGCCTACGTCTATTTCGTCGACGCCGACGGCGACGTTTCACGCGTCGAACGCGTCGAGCAGAAGCATCGCTCTACCACCGCGCGGCGGAAGCCCCCGCCGCCTTCCCCTGAGCGCAGATCCCATTCGGGAGCGGCGCGGAAGGGGCCGACGTCGGGAACGGTCTGGTATCAGTGGGCACTGGTCCGCGTCACCGGCGCGCGCGGCCCTGATGCAATCGTGGCGCTCGACCAGCAAAGGCCGCTCCGGCGCGGTTGAAGCGGTCCATGACCCGGGCGAAGTCGAGCAGGGAGCGGGATAGGCGGTCGACCTTGTAGACGACGACCACGTCGACCTTTCCGGCGTCCACGTCCTGCATCAGGCGCGAGAAGGCGGGGCGGTCCATGTTGGCACTTCGTAGATGGAGATGGGGCCGCGGCCGCCAAAGTCGCCGCCTCGCGCCTTCTCAAGGTTGTCTCGAAGCATGGCGAGCAGGAGACGAACGACGGCGGCGAGAACTCGGGCTCGACGGTCGAGTCTGGCGATGGAGTCGAGAAGTTGTTGTCGGTTCTGCTCAAGGACCTCGACGCTGACGCCGGGTGGAGGCCACGCCGCTGCCAGGTCGAGACTGTGGAACGGGGGATGGAGAGGCCGTGGCCCAGGGACCTGGCACCGGCTCGTACCACGTGTTCGCGCAAGCGATGGTCGTAAGTTCGGCGTGTGTGGGGGCCCGCCGCGGCGGGGTGAGCACGGGCTACGACCTAGAATGGGACATCGTCTGGATCGCTAGGCTCCACGGGCAACTCGATATTCGTGAGTACCAGGAGGTCGAGCAGTTCAGACCACGCAGGAGAGTCACTGTCAAAGCTCCACGACATGAAGACGGCGACCAGACGGGCGCTGAAAAGAGTCCTCGGTCTGGCACCCGGACCTCAGGCTGCCGCAGGTTGGACACGCTGCGCTCTTCGACCTTGCTTGCCATCCACATCTGCGATTAGCTGTCCCCGTGCGACCCTCCTTCTTCTATCCTGGTCTCTCGGTCGCGGTCGACGACGATCCGAAGCGGATGCTTTGGCTGGTGTGCCGCTCGGATGCATTTGCCATCCAGATCGACGGTGGGTGGGAACGCATGCCACCGCACGAGGCGGAGATGGCGCTGTTTACGGCCCGCCTGGACAGCACGGACGTCGAGCGCTTCCTTGGTCGAGCCAGGGCTCACGGCTCGCTGTTCGAAGGGTACGACGGCTATTACAGCTCAGTTGCCGAGCTCGAGCATCTGGTTGCCTCGGGAGACTTGGTTGCCCTGCGCGAATCGGCCGCTCCCGATCACGAGCGCGAGCGGGTGCGCGAGGAGCGAGAAGTGGCTCGCGCCATCATGAACGGCCAGCGCACGTTGACCCTCGTGCCGGGGCGTAGGTCGCTGTTGGTGAGTGGCGCCGACTTCCAGGCGATGTCCGGTCGCGATCGCTACAGGGTGCTCGGTCGCACGGAGGCCGCGACGCTCTTGTCTGCGGCAGGGAAGGCCCAGGCTGCTGGGCACGCGTCCGTCTGGGAAAGGGGGATAGCCTTGCTGGCGCCGGACTGGCGAATTCCGCAGACCCCACAGGGACTCGTCCTGCTGGTCGAGATTCCGACCGCCGTGGCAGGCGGTGTGTCCGTTCCGGCCATCACGCCGTCGCAGGTGCGGACTTTGGTGGAGAAGGCTGCGCTAAGGATCCACGTCGTCGATCTGGATGGCGTTGCCCAGAAAGGCCTAGCGTATGCCATTGACATGCCTGACGGCGGGAGTGTCAGCGGCTCGCTCGATGACGAAGGCCGGGGCGAGGCCAAGAGCTCGGTGCCGGGGACTTTCACCGTGCGGTTCCCTGACCTTGATGGGGCCGATTGGGATGGGGACGGCGCGCTCGAGCTGCCGGAGGAGGAGCGTAGCGAAGCCAGCAAGCACGAGGTCAAGCAGGGAGAACGCTTGCCGACGATCGCGCGAGCCAGCGGGTTCGCACGCTGGCAGACCATCTGGGACTTCTCGGGGAATGCGGACTTGCGGGAACTCCGAGGCAATCCCTACATCCTTCGCGAAAGTGACGATGTCGTCATCCCGAGCAAGCTACGTCGCGCTGCCGAGGTGCCCGGCGGCATTGCGGAGTACGTGGTACAGCGAGCCGCAGAGACCCTGCGCGTTCGCTTCGCCGAGGCCGAAGCCACGGACGGGGAGCCTGTGATGTTTCGGGCGGTGCCCGACGCGGGCGACGAGATGTTCGAAGGCGAGCTCGCCGCCGACGGCACGATGGAAATCGATCTGCCGCCAGATACGACCAGGGTCACCGTCGAGCTGTATTGCGGGGAGGGCGATGATCCATTCGTCACCTACGAGTTCGACGTGGGCCACATGGATCCCTACAGCGAGGCAACGGGGATCCAGATGCGGCTTGCCAACCTTGGCTACTACGACGGCGAGATCGATGGTGACGTCGGCATAGTCACCCGGAGCGCGATCAGGCGGTTCCGCTCGGAGTACGGGTTGCCCCTGGAAGACGACATCGACGACGACCTGCGCAAGGCACTTGCCTGGGTCCACGATGATGACGACGACACCGATGAGTGCGAGGCCGACCAAACGACGGCAGCGGAGGTCGACGTCAGTGCGGATGACGGCAGCGACGAGCATGATGAAGGCGAGCGCGACGGCTCGGGGGAGGAGGACGCAGACATCGCTGCGACACCCGACATCGAGGAAGAGCCAGTCGTCGAGCCAGACGACGAGTCCGTGATAGCCGAGCTGGAGGAGGACCAACCCGAAGAGTGGCCGCCCGAGGAATGGGGGAGGGAACCGCTCGAGCAAGCAGACGGTGGCGCCGACCGCGCTGGCCAGTCGGGCGAGGATGGCAACGAAGTCTCCGGGGAGCGTGCGACGTGAAGAAGAAGAACAGGCCCAAGCGTGCCGCCGAGAAGAAGCCCGAGCGCAAGCCCAAAGGCAAGTCCAAGGGAGCGCCCAAGCCGAAAACGGCCGCCGCACCCAGGCCGAAGGCGTCCGCTGGTGACGCCCCTGCCGTCCATCCCGAACCGACCACCGAGGGAGCGCCGGGCGATGCCGAGAAGCCATACGGCGGGTTCGTGCTGCGTCTGCACGACCGCGACCGGCGCGGCGCTGCACCTGCCGTCTACGGCGGGGTTTTGCGCAAGGCCATCTTCAGCAAGCCCATCAAGACTGCGGCTGCCACGGCGACTCCTGCTGCGGGAGCGCCCACGGCCAACGTGCAGGACCAGGACACGCGACTGGTCGCCAAGTTGCGCGATCACCTCTGGGCGCTTGGCTTCTGGACCTTCCCCCGCGCGACCGACGCGACGGGGGTAGTCGGCCCGGTACCTGCGGATGCTTTCGACTGGCGGGTCGAATGGGCGGTGCGCGAGTTCCAAGTCGCGACGGCGATGCCCTACGTGGCGGTCGACGAGCCGGCGAAGCCGGCCAAGGCGGGAGAAGCCAAGTCCGATGAGGAAAAGCAGAAGGAGGCATTCCTCGGCAAGCGCCTCTCGCGGCTCAAGCGGGCGAAGAATGAGCACCAGGTGAGTCTTGAGCCGAACGGCATGGTGACGGCCGAGACGGCCAAGGCCATCAAGTTCTGGCTCGAGCATCACTACGTCTGCCCGCTGGTAATCCAGGCCATGGCGGCGAAGAAGGATCGTAAGCCTGTCGCCGCCGCCGTGGAGAACATCTGGTGCTACGACGAGGTCCCCAATGCCGCGTACAAGATGCACGCCTGGGACTTCTCCGGCCATTTCGGGGAGGAGATTCGCGAATGCGTCGTCGTGGGGGACTATCAGAAGCTCGGCAACACCCGTTGGACTGGCCCGCGTTCTGTACCAGAGAGGGGCCAATGCTTACCCGAAGCCGAGGTGAGTCCCGCTGGCGCCCTGGGCAAGGAGTGGTCGGACCTGGACGGCAAGGAAGCATCGGTTTTCCGCACCGTCGCCGCGGTGGCCGAGCAGGAATGCTACGGCTTCTTCGATGCTGTGAACTTCTACGACAACTGCCTCGGCTCCATCGGGCCATGTCACTGGACGGGCCCCAAGGACTCAACGAAGCAAGGTGCTGCCGTCAGCGGTGGAGAGCTGTGCGGGTTCATGGCCTACCTGGAACTCAACCACTCGGACGTCTTCCGTCGATGCTTTTCCGATCTGGGCATCTGGGGGCCGATCTGGGGAAACCCACCAGGCAAGGCGAAGTCCAAGGAGGGTAGGCTCTACTGTGGCGAGGGGGACAACCCGGGAGGATTCGTCTACGTCAAGTCCACCGCCTTCGTCGAGCCGAAGGCCGCTGGCAAGGAGTTCACCCAGGTGCCGCAGGCGAAGGTACCGCAACGGAGCTTCGATGAGAGCTGCTGGCTGAAGAGCTGGCAGTGGGCCTATCGGCTGGAGATGGCCGCGCGAACGATACCTGGGTTCCGCAAGGCCATGTTCGATTTCGCGGTCAGGAGAATCGACCGTATTCGCGGGATGCCGCATGTGGGGCGTCTCGTTCCCGAAATTCCGCTGCCCGGTGGCGGTACTCGCAAGGCATTGCTCTCGGACGTGGTCACGAGCGAGCAGGGCACCGCCGTCTTGCTTCGCTTGCATGTCCGGTACTCCGGAATGCTCGGTGCCACCAAAGGGAGGTACGCCGTGCTCTACGATGCGCTGAGGCAGGTGATGGCCAAACCCTTGTTCCGAGAGAAAGGACCAGACGGGAAGCCGGGAAAGGTGCTGCCGCCGAGCGAGTGGGAAGACGCGCACGAGGTTGCCTTGGTCGATACCATGCTGACCCTTGCCAAACGCCTCGGCGACGTGGCGGTCACCAGTCGAGCCGCTCGCTTCTGGCCGTTCGGACGCCAGCTCGCCGAGGACGAGAAGGGGGCCAAGACGCCGTACACGAACCACACCTGGTTCCCGACGGTAGAGGTGGAGGAATCCGAGGAGACGATCGTCAAGGGCAAGAAGGTGTCGCGCAAGCTCAAGCTGCAGCTGCCGTCTTCGAAGCTACAGCTCTCCATAGAGAGGAATTCCTTCCCTTGACCCCCCGTAGCCGTTCGCACAAGGGCGATGGTCGGTGCCCGAGGCGCTGCCAGAGATGGCTCGCCACCGGCATCCTCAGCATAGGGCTCATTGCTCTCGTGGGCGGTCATGCTCGCGGAGAGACGACGTCCGAGGCTGAGTTCAGGAAGTGGAGCCGTGACCTGGGCAAGCAAGAGGGGTTTGCCATCTGTCGATGGGGGCAGCTCACAAACCCGCTCACCAAGGTGACGGGCTACTTCGCCTGGTTCTACGATAGCTCCGGGCGAGGCCTCGGCGTCACCGATGCCGACAGCGACAAGACCGACGGCTTCGCCTACCTGGCGTTCGCGGTGGGGGACAAGAAGTGGCTCTACACCGAGCCTGGCGACGTGCTCGAGCTGCCCTGCGAGGAACCCAGTCGTAGGTTCGAGAGGCGGGAGTCTCTAACGATCCATCGCGCGGACAGCATGGGCGGTCACAACTGGGAAGATCGGGATGTCACGGTGGATGCCGAGCTTGGCCCCGTGGTGCTCCGCACCCAGGATGGGCACAACTCCGGTGGTGGCGACGACGCAAACACCGTGGACTGGAAGGCCCTTGTGAAGACCACCGAAATCCATGCGGGCGCAGACCCCAGCGACGGAGAGCCAAGCCTCACCGCCCAGGGCGCCCTGTTTCCCATCTTCAAGCCCGGTCTGCAGGGACTGGGCGAGCTCCCTCCAGCCCGGACCTGGGTAACATTCGGCAAGAAGGCTTGGACGGGTGCCGCGGACGCTTCGATGGACGTCAAGGTGACGGCCGCTGACAAGAAGTTCATCGTCAAGATATCCGTCACGGACGACCGGCATGTACCGGTCAAGGCAGGCGCGGACCCGGCGTCGCTTCTGCGAGGCGACCATATCGAGATCTGGTACGACGCGGGCGGCACGTCGGGTCCTCGTCAGTTCGGGTTCCCGATTCCCGACGCTGCCTCGCCCGTGGCGCCCCTCTGGCTGTCTCCTCCGAAGGCGACAGGTGTACCTCCGGCGAAGATATCGGCCCAGAACCACGAGCTGGTCGTGGAGCTGGAGATGGCGGCCCTGGGCGTGAAGGACCTCTTCAAGGCGGTCGAGGTGCCCTTCACCGTCGTGTTCTCTGACTCGGACGACCCGGCGGCTGGCCAGCAGACCCTGGTCGCCACAAGCCAGCTTCACAGGAAGAACTGGGACTCCTTCGGCGCGATCACCACCGGCGTCGTGAGCCGCCTGCCTGCCCTCGAGCATGTGCGTGTGTACACGCCAGCGCTGGTGCGGAAACTGCGGCCTGCTCGATAGGAGAGATGCTCGGCGGTCTTCTCAGCTTCTACTATCGCGAGGCCACGTGAAGTGTCTCCGAGGTGACTCGATCGAGTCTCGGCACACGACCGCGTGCATGCGTACACGCCAGCGCTGGTGCGGAAGGTGCGTCCGAGTCGATGATTGTCCACGCAAGCTGGGCGTTCAGTCGAGCACCTCGCAAGTGGTCGCGTCGACCTGGCGCGACCATTCGAGATGGCTCTGGACCCGGATGTACCACACTAGCCTCGACCTCGCTCTGGGGCCGTGGCCGTCGCGGTAGTAGACATCGGCGACCGCATTCCCTGGTGTACCGCTTCTGACCGCAGATTGCCACGCGCGGACAAACGAGCACTGCGGATCCGGCCAGACGGGTTCGGGCCGACTGGAGGGGAAGCCATCCTGGAGGTACATCTTGCCCTCGCGCACCCTCACCGCGAATCCCGAATCCAGGACGTCTTCGCCTGGCACCTTGGTTGGATCGGTTGCCCGGTAGGCGATGTTGATCAGCACGTTCGCCGAGTCGGCCGTCGTATCCAGTAGCCCCGCACGAACTCCTCCGATGTATGAGTAGGTCAACGCGCAATCCGGTCGCCGGCGGCACGCTTCGCTGTGCGCTTGACGGATAAGCTCCGCAGGATCTAGCGCTCGCAGGTCGGCTGCTTGGATCGCGATGCTCTCGCCGTCGGTGGGGGTCACAAGCTTGATTCCTGCACTCGCGAGCATCTCTTTGGCGCCAGGTGCGGCTGCGGGAGTGGGTGTCGGTGGCTTCAAGAGCAGTACAGCCGCCAGCCCCCCTGGCACGAGCACAAGGATAGCCGCAAGCGGCCAAAGACGCTTGCCTCGCCGTCGGAGTACCGGCGTCGGCTCGTCGCTTTGTACTTCTCCTGCGGCTTGGCGGAGGGTGCTCGGAGGCAACCGGCTCGCAGAGTGGTCATCACCAGCGTGCTCGTCGGAGAACTCCAGCGTCTCAGCAACTGGGAGCCGCACCACTGGGGCAGAGCGGCCTTCGGAGGCTCGCTCCAGGGACGCGACGAACTGTTCGATGTCGGGGAATCTCTTCTGTTTGTCCTTCGACAACGCACGGCGCAGTACATCTTCCACGTTGGGCGAGAGGCCGCCGACCGTGGTGGCGAGCGGCTCAGGCGACTCGTGTACAACCTGGAAGAGCAGGGAAGGAACGCTGTCGCCAATGAAGGGGCTTTGGCCGGACAGGCATTCCCAAGCAATGCAGGCCAGCGCCCACTGGTCCGTGCGCGCGTCGATTTGGTCGACCTTGCCGAGGGCCTGCTCAGGGGACATGTACTGCGGCGTGCCCATGATAGCGGAGGCTTGGGTGAGCTTCGTCGTCGCGGCTCGAACCTTGCTGATCCCGAAGTCGAGAACCTTGACGAAATCCTTCTCGCTCGAGACGTCGAGCAGGTAGATGTTGGCCGGCTTGAGGTCGCGATGGACGATGTCCTTCGCGTGAGTTGTGGACAGCGCCGACGCAATTTGCCTGACGATGTGGATCATCCTGGCTAGGGGTACCTTGCCAACACGTCGGAGCCGGTGTGAGAGGTCTTCGCCTTCGAGAAACTCCATGACCATGAATGGATCACCGCTCGGCGTGGTGCTGAAATCGAAGACCTGCACGATGTGCGGGTGTCCGAGGGCGCTGGTGATCCTGGCCTCGCGACGGAAGCGCTCGAGGGCCTCGCGGTTTTCCACGAGAGCTCGCGCCATGACTTTGATGGCAACTTGCCTGCCGAGCCGGAGATGGGTCGCCTGATAGACCGCGCCCATGCCACCTTCTCCAAGCAGCCGGTCGATGCGGTAAGCGCCTTCCAGCACGGCGCCGACCAGACTGCCGCCAGATTGTTTCTCAGCCGTGTGGGGAGGGGGAATGGCGGTTGGCGTCTGCCGCTGGGCTCCCATTGCTGCGGATGTAGGGCCAGGCGCCGGGGTAGGCAGGCCCTGCGTGGGGGGCACAGCCGACGTAGGCGTCGGAGGGAGAAGGGCGGTCGACGGCACAGGCCGCGCAGCAGAAAGGCCGGGTTCGGGAAGAGTTGGATCGGCCAGACGCTCGGTGGGGGCAGGGTGTTTGAGGAGCCTCTCGAGGACTGACGTGACCTCGGCCATGCTCTGGGGACGGGCGGCCGGATTCTTGGTCAACATCTGGCCAATGAGCCTGTCGAGGATCGGTGGGATGCTCGGCTCAAGCGAGGAGACTGGAGGCGCCATCTCTATGGCGTGGGCGATGATGAGTTCGGCCTTCCCCTCGCGGGCGAAGGGCGGCCGACCGCACGCCATCTCGAACAGGATGCAACCAAGCGAGTAGATATCGGACCGGTGGTCGCAGTTGTCGATACCGCGGGCGATCTCAGGGGCCATGTAGAGGGGAGCGCCCAACAAGCTGCCCGTCTGGCTCTGACGAACATCGAGGGAGAACATGGCCATGCCGAAATCGAGCAGCTTGACCAGGGGGCGCGGAGGCTGGGACGCAGGGAAGGTCAGGAAGATGCTCTCGGGCTTGAGCGCGCCATGGAGCAGTCCATCTCCGTGCACAGCGGAGAGCAGGTCGGAAAGCTGCGAACCGATGTCGGCAAGAAGGTCTACGTGCATGGCTGCGTCCGGCTCTGCCAACGAGTCCGCGAGGGTCTTGCCCTCGAGCAACTCCATGACCAGATACGCCCTGCCGTTCGTGTGCACCCCGGGGTCGTATGGGGCGGGGATGCCCGCGTGGTTAACCATGCTGGCCGCCTTGACCCTGGCGAAGAAGCGGTCGAGCAGTCTCCGGTCGGACGAGAACGCGGCCCGGAATACCTTGACGCATACGCGCCGGCCGGTTCCTTGGTGGATCGCAAGATAGCTCTCTCCGGTAGCCCCCTCGCCGAGCTTCCGCTGCAGCTCGTACCCGGCAACAATAGTCCCGATCATGCCTGTCATTCCGTGACCTGCCCGAGCAGGCCCTTCCCATCCTACCAATCGTTGCCGAGCAAGGGTGAGCCCCTTTTGCGGTGTGGGGCTCGAGACTCGATCGAGAGAATCCGATCCAACAGGGAGCCCATAGCTTCGAGAAGAGCGGGTCGACGATCCCGATAAGGGGAGCCGTCGGCCCAGTGACAGGTACCAGAGGACTGCAGCGTGGGCCGCAAGTACTCTACCTCAAGGCGATGGTTCCGACGCGCACTGTTGCACCCAGCAGCTGCATAAGGGGACCTCCGACTCCGTCGTGGAGAGAATCGCTCAAAAGCGCGAGGTTTCGATCGCGCTAGACGCGGTCGACGAGGCTGGTCAACACCAACGAAATCAACTTCGTAGATGGAGATGGCGCCGCGGTCGCCAAGGTCGCCGCCTCGCGCTTTCTCAAGGTTGTCTCCAATTGGATCGATCCTGGGCCTTGGTGAATGGCCTTCACCCCGTCAAAGAACAGGGAGAAATTCATGTTCCCGGGCGGGATCGGGTAGGTGCTGCTTGTGTGATTTCGCGGCCGTCGCGAGGACATCTGGAACACGCCGGCGTGGGTGCTCGGCCCGCCGCAGACAGGCGACGCGGTCACGGCTTCCACTCCGTCTCGATATGCGTGGAGGACCCGGTTGACCAGGTCCACGACGATGCAGCGGCCTGACGGATGTGCCGGAATCGGGTAGGTCGATGCCGTCTTGGACAAGTGCCCGCCGGTTTTCTTGCCGACAACGCCGTCGACCTTTAGCCGATGTTGCCATTGAAACTCCATCACTCGGATCTTCGTTTTTAGGTCGAACGCTGTGCCGGTGCTGAGCAATGGCAACCGTGTTGGGCCAATGCCGTTGAGGTGGTTCCGCAATTCCATGACTGCCGAGCCGGCAGAACTGAGGGACAGAACAGTCGGCGTAGCGAAGGAATGTGCCATGGCAGTGTCACTCCAAGTTAGTGTCAGAGGATCATGAGGTAGCAAGTCTCGGCGGCAGCATTTGTAGAGCGACTCACCGCCATTCCAACTGCGAACGCGATCTCCCATGTGGCGTCGCCCTGGGCCGCCAGCATCCAGACGGTGGTGGGGCAGGTCTTCATTCGTTCGTACAAGGACGCGACGACCGAGGAGATGTCGGGACCGTTGGGGCTCCACGGGATGGTGACCCCTTTGCCTTTCTGCCCCCACCTGAGGTCGACCATGTCGTCGGACTTGATGATGATACGGACACCGCAGCGCTCGGCATGCATGGGCACACGGCCGAGTGGGGATATCTTCAAGGTGTCTCCACTCGTGTGCGAGCCCACGGTCGACGTGATGACGTCGATCTCGGATGCGCCGACCTGCCCCAATGCTCTGGTGAGCTCGGCGACTTGACTCAGCTTGGCCCCGCTGGCGGCGCGAACGGACACCGGGCGATTGTCCACCGGCAGACGGCTGAGGCGCTCCCTCAGTCCCTGGCCCGCTTCCACCATCTTGGAATCGATTCGCTCTCCTCCAATGAGGATTCCTCGTTCATCTACTGTCACGGGCGGCGAGAACGGGACCGGAATCGAGTTGGTGTCGGGTGTCGGGGAAGACGCCGATCGGGCAGGGGCTGGGCTGGACGAGCTGTGCTGTTGCACTGGGCGAGTGGTGGATCTCTGGCACGCCGGAAGAAACAATGCTGCTATCAGGAGACAGCAAGCGCTGAGACTCCTGGCCCGTAGACAAGACAAGCGCCCTCTTCGAGTCGCAGCATCGCAGTGCCGGCCGACCTTCGCACCTTTCGAGGGACGCATAGGCGGCACGCTATTCCCAAACCCGAGGAAGGACAATGGCGACTTGGGGACATGGCGACTTCGGGTCTATCAGGAAGGAAGTCGAGGCCGAACGTGACGAGGCGATCTCCCGCACGCGGGAAGGCGAGGGGGGGGCTGGTCAGCGCCAACGCGATCGGTCGGCCAAGGCGGTGACCATAGGTCCGGTAGCGGCCCTCGCTCGCCGACTGGCCAAGGTCACGGCGAAGGCCCGCAGCCTCAGCATCTTCGTGGGCGCCCGTGAGCTCCTGGTCCGCCCGACGTGCGGGCCTAGAAGAGAGGCGCATCCTTCGAGAGCAACTCGACGGCGTGAGCGGTGGCAAGAGGGTGTCGTTCACGGCCGACCAGCGTCGCCGGCTGGCCGTCGCCGGAAGGCTGCTCACGCCGGACGAACGCCGGAGGTGTTGCCTGATCGTCAA
>CAZYFU010000152.1:0-13830 GCA_964647025.1 uncultured Myxococcales bacterium | reverse complement strand
GACGGGCCCCCGGCGGCTCGTTCATCTGGCCGTAGATGAGGGCGGCTTTGGAGATGACGGGCTCGCCCGTGGAGAGCTTGGAGTTGGTCATCTCGTCGTAGAGGTCGCGGCCTTCGCGGGTGCGCTCGCCCACGCCGGCGAACACCGAGTAACCGCCGTGCTTCTTGGCGACGTTGTTGATGAGCTCGAGGATGACGACGGTCTTGCCGACGCCGGCGCCGCCGAAGAGGCCGATCTTGCCGCCGCGGCGATATGGGGCGAGCAGGTCGACGACCTTGATGCCGGTCTCGAACATCTCGATCTTCACCGACTGGTCGACGAACTTGGGCGCCGCGCGGTGGATGGGCAGGAACTTGGTGGCACCGAGGGGGCCGCGCTCGTCGACGGGCTGGCCCACCACGTTCACGATGCGTCCCAGGACCTCCTTGCCGACCGGCATGCTGATGGGCGCGCCGGTGTTCTTCACGGGCATGCCGCGGACGAGGCCGTCGGTAGAATCCATGGCCACGCAGCGGGCGGTTCGCTCGCCCAGGTGCTGCGCGACCTCGATGATCAGGTTGTCTGGTTTGTCGTCGATGGCAGGGTTGGTCAATGCGAGCGCCGTGTTGATCTCTGGCAGATCGGACCCGCTGAATTCCACGTCCACGACCGGTCCGATGACCTGTACGATTCTTCCTGTCTGTGTGCTCATACCGTTGCTCATGGTTTCAAACCTCTAGGGGTCGTGGGGGGCTAGCCTTTGAGTGCCTCTGCGCCGCCTACGATCTCCATCAGCTCCTTGGTGATGGCGGCCTGGCGGGCGCGGTTGTACTGGAGGGTTAGACGGGCAATCATTTCCGTCGCGTTCTTGGTCGCGTTCTCCATCGCGGTCATCTTGGCGCCGAACTCGGACGCGACCGATTCCAGCATGACCCGATGGAGTTGGGTCTCGACATACATCGGGAGGATGTAGTCGAGGATCTCGTTCTTGCCTGGCTCGAAGAGGAACTCCGAGCTGCTGCCGTCCGCCGAAGGCGCCACGGCCGCGGTCGCGACCGGCAGCAACTGTTCGATGGTCGGCTTCTGGGAGATGACCGAGCGGAACTGGTTGTAGGCGACCCAGACGGCATCGACCGTCCCCTTGAGGAACTCCTCGCTGGCGACCGCGGCCAGCTCTTTGGCGCGGGCGAGGGCGGTGTCGCCCGCGGCACCCGCGAAGTCGCGTGTGATGTTCAGCTTGCGTCGGCGGAAGTAGTCACGGCCCTTGCGGCCCACCACCTCGAAGCGAACCTCTTCCAGCTCGCCCGAGCTGGTCTTCTCGTCGGCGTAGCGCTGGGCTGCCCGGCACAGGTTCGAGTTGAACCCGCCGCAAAGGCCGCGGTCGGAGGTGACCACGATGAGGGCGATGCGCTTGACGTCGCGCCGTTCGAGCAGGGGATGGTCCGAGGTGGTCGCGCGGGCGGCCACCTCGGCGGTGATGTCGGCCATGCTCTTGGCGTACGGGCGCGCCGCGACGATCGCGTCCTGGCTGCGGCGAAGCTTGGCCGCGGCCACCATCTTCATGGCGCTGGTGATCTTCTGCGTCGATTTGACCGACGCGATCCGGATCCGGACTGCCTTGAGTGAGGGCATGAGAGTGCCTGCTGCCTCTGGTTACTTCGCGGGGTTGAAGGTCTTGGCGAACTCGGTGAGCACGGCGCGCATCTTCTCGGCCAAACCGTCGAAGGCCTTGCCGTCGGTGCCCTTCTTGGCGATCTCGGCCATCACGTCGCGCTTGTTGGCGTCGACGAAGTCGTAGAGCTCCTTCTCGTAGCGGCCGAGCTGGTCGACCGGATACTGATCAATGAAGCCGTTGGTGGCCGCGAAGAGCAGGAGGACTTGCTTCTCGACCGGCAACGGCACGTACACACCTTGCTTGAGTAGCTCGGTGATGCGAGCGCCGCGCGCGAGCTGTTGCTGCGTCGCCTTGTCGAGATCCGAGCCGAACTGGGCGAACGCGGCGAGCGCGCGGTACTGCGCGAGCTCGAGCTTGAGGCGTCCCGCGACCTTCTTCATCGCCGCGATCTGGGCCGCGCCGCCGACGCGACTGACCGAGATGCCGACGTTCAAGGCCGGGCGCTGACCGGAGTAGAACAGATCGCCCTCGAGGAAGATCTGACCGTCGGTGATGGAGATGACGTTGGTCGGGATGTACGCCGACACGTCTCCGGCCTGGGTCTCGATGACCGGGAGCGCGGTGAGCGAGCCGCCGCCCTTGGCGTCCGACAGCTTCGCGGCGCGCTCGAGCAGACGGGAGTGCAAGTAGAAGACGTCGCCCGGGAAGGCCTCGCGTCCCGGAGGACGGCGCAGGAGGAGCGAGAGCTGGCGGTACGCCACCGCTTGCTTCGACAAATCGTCGTAGATGATGAGCGCGTGGCGACCGCTGTCGCGGTAGTACTCACCCATCGTGACGCCGGTGTAGGGCGCGAGGAACTGCAACGGGGCCGAGTCCGACGCGGTCGCGCTGATGACCGTGGTGTACTCCATGGCGCCGTGCTCGCGCAGCTTGTCCACCACCGAGGCCACGGTCGACTGCTTCTGGCCGATGGCCACGTAGAAGCAGTACATGTTCTGGCCCTTCTGATTGATGATGGTGTCGACCGCGACGGCGGTCTTGCCGGTCTGGCGGTCGCCGATGATCAGCTCGCGCTGTCCGCGTCCGATGGGAATCAGCGAGTCGATGGCCTTGATGCCGGTCTGCACCGGCTCGTGCACGCCTTTGCGGGCGATGATGCCGGGCGCCTTGATCTCGATCTTGCGCGAGTCCTTGGTCTCGATGGGGCCCTTGCCGTCGATGGGAACGCCCAGCGCGTTCACCACGCGGCCGATCAGCGCGTCGCCCACGGGCACCTGCGCGATCTTCCCGGTCCGCTTGACCACGTCGCCTTCGCGGATGGACTCGAAGTCGCCGAGGAGGGCGACGCCGACGTTGTCCTCTTCCAGGTTGAGCACCAGGCCGACGACGTTCTTGCCGAAGTCCAGAAGCTCGCCGGCCATCGCGTTCTCGAGGCCGTACACGCGGGCGATACCGTCGCCGGTCTCGAGCACGGTACCCGTCTCGGCCACAGCGACTTTCTGATCGAAGCCTTCGATCTCCTTGCGGATGATCTGACTGATTTCTTCAGCGCGAATCTGCATCTTGGTTTCCTTCAGAATTTGGCGAAATGAATTGCGGTCGCCCGTGTCTTCCTAGTTAAGCAATCGATTCTTGAGGCTCGAAAGTCGCGAGGCCACGCTGCCGTCCAGGACCAGGCCGGCGACCTCGGCGACCACGCCACCAATCAACGATGGATCCACTTCCGTGGTCATCAAGACCCTCTTGCCGGTGCGACGCTCGATGGCCTTGCGGATCTCGGTCTCGCTGGCGATGTCGAGCGCGTGTGCCGACTTCACCTTGGCGCGAACCCGGCCCATCTTCTTGTCGCACATCTCTTCGTAGGCCTTGGCGATGGCCGGCAGCAAGGCGATGCGGCCGCGCTCGAGCAGCAGCAGAGCCAGGCTTTGCACTTGCCTGGCCGGTGCCACCCGGGGCAGCAGACCCTGCAGAACCGACTTCTTCTGCGAGAGCTTGAACACCGGGTTCTCCAGCGTCTGTCGCAGGTCGGTCGAGCCCTTCCAGAGGCTCGCCAGCTCGTTCAGCTGCCTACCCATGAGCTCGAACAGGCCGTTGTCTTCGCCGATGGCGAAGATCGCCTTGGCATAGCGTCGGGCAACCGATCCACCCAGGGCGGCCATCAGCGTCCTCCTGCCGGGCTATCAGTGCCGGAGAAGCCGGCCACGAACTCTTGGGCCAAGCGGCGCTCGTCTTGCGTGTCCACGGCCTTGCGGGCCAGCTCTTCTGCCAGTCTGACCGACGCGCTGGCTACCTCGGCGCGCAGGAGCATCTCGGCCTCCTTCACTTGTTGATCGAGTTGGAAGCGCATGTCCTCTTGGATTCGCTTGGCGCGCTCTTGGGCACTGTCGACGAGGCGGGCCTGCTCGCGCTCGGCCTCCTCGCGCATCACCGCGCGTAGCGAAGCGATTTCCTTCTCCAACTCGGCCAGGCGCTTCTCCTGCACGGCCGCTTTCTGCTGGGCCTCGTCGCGAAGGCGCGCCGCCTCCAGGACCTCTCCCTTGAGCTGCTCGTGACGGGCCCTCAACGACTTGTTGAACGCGCGGCCGCCGAAGTAGATGAGGATGAACAGCAGGCAGCCGAAGTTGACCAGCTGGAGAATGAAGGTACCGACGCTGAAGCCGTCGTGCTCTCCGCCGTGCTCTCCGGCCGCGCCGTGTTCGCCGGCCGCCTTGCCATGCTCGTCGTGGGCTGCGCCATGCGTCGTCTGGTCCGCGGAAGCCACGTGCGCTTCAAGCGCTGTCTCGTGCGTCGGCGCGATGGCTGGCTCGGCGTCGAGGCCACCGTCGATGCCCGCGTCCACGGGCTGCACTTCCGCGCTCGCGGTATCTGCGTGGGCAGTTGGAGCGACAGCGGCGGGCTCTTCGGCCACGGCCTTTCCCTCGGCGGCCGCGGCGGCTGCGGCGGCGGCTCGCTCTTCGGCCTCCTTGAGGAGCGCCAGGCGCCGAGCCTTCCTGCCCTTGGGCTTGACCGCGTCGGCATCGTCGGCCTTGGCGACCTTGCGTCGGCCCTTGCGGGGGGCGGGGGCGGCTGCAGGGGCAGCAGCAGGGGCAGCCTCAGCGGGGGCCGCGGGCGCCGCTGCCGCCTCCGGGGCCGGGGCATCGTCCTGCGCGGTCGCGAGATCCGCGCCCGCCAGCACGGCCACGAACATCAGCGAGTGCAGAAGGGACTTCACGACGCGAGCCTCCTGCCCAGGGCTTTCTCGGCAATCTGCCGCGCCAGGGCGCCGGTGTCTGCCTTCAAGTTTTCCTTTTCGGTCGCGACGCTGGCATCGAGCTTGGCGCGCGCCTCGGTGAGCATATTGCGCGCAGCTTCTTGGGCGGCGGCGATGATTTGCTGTTCCTTCGCCTGGGCGTCCTGGCGCAGCTTCGCCATCTCGACGCTGCCGGCCTTGCGGGCCTCGGCCAACGCCGTCTCGACGCGTGCAAGTCGCGCGGCGGCCTCGGCCTCCATCGCGGCGGCTTTGGCGCGTGCGCCTTCGGTGCGCGCCACCCGTTCTTCGCGGACGCGCAGGTAGGGCTTCCAAAGGAACTGCCAAAGCACCAGCAGCAGGACCACGAAGATCCCGAGCATGACGAAGGCGGTTCCATCCAAATCCAGCAGTTGCGGCTCGGACGCTTGGGGGGCCGAGCTGAGAATCGTGCTGGTGGCTTGCAGTAGAGTGAGAGACGTGTTCACGGCAAACAACACTCGATCAGGTGCTTGAGCCAGACGTGCTGGTGTTCGCGCTCGGCGACGCCGAGCTGGAACTGGACTTCTTGGAGTGGCGAGGGACGGGCGCCGTTTCCGACGCGCCGCTGGAATCCATTTGGCAGTTCCCGTCGAAGAACACACCCTTCTCGATGAAGAGCGACGGCGTGTTGATGTTGCCGCGCACGCGGCCCGGGCTGTGGATTTCTACCGAGCGCTTGGCGGTGATGTTGCCGCGCACGGTGCCCTGGATGACGATGGAACCGACGGTGACTTCTGCGTTGACCTCGGCGCCTTCACCCACGACGAGCATGTCGTCGGTGAAGATCTCGCCGGTCAGCTTGCCGTCGACGCGCACAGTTCCCTCGAACGACAGCTTGCCTTCGAACTCGCTGCCCTTGCCGAGCAACGTGGTGACGGGCTGGGCGGCACCGAGTTCGCCGGACGTGGGAGACTGCGTGGTCAACGTCATGGCTTTTGGGGGCAAACCCTACACGTGAATGGAGCCGGCCGTCAACGAGTGAACGTATACTTTTGGTGTTCTTCTTCGTGAACTCCGTAACGAGCTCCGCGGTGAGCTCCGTGGCGAAATCCGTAGCTCTCTCGGCGCCGCGCATTTCAGTAGCCCGCGGCTGCTCCACCCGAGCGCGGATCCGCGGCGGCGTCGAGGCGCGAGCGCGTGCGCACGATGAGGTTGGCCTTGGCGAGATCGTGCACCGCACGGGTGGCATGGCCCTTCGTTTCCAGGGCGCGAATCGTTTGTGGCGGAAATTCGGGCTCGTAGAGCAGCACGTCTGGTTCCCATTGATGGTGGACCCTCGGGGCCTTCACCGCCTGCGCGGCATCTTGGCCGAAGACCAGCACGCGGACGAGCAGCTCGAGGGTCGTCGAGACGATGCGTGGTCCACCGGCGGCGCCAGCGACCAACTCGACGCCGTCTTTGCCCAAAACGATCGTCGGTGACATGGACGACAGCGGCCGCTTGCCGGGTGCGGCGAAGTTGGCTTTGCCGCCTGCCAGCGCGAAGACGTCCTGCGCTTCCGCGGACGCCGTGAAGTCGTCCAGCTCGTCGTTGAGCAGGACCCCCGTGTCGCCGGCGACGATGCGCGAGCCGAACGCGAGGTTGATGGTGCTGGTGAGCGCGACCGCGTTCCCCGCCCGGTCCACGACCGAGACGTGGGCGGTTCCGGCGTCACGGGCCGGGGCTGGCGGCGCTGCGGCGGGTGTCCCGTAGTCTTGGTGGGCCAGCACGTGTTCGGCCGCGAGTCGGCCAGCGAGCGCGCGATGGTAGGCAGGATCCAGAAGGTGCTTGGTGGGCAACGGGGCGAAGTCGGGATCGCCGAGGAACCGCGCGCGATCGGCAAAACCATGCTTGAGCGCCTCGATCTGAAAGTGCAGGGTGTCGGGCGCGGCGGCGCCTGCACGCTTCATTGCGGGGACGTGGCTCGCGAGAACGCCCAAGGCCTCGGCGACGATCACACCACCTGCCGATGGTGGCGGCATGCCGAGGACCCTCTTGCCGAGGAACTCCTTTGAGATGGGCTTGCGCTCGACCGGCGCGTAGCGCGCCAGATCCTCCAGGCTCAGCACTCCACCGTGCGTGGCCGCCGCGTCCACCAAGGCCTTGGCCAGCTCACCCCGGTAGAAGGCGGATGCGCCCTCGCGCTGCAGTTTTTCGAGGGTCTTGGCCAGGGCAGGGCGCGACACGCGATCCCCCGTCTTCAGGCGGGCCGCTGCCTGGGCATCGATGCCGAAAAGCCTGCCCACCAGCGCTGGACCGGTGGTCGGGTTGCGTCCGATCTCCTCGGCGATCTGTTGCTCTAGCCACGGCGATACCGCAAAGCCGCGCGCCAGGCGCAAGGCCGGATCGATGCAGCGTGAGAAGGGCAGCGCGCCGAGCCTGCGGACCAGCTCCGAGAGGCCGCGTGCCTCTCCCGGCACGCCGACCGAGAGCCCGCTCTGTCGAGCGATCACGAGTCGTTGGCCTGGCTGCGTGGCCACGAGGCGGGCGGGCGCGGTCTCGCGAAAGTCGAGCGCCATGCTTCTGCCCGACTTCGCCTGGTAGACGATGGCGAAGCCTCCGCCGCCAAGCCCGGACGCGAACGGGTTGACGACGCCCAGCGCAAGGGTCGTCGCGCACGCAGCGTCGACGGCGTTGCCCCCGGCCCTCAGGATCTCCACGCCAGCGGCCGAGGCAATTTCCGAATCAGATGCAACTGCACTACGCCAAGCCCGCTTGGACGATGTTACAATGCCCGCGGTCGCTGTGTGCCACACCCCTTCGAACGGAATCAATGTTGCGCACAGGACCGCCAGCGGTGCGCACACGTTTCGACTTCTGCACGCTAACGGGGCGATCTGAATCAATAATTGAAGCAATTTCACGACAGGCGTAACCTCGATTAGCCTCGGCCCAAGGGAAAACCGACATGGACCAGCCGTCAAGCACGGAAAGCAACGCGATCACACTTCGCATCAGGTTCAAGAGCGCGTCGCTGGACGAATTCATCGGACGCTATGGCGCGGATGTGAGTCCCGGCGGGATCTTCATACGCACGAAGCAGCCCGTCGAAGTGGGCACCACACTCCAGTTCGAGTTCTCTTTGGCAGACGGGTCTCCGCTGCTTTTCGGAACCGGGACCGTGGCGTGGGTGCGCGAGAGCGATCCGGCCCGGGCCAACAACGTGCCCGGCATGGGGCTGCGCTTCGACAAACTCACCGTCGAGAGCCAGCAGACCCATCAGGCGATATTGGCCGAGAAAGCCCGCAGAGAAGGCAAGGTCTCGAGCACGCCGTACCCACCGACCGCGTTCGTGTCGCCTCCCGCGCGAACGTCGCCGCCACCCGAGGCCAGCAAGCCCGCCTCCGAGGCACCCAAGGTAGAGCCCGGCCCGGCGAACTTTGCCATCACCCGTCCTGCTCCGGCCTCGGCGGTCAAGCCCGCCACACCGCCGCCGCCGGCGTCACCCCTGACACGGGCGTTCGCGGGCTTGGGCGACAGCGACGAGTTCTCCGAGGGCGGCAAGACCGAGATCAACGACAAGCCCCTCGAGTACATGAAGGAGTTCGAGAGGGAAGCCAGAGAGCGAGAGGCGGAAGAGGCCCGTCGCGCCGCGACCGAGGCCGCCGAGAATGCGATTCCCGAAGCTCCGCTCGACGATGCGCCCACGGGCGCGTCCGACGTCATCACCAAGAGCGGGCCGCCGCCCGAGGGCTTCGACGCCACCGAGCCAGCGGAGTCCTCGGGCTTCGCGAATGTCGCGACCGATGCGGGACAGCGCAACAGCCTCGCGGCGATTCTGGATCTCGACGCGAGCGTGGAGCCCGCCCCGGCGCCAGCCGACGAGGTCCTGCCCGAGCTGTCGGCCGGCGTGCCCATCGAGGAAGGTTCGCCCGAGCGGACCGAGGATGTCTCCGCCGACGCAGCGTCGGCGCCCATCGGGGACGCGGAGAGGCTGAGCAGGCCCCAGACACTGGATCTGGGGACCGGTCTGGAAGGCAACTTCAGCGATGACCGCCCGCCCAGCCGCGACGACGCGCCCGCAGCCAGGCGCAGGGGATCGGGCAAGACGATCGCGCTGGTCGCCGTGGCAGCGGCCGCCGCGGCTTTCGCGGCCGTGTATCTGGTCAAGACCAAGCCCTGGCTGGAATATCTCAAGCCCGACGCGCCCGCCACGGCGGTGACTCCGCCCGCGGTCGAGCCCACGCCCCCGGCTCCCGCGGCCGAGCCCACGCCCTCGGCTCCCGCGGCCGAGCCCACGAATCCGGCGGCCGAACCTGCCAAGCCCGCCGCCGCCGAGCCGCCACCTCCCCCTGCCAAGCCCGCCGCCGAGGAGCCCAAGGCCGCGGTCGCAGCCGCCGAGCTTGCCGACAAGAAGGAGCCACGAGGCGAGAAGGCCGAGAAGGCCGAGAAGGCCGAGAAGGCCGAGCGGGAACCCAGCAGGTCCGGCAAGGCGAGGGTCGCCCGATGGGACGACACCCCAGCAGCGAGTGCGGCCGAGGATGAGATCTACCGTCTGGTGATCCGATCTGCGCCGCTTTCGGCCGAGGTTCTGATCGACGGCGAGTACTTCAGCCGCACGCCCTGTGAGCGGCGAATCCTCGACCCGAAGAAGTCCTACACCCTCGTGGTGCGCAAAGAAGGGTACGAGCCGCAGGAGCGCGTGGTGGGTCCGGCGGACAACTGGGTCAAGAAGGGCGAAGAGCGCGTGTTGACCGTGACCACGAGCCTGAAGCGGGCCAAGCCCGGCGCGACCGCGAACCCGGCCGGTGCGGCCGCGAACCCGCCCGAGGTAGCCCCAGCGGCCGCCGCGAATCCCGAGAAGAAGCCCGAGGCACCAGTGGCGAGGCCCGAATTCCTTCCCTCGTCCGAGTCGCTCAAGGCCGCCGCCAAGGAGCCCGCCAAAGCCGAGGCGCCAGCCGCGAAGCCAGAGCCCGCCAAGCCCGCTCCCGAGAAGACGATCTTCAAGCCAGCCCCCGACTTCGAGGACGGCAAGCCCAAGGAATAGCACCGGCCCGTCCGAGGCTGCTGCGCGCGGATCCCGCCTCGCGGACGGCGCGCGCGTTCTCGGGTGGAGAACGTCCATCAGCCCCGAGGTCCCTCCATCTGCTGCACCGAGCCCTGCGCCCCAAACAAAATGACGAAACTTGTTCTAGGAGCTTGACGGGAGGGCCTCTCTTCTCATAATCATGCCCTCGCATTCCGGAGTAGCTCAGTCGGCAGAGCAGACGGCTGTTAACCGTCGGGTCGGGAGTTCGAATCTCTCCTCCGGAGCCACCTTTGATTTCAGCCGGTTAGACCGCCTTCCCGAACCTCTGGCACTTCACTGGCACCATTTGGCGCCGAGGCTTCGAGGGACACCAACTTCCCCGCCGGCTTCGTCAGATCGACCTGCATCGTGGTGAAGATGGTTTCTCGGTACAGGTCCGGCTTGAGGTGCGAGTAGCGTTCGGTCGTGGTCACGCTGCTGTGGCCCATGAGCTGCCGTAGCAGCTCGATGCTTCCCCCGTTCAACACGAACAGGCTCGCGAAAGTGTGGCGCGTGGCGTGATACCAAGAGAGCGACTCGGGAAGGTTGCACGCCTTGAGGGCCGCCGCGAGGTGCCTGCGCATCGTCTCGGGGCGGATGAACGTAGACGGCCGCCCGATGTCTGGCCGGCCCCCTGCCGTGGTGTCCTTCGGTCGGAACATGAGCCCCTCGCCGCCGGTCTTCAGCTTCCAGGCCGTGAGGATGGGCGCCAGGGAATCCATGAGCGGCACCGTTCGCGGCTCGGTGGCCTTGCGCTGGCCGTACTTGAGCAGCCAATCCAGGGCGTGCCTGGCGCAGATCCACGGGAATGGAGAGCTGGTCACGCGGACGAGACCGCGCTGCGCACCGCGGTCGGTCAGGCTGCCAAGGCCAAGGACAGGAGTTGGTTCAAGAGCGTCGATCAGGGCGAGGCGCTCGGGGTGCTCGTCCCAAGACATCTGAAGGATGTGGGCGCCACAGACCTCGGGCAGAAGGTGGCCCTGCTGAAGGCAATGCTCCATGGCAACTGACAACGACGTCGTCGCTTGCGTCGTTGGCTCAAGACGGGTCAAAGTGCATACAGGGGTCTCCACAGAAATGAAGCCGGCGCTCAGCGCTATTCGGAAAGGCAAGACCACATCCCGCGCCACCAAGAATTCCCAACAGCGCGCAGCTCTCCGGACCGTCGCTGACGTCGGCGGTCCGGGGGCCATTCTCGCTGCCTTGGACTCCTTCACCGCCACAGGGGAATCAATCGTGTATAGGCGAGAGCTGTTTGGCGAGATGAAGAGGGCGCTAAAGGAGATGCTCGCTCATCCGGAAATCTCACTCCGGGAGGCTGCTTGGACGGCCCGCGAGTGCACGCGCCACATGGGTCGGCTCCTGCCTCGCTTCGCAATGGGACGCACGCACCTGATCAAGGGCCTGGAATTCGACCACGCTATTGTCCTGGACGCCGACAACCTTTCGCGTAAGAACCTCTATGTCGCCATAACCCGCGGTGTGAAATCGCTGACCATCCTGTCAGCCACACGCACTCTGACCCCCAAGCCGTGACCCTGACAGCGAATCCAGCAACGCAGACGGCGGGCTGTGATTAGCCCTTCGAGAACAGTTTCACGTCATGCCCCAGTGCTCGGAGGGCCTTGTTCGTTCGGTTGTTCCGTGGGGGGTAATCGTCCGGCCTGGCCCATCCGACGGCCTCGCCCAAAGTGCTTTGGCCGAAATGCCCGATTCGATACCCGTCGTCCCACACTCCCAGCCACAGTCGCCGCTCCATGTCCGAGGGATCTGTGCCCCAGAGGACGAACTCCAACACATCGCGAACGGTTCTGCCAGCCGGTGACCGCTGTTGCCACAGCCAGGCGCAGAGGCGACGCACTCGGTCCTCGATGCTCTCGTGGTGGTTCGTGGGTAGCCCGAAGTCTCTGTTCTTGATCTGCCGCGCATGCATCCTGAAGGCGTTGACGTTGCCGAACGCATCCGTGAACGACTGCTGTGTCATGCCTTGTATTGCGGATCTGCTCAACTCCTTCTGCATTCCCGGTGCAATCTCGCGGATGAACGGTTCCTCTCCGTGAGGGTCCGACGGCAGCCCCGCCCACCACCGGGCAGCGTCTTTGAGGGCTGCGGACGGATCCGTTCGGTGCTTCGCGAATGTCGCCTCGACCTTTTCGAGGCCGGAAAGGTCATCATCTTCGTCCCGCTCGACGCCGCCCCGTACGTAGTCGTAGTAGTACGCGTGAAGGAACTGATCGAAGTGGATGGTTGGGTGGGCGTCGGGACTGACCCAGCCAGGGCGTAGCTTGAGATCGAGGAACTCCTTGGTGAGCCCCCTCATAAGCTGCAGCGTTCCGTTCCATTCGGCCGTGAAGCGCTTTAGGGCCTTGTTCTCCCTCACGCCTTTCGCGGGCTTCACGATCAAACCAGTGTTCGGTTGAATGCCCTTGAACAGCTCGGCAAACTTCGCCTTCAGCTTGGCTTCCTGCTCGTCGACGCGACGGCGGTCCTGGGCAAGGCTCTCCATCTTCGCGATCATCTCGTTGGTGACCGGCGCGGACACCTTCGCGAGATGGTCAAATAGGTCATCCAGTTGATCCCCGACGCCGGAGAGTACCAGCTCGGCCTCTTCGAGGAACAGGCCAGCCTCGATGTTGTTGAACCACGCCTTGTCGGTGAGATTGGCCGAGCCGACATAGGCGCCGAAGCCGCGCCACCAGATGACCTTTGCGTGAAAGTGCCCATTGACGAGCCGGACGTCAGCCCGCGAAGGCCCCCAGGAGAGCAGCTCCTTGAGAAAGGGGACGCCGACGGCGCCGTGCTCATCCAGGAGTCCGTAGAACGTGAGGCGAAGACCCTTCTCCTTGCATGTCTTGAGGAGTTGGTGGTCGGGGCGTCCGGCGTAGGCCACGGCTGCCTCGACGTGCGTGCAGAAGGCGCAGGCCTCGAAGGCAAGGTTCGCCAGAAGCTGGTCATTCAACTTGCCCAGGATGGTTCGCATGGTCAGGGTCTATCGCCGTCGTCTCCGGGTCACCGCCCGCCCTTGTGGCTGTTGCAGCTCCGGCACATGAGACGGGCATTGCGGAGGTCGGTCTTGCCGCCCTTCACGTAGGCGATCACGTGGTCGACGGTGAAGTCCTCCCAGGTCAGCTTCTTGTGATGGCAGCGCGTCCCGGGACAGCGGTGCTGCTCGTCGCTGTTCCAGATGATCCGGCGCTGCTCGCTGGAGAAGGTGCGCTTCTCGTCCTTGCGGTCATAGAGCGACCACAGCAGGCTGCGCAGAATCTCGGCGCGGCGCTCGCGGTTGGCGCTGCTGTCCGTGTCGCCCTGAACGGTCAGGAGGTAGTCGGCGTAGAGCCGCTGCGTGGGCTTGGCGGGGGTGGCTTTGCGCAGTTGGTCTCGGAGCAGGTCGACGCCGGTCGATAGCTTCTTGAGCATGGCGAAGGCGATGCGGTTGCGCTTCCTATCGTGCAGGACCAGGCCGTCGCGTTCCATCTGCCAGACAAGCAGGAAGAGCGAGTAGAACTCGACCGTGTTGTGGAAGCGGGTCTGTTTCAGCTCCGGGAACATCCGCTTGACCAGGTTGACCGTTGCGACGAACTCCCGCGCCAGCCGATGAAGCGTGTTGCCGTTGACGCCATCGTTACCGATGGCACGGTCCAGGGAGGTCTTCTTGTTGATCGGCCCACCACGATCGATGGACATCAGTAACTCGGCGAATAGCTCGGTGCCCTTCATGCGATCGATTTGGGCCTCGGACAGGATCCTCTGTTCGAGGAGGTACCGCCTGAATTTCCCGACAAGCTTGTCCGCCTGCTTGAGGAATGGGCTTTGGTAGAACTTCGAGTGCAGCTTCTCACCCGAGGTCAGCCGTTTGCCGGTCGAGTTGATGCGGACGAAGAGATCGACGATCTCGCTGAAGACGCCTGTCACCTCCACGGTCTGTATCTTGTACCCCTCGAACTGCTGGCGCAGTTCCTTCTCCCGCCGCAACTCGGGCCA
>CAZYFU010000151.1:0-13876 GCA_964647025.1 uncultured Myxococcales bacterium | reverse complement strand
ACTGCGAGACGGTCAGGCTGGCGGCCCATCACGCCGACTTGCTCGTCCATGAGGTGGCGATGATTCCCCAGGCGTTGCTCGACAAGTACCCGTCGTACCAGGCGATCCTGGCGCATCACATTTCGCCCGAGGAAGCCGGGAGGCTGTTCACGGCCGCGCAGCCCAAGCAGGTGGCCTATTCGCACGTGGTGCTCTCGGGCCTTCCCAAGGAAGGTATCCCTTTCCCGACCCCCGCGGACGTGCTGGCCGCCACGGCCACGACCTACGCCGGGCCTGTCGTGGTTGGCGCGGACCTGATGTCGTTCACGATCAGCGACACAGGCGTGACCGTCCTGCAGCCACCGTCCAAGTAGCGCTGCCGGCATGTCGCTGCTTCGTTCGAGGCGGGCACGAGGTCGCATCTCCAGTTGCATGTCCGCGCTCGACTGAAGAGGATACGGCATGCCCAACTTCGCAGCGCGCTGGCGAGCCCGCCTCGTCGAGGTTCCGCCGCTGCACGCGCTCTTGCTTGCTGTGGCCGCGCTCGTGCTCGTGATGCGGGCGCGGGCCGAGCTGCCGTTCATGGCCGACGACGCTTTCATCTCGCTGCGCTACGCGCGCAGGCTGCTCGATGGCCACGGGCTGACCTGGACCGATGGGCCGCGCGTCGAGGGGTACTCGAACCTGCTCTGGGTTCTGGGGTGCGCGCTCGTAGGCTGGCTCGGTGTGGATCTCGTGACGGCCGCGCGCGGGTTGGGCATCGCGGCGACCGTGGCTACCCTGGCGGTGCTTGCGTGGTCGACGCGTACGCAGCGCTGGCTGGTGTGTGCGCTGGGATTGGCCGCGCTTGCGCTGCCTGGGCCCGTCGCAGTCTGGTCCATCGGCGGCCTCGAACAACCGCTCCTCGATCTGTGCATTGCGCTCGGCCTCGTGACGGCGTTCTCGCTCTTGCCCGCGAAAGACGGCGCATCGCCGACTCCGCGACCGGTGCTGGCCGGTGTCTTCTTCGGCCTGGCGGCGCTGTGCCGTCCGGACGGCCTGCTGTTCGGTGCCACCGTCGCCGCCGTCGTGCTCTTTGCCGAGCGACCCAACGCCGCGCGCGTGCGGCTCGTGCTCAGGCTCGCCGCGCCGATGGTTGGTATGGTTCTGGCACAGCTCGCTTTCCGATTGCTCTACTACGGTGACTTCGTTCCCAACACCGGGCGGGCCAAGCTCGCCATCAGCCCAGCCCACATCGTGGCGGGCTGGTCGCACGTCGCGCAAGGGCTCGGCGCGGGGCGCTCGGTGTTCGTCCTCGCGGCGGCCGGTGCGGTGGTGGCTTGGCGGCAGGGGAAACGGCACCGGGTCCTGGCCATCGGCGCGCCACTCGTGGTGTGGCTCGGCTATCTGGCGTTGGTGGGCGGCGACATCTTCCCCGCGTGGCGACACTTTCTGCCCGCCTTCACGTTGTCTGCGTTTCTCATCGCGGAGGGCACGGCGGCCGCGATCGCGCTTGGCGCGCGCGCCCGTTGGGTGGTCGTGATCGTCGCGGTGAACGCGTTCTTCCTGGGGTTCTTCGACGGCAAGCGCGACTACCGACTGGCGCTCGCGCGCAGCGAGCGTTGGGAGTGGCACGGCGAGGTTGTCGGGCGGTTTCTGGCGCAGGCGTTCGGCGCGAAGGCGCCGCTTCTCGCCGTGGACGCCGCGGGCGCGATTCCCTACTTCTCCGGTCTCCCGTCGCTCGACATGCTCGGTCTCAACGACTGGCACCTGGGACATCATCCACCCGCGGACTTCGGCGAGACGACGTTGCCCGGCCACGAGCTGGGCAATGGACCTTATGTGCTCTCCCAGAAGCCGGATCTGGTGATCTTCTGTCTTCCGAACGGTGGCGAGAAGCCGTGCTTCCGCAGCGGTCGCGAGATGTTTCAGCTGGAGGAGTTCTCCACGCACTACCAATTGGCCGGATTCGAAGGGGAAAGACCCTACCGGGTGCGCACGCAGGTTTGGGTCCGACGGGATTCGCAGAAGATCGGCATCCAGGCGTCGGCGGACCGCGTGACCATCCCGGGCTACCTGGTGGGCGACGCGGACAGCACGTCCAGGCTCGACGCGCAAGGAATGCTGGGGACCGAGGTCGCGCCCGAGGCCAGGTTGGTGCTTTCCGTCGCCGCACCGATGGTGGGGCGGTGGAAGCTGCATGCAGATGCGACGCAGGCCCTGGAGATCTCGGTCGCGGGCAAGAAGGTCGATGCGCAGGACACGGTGGAGCTCTCCGAGGGCACCACCCTCGCAGTCTCGAACCCGGGGAGCCAGGCCGTCCATTTGCGCAGCATCGAGCTTTCTCGCGAGGTCGACCGGTGAGTCTCGGCCCCGCCGCGGGCGCGCTCTGGCTGCTGCTCTCGCTGATGGCAGCGCAGGCGCCTCGAGCAGCCGGGGACGCGAAGCCAACGAACGTCGCGGGAGATGACAGGCTGGTCGGTGGATGGTTCGCCAGCACCGAGATCGATGGAAGAGCCCGTGGTCACTGGCTCGAGCTGCGCGCGGACCGGACTTGGCGTCGCATCGAGGATCACTTCGGCTTCAGGGCCGAGGACCACGGTCGCTGGCGGCCCGACGGCGATGGTGCTCTGCTCGAAGACGTCGGTGTGCGGCTTCACCTCGCGGAAGGGAGGCTGCGGCTCGTCTACCGTGGCCAGAACCTGTACGCCTTCGAGGCGCGTCCGTCCATGCCGAAGGCGCTCGACGAGCTGCCGCCGTTTCCAACCACACTGTCCGAGACCGTGGCCATCCTGACCGCCGAGCTCCCCGAGCGAGAGCGGATCGTGATCGCCGGAACCGTCGCGCAAGATCTGGTTCGATTTCACCACGGGCTCGGAACCTACATCCGGAATCGCTTCGGCCTCTGGGGGCCGAACCCAGCGCTGCGCGCGGCCTGCAAGGTGAGCCATCCCGACGATGCTTCCGCCGTGATCCTGCGCGCCCTGCGCGACCACCTGCGCAGCACGCGTCCAGGCGGCCGCGAGCTCGACCACCTGGAGGACGTCCTGCAAGACCTCGCGCTCGCCCCCTTGGCGATCCGGCAGATGACCGTGGCCCAGCTGGTGACGGCGCTGAATCAGGAGAGCCGCCGGGCCTTGCGACGCAAGGGGCTCTTGCAGGATGCGTTGGTGTTCGAGCTCGCGAGAGCGAGCAAGCCGGACGAACAAGGCAAACGCGAGACGTATTGGATCAACCATCCGCCCGGGCTGCGCGCCTGGGGGCAAGGCGACGAGCCGCGCGCCGACACCAAGGCGCTCGACCTCTTGGTGGGGTTTCGCAGGTGGCTCGCGTCGCCGAACCGGGTCATGCTCGAACCCACGTTCGATCCGCGCTTCTATCAGACGCCGGGGCGCTCGCCCGACTTCGCTTCGGTGCGCTGGCGTGGCGACTGGTTCGAGCTGGAGACGGCGATCGAGCCGAGCGTGCGTGTGCGCGTGGACGCTTGGTCCATGCTGGGCGAGGCCCCTCCGATGCCGGTCGAGCAAGCTGCCCAATACGGTGCCAGCGCCCGCGAGCGCGTCCCGGCCGGAAAGACGGCCATCGAGGTCGCCATCGTCGGTGAGCCCGTGGGCGAGTCGCGATGGGCATGGTCCTACGTCGTGCGTTCGGCGCTCGATGCCGTACCCGTGGACGTGGAGCCCCCCAGGGAGATCGCATCCAAGTCGATGCAGAGAAGCCGCTGGCGCGATCTCCGCAGACCTCCGCGCATCTCGGCGTCGGCCGCGCTCGAGAGCTTGCGCCGGGCCTTGCCGAAGGCGGCCCAGTTGGAACCGGAGTCGCGGGTGGAGATCCGCTTGAAGCGCGCTTCGGCTTCGGCGTGGTACTACGAGCTTTCCTTGCACAAGGCCGCGCAGCGGTTGTCGGGCTACGTGACCCTGGACGGGCAGGTCGTGCTCGCGAGCGCGGGGACTGTGCTTGAGCCGACCACGGCGGCCTTCGAGTAGCAGGAAGCAGGGAGCCGGAAGCCGTCAGCCTGCGTCCGAGTGCACGGGCGGGCGCTTGGCTACCCAGGGGTGCGCGGTCTCGAGCTGCGCGGCCAACCGGAACAGCATCGCCTCGTCGCCCAACCTGCCGACGAACTGACTGCCGATGGGCAACCCGTCGCGGTTCCAGTCGAGGGGAACGGTCATGGCAGGCAGCCCCGCCACGTTGGCCAAGGGCGTGAACGGCACGAATGAGAAGGACTTCTTCACCGTGGCGTCGACCACGCCCGGCAGGCGGAGAAGAAAACCGAGGCCCAGCGCCGCGATGGTTCGGTGCGCGAAGCGCTCGACGCCTTTGGGGGCAAGCTCCCCGATGCGCACCGGGGGCTCGGCCGCGGTCGGCATCAACAGGACATCGTAGCGGTCGAGCAACCTCAGGGCGGCGCGCCCCACGGACAGCAGGCCGCTGCGGGCTCGGAGCAGGGCGACGGCGCTTGCCCGGCGGCCGAGCAAGCCCGCGAGCCATGTCGAGGTCTCGATCTCCGACGAGCGCAGCCTGCGGCCAAGCGCCCGCGACCCGCCATCGATGTCGGCCGCGATGGCGACACAGACGAAGAGGAAGAAGTCCCGTGCGAACGCCAGCGGATCGATGTCGAGCCTGCCTTCCTCCACGATGTGGCCGAGACTCTCCAGGCGATGCGCGGTTGCGGTGACCGCCGCCGCACAGTCGGCGTGCAGCTGGGCGGGCATGAGCGGCTGCTTGATCAGGAGCACGCGCAGCCTGCCCACGGGCGCGCCGACCTCGCTCAGGAAGGGCCGCTCGGGCGCCCGCATCTGGTAGGCGTCGGTCGACTGGGCGCCGCAGGTGGCGTCGAGCAGCGCCGCGCTGTCGCGCACCGAACGGGTGATCGCATGCTCGACCGCGAACCCCGTCCACTGTTCACTCGTGCCGGGCCCCGTGGGCATGCGGCCGCGCGATGGCTTGAGCGCGAAGAGGCCACAGCAGGACGCCGGGATCCGCAGTGAGCCGCCGCCGTCCCCACCATGCGCCATGGGAACGATGCCCGCAGCCACCGCCGACGCCGAGCCTCCGCTGGAGCCGCCGGAGGTGTGGCCCAGCTTCCACGGTGTATGGGTCGGCCCGAAGAGCACGGGCTCGCACACCGGCTGCAGCCCGAACTCCGGCGTGTTGGTCTTGCCCACGACGATCAGGCCCGCGGCCCGCTGTCTGCGCGCCAGCTCGGCGTCGTGGCTCGACACGAAGTCTCGGAAAGCCCGACAGCCAGACGCCATCGGCGTGCCCGCGTAGCCGCAGACCAGATCCTTGACCAAGAACGGGACCCCGGTGAACGGTCCCGATGGCGGGACGCCCGAGGCCGCGGCCCCCGCCTGGTCGGCCAGCACCCGCACGACCGCGTTGATCCGGGGATTGACCCGCTCGATCCTTGCGAGCGACTCGTCCACCAGTTCCTGGGCGGAGACCTTTCGCTCGCGGATCAACGCTGCCAAACCCAGCCCATCGAAGCTCGAATACTCGACGAATCCCATCGTCGTCCCTCTGTACCACCGACCGGACCGTCTCGGCCAGGCGTTCTCTGTGCGGTTGGCGAAGCTGCGATGATTGAGCCCTGCGCGCTGCCTGCGACGCTCACCTGCTCGGCCTGCGCGAGAGGATGACGGGCCTGCTCTTGCCGAGCCACGCGGCGGGCTCCTCGCGTGCGAGCTCCTCGTAGCCATCGCGCACCGTCATCCCGATTCGATAGCTATCGTCGAAGCAGGTCCAGATGCCTGCGAGCCCCCATGGGATCTCGCAGTGGCATCGCCCGATGCACGCGTCCAGGTCGATGGACTCGGGGTGCTTGCGCATCGTCTCGAAGGACAGCGCGCCGTTGGCCTCGTAGCCGGCGTCGATGCTGGTGCTGGGCACGCCCAGCCGCTTGGCGTGGTCGACCAGGTGCCAGCGGGCGTCGTTCCAGCGGAAGTAGTCGTGCATGCCGCCGACGGTGAAGAAGGCGAGGGGAAGGGCGAGGGCGACAAAGCCAACCGTGGCCAGCGCGCGGCCATGGGGCGTGCGCACCGCTCGCTCCTCGCCGTCGAACAGAATGGCGACGCAGACGGCGGCGCCAAGCAGGACTGGCCAGTAGTAGCGATCGAAGCCGTTCTGTCCCGAGGCCTGCGTCACCATGACCATGGACAGCACGGCGAAGGTCGCGGCGAACGCGAAGGCCTCGCGGCTGGCCCTGGCGGCTCGGCCCAGTCGATCGGCGGCGCGGATGGGCAGGCCCCACAGGGCGGTCAGGGCGACGACCCCCGCGGTGACCACTTGCCAGAAGGTACGCGACAGGACCGCGTAGTGGTCGCGACTGCCAAAGAACATGTCGGTGAGCGTGTTCGGGCCCACGCCCTCGGTGTGGATGATGTTCGACGCGAACGGGAAGCGCCGGTGCAGGTTCAGCGGCCCCGCGTCGCTCGAGGTCGCGAGTTGAATCAACCCGTACGCGCCGAGGCCGAAGCCGAGGGCCATGGCGCAGGCGAGGAAGGTCCGGCCTCTCTGCGGTCGCCAGGGCCAGGTTGCGAGCAAGGGCAGAAGCGCTGCCCCGAGGTAGAAGAGCTGGAGCCCGAAGACGACCTGGTGATCCACGAGGTTGACCTGGGAAAGTTGCCCGAGCGGACCGGAGAACGCACCCTTGAGCAGCCCGCGGTCCTTGGCCCACACGAAGTAGAGCGCGACGGTCAGGGCGAGCACGGCCGCGCCCGCCGCCATCCGAGCGAGCGAGGCCGGCAAGCGCCGCCACGCCCGCGTGCTGGCAAGGTGGAAGAGCGTCGCCCCGACCATGGCGGGAAAGACCAGCACGCAGAACTGCCGAACCCAGAAGCTGGCGCCCACGAGCAGCCCCGCTGTGAGCGAAGCGCCGAGCGTGACCGCCGGCTGGGCATAGCGACCGTCGCAAGCCACGCGGCTACGCAGCCACACCACCACGCCAAGCAGCGCCAGCGCGTAGCCATAGCACTCGGTCATGAAGCCAAGCGCCAGACTCACCGACCACGGATGCAAGACCACGAGCAAGAGGGCCTTGCAGCGGGTCGCTCGGGACACCTTGGCGTAGGACAGGATCTGGTCGAGCGTCCACAGCACGATCGCCGCCATGGTCATGGTGAGCAGCCGCAAGACCAGGTGACTTGTCCCCAAGACCTCGATGAACGGCCACGCGATGAAGAGCTGCGCGACCAGCGTCGGCGCGATGGCGGTGTCGATGGTCAGCTGGCCGGTCTTGGCCAGAAGGTGCGCCGCGCGCGCGTACTGCCAATCATCGTTCAGCGGATAGTCGCCCCAAGGCCCGACCACGAGGGCGATCGCGAGCAGCGCCGCCCAAGCGAGCAGCCACGGCGGCGCCTTCCGGCCAAGCCAGCCCGCGACGGCGGAAAGCCGCATCGCTTGCCCAGCCAGGTTGTCCCGCCAGCCGCTCACCCGCGGCATGATACGCGAAGCTCCCGTCCGCCCAAGCACCCAAAGAGAGAACGTCCGCTTTGCCGCAGCCGTCCCCGTCGTCGTGGCGTCATCGTGGCCGCAGCCGTCCCGGGCGTCGTCCGCGCCGGCGCAGTCCATGAAACGGCCCTCCCAATCCGGGCGCCGTCTCATGGACCGCCTGTCGCGAGTCGCCGGTCGCTACTGCAGCAGCGTCGTGCACCAGGTGCGGCTGTCGCAGAACGGGACCGTCCCGTCGCTCGACTGACAGCTCGTGTTCGCCACCTGGCCGATGTGGAAGATGAGCTGTCCGTCCCGCATGTCGTCCACGCCGCCGAAGCTCTTGTCCGCGCTGTTGAGGCCGATGTCGAAGCGTACGAGGGCGCCCGTGCTGGGAACGCTTCCGGGCCAGGGCAAGAGCGCCTCGACCGCGTAGCCGGTCGCCGTCTTCACCTGCTTGTATAGGGTGGCCTGCCATGCGGCGTGCGTGATGCCGGTGCTGGTGGTCTTCACTTGCACCGCTGGGCCCTCGGCCGGGATGGTCACGTGCAGGGCGTTGCTGTCCGAACCCGGGAAGCCTTTGACGTCGCTGGTGGAAGCCAGGAACAGCTCGATGGAATCGCCCTGGTAGACCTTGTCGATGGCCTGGTTGGAGGCGACGGAGCTGACCGCCTGGACGTTGGGATCCGTGACCTCGACCAGCACGGCAAGCCCAGCCAGCGACCAGGCCACCTTCACGCTGGCGTCCTCGGGCGGCGTGGCGTTGTGGACGATGACCTTGCCGGTGGCATTGGCGGTCTCGGCGTTCAGGTGGAAGGCGGGGACGTCGCAGAACTCGTCGCCCTTGCCGTCCAGGGTCTGGGTCACGGGCAGGTTGGGAAGACTGGTGCACGGGGCCGCCGTCGCGGGCACACCGCAGGTCCGCGGGGTGCCGCCCACCGACGGGTTCCCGCCGTCGCTGGCCGAGGCCCCGCCGTCGTCGCTCGAAGTCGCGGCATCGACCGTCTCGCCCATGTCGCTGCACTGGGCGACGCCGCCGTACACATCGCAGGTCTTCGAGGTCGGGCAGGCGCTGACCGTGCCGAAGCCGGTGCCGTCGGGCTTGCAGGTCGCGATGCCGTTGCCCACGCACCTGGATTCGCCTTGCAGGCAGACCGCGAACTTGCACACACCCGAGCCGTCACAGTAGGTCCCGGCCGCGCAGGGGCGCTGCTCCGAGCACTGCGAGCACACGCTGATGGCGAGGTTGCACAGCATTCCTTTGGGCGTGCAATCCTTGTCGGAATCGCATCCGGACTGACAGGTGTTCTGCACGCAGCGTGCGGGGGCGGTGCAGTCGGCGTTGCTGCTGCATTCCACGCACCGGCCGGACGGATCGCACACCTTGCCCGGGCCGCAGTCGCCCGTGCCCGCGTCGGTTCCGCGCTGGCACTGGGCAGGGCTGGTGCAGCGGTTTGCGACGCAGCTTTGCCCCGACTGGCAGTCGGCGGCGCGCACGCACTGCACGCAGAAGCCGCGGTTGGGATCGCACACCAGATCCGGCGAGCCACATTCCAAGCTGTCGTTGCACGCCTTCGGGTTGACACAGGCGCCACCCTTGCAGGTGCGACCCGAGGGACAGTCGGTGTCCTCTTTGCAAGTCAAAGGCTGGGGCATGGGCACGCCCCCGGCACCACCGACCATGCCACCGTCAGGTCCTACCGAACCGCCGGCCGCCGCATCGGGACCGCCCGACACGCCGCCCGCGGCACCACCCACGGCGCCGCCACTGGCGCTGCCGCCGGTCGAAGAACCGCCGCGGCCTCCCTGGCTGCTGGCACCACCGGCCGCCGAGGTTCCTCCTGCGCCGGATCCTCCCGAGCCGTCCGCGCTCTTTCGTGGGCTCGCAGCACAAGCGCTCCCCGCGACGGCGATGGCGCAGAGTGCGGATAGAATCAGGTTTCGGCGTTGGGTATGTGATTCACGATGGTCCATGTTGTTCTCCCTGGATGCAGACCGAGACGGGGGCGGCGATGCTACATCCGTGTCTATCAGGCTGTCGAGGACAAGGCGCGAAAGCGCGATGTCAGTAGCACGTTTCGCCCGTAACGAGATCGTGCCACCCTTGGGCAGCGCTAGCATGATGCAGAGGAAAATGGCATGCGCCTGCCACTGCGCGGGCTACTACGTCTACACAGGTGGCGGCACTGTGGGACACTTTGTTTCCTATCTGGTTCGTCACTGAGGCTCGCGATATCGATCACAGACCGCGGCCGCGTCGTGACAGTTTCGGGCGACCACGACGACATCGGGCGATGGAATCGTGGTACTTCCTTCGAGGGACCAATGATCGCGGGTCCCGAATGAGGAACACTTCGGCAATGAAACGACGAGCAGCGCGTACACCCAAGCAGGATCCCTTCGTCGAATTCCAACACGTGGCTTCGTCGGTGTTCTCCTTCCTCGTGGCGGAGCTTGGTTTCGCCGGCCCGGACACAGCGGCGGGTGGGCGCGAAATCAGCTTGCTCTTCAAGCGCGGGGAAGTGGCAGTCGTTCTGCGCTATGAGCTAGGTGGAGAACCCAGTGTCGGCGTCTCCATTCTGCCCAAGGGCGATCGCGGACGGCACTTCGGTTTGCCTGTGATCGTTGCAGAGCACCTCGGGATCTCGGACCCGCACGCTGTGTTGCCCCGGTGGTCTTCCCTGCAACTGGAACCCTATCTTGCGGAGCTGGCCGGCTTGCTCAAGACCCATGCCATCGACATACTCGCGGGCCGCCAGGATCGACTGCCCGGTTTGCGCCGATTGCAGGCACAGCGGGCGCGGCAGCATAACCAGCAGCGCTTTGGCACCGCGACCGGCGAAACCCCTCGATTCCCGAGCCGGCCAAGCCTCCCCGAGCTGTTTTCGGACACACTCGGCAATCCTGGATTGGTGGAACCCAGGGCCTATCAAGCCGTGTGGGACTACGGCTACTCCGTGGCAGAGCTGGCCGACTTCCTGAAACGCTCCAATGACGACGTCACACGTCTCCTGAGCGCGTGGGAAGACATGACCTCCTGAGCCCGCAAGGCTGGTGACCAACCTCGAATCGTGGCGTAGGCTCGCGCTAACTGTCGGCGTCCCCGACACCAGTGGAACGAAGGCCGACTGCGTCGCCATTCCAAGCCACTCAATACCCCGACAGGATTTCGCCGACACCCTTGGCCTTCAGGGTGACAACCATGCGCGCATCCACGGCGGTATCGGCCAGGACCCGGGCCATCGCGTACGGACCTTCCATAATCAGACGCTGGGCAATGCGCGCTGGCCGTAGGCTGAAGGCCACGCCGTGACCGTTGGCCAGGAGCCGGTTCGTGGGAGATGCGCTGTCGCCTCCGCCTTGCTTTCCGATGGTACGCAATGCCTGCACCACGGCCGCGGCATCCTTGGCGCGGGAAGAGGGGATCTTCGGCTCCGCGAGACGGGCGAAGCTCTCACCCAGGAACTGGCCCACGAACAAGGTCCCGCGCGGCTCCTTTGCGAAGCTCGCCGCCGGCTCCGACGGGGCGGGCCGCCCCGCCCCAGACGAGCCCGCCTCGGCCTCTTGCTGGTTGAGCGCCTTGCGCTAGGTCCGCCAGGTGCCATCGGGCCGCGACTCCTCGAAGAATCGCGAGAGGGAATTGTCCTCACTGTTCATGAGCAGCCTGGCGAGATCGGCCCAGCGAACCGCCCCGGCCTCGCCCTTGGCGAGATGGGCGCGCACGCGGAAGGACAGCTCGCCCTCGTCGTCGAAATCCAGCAGCTCGAACGAGCCTTCACCGGGCCAGAGCGCGGGCCAATGCATTCGCCGGCTGAGGTGCTTGTCCCGCTGAACCATTCCCAGGATGCCCAGCGCGCTCATGGGCCGCGCCAGAAGAGACCACCAACTGCCCACGCCACCCGCTTGAATGATCTCCATCAGCTCCTCGACGGACTTCGCGCGACAGTGGGGCGCAGCGCCGGGACGGGCGCCGTGCCCAGACGGGGCAGGGCCACCGAAACCGCCACCGGCGCGTCGGGGTTCATGGCGATGGGAGAGGCGTCGGCGGGGAAGAGCGAGGCCATTTCCTTCGTCCCCGTGCCGGTCATTCGCGTCAGGCCCCTCGGCGTCGAGCCCTGGTCGTGCTGAGGTTGCGGCCGGGTGGCAGGCTCTATGATGTGGAGCGTTGGTGGCCCGTCTCGTAACCGGCATTGATTTGTACTACGCTCGACGTCCTATGCGCAGAGTCCAGGCTCCAATGCCGAGCGCAGAGGTGCCGTCGCGATTGGGCGGATACCGGATCATCGGTCACCTCGGACGCAAGGCTGCGCCGAATCTTCTCGTGGCGACCGTGTTGGACGCTGCGGGAAACGACAAGCTGTATGTCCTCAAGATTCTCCCCGGCGAGGACTTCGACAACGCCGAGGCGGTCGCGACGCTCGTCAACCAAGCGCGGACCATGACGTTGCTGCACCATCCGAACATCGTGCAGACGTACGAGGTGGTCGCCGACGAAGCGGTGACGTTCATGGTGCGCGAGTATCTCGACGGGCAATCGTTGGAGAACATCCTGGCCGGGCACGAGCGGCCGGGCGCCCGCGGTCTCGACCTCGGCATGCGCCTTCGTCTCGTATGCGACGTCCTCGATGGCTTGCACTATGCGCACGAGCTGCGGGACGGTGCCGGCCGGTCGCTGCACGTCGTGCACGGCGATGCAACGCCACACAACATCTTCGTCACGTACGAAGGCCACGCCAAGCTGCTCGACGTCGGCTTCACGGAAGCAGTGAGCACGTCCTCGCCCACCCGGGTCGAGACCGTCCAAGGCAAGGTGGCCTACATGGCGCCTGAGCAGGTCGGCAGCTCCGAGCGCACGCGTGCGTCGGACATCTTCCAAATCGGGCTGCTCTTGTGGGAGGGAGCGGTCGGCCATCGCGCCTGGCAGGGCATGGACGATTACGAGATCCTGCTTCGGCTCAACAGCAGCTACGGGACACTGTTCGTTCCACCGGCCGGTGCCGATTCCGACCTGGTCACTATCTGCCAGCGGGCAACGGCGGTCAGTCCCGAAGAGCGGTATCCGACCGCGCTGCACTTCAAGAACGACGTTGCCGCCTTCATGGCCAGGCGAGGCATCGCGGTGAAGGTGGATGTGATTGGCCGCTACGTGGCCGACTGCTTCGCGCCCCAGCGCCGCGAGCTTCGTCAGACGATCCAAGCCCGCCTGAGGTCGGACGATCCCGACGAGCTGGGACCGCTGGTCTCGTCGGACACGGTCGTGGAAGCGGCCACCGTCGTGGAGGCGGCCAGGGTCGACCAAGCGGCCGTCCCTGCTGACAGCGCAACCTTCGAGGCGGGAGAAACCGTCGTGGAGGCGGCCAGGGTCGACCAAGCGGCCGTCGCTGCTGACAGCGGAACCTTCGAGGCGGGAGAAACCGTCGTGGATGCGGCCAGCGTCGACCAAGCGGCCGTCCCTGCCGACAGCGGAACCTTCGAGGCGGGAGAAACCGTTGTCGAGCCGGGCAGGGTCGACCAAGCGGCCGTCCCTGCCGACAGCGGAACCTTCGAGGCAGGAGAAACCGTCGTGGATCCAGGCGCCGTCGTCTTGCCGAGCGCTGCTGGCCGCGCAGGAACCGCCCTCGACAGCGCACCGTATGCTGCGTTCAGCGCATCCGTGGTGTTTCACGAGCCCATGTACAAGCCCACGCGCCCGCCCGCGCGCGAGCACGAGCCCAGCCCGCCTGCCACCCCACCGCCGCCCGAACCGGCACCGGCAGAGGTCAGCGGCGTTGTCGATCCCCAACCTGCTGCGCCCAGCGGTGTCCAGGAGGAAGGAACCGCCGCGCCACCGGAGACGCCGCGGCGGTCGCCAGTGATCCCGACCGTGATCACTGTGACGGTAGGCTTGCTCGGCGTCGTGCTGGCCTATGTCCTGGCTTCAGGATCGCCGCGCAAAGAACCTTCCAAGCCGGCGCCGGCGCCGGCCCCGTCGCCGCCGTCGGCAGCGGTCCCAACCCCATCCGTCGTTCCACCGACGGCGCCGCAGGCAGAGCTCGTTCCATCGGGCGTCGGCCACGAGCCAAAGAAGGCGGCCGAGCCTGCAACCATCGTCCCGGCGGGCGAATCTGCGGCCGAGGTGCCCCCGGGCGAGGCGTCTTCTCGCAAGGCACCTGCCCTTCGCCCCAAGCCAACGGGCGCCTCGTCCAAGGTAGCTGCGGGGAAGAGGCGCGTGGGCTCGACGAAAGCCGCTCCTTCTCAGCGCGGCCAGCGCGTACGCGGCGCGGCCGTAAAGCATCAGAAGTCGAAGCACTGGCCCTGAGGATTCCGCGAGATCAGCCGTTGGGTGGCAGGGATCTCCGCTCCCGTCGGCCTCGGCGCTCATGTAGACTCGGGCCCTCCGCCGGAGACGTCCGCCTGGACTTCAAGCGGCGGGGCGGTCGCAGGATGTACCGGCACAGCCGCTCGCGGCCGTCTTTGTCGTTGGCGACGGGCGAGCGCGAAGCGCGAG
>CAZYFU010000150.1:0-13899 GCA_964647025.1 uncultured Myxococcales bacterium | reverse complement strand
ATCGAAGAGGCCTGCAAGCGCGTGGTCGAGCGCAGCCCGGACGAGGTGGCCCGCTACAAGGGCGGCAACGCCAAGCTGATGGGCTTCTTCGTCGGCAACGTGATGAAGGAAACCGGCGGCAAGGCCAACCCGAAGGTCGTCAACGAAATCCTGCGCAAGCTGCTCGGGTAGTGACCGAGGACCTGACCAAGGTGACCGATACCACGACCGACAAAGAGAGCGCCGGGACCGAGCTCGGCGCTCTTCGTCACGACTTTCTCGAGAAGCACTTCGGGCCACCCAGCGTGCTGATTCACACCGCACCGCCCGGCAGCCCCGCGATGGATCTCGCCGTCTGGGCGCCACAGGCGCGCGACGTTCCTTACGTGACCATCGCCACCGACGGCCTCAGCGATCAGCTCTTGCCCAGCGACAAAGCGCCGGCCGACTGGGCCTGCGAGCGCGCCGAGCTCATCATGTACCTGCCCGAGCTGATGCTCGATCCGAAGACCCAGCAGATCCCTTGGGAGCTGGCGTTCTTCCGCATGGTGGCCGATCTGCCGGCGCGGGCGGGGATTCCTCTGCACGCCTTCTTCGTCATCGCCAACGGCGATCCACCCAAGCCCTTCGTCGCCGATTCGGCGCTGACCCACGCGATCCTGTTGCCGCCCTCGGTGGAGGCGGTGGAGTTTCGCGACGGGTTCGATGCACCCGACGGAAGCAGCGTGGAGTACCTGTGGCTCGACTTCTTCACGGCCCCGGAGGCGAACACGCTGCGCGACGGTGGCCCGGCCAGCCTCTTGGGGATGCTGGCGTCCGGCGGCCACGCACCGCCGACGCGGTTTGGTCGAGATCCTTGGACCCAGGTGAAGGCAGTCACGCCAGGGCCTTGATCGGTGTTCGACATCCGGAGCCTGACGGCGACCGCCGGTTGCGCTGTTCTTCTGGGGCTTGCGGTCACTGGTTACGTGCGCAAGCAACTGTCCGCGCTGGAGGCGGCCGCCGCTTCTGGAGTGGCCAGCCCCCAGCCGGCCGGCTCGGATCCGCCGCCGCAAGCGAGCGAAGCGTTCGCCACGGTGTCGGACCATTCGTCGGCGGCGGTTTCACCCCGGGCACTCGACGATCGCCGGCGGGGCGCCCGGCCCGCGAAGCGTCCGTCCAAGGCGAAGAACCGGCCTCAGGCCGAGCGCGGTAGCCTGGTCGACCAACTCGACCGCGGCATCACAAAGACGGCGGAGGGCCGATACGAAATCGAACGCCGCGCCCTGGATCTCGCGCTTGGCAACCTCGCGCTCCTCTCTGGCTCTGTGCGCGTGGCTCCCGACATCCGCGATGGCAAGCCGGCCGGCTTTCGTCTGTTCGCCGTCGCGTCTGACGGTCCCTTCGCGCGGCTCGGGCTTCGCGACGAAGACGTGCTGGTTTCGATCAATCGCCTCGACATCACGACCGCCGAACAGGTGCTGGAAGCCTATGGCAAGCTCAAGACGGCGAAACACCTCGTGCTGGGTGTTCTGCGCGGCGGGCGCAAGACCACGCTCGAATACGCGATTCGGTAGCCCGAAGTCGACCGACGCTCTCCTGTCAGAGCCCGCAGCAGTTGCGCTCCTCCGTCACGGGGATCACCAGGAGTGTGCCAGGCATGACCGGTTCGCCGTCGCGCGTACCGACCGCGGCCATGCTCGGCCAGCGTCGAACCGTGTCGCCCGTCTGCAGGTAGAAGGCACGCTTGCCGTCGAGCATCGCGGCCGCTGGGCCTTTGCCACCCATGAGGACCGTGGCTCTTCCTTCGGCATCCACGCGGGACAGGACATGTCTCAGCACCGCCCCCTCGTGTTTGCCGCCGCACTGGCACCCGTCGATGGTCGAGAGCACGAGCCGCGCGTTCGTCGTCGGATCCACGAAGATCGCATGCGTCGCACCCGGGCCCGTGTGCTGCACATCGAGCGGGATTTCCTTGGATCCGGCGACGAGGGAACCTTTGCGGATCTGGAGGCCGTCTGGCCTGGTCGCGAGCCGAGAGCCCCGCTGGTCGACCGTCAAGGTCATCTCGTCGACCGAGTTGGGCGTCGCGGATGACTGTGTCGTCGCCGGTGTGGCCCGCCTGCCGGCCACCTTCTCCCACGGCGAAACGCAGTCGTCGTAGCAGCAGCAGTCGCGCACCCGGGCTTCGAGGCCACCCGCACCGCTGCGCAATTCCAAGGGGCGAGCGTTCTCTCCTTCGTAGCGCCAGCGGCCCGCGGGCTTTTCGACTTCGTCCAAGCGGAAGTCGCGCACTTCGACGGTCTCGACCCTGGGACAGTTGTCCTCGCGGCATGGGACGACCTTCAGCTTGACGAGCGCGGCCCGCTTCGTCGCAGGGTGGAACAGCGCCGCCCCGGCGCCGTCGACGGGTGGGGTCACGGGAAGAAAGCGCTTCGTCTCGTGCAGGTACACCCCAGCGCGAAGGTATTTCGGGTACCAGATGTCGAGGACGTCACGGGTACCCCGCGCCATCACTGCTGGCAAGCCATCGCTCGTGGCTTGTCGCCAGAGCGTCCTCACCGCGTCGGCATGCTCGACGAGGCGGTTCCCGTCGGCGCTTCTGCGCAGCTCCGCGAGGGCCGGCTCGGTCTGGAAGCGCCGGTTCGTGGCGGGCAGGTCCATCTCGAGGAGATGCGCGATCGCGCCGCAGGCCTCGCTCGAGGCCCCTTGGGCCGCCTGCAGAATGGCGAGCAGGAAGCGTACGTCGGCGTCCTCGGAGTAGGTCGCAGCGAGCGGCTCAAGGAAATTCTTGGCGGCCTTCCAGTCCTTCTTGGCCACCGCCTTCCTCGCGTTCTTGAGCTTCTGGGCGTCCGCGCGCGAGAGCTCCACGGGCAACGCTGGATAGCCGAGCCGTGAAAGCGAAGGCGGCGCTATCTTGCACACGCCGGGTGACGCCTCACCCGCGAAGGCCTCGCCCAGGCTGAGCAGCGATACGAGGGCCAGCGTGGTCGACGCTGCGGCCACGGGCTTACGGTCACGCGTCTTGGGCGTCACTCGAACCTTGGTCGTCGTCGAGCACGATCGCCGCATTGCCATGATCGCCATCGTCTTCACCTGATTCATCAGGAGCCGCCATGCCGGTCTTGCTGCCGGGCTTGTCCTTCGGTGCCGCCGGGGCGGGCTTGGTGGACGCGCCCGGGATTCCCATTCGTGCCGACACAATCATGTTGGCCGTGGTCAGGTCGACGCGGTCGTTGACGGCCAGGCTCTTGGGGTGGTCGGCGACCCGGGTTCCGGTGAAGAAGTGCCGCTTGAAGCGGTCGACGGCCTCCTTCGTGTACTTGTCGAACACTCCGTTGACCTTGAGGCTGTACCCGATGCCGGAAAGATCGCGCTGCAGCTCGACGATGACGCCCGAGACATCCTTTCGGCGCTTGCCCCCGAACACCTTCTTCTTGTCGCTGTCGCCGGAGCGCAGCGGTTCGGAGTACTTCTCGAAGTAGCCGCCCCAGTCGTCCTCGATCTTGACCCCTGGCTTGGGGATGATGCCCAGGCCTTTGGCTTCGAGCCTCGTCCACTCGAACATCTTGCCCGGGCAGGTCTGCCGATCGGGGCCAAGCAGGATCTTGTCGGCTTTCGTGGTGCGTACGTCCGAGTGGCCGACGATCCGATGGGGCTTGAGCTTGTGTTCCTTGACCAGCAGCTTGAGCAGGTCGATGAGTGACTTGTATTGGGCCTCCGTGATGGCGGGCTCCGGCGTCTTGTCGGGCTTGGTTGGCTTGAAGTGGACGATCTCGATACCGATGCCGAAGGAGTTGCAGGAGGTCTTCCCGTCCCAGCGGCTGTCGCCCGCGTGGGAGCATTCATTCTTGTCGTCCACGAACTTGACGACGTGGCCCTCGGGATCGATCTCGTAGTGGGGCCCCAGGGCGTTGATAGCTTGGGCGATGGCGCCGCCGATGGTCCTGCCACCGGTGTGATGGATGACAATGAGGTCGATGGCCTTGCTACGCTTCTTGACGTTGGCCTTGGTCTTGATCCAGTCCGGCTTGATGTCGAGGCACAGCTCGTCAGCCTTGAACGCAGTGACGCGCCCGTGGGTCACGGTGGCTTTCGCATCTTTCGGATCGAAAGCCACGGCGTCGGTCAGAAGGCCATTCTTGACGGAGAATCGGATATGCAGCGGACGGAAAAGTCGCGCTTCTTTGGACGTGAGCGGCGGCCCCGCAGGTCCGGCGCTGGTGCCTTGGGCCGGCGGAATCGCCTCGAGGATGTGCTCTCCGTCGGTCACGCCCGCCAGCGATAGCGTCGCCTCCGTGGCCTCGACGGCCTTGGCCCTGGCCGCCACCCGCTTCGACGTATGAAGGATCGGATCGCCAGCATAGATGGGCACGGTCAGCACCAGGCCGGCCGTGACTTTGTGCGGAGCACCGGTCGTGGATTTCTTTCCGGTCACCGCCTTGCCATCGATCTCGAAGGTCATGCCCTCGATGCCCGAACCAGGAAACCAACACTCCCCCTTGGCTCCGGAGTAGCTCGAATAGAACGCCTGGCGCACGTAGATCCGCAGCGACGGAACGGCCAGCGTCGCAGAAGAGTTCCTGGGTGCGCTCCCCTTCTTGACTGGACCCTTGGCCTCGGGCGTTGCCACGGGCAGATAGTACCAGCTACCGGGGTGGTGCTCCATGCGGTGTTGGAGAACCGGCGGTCAGCGTCCGCCGAAAGAAGAGCCGGCGCGGCGGCGCGCACTCGAGCGACTCGAAATCAGGCCACAGCAGGGCGCTCAATGCGTCGGCGTCGGCGTGGTTCGGCGAGAACATGACCACCTCCACCTGGGACAGCAGGTCCGCGACGTCGGCCACGCTCGACCGCTCCACGATCGGCGCCGGTGCCTCGGGCAGCGGCATGGCGTCGAACATGTTCATCTGGTCGATGCCGTAGATCCCGTCCCGGTACGGTCCCACGCCGAGCGACAGTGTGCGGTAGGGGCGCTCGACCGGCGGAGGTGCATCTGGCAGGGCCGCGAGGCGATTCGAACCGAAGGTCCCGAGGTACTTGGCGTCCAGGGTGAACAGCAGGTTGAACACCACCTCCTCCTGCCTGCTCGACGCGTAGGCGGTGGGATTCCACGCGAGATGGGTGATCCCGAGGGCTCGGTAGCGATCGTACATGGCGCGCCTCGTGTGCAGCGGACGCTGATCGATGAGGCCCTGGAAGCCGCCCACGTCGTGCAGCACCTCGCGCTCGATGCCGAGCGACACGTGCTGGGCGTGCAGCAGCACGATGGCGTCCTCGGGCAAAAGGTGGTTCATCCTGCGCCGGCTGTTGATCTCGCGATGGTCCACCAAGCCTTCGGCGCCGAGGCGCGCTTGTTCGAAGCGAGGCTGCAACGGCTCGAACAGGTACTGCATGTTCCACGACACCTGCAGCAGGAGCGGCAAGGCCAGCGCCGCGCGGGCGAAGATGCCCAGGCTCCACACCCGCACCATCACGCCCGCCGTGATCGCGGCAAGCAAAGGCTGCAGGATCTGCAGGTTGCGATCGATCTGGTACGTCATCGCCCACGCGAACACCGCCGCCGACGCCACCAGCGCGCCGATCTTCAGCCTGCGGCTCCGAGGCAGGAACAGCACCAGCGGCGACAGCAGGGTGAACAGGAACCCGAAGCTCGGACGCGTACCCAGGAACGAGTAGTGCGGCTCGAACGCGAAGGTGAAGACCAGCTTCAGCCCTTCCTTGATGCGCGCCCAGCGCGTGTCGCCTGCGGGCCCGTGCTTGTGGTCGCCGGTCAGAACGACGTTCACCATGGTCGGTGCATCGGGCATGGTGGGCTGGCTCGCGCGAAACACGTCTTGCGCGAATGGGTAGACCGGGTTTTTGTGAAAGACGGTGTGCTCGATCAAGTGCGGCGAGGCCCCCAGCACGGTGCACGCCGCGAGGGCGACGGGTCCGCCGAGGGCCAGGCGCACGCCCGGGATGCCGAGCCGACGACGCAGCGCCAGCGTCGCGCGAACGGCCGCGACCACGGTCACGAGGGCACACAGGAACATCGCCAGGTACGCGCTCTGCAGCTTTGTGATGAGCGTCGCGCCCATGAGCAATCCGCCCACCACCCAGGTCCCGAGCCGCTCGGGGCGCTCGATGCTGCGGGCGATGGCCAGGCACATCGGGACCACGAAGAAGGCCGCCACGTGGTCGGCAGATGCCCCCAGATCGCTGTCGTAGATCACGACGTTGGGGAACAGGAAGAAGGCCGCCCATGCGAGCCCGTGTCCCGTGGGTGTTCCGAGCAGCCAGCGTACCGCCGCCGCGACGCTGGCCAGGGTGAACAGCAATAGGACGAACTCGGTGTGCATGACCGTCAGCATCCGCATCGCGAAGCTGAGGCCGGGCAGCATGAAGGCCCACGAGAAGACGATGCTGGCGAGGTGGGGGAAGTTTTTCGCCCAGTCCGCGCGCTGGGCCACCAGCCGCCCTTCGCGGGCGATGTCGCTGCCGATCACGACGTGGGTCCACAGGGCGTCGTGGTTGGGCGCCACGGGATTGATCACGTGGAGGTAGACCGCGGCCACGCCAGCCACACCGAACACCAGGATCGCCATCTGCAGGGGCGACAGGCGAGGCCGCCACGAGCGCAAGAAGCCCACCAGCCGCCCCGGCATCGGAGAGAGCAACCCGGCCCCGATCATGGCGACCGGCATGGCGACCGCTGCCTCGGGACCCAGGACCCGCATCGCCCCCAGGATGTAGATGGCGAACACGAAGCCGACCACGCCCACCGCCATGGACATCACCAAGGCTTCGAGGCTCGGCAGCTCTCCGAAGCCCCGGATCAGGCGCCAACACAGGACACTGCCCAGCGACAAGCACCCGGCCACGAACAGTGCTTGCCAGGCCCAGATGACCATCAGGCGAAAGACCAGCCAGTGCTTCACCGGCGCGAAGCTATCGACGCCGTTTGCCAGCAAGGCGCCGGCGCATCCCAGCAGGGCCACGACGAGGACGACGCGCGCGTGCGGAACGAGCGAGCGGGCGAAGACGAGCCACGATCTTGGCATCAACCAGGGCACGTTCCCCGATTGGCCCGGGGGATGTCAACACACAGTCGGAATTCCGCCACCCTTGCCGTCGACATGGCGGGGAGCAGGCCCGAACCAACAGGCCCCCTCGCGTCGGAGCCAGCGGGTCATCGAGTTGCAGGCGGCACGCGACCTTCGCACCCGAAGGCGAGGGCGAGGGGGCAGCCCGAGGGGGTGGCAGGGGTGGGCGCAGGTCCGAGTGCCGTAGGCTTCCCGCATGCTTCCCAGGGACCCGGCCTGGCGAAGGATGCTTCTTCTTCAGCTGGACGAGACTTCGGGAAGCCTTGCCGCCGAGGTCATCCGGATTCTTCCAAAACTTGCAATGCCGCTGTTGGACCTTCTTGCGAATTGCACGAAGCTTTGCACGCCTGTCTGAGAAAAGGCCCCTGAAAATAGGGCCTCCTCACCAGTGGGTTGAGAAGTGGGGCTCAGGCAGAGTTCCACGTCCATGGCGGTCGAAGTCAGCCAAGATCGTCCTCAAGATTCGCCTTCGAAATCTGCCCTCGCGATCACCCCCTCGAAATCCACCTTCGAGTGCCGGGCGACAAGCCGGGGCGGGGGCAAGGCGGTCCGAGAACCGGACCGGAATGTACTGCCGTACTTGAGGACCGGAAGCGCAGGACCGACGCAGCCCCCGGCCCGGATCGTCGCCCGTCGGTGAAACGAAGAAGTGAACGCCGATTGCCTAGAACAGTCCCTTGGCCCGCCCGTCCTCGTCGACATCGATGGACAGCGCGGCAGGCGACTTGGGCAGGCCGGGCATGGTCAGGATGTTGCCGGCGATGGCCACCAAGAAGCCGGCCCCGGACGAGATGCGCACCTCGCGCACGGTGACCTCGAAGCCCTCGGGGCGGCCCGGCCGGGTCGGGTCGTCGGACAGCGAATTCTGCGTCTTGGCGATGCACACGGGCAGGTTGCCGAGACCCATGCGGCGGGCGCGCTCGAGGTCGGCCCGCGCCTTGCCGTCGAAGGCGACCCCGGTCGCGCCGTAGAGCCTTCGCGCGATGGTCGCGACCTTATCCTCGGGCGGCATCTCCAGCGGGTAGAGGAAGTGCGGCCGCGTGGGGCCGTGCTCGACCACCTCGACCACCGCCCGTGCCAGATCCTCCACGCCCTCGCCGCCGCGGGCGAAGGCGTCCGAGCGTGCGACCCGGACGCCGCGACCTTCGCAGAAGCTCTCGACCGCGGCGATCTCTTCGGGCGTATCGCTGTGGAACAGGTTGATGGCCACCACCGGCTGGAACCCGAAGCTCTGCATGTTCTCGATGTGCTTCTCGAGGTTCGGCAGTCCGCGTTCGACGGCGCCAGGATCGGGCCGGCTGACGTCCTTGAACGCGACGCCACCGTGGAGCTTGAGGGCACGGCAGGTCGCCACGATGACCACGGCCCGCGGCCACAGCCCCGAGACCCGGCACTTGATGTCGAGGAACTTCTCGGCGCCCAGGTCGGATGCGAAGCCGGCCTCGGTGATGACGTAGTCGGCGTAACCCAGGGCCATGCGCGTGGCGAGGATGCTGTTGCATCCGTGGGCGATGTTGGCGAAGGGGCCGCCGTGGACCAACGCCGGCCCGCCTTCCACGGTCTGCACCAGGTTCGGTTTGCACGCCTCGCGCAGGAGCACGGTCATGGCGCCGGCCGCGCCCACGTCGCGGGCGAACACCGGCTGGTCGTCGTGGGTGTATCCCACCAGCACCCGGCCCACGCGCTCTTTCAGGTCGGCCACGTTGCTTGCAAGGCACAGGATCGCCATGATCTCCGACGCGGCCACGATGTCGAAGCCGTCCTCGCGGGGGACACCGCTGGCCGTGCCGCCCAGGCCCACGACCAGCTTGCGCAGCGACCGATCGTTCATGTCCACGGTGCGCCGCCAGGTGACCCGACGGGGGTCGATGCCCTTGCCGTTGCCGAAGTAGATCTCGTTGTCCACCATGGCGGCCAACAGGTTGTGCGCGGCCGACACGGCGTACAGGTCCCCATTGAAGAAGAGGTTGATCTCCTCCATGGGCAGGATCTGGGAACGCCCACCTCCGCAACCACCACCCTTCACACCGAAGACCGGCCCGAGCGAGGGCTCGCGCAGGGCGACCAGCGCCTTCTTGCCCAGGCGCCGCAGAGCCTGGCCGATGCCGACCGTGGTGGTGGTTTTCCCCTCGCCGGCCGCGGTTGGCGTCATGGCCGTGACCAGCACCAGGTTGCCCTTGTGTGTCCCGTTCGCCAGCGCCTCCAGCTCGACCTTCGCCTTGTGCCGGCCGAAGGGCTCGATGTGCTTGGGATCGAAGCCCGCCTCGGCGGCCACGTCCGCGATGGGGCGTAGGGCGACCGAGCGAGCGACCTCGAGGTTCGTAAGGGGCTTCGGTCTCATGCGATGCCGCAAGCTTACAACAGGGGCCGCTCCGCGAAGAACACCATTGTCGGGCCCGCCTCGGCAATCTAAGGTTGCAGGTCGAGTCGTGACCATGCCTCGTTCGAGCCTCCATGCGACGCCGCCGGGCTGGCCCCGGCGATCCCGGCGTTCGGGGACGTGGGCGTTGCGCGCTCTCCTCGCCGTTCTCTCCGTCGCCTTCGCGGCCTCGTGTGATCCCACCCTCGACGCGGGTGCCAACGAATCGACCACCAAGCTGCCGGTGGACGGGTACAACCCGGTCATCCTGCTCAACGACTCAGCGAGGGACAATTGGAGCCCGGAGCTCGCGGCGCTGCTCGCCAACGAGGGCGGCTTGAAGGTCGTCGGTGTGGTCGTCACCGGCAGCGAGTACTGGCCAGACCGCGAGGCGAACCTGGCCGGCTGGCAAGAGCTGGTCGCGGTTGCGCGGCAGAGCGGTCTGCAGGGCCTTCCCGATCCGGTGGCCAGCGACGGTGCTCAGCTCGTCGTGCCCGCCGATCGCCAGGTCGAGTCCACCCGACCCAACGGCTCCGCCGGCGCCGAGCTGATCTTGCGCAAGTCGAGGGAGCTCGGCTTGCCCGGCCAGCCCCTGGTGGTCCTGTGTGGCACGCAGCTCACCGACCTCGCCGACGCTTACCTCACCGATCCGACAGTCGTCGAACGGGTCGTGGTGGTGGCGCAGCTTGGTAGCTACTCTGCGCTCAAGGCTTCGATGTCGAGCCCCAACGGCGACCTGGATCCGTGGGCCGACTGGATCGTCGCCCAACGCTTCAGGTATGTGCAGGTCACCGCCTCTTACGACCAAGGTGGCGACGTAACCGCGGACGACGTGGCCAACCTGCCCAAGACCCCGCTCGGCACGTGGATGTCGATCAAGCAAGCCGCGCTGGCCAAGATGCCGAAGTCGTCGGACCAAGGGCCGGTGCTGGCCGTGGCGGATCCCGGCTTCATCACCACGGCGCTGCGTAGCGTGGTCGACACTTCCTCCGGCTTCAATTCGCCCTCTGGGCAAGGACCGCCGCTTTTGGCGAGCGCGAGCGGAAGCAACTGGTTGGTCACCGAGATCGACGCCACGCGGCCGCGGGCGCGACTTTGGCAAATGCTGTCGCAGCTGAAGGCGGCCCAGCCATGAGGCGATCGGCGACGATCCCCGTGGTGATGGCCCTGACTTTGGCGGCGCAGGCGTGCACGACGACGTCGTCTTCGAGCGACGCCGGTCCCGTCCGAGACGCTGGCACCGACGGGACCCCACCGGCCACGAGCCCGCTCGGGCTCGCTTGCTCCCCAGGCGTGAACCCCGGCGACCCCGTCATCGCGGACTTCCTCGCAGCGGGCTTCAACAACAACAAGGGGCGGTGGGGTGGCCCCCTCAACCTGACCCTCTACGTCTACGAGTACCACGCGCCCAACACCAGCAACACGGGCGACTACGCCATCGAGGACGACCAATTCAAGTTCTCGGGACAAGTCGTGCCCAGCGACAACGCGACCTACGCTGGCGGCGGAATCCATTTCGACAGCTGCCTCAACACGACCACCTACAAAGGCGTGCAGTTCACCCTCACGGGCAACACCGGTGGCTGCACCGTCTACTTCGAGGTGCAGACCTACTCGGCCCAGCCCATCAACGAAAGGGGTGGCTGCGCGTCGTACTGCTTCGACTATCCCAGGATCGCCGTCACGCCCCGTCCGACGCCCATCACCGTCTACTTCGCGGAGCTGGTGGGCACGGGCGTTCCGAGCAGCGCCGCCGGCATCGCCAGCGAGGTCCTGGGGTTGCGCTGGCAGCTCGAGCTGCCGTCCGGGATCGACGCCGGCGTCACGTCTTGCACGTTTGACCTCGCGGTCGACGACGTCAAGTTGGTGAAGTAGTCAGTCGCCCGTTGCCGGCTTCGCGTCCAGCGACTCCCACCAAGCCTGCAGATCGGAGGGCCATTCTCGCTCGAACCGCATGGGCGCTTGCGTGGTGGGGTGGCGGAAGTCGAGCACGCGCGCGTGCAGGGCCATGCGTGGAGGATTTTCCGACACGGGCCGGCCATAGCGGCGATCGCCCAGCACCGGCTGTCCCATGTGCCGTGCATGCAGCCTTATCTGGTGTGTGCGTCCCGTGTCGAGGCGCGCGTCCGCGAGCGTGATGTCGTGCTTGTGCTCGACCGGCGAGAACGTCGTGCGCGCGGGGCGGCCGTCGATGGGCTCGTCGATCGTGCGTTCGCCATCGAGCCGGCCCAGCATGGCCAGGCGGTAGCTGCGCTCGAGATCGTGGGTGCGGAAGAGCTCGGACAGCACGCGTGCGGCGTGCGAGGTCTTCGCGAACACCAGCAGCCCGCTGGTCTCCAGATCCAGCCGGTGGACGAGATGCAGGCTGGCCGAGGACGGGCGCTGCGACAGGTAGTAGAGCAGGTTGTGGCGATCCGTCTCCCGGGTCGCGGCCGTGGCCAGTAGAGCGGGCTTGTCCGCGACCAGCAGGGACGCGTCCTCGAACACCACGTCGATCGCGGGCGGCTCCATCTTCTCCGCCGCGGTGACCGCCTCCAGGGCGCCGCCCAGGTTCACCTCCACCTTGCGTCCCGGCGCCAGCACCTTCGAGCCGATCTTCACCCGAGCGCGGTCCACGAAGACCCCGCCGATGAGCAGGACCTTGCGTGCAGTTCGCCGCGACAACTCGGGCACGCGCTTGGCCAGCAACTGATCGAGTCGCAGGCCGGCGTCGTCGGGATTCACCGTGAAGCTGAAGTGCTTTACCGTCACAGCGCGCATGGTGGACGTTCCGCCGCGAAAAGGCCAGCGCCAAGCGCGTCCGCGAGGGCTCGCTTCGGCGCCGGCGAGTCGATTGAGTCGCTCCGCGACGGATCAGGCTTTGCTGCCGCGTACTTGGTCGAGGCGCAGGAGCGTGATCGCCACGCCGTCGTTGGTGCGGACCGCGACGTCGAGTTGGTCCTCGTCGGAGCTGGGGGTCCACAGCACCTCCGCGCCTTCGCCTTCGACCTGGCCCTGGGCTTGCCAGCGGGTGGAGAGCTCGCTGGGCACTCCGGACAACCGGACCCGCACCTTGTCGCCTTGCCACTCTCCGGACAGGCTGGCATCGGGACAAAGGCTGAGCGGCAAGTCCTGGGAACGCGGGAGACGCGTCGGCATGGTCATCGCCCAGTGGGCGCGGGAGACTTGGCGCGGATGCGACTGGTTGGCGGGCGGGACGAAAAGCCCCGGTCTGGCCTCGACCACTGGGTCGACGCTGTTCGGCGACAGGTCGGCGGGAGCGTCCCGGGGCTCGATGGCAAGCGGCAGAGGATCCACGATCATGGGACCATCGTTGCGAGCGTCGGTCGGTCGCGGCGGCGGGTCGACGATCAGCGGCGGGTCGGGAATCATCGGTCCATCCGCGGTGTCGGCGCGGCCAGTGTCGAGCAAGGTTCCGTCGATGCCACGCGCGTCGGCACCGTCCCGCGGGCTCGAGGAATCGAGATCCAGCCGAGCGTCGGGCTGCGAATCCCAGCGCACTTCGATGTTCGGCCGAGCATCCCGGGGCACCGGATCGACCACCGGCGGCGAATCGTATTTCGTGAGGGATTGGTCGGGCTGCGCCGCACTGTCGCGCGGCGCCGGGTCGAGCACCGGCGAGTCGGACTTCTTGGTGTCGAACGCGGCGGCGTCTCGGCCCTGCGCGGGCAGGCCGCTTCTCCCGCATCCCGTCGCCCACAGGGCCAACCAGCCGGCCACCGCCGCGTTCTGGGCGACCTTCGCGACGCGGCCCGCGGTCCGGCGGACCGTCTGGCTCTCGCCGCGGGCGAAGCTCAGCATGTCGCGCTCGAGAGCGTCGAGCGCCGCGTGCCACACCCGATCCGAGGCGGCGACGCGCAGGCCGAGCATCGCCGTCTGGCGCGTCAGACGCTCGTGGTCCGCGAGATCGGCCTTGGCCGCGATGTCGTGCGCCTGCTCGAGCAGGTCGGCGGTGTCGAGGGTGATGGAGCGCGTGAGCTCCTGCGCCCGTTCCATCAGCATCGCGTGGCGACCGCGGGTGTCAGGATAGAAGAACTCGAGCAGCTTGGCGGAGTAGCCGATCCCCATGTAGCGGTTGGCGACCCCATCGGCGGCGAAGTTGCGATCACGGAAGGCGGAGGCCGAGATGCGGAAGAGCAGCTCGGCGCGGTCGTTGTCGATGCGGTAGTCGCAGCCCAGGAAGCCACCGCGCAGCTTGCCCGCGCTCGACAAGCGCCGGTAGAGCGGCGTACCCACGTAGGGCTCCGCGCGACAGAAGTTGACCGGCGTGCTCGCGTGGGCGCGCATGAAGGCCAGGTTGATGGCGATGTCGTCGAGGACGGTCTCCGGCTCGAAGATGAGCAGGTTGTAACAGGCGAAGATGCCGGCATCGGCGCAGGCGTCGAGCGCGGCCCCCATGGTGGCGACGTCGGTTTGGCGGTTCAAGTGCAGGGCGCCGCTCTCGGATGCGTTCTCGATGCCCACGTACATGCGAATCACACCCAGGCGGGCCAGCTCGCG
>CAZYFU010000149.1:0-13978 GCA_964647025.1 uncultured Myxococcales bacterium | reverse complement strand
GAAGCAGGCGGGTCACCCAGCCGAACCAACGACCAGCCAGCGTAACTCGGAATCTAATTTAGCCGGCCAAGCGCATCAGCGTATTCCCCAACGCCGAGCACACGTGCTCCATACGCGCCACCGCGAATTTCTCGATGCGCCCGTGCCTGCGCCCATGTGCGTAGAGCAACAGCGACACCTGACCACCCGCTACCACCGGCGCCACCAACACCTCCCGTGGCGGTGGACACCGAAGCGCGGCCCACAGCGGACCGTGGATGGGCTCGCCGTCGGGCGCGGGTGCGCCGTGAAAGATCGCCCCGCGCGAATGTGCCAGGCGAAACGCAGATGGCAGGGACAGAGAAAAGACCAGGCTCTCCACCGCTGGGCACTCAGGGCCTTCGTTGTAGCCGAAGCGACCCATGGCGAAGACACCGTTGATTGCGAACATGGCGCCTGCGCCGAAGCACGACCGCATGAACGCGAACAGGTTGTCGGCCGCCGCCTGCCGATCAGGTGACGACAGGATCTGTTCCACCGCGAGATCCGGCCCGGTCACCGAGACCATGGGCGGCACCGGCGTGAACGGATCGGCCACGGCCTGCGTGGGCGCGTTGGGATCGGCCGGAACGAACATGGGCAGATCCTCCACCGCCGCCAAGTACGACTGCGTTTGCTTCGTCGCGCGCGCCCGAGTGCCTGGCGTGGCAATCCGGCCACTGGCGACGCCGGTCGGAACCGAGCCGGACTCCACGGGGGCCGCCAGCGAAACGAGCTCGACGCGCCGGCTCTCGCTCGTAGGGTTTCGTGACCGAACCACCGCACCGCTGTCGGCCATGGCCACGTTGGCGACCGGATTGAGCCCCGTGGTCTTCTTTGGCGCCACTCCGTACAAGAGCTCGAGCTGGCAGGCAAACGCAGGATCGGACGTGACCCTGGGCTCGATGGCTCCGCCCAGTGCAAAGCCCAGCTCATCGAGGAAGTCCGGGCGGGTCGGATCGACCATGGCCACGGCGATTCGACGGCCCTGCGTCGTGTAAAGCGGGATGCTCTTGAGGCTCGTGGCCTGGTGTGCGCGCAAGCGGCGGCGCAGCCCCGGGTCGGACTTGAGGAAGTCGGCTTCGAGGGCGGGGGGAACGCCGAACAACTCGCCGAGTGCCTCGGCAAGCTCGTCCGTGGTCACGAGCCCGGCCCGGACCAGGGCAGTCCCCATGGGGCCGTCGTCCATGTTCTCTGCGCCCGGAATGCTGCGAATCTGCTCGGCCGATAGGAGTCCGCGCATGACCAGAAGCCGCTCGATCTTCATGACCCTCCCGATGCACGGTTGTGACGACGATGCATGGCTCTCCCTTGGAACGCTTACGCTCAACGAAGGAGTGTTCGGCAGGCACGCCCGATTTCTGGAGATGCAGCACGGCGCAAAGCCGCGCGAAGAATTCTCCTTGGGTTGGGAGGAGTTGCCCGACTGCGGCTACTTGCAGGCGTCGAATTCCGAGATCGTGGTCTCGACCACGAAGTTGGACTCGGTCATGTGGCGCTCGGCAAAGAAGATGTGCATGGAATAGATGCCACCCGGAGAGAGACCGAGACGACTCGACTCGGCGTCCAGGTCCACGGTCTTCGACATGCTTTCATGGATACCACCGAGGTCGATGGCCAGCTTGCGGTTGATGAAGACGAACACGTCGTCGTCGCCAGCGAAGGTGAAGGATTCCCCGCCGCTGTAGCGGAAGCGCGCGACGATCTCGGCGGTGAACGCGTAGTTGTGCGGCTGCCCCTCGTTGCCGAACAAGGCGTCGTCGACGGGGAAGAAGGACCGGTTCGTGTAGCTGTACACGTCCTTCTGCGCGCCGGTCGCGGTCAGCGGGATGTCGATGGTCGTCGAGGTGTTGGTGCCAGGCACGTCCCGGTACCAATCGTTGAAGGTCTCGGGGCCGACCACCGTCGACGTGGAGCCGCTGTGCGCGTAGACCGGCTTGTCGTCGCTGCCCAGCGTGTCGGCCACGATGCCGGGGTCGTAGATGCCGTCGTGGTTCATGTCCGGGAAGGTGATGCGAAAGTCGCGAATCGTGGCGGTGAGCTTGGGCTGCTTGGGCTGAATCGCCGTGCAGGCGTGCCACTGGTTGTCGGCGCAGATCTCGGAGCCCGGGCCGCAGATGGTCGAGCAGTCACGCACGACCGGCGCGACCTCGCACAAGGGGGACATCTTGTTGTCCTTGCACAGCCGCGTGCCCTGCCCGCAGTTGTCGCTGCAAGGAAAGCGCACCGGCTCCACCTCGCAGATGCCCTTGGGCTGGTTGTCCTCGCAAAGCTGGGTTCCGACGCCGCAGTCGTTCGAGCAAGGCAGCCGTCGGGATGGAGATTCGCACCCGGACCACGCGCCCTTGCGACAAGTCCTAACGCCATCGCCGCAGGCCGTCTTGCAGGGTTCGGTCGCACCTTCCGCCGAGCAACGCGAGATGCGCAGGGCGGTGCGGCCATCGCACGCGAGAAGAACGAAGGCAAGTGAAACCAAGACCACGCGGCCTGCAAGCATGATGGCGCAAGGCTACGCCGCCCCCAGGTCCGCCACAAGCACCCCGTAACACCGGCAACGCAACCCGGGCGCGCCGTCTGCGCTGTGGGGCGGGAACACGGAAGCTGCCCGGCATGTGTGCTAAGTAAGCTGCCTCCGAGCGACGCATGCCACTTCCGACCGCCATCCCCCAGACCTCGAGTTGGAAGACCGAGCTCGCCGTCTTGCTTCGCCTGTCGCTCCCGCTCATGGCGGTGCAGGTCGGGATGATGCTGCTCGGCGTGGTCGAGACCATGATCGTCGGACGCGCAGGCAACACCGCCCTCGCCGCCGCGTCGCTCGGACACGTGTGGATGCAGGGGACGATCCTGGTCGCCACCGGCGTGGTGCTGGGCGCGGATCCCATCCTCAGCCAGGCCCATGGCGCGGGCGACAGCCGGACCTTGGGGCTCACCTTCCAGCGCGGCCTGGTGCTGTCGTTGCTGCTCGGGATTCCGCTCTCGCTGCTCTGGCTCTACACCACGCCGATGCTGGCGCTCTTCGGGCAAGACGAGGCACTGTCGCGCCTGGCAGGGACCTTCGTCGTGGTCCAGGCCCCGACCGCCTTCGGCTTCCTGGTGTTCATGCTGGCGCGACAGTACCTGGCCGCCCGAAGCATCGTCGCCCCTGCCCTGTGGGTGGTGGTGGCGGTGAATGCCATCAACGGCGGCCTCACGTGGTGGCTGGTGTTTGGCGGACCGGGCGTTTCCCCCATGGGTCTCGTAGGCGCGGGCCTCGCGGGCAGCGTGGTGAGGTTGCTTCTGCCCGTGCTCCTGCTGATCGTCCTGTTCGCCTTCGGGCTGCACCGGGCAGCGTGGGTTCCCTGGGGCAGGGAATCCTTCGCGGCGGGCCGGATCGCGCGCATCGCATGGCTGGGCCTGCCCATCGGACTACAGTTCGGCCTCGAGGTCTGGGCCTTCCAGATCGCCACCCTGCTGTCGGGTCGGCTGGGCCAGGTCTCGCTCGGCGCCCACGCCATCGTCCTCAACTTGACCTCGTTCAGCTTCATGTTCCCGCTCGGCATCTCCACCGCGGCCAGCGTGCGGGTGGGCAACCTGATCGGCGCGGGCGACGAGGTCGGCGCGCGGCGGGCGGCGATGCTGTCGCTGCTCCTCGGCGCAGGGGTCATGTCGCTCTTCGCTGCGGCCTTCTTCTTCCTGCGCCACCAGATCCCGCGTCTGTACGGCGCCGAGCCGGCGGTGCTCGATCTGTGCATCCAGGTGCTGCCCATCGCGGCTGCCTTTCAGATGCTCGACGGAACCCAGGTCGTCGCGAGCGGGATCCTGCGAGGCTTGGGTCGCACCAAGCCCGCCGCGTTCTTCAACTTCTGTGGCTACTACGTGCTGGGCCTTCCCGTCGCGTATTGGATCGGGATTGGGCGCGGGCATGGCTTGGCCGGCGTCTGGTGGGGCTTGGCCGGCGGCCTGATCTCCGTCGCGCTGGGACTCTTGGTGATGGTGCTGCCCAGGGGGGCCTACCACATCAAGAGGACGGACGCGTAGCCTCGCAGGTTTTCCTATCCCCGACCTCGGGCCGGCCATAAAATGGCGCTCTGATCCCAGGGGTGAGGAACGCATGACAAAGTATGGTCTCCTTCGCAGCTGTAGGTGGCGTTGGCTCGCGGCGGGTCTCGTCGCGCTGGTGATGAGCACGGGTGCTCCATCAGTCAGAGCCGGCAACGAGCCAGAGGACGCAAAACATGCCGCGAAGGCCCGCTTCATGGCGGGACAGAAGCACTACAACCTGAACGAGTTTCCGGAGGCGCTGCGCGAGTTCAAGGAGGCGTACCGCCTGTACTCGGATCCGGTGTTCCTGTTCAACCTGGGTCAATGCGAACGCCAGCTCGGCCACGCCGAGGAGGCCATCCGGTTCTATCGCAACTACCTGCGCGAGCAGCCCAAGGCGCAAAACCGCGCCGAGGTCCAACGCAGAATCGACGAGCTGGAGACGGCCCTCAAGGCCAAGCAGGCCGAAGCCGAAAAAGCCGTCGTGCCAGCGGCCCCCGCGGAGGCGGCCGCACCACCGCCGTCGCCCCCACCGATCCCGTCCGCTCCGGCACCCGCTGAGGTTCCGGTAGGCGCCGCTCCGCTACCATCACCGGAAGCGCCACCCGCGAATCCCGCGGAGGCGGCACCGACCGTGTCGCGGATCGATCTCACGACGGCGCCCACCCCGCCAGCCGAGCCGGTCCCGGTGTACAAGCGCTGGTGGGTCTGGACCGCCGCCGCCGTGGTGCTCGTGGGCGCCGGCATCGGCATCTACGCAGCCGGGGCGAACAACGAAACCGGGGCTCCCGACTCGGGGCTCGGCTCGAAGAAGGTCTTCTAATGCGACGACCATTGCTGCAAAGACTGGTTCTCGTGGCGGGCCTGGCCTGGAGCATGGGATGTGGCGATGGCGATGGCACCGGCACCTTCGTCAGGGTGAAGCTCACCGGGACGGTCAGCCAAGCCGCCCCCATTCGAAGCATCGCGCTCGATCTGCGCATGGGTGGTGCCACGTCGTCGACGACGTTCGAGGCACCGAGCCAGGCCGACATCAAGTTGCCGACCGATGCCATCCTCGAGATCGGCGCGGGCGAGGGAACCCTGGTGATCGCGGCGCGCGCGCTCGCGGCCGATGGGACGGTGTTGGGGACCGGCGTGGGCTCGGGCGACGTCATCAGGAATCGGACCACGGAGATCCCGGTCGTCTTCGGCGGCGCCGCGTATGACGCCGGCATCGACGCAGCCGCGCTGGACGGCGCGCACCTGGACTCGGCGATCGATGCGACCGGCGGCCCGGGGCTCGACACATCCAAGGACACGAGCACCGTCGACATGGGCGCCGATCGCGCGAGTGTCTCCCCCGTGGATCTAGATGAGGACGTGCCGGCCACGGGTGGCGTGAGCGGCGCGGGTGGCGCGGGTGGCGCGGGCTCGCCAGCCGGCGGAAGCGGCGGCACCAGTCCCGACAGCGGCGCCGGCGGCGTCCAGTCTGGCACGGGTGGCACCAGCAGCGGCGGTGGCGGCGCGCAAACGGGCTCTGGCGGCAGCGGTACCGGCGGGCTCGGCCCAGACGCCGCCGTCACCAGCCACCGACTGACCGCGAGCCCCCTCTCGCTCGACTTTGGCGTGGTGGTGCCGGGCACCACGTCCCCCACGCAGTCGCTCACCATCAGCAACGACGGCGATGCCGCCAGCCCCCCGCTGGTGGTGTCCTTGGCCGGCGGCAAGGGTTTCGTGATCACCCAAGACCGTTGCACGGGCGTGACCTTGGGGTTGAACGAAGCCTGCACCCTGACCCTCGCCTTCACACCGGCCACCGCCGGCATCATGCAACAGGACGGAGCCGTCGGAGCAGCGGGCGAGACGGGCGTGACGTTCCACCTCAACGGCGCCGGCGCGGGCACGAAGGCCGAGCTGCTGCTGACGCCGTCGGCGGTCGACTTCCGACAGGTGGACGTCGGCACCTCCGCGTCGGCGGACTTCACCTTGAGAAACATCGGCACCGCGGACGCCGGCACCATCACGGTGGGCACGAGCGCCTCCCCGGCCTTCCGCATCACGAACGATTCGTGCGGCGGCAAGAGTCTGGCGGGACAAGGAAGCTGCTTCTTCACCTTGGTCTTCACGCCAACCACGTACGGCCCAGCCGCGGTGGCGGTAACCGCGACCTCCTCGTCTGGCCTGTCCGCCGCCGCGAACGTCATCGGCATCGGACGTGACTTCGTCGCGGTCACGGTGCTGTTCGCCGGCAACGGCAGCGGCACGGTAACCGGCCTGGGCCTCAGCTGCGCCAGCAGCGCCGGCACGTGCAGCCTCAACGTCCCGCGCACGGACGCGTCGGCGGTGTACGCGGTTTTGGCCAGCGCCGGCCCGGGCTCCACGTTCACCGGTTGGTCCGGCGCCGGCTGTCTGGGGACTGGCCCCTGCAGCATCTCCTTGACAGCGCCTTCCACGGTGACCGCGACCTTCGAGCTGCCTTGGGTGCAATTGAGCGTCGCCAAGACGGGCAGTGGTGCTGGCACGGTCACGTCCGACCTCTACGGCATCGCTTGCGGCGCCACGTGCAGCGCCAACGTCCCCGCCTCCACGACCATCACCCTCACGGCGACGGCGGACACAGGATCGAGCTTCGTCGGATGGACCGGCGGAGGATGCAGCGGCGTCGGCCCGTGCGTCGTCACGGTCAGCTCGGCCATGACCGTCACCGCCGAATTCGTCGCCGGCATCTACACGGTGGGCGTGACAAAGACGGGCACCGGAAGCGGGACCGTGCAATCGAGCGACGGGAGCATCAGCTGCGGCACCGTCTGCTCCGCCAGTCTAGAGTACGGCGACACGATCACCCTGAACGCCACGCCCGACGACAACTCGACCTTCTCGGGTTGGAGCGACAGCGGATGCACGGGCACCGGACCGTGCACGGTCAACGTCACGGCGGCAACCACGATAACCGCCAAGTTCATGCTCAAGCGGTTCACCCTCGTAGTGAAGCTAGAGGGCACCGGCGAAGGAAAGGTCGCATCTGACCCAGGCAAGATCTCGTGCGGCGAGGCGTGCTCGGGCGAGTTCGAGTACGGCACCGAGGTGACCCTCACCCCAACCTGGGCCAATGGCTCGGCCTTCGCGGGGTGGGCCGGCCCGCGCTGCAAGGACATTGGCCCGTGTACCGTGCGGGTCACCACGGACATCACCGCGACCGCGATCTTCAACACCGGCTTCTCGTGCAGCATCATCGGCACCGCCAGGAGCTGCGTCGGAGCCAGGGAGTATCCTGTCGGCGCATCGGATTTTGCGAGCTGCCGCGCCGGATGCGAGAGCGCCCTGCAGAGGAATCTGTCGTCGACGGGCTGCTGGACCTTCAACCCCGACGGCAAGTGCGTCTGCACCACCGGCGTGCTGACCGAGGGTGGAACACTCTGGGGCGGCGCGTGTGGAGGGCTGCCCCGCTTGTAGAGACACGGCCGTCACCCTCGGGCGACTGTGAGGACCATGAGGCTCACGTAGGCCAGCAGCGCGATAGCGCCCTCGCGGCGGGAGATGTGACGCTGCCCCCTGGCGTACACGGCAAGGAGGAGGGTCAGGACCGCGAGGACCGCGACGTCCATCCCGAGCCGAGCGAGCGTCCCATCGATTCTCCTCACCAGTGCCGCGAGGCCCAAGCACAGAAAGATGTTGAAGATGTTGGAGCCGACCACGTTGCCGAGCGCGAGATCGGAGTGTCCGCGTCGAGCGGCAACCACGCTGGTGACGAGCTCGGGCAGCGAGGTGCCGATGGCCACGATGGTGAGCCCTACCACGCGCTCGCTGATTCCCAGTCCGCGCGCGAGCGAGACGGCGCCATCGATGAACCAGCTGCCGCCGAGAAGCAGGATACCGAGCCCAAGCGCGGCCTTGATCGCGACCCGCAGTGGGCCTGCGATCTTGCTTTTGCCCGCCAATTGCGCGAGCGGCTCGATGGAGTCCTCGCCCACCGGCTGCGGCGACTGGCCGGACGCCCTGCGGGCGGAACGAATCATGAGGGCCGTGTAGAGCATCGCCAGCACCACCAGCCCAGCGCCCTCCACGCCCGAGACCACACCGTCGAGCAAGAGCAGCGGCACCAGCAGCGTGCCGAAGAGGAGAACGGGAAGCTCGCGGCGCCGCAGCGAACGACCGACGGCAATCGGTCGGATGAGCGCGGTGACACCCAGGATAAGCCCTATGTTCGCTATGTTGGAACCGATGACGTTGCCCAGCGCCACATCACCGTGCCCAGCCACCGCGGCCTGAATTCCCACCACGACCTCCGGCGCCGAGGTGCCGTAGGCCACGACCGTGAGCCCGATGATGATCTGTGGAATGCGGATCGCGATGGCCAGCGCGGACGCGCCGGCCACGAACCACTCGGCCCCGAGATAGAGAAGGACAGCGCCGCCGGCCAGGCGCAACCAGTCGAGAGTCTCGCTCATTCGAGTCCTGCGCTCTCGGCTTCGTCTGCGGTCCTCTCGCCTTCTCGGTCAGGGCTGCCAGCTATCAGCAGTCGTCCGAGCACGAGCGCGAGCGTCGCGGCCGCAGCGCTTGCGCCGAGCACGCCCAGCTTGGCGGCCGACAGCTGTGCCGGCTGCGTGAAGGCCAGCTGGGCGATGAAGAGCGCCATCGTGAAGCCGATGCCCGCCACCATGCCCAGCACGAGTAGATGGGGGAAACGCAGCCCCGCGGGCAGTCGACCGATGCCCAGGCGGAGCGTGATGCCGATGGCGAGTAGCACGCCGATGGGCTTGCCGAGCAACAGACCGACGCCGATGCCGGATATGATGGCGACCGCGGATCCGTCGAGAGAAGTGTCAGTCAGCGAGACGCCGGCGTTGGCCAGCGCGAAGATGGGCATGATGCCGAAAGCCACCCAGGGATGCAGCGATTCGATCAGGCTCTCGGCCGGGGACAACGCCTCGCGCCGAGCCAGATCGATCTGACTCAGGGAACGGGATAGCGTCTGCCCCGACCGGTCGGCTGGCGGCAGGGAGGCGAGTTGCTCGATCTCTCGCCGAACCTCGGTCTGCAGTCCGGCTGGGCCGAGCCAGGCGCGGACCGGGGTGAGCAGGCCCACCAGCACGCCGGCGAGCGTGGGGTGGATGCCCGCGGAGTAGATCCCCGCCCACGCCACCACCGCCGGAACGATGTAGCCGACCTTGCTGCGTGCGCCGAGACGCTGCATGACCAGGATCAGAAGCACGCCCGCGGCGGCGAGCCCCAGGCCCGCCAGCGAGATACCCGACGAATAGAAGAACGCGATGACCAGGATCGCCCCAAGGTCGTCGATGACGGCGATGGCGAGCAGCAGGACCCGCAGGGACGCTGGCACCCGCCTTCCCAGCAACGTCAGAATCCCGACGGCGAACGCGATGTCGGTCGCCATGGGTACCCCCCAGCCCGACCGCACATCGGGCGCGCCGGCAAGCAGCAAGTAGAGCAGGGCTGGCGCCACCATCCCGCCCAGCGCGGCGGTGGCCGGCAGGACGGCTCGGCGCCAGTCAGACAGCTCGCCGTTGTGGATCTCGCGGCGGATTTCGAGGCCGACCACGAAGAAGAAGATGGTCATCAGGATGTCGTTGACGATCCATGCCAACGAGCGCTCGAGAACGAGATCTCCCAGGCGTACGCCGAGCGTGAGTTGCCAGAGCTGGGTGTAGCTCTCCCGCCAGGGCGAGTTCGCCCAGGCCAGGGCGATTGTCGCAGCCACCAGCAAGAGAATGCCGCTCGCCGCTTCGATGTGCAGAAACTTCTCGAGGGGGCGCCAAGCTCGGCGCGCCACACGGATCAACGGCTCCCACGCCTCGGGTGGCGTCGCGGGCGGATCGAGCAGATGTGGGGGTGGTGTCCTGGCCATGCGTGACTCCATCGGGTCGGTTGTTGGGGACGAGCTTGCTGCCCAAGCGTAATCCGGGAACGGCAGACGTGCATGCCCGGTCGCTCGCGCCGGTTCAGGAGGCCAGGAACCCCGGCGCCACCATCTCGGCCAGTCGGATTGGGTTCTTCACGCCCTGATCGGCCATCCACGAATCCGACCTCGCGCGCAGCTCTTCACCGCGCTCTCCGCCCGTGTGCTCGCCCAGCCAACGACGGGCCGATTCGGCCAGCAGCCCTGCCCCCGCCTTCTCGGCCAGCACGATGGCCTTCCCCAGATCCGCGAGCGCCTTCGTCCGATCCGCGCCAGGTGACAGCCAGTCCACGCCAGCCTCGGCCGTCATGCCCATGGCGAGGCCGGTGTCATGGTCGGAGTTACGCAGGAACTGGATGTTCCTGCGGGCGTGGTCGAGATAGGGCGCGCGCCGGCCCTCGGGCAGTCGCGACGCCACCGCCAACGCCACGCGCGCGCTCACCCAGGCGTGCTCCAGCCGGATGGCGCTGATCTTGAGCATCGCCGACCGGCGGACCCTGGGGTTCTCCTCGATGATGGCCCGGTAGGCGTGCTCCGGCGTGCCAGCGTACAGCGCCTGCTCCGCGCGCGCGAACAGGTGGGTGAAATGCTGGAACTGGTAGCGGTCCCCGGGCCAAGCGTCGAGCAGTCCTTCGATGTCCTTCGCCGCCCGCTCGAGGTCGTCGCGAATCAACCACACAATCGTATGGTACGAGCGCAGGTTGGTGGCCAGATAGCGGTCGCCGGTGCGGTCGGCGTCGGCCGTGTAGCGGTCGAAGCGCTCGCACAGCTCTTTCAGGCGGCCGCCCATGCGCAGTGAGTAGCAACCGAAAATGCGGGTGGTGGCCAGCTCCCAGCTCATGCCGTGGCAGTTGGTCATGAAGTGCTGCTCGACCGAGAACAGCTCCTTCCGGGCAGCCGCCCATTCCCCGTTGAAGTAGTGAACCACGCCCTTGCACATGCGGGCGAGCCCGTGGGCCCCTGGATCGTCCGACTTGGCCGCGATCGCTTCGGCCTGCGAGAGCAGCCGCTTCGAGAACGGAAAGTTCGACTTGCCGATGGCGGCGATCTGTCCCGCCAGCATGCACAGGCCCTTGGCCACACGCAGGCTGTCGCCGGTCTTGAGCGCGAGCAGGATGAAGCGCAACAAGAAGTCATCCGCGTGCAGGATGTCCACCACGCCGAGGCCGGTGTTCACCGACCACAACACGTCGAGCAGGTGCTGGTCCTTGGCCGAGATCGAAGACACCGGGCGTGCCGCGAACTTCGTGCCCCGGATACGCAGCCAAACCAGACGGACCGCAACCCGGAAGAAGACGCCACGCCCGTCGCGTGGCAAGCGCAGCCCCGCTTCCTTGAGCACGTTCGACAGCACCTCGAGCCCACGCGCGATCTGACCGCCGCGAAGCAGCTGTTCCGCCGCCAGGTGGTGAAACAGCGTGGACTGGGTCCGGTCGCCGAGCCCGGCCGCGCGCTGGTATGCCTCGGCAGCCATGCTGGTGTCGCCGTTGCTGGCGCGACATTCGCCGAGCGCCCGCAACAGATCGATCCTGAGGCTGGCGTCGGTCTCGAGCGCCACGGCCGTCTCGTAGAACTCGGCGGCACGGTCGAACGCCAACTTGTTCCGGGCCTCGTCGGCCGCAGCGTTGGCGTAGCGTTTGGCCCGCTCGTGATCGTCGGCCACCAGCCAGTAGCGCGCCAAGCGATCCGTGCGCGACTGATCCCACGCCTCGACCGCCTCGGCCAGCCGGCGGTGCAGTTGCCTGACCTTCGGCTCGTCGAGGCTGTGCGCGACGGCCTCGCGAATCCGGTCGTGGTACGCGATCACCGTGTCCTCGCCGCGTCGCCCTCCGCGGCTGGCCAGGCGCGCATCCACCAAGGCGGTGATGCCGTGCTCCCATTCCTCGGAGCCGAACGGGACGCCGAGTGCCGCCGCCAGCGTCTGCTGCGGCAACGGATCCGCGGCCATCGCCACGATCTCGAGAAGACGCCTGCTCTCGTCGGGAAGCCCCGCCACCCGCTTCAGGATCATGTGGTCCAGGTGGCGCTCACCCGCTTCGAAGTGCGAGGACAACTGCCCCCCGGCAGAGACCAGCGACTCGAAGTGCTGCACCAGCTCGACCACGAAGAACGGATTGCCTCCGGCCTCCCCCACGATGGTCTCGGCGATCTGCTTCCGTATGAGGTCCGGCAGCGCGCTCGATTCCAGAAGCTCGTGCGCCAACGCCTCGATCTGTTCGTCGGCCAGCGGCCCCAACACGGTCTTCGTCACGCCGGCCTGCGCGTCGATCTCGCGCAACATGGACTTCGTGACCCCAAGCGTTCCATCGGAGGACGGGCGCCGGTTCAAAATGAGCAGCAACCCGGGCGCGCCCGGCTGTTGCATGACCGCGCGCAAGAGCGAGAAGCTATCCAGGTCGGCCCACTGGAGGTCATCGATGAAGATGACGACCGGACGGATCCTGGCCATGCGCACGAGCAGGTCGCGAAATGCGATGAAGGCCTGGTTGCGCAGCTCCTTTCCATCGCACAGCGGAGCCACCTGGTAGCGATCGTCGGCGATGAGCTTGAGCCGGTGGAGCACGGGGAAGATCTCGGAAAGGTGCTGGATCCCGTCGGGGAGCACGTAGGCCTGATCATCCTCGTGCAACTTGAGCAAGCGATCGGTCAAGGTGTCGACGACGCTGTCGAAAGCCTTGAACGGCAAGGTTTCGCGCTCGTGGCAGCGACCGCGCAGCACCAGCGGCACGAGCGATGCCGGGCTGGTCGGCAGCTCGTGGGCCAGGAAGCTCTCGACCAGGCTGGTCTTGCCGATGCCCGAGGTCCCTTCGACGATGACCACCCCGAGCCTTCCATGGCTCATCTCGGTGTAGGCGCGCTTGAGCAAGCCGATCTCGAGCTCGCGGCCGATCACGCGGCGGGACGAGGGCCCGACGATGTTGTGGGTCCCCGTCTGTGCCAGCACGGAGACGGCGCGCTCGCCCCCGAGCTGCCGCAAGATCTCCGGCCCGCTCGGGCGCTTGCGAGGATCGCGCTCGACGAGTCGCATGCACAGCGCGCTCAACTCGGGATCCGCGTTGGGATTGATAGCGGAAGGCGGTGGAGGATCCACCGACTGCTTCTCCATCAAGATCTCCAAGGCGCCGCCGGAAAACGGACAACGACCAGCCAGCGCCTCGTACAGCATGGTGCCCACGGCGTACCAATCCGACGGAGGATCGACCTTCGCCTCCAGCGCCTGCTCGGGCGCCATGTACGTGGGTGTTCCCGACAACCCACCGCCCGAGAGCGACTGGCTGTCGGTCCGTTTGGCCAGACCGAAGTCCAGGATCACCACGCGGCCATGATCGGTCACCAGCACGTTCGACGGCTTGAGGTCGCGATGGATGCAGCCGACATCGTGAATCGCCTGCACGCCGGAACAGAGCTGCCTCACCGCCGACCGCAGCCGTTCCACGGCCGAGCCGCCCGGATTGGACGCGTGCACGTAGCGGTCGAACGGCACGCCTTGCACGTACTCCATGGTGAAGAAGCACTGGGCGTCCTCGGCCGTCAGCTCGTGCAGGGTCACGAGGTTGCTGTGGCGCAGGTTCGCGAAGAAGCGGAACTCTCGCTTGAAGCGATAGAGCTCGAGGCCGCTCGACAGACTGAGCGTCTTCAGCGCGACCTTGGTGTCCAGGTCCTTGTCGTAGACCAGGTACACGCTTCCCATTCCTCCACTGCCGAGGAGTCTGATGGGGCGAAAACGAGGCGTTCCGGTAAAGGCCATAGCTGCGAAGGGTCAATCGACGGTGGGCGCCACCACCGTACCACGTCAATGGCCCGCCCGGAACGTGCTGGCGAACCCGCGAATAGCCCGGAACGCCCTACCGCCTCCAGGTCACTCTCTGGCCTCCACCCTGGTTGCGATGGCACTCTTCGTAGGTGGCTGCCACCTCCATGGCTGCAGGAAAGACTGGTCTGACGCGCCCTCTGCCGCCGCAGTTCCTGGCGGCCTGGCTCGCGGTGTAACGCATCCCCCGGCAAAGCCGGGGGCTTTCGCGGAGTGAGCCGCTCAAAGCG
>CAZYFU010000148.1:0-14067 GCA_964647025.1 uncultured Myxococcales bacterium | reverse complement strand
CGGGGCCCGGGGGGACGTAGGTCCCCGCATCTTCGTTGGATTCGTTGCTGCCACAAGCAGCAAGGGTCAGCGCTAGAACGGACGCAAGACCTACTTTGTGTTTGATCCTCATCTGTGAACTCTCCTTGTACGGATGACCGGGCCCATAGTCTCGGCCGGGGTACGTGCTGATACAGACGCAGCCCGCACAACACGTATTCGCCGAACGCGGTATTTTTACTGCGGTCCCACAAAAGCGCAACTCACCGCTGCTACTTCCGAGGAGCGATCCTCGAGGAAGATCAACGCTGCAAGTCACAGAGTCTTGGGGTGCGCTGGGCGGACGCGGCGACCTCATGACGGCGGGCCGCCGCTCCCTTGAATCGCGGGCCCTAGCGGTAGAAGCCGACCATCGTGTTGTTGAGGTCGGGATCCGTGGAGGTGTTGGACCACGCGAAGAAGGCGACCGCGCCGAACCCCTGGTCCGAGACGGCGAGGCTCGGCCACATGCTCACGACGCTGGTCTTCTGATAGATCGACACCGGCGTCTGCCACTCTCCGTTGCGGAAGGCGCTGCCATAGATGGCATAGGTCCTGGTAGCGTTGGAGCTGTTGTCGCTGTCGGGCCCGTCGATCTCCTTGCGCCACACGACCAGCACGTTGCCGCTGCCATCGACCGCGAGCTGAGGCGCGGAGTCCTCCTTCGTCAGGTCGCCGGCGGTATTGTCGGTCTCGAGCGGGGTGATCTCTCCCCACGCACCGTTGACCTTTCCGCGGAGACTCAGCGTGTTGTAGCGCCCGCTGGCAAGGCGCTGCTGCCACGCCAAGGTCATGTTGTCGCTCTCGTCCAGCGCGGCGACGAGCGAATAGGCGGATTCGACCGCCCCGATGGTGCTGGCGCTGGTCGCCCACCCATTGGTCGGATTGTAGGTCTTCGACTTGAGCGTCGTGTTCGAGTTTCCGTACTCGCCCCACACCGCGACGACGGTTCCCTTCTTGTTGAGCACGATGTCCCGGTAGTAGACCCCGGCGGTCGTGAGCCCATCGAGAATGACCGGCGTCGAGACACCCGTCTTTCCGGTCAGGATCGCGGCACCTACGCTGGTGTAGCCCTCGCTATCGTCCATGTCGAAGAGCAGGTAGCCATCCCCCGACGCATCGACCACCAGGCGAGGATTGAACCCGTAGGGGTTCTGCGGGTCGTGGATCGGCGTCGGGTTGTTCGTCCAGCCAACCCCGTCGTAGTAGGCGCTGTACAGAGGATCGACGTTGGTCGTGGTTCGCATCGAGTAGACGACGCGGGCGGTCCCGTTGGGCGCCACCGCCAAGTTCACCGCCCAGGTGTTCCCGGTATTGATGTGGTAAGGCGGACTCCAGCTCACGCCATCCGCGCTGGTGGAGCTCCATACGCCATAGACCGTCTCGTCGCTGTCGGTGTTGCTGCTTCTGCTCCAGACCGCGATCACGTTGCCCTTCCCGTCCACGCCGAGCGAGAGGCCGCTGCCGGTGCCGCGGCCTTCGAGTGTCTTGGTCGCCTCCCAGGACTGCGTCTCGTAGTTGAACCGCTTCACCTTCAGCGTCGCGGGTTCCTCCCAGGCGACATAGACGTCCTGGCTGCTGCGATCCACGGCGACGACCGGGTAGGAGGACTTGCTCAGCTGATCCTTCTCGACGTTCTCGGCCTGGCGCCAAACCGGGATCGCGGTCGCGGTGTCGGTGCCGACATCGGGTGAAGCAGGCTCCAGATCGACGGTCAGATCCACCGGCAGGACGACGTCTGGGGACACTGGCGCATCGGAGCCGAGCGGAGCATCGGGCAGGAGCACGTCAGCGCGCGCGTCCGCCCCGGTTGCACCGACGTCGATGCCGACCTCACCCGGCAAAAGCACGTCAGCGCCATGCGGGCCATCGATCCCGGCGTCGAGCCCCGCGACCGGACCGTCGGGCTCGGACACGTTGGAATCGACGGACGCGTCGCCACCGGACGACCACACCGACGTGGGCTGTGCCTTTCCGGGGGAAACCGTAACACTGACGGCCGGGCTGGTCGCGATGGGGTTGCCGGCCGTGTCGTAGACGACCACCTCGACGGCGACCGACCCCGAGGTTCCACCGGGCAGGTAGATTCCGAGGTTTCCCTTCGCGGCCTCCTCACCGGTGAAGGATTGAACGACCACTTGGCCATTGGGCAGCGTGACCTTGACGTCCACGCGCCCCACGCTGGCCGGCGACGTCCCCGGTGCGACCGGGCTCTGCACGAGCACGAGCGGGCGGTCATCCGACTCCGAACAAGAGGACAAGCTGGCGAACGTGGTCAAGGCGGCCAGGGCCAGCAGGAAGCGGCCAAGCGGTGCGACTAGTCGATGCATCGTGATTTCTCCTTGGATAGGCGAGGTTCGAAAGGCCTTAGTTTCCCCGGCACGTGGCGCCGTCCGGACACGCCACCGAGGTCTTCGAATTGAACGTTCCAGTCGCGGCCAGCGTGCCCACCACGCCCACCGCGACCACGCCAGCGACGACGCCCCAGAACCAGCCCTTGGTGTAGAAAGGATCGGGCTCCTCGGGCGGCGGCACAGGCTGCGGCTGAACGACGGTGATCTGCTGCTGTGGAGGAGGCGGTGGCGGCAACGGCAGCGGCTTGGCCTTCTCGGCCTCGGCGGCAGCGGCGGCAGCGGCGGCCCTTTGCTTGGCATCCTCCAGCTCCTTGATGTAGCCCTCCACCTCCGCACGCTCGTCGGCCGGCAGATCCTTGGCCTTGCGCAGGTACTCGCGGAAGCTGGAGATCGCGCGGTCGCGCTCGTCCAAGTTCTGGTAGCAACGACCGATGTTGCGCAGATACGTCGGGTGCAACTTCTCGGCGTACAGCTTGGTGTACAGCTCCACGGCGTCCTTGTAGTTCCCGGCCGCGAAGGCCTCGCGGGCCTGCATCTCGCGCGGGTCCTGCTTCTCCTTCTTCTCCTTCTTCACCTTCTTCGTGGCGGCGAAAGCCACCGACGAGAACGGCCGGGTGCCTACGCCCGACCAAGCCAGAAACACCGTCATCACAAAAAGGGATACGTAGCGCAAGGAAGTTCGAGGGATCATGGCGGCATAATAGATCACGATACGTCCCCGGAGTCCATCGCTCGCGGGCACGACCGCCCCGATGGAGCGCCTCGTCAATCCCGAGGACTCATCGCGTGGGGCCGAGCAAGCGCCCGCGCGCCTGGGCCTCGCTCACCGGCTTGTGCAGGACGATCTTGCGGCCCGCCTCACGGCCCTGGTGGTAAGCCTCGGTCAGACGGACGCCGATGCCCGCCCCCCCGCTGCGGCGGGGATAGCGCTGATCCAAATAGGCCTCCAGACCGGCGTCGCCGACCCAGACCAGCCCCTCGCGCTGGTTCTCTTTCACGCCGACCTTGAGCTTGTCGTGAAATCCCGTCATCACGCCGACCAGAAAACGACGGCGCTCTTTGTCGCTCTCGATGCGATGGGCGCGCTTGTGCTCTTGCCACAGGCGTTCCCCGGTCCCGAGCAGGAAGCCGTGGACGTACGAGGCGACCTCGAGGTTCGACAGCGTTCCGCACAGCTCGAGCACGCGCCCGGTGCGGCCTTCGCGCGCCAGGTACGACGGCACCCAGATCGCCTGCACGAAGAAGTGACTGCTCAGGATTCCCGCCAGCACGTGCTCGGCGGCGTCCACGCGCATGCGCGGCACCCCGAGCTGTACGAAGGCGTATCCCTCCCTGGCAGCCGCGACCTTCTCGTCGATGTTGTGTTTGAGCATCAGCCGCTGCGCCGTCTTCATGGCCGCCTCGGCCTCGTGCACGTTCGGGCTCTCCGCCAGCGCGAGCAGACGCGCGATCCGGCGCAGCACCGGGCTGCCCCCCGAGTCGCCCTCGGGCCGTGCCGGCAATCCCGTGGCGCGGGCGTCGATGCCGAAGCGCTGGCAGACGCCTTCGAACGCAGGACCATGGGCCGTCTGGTCGTGGATGTGCAGGATCTCGTCGACGAACTGATGCGCCACCTCGTGCTTGAGGACTTCGCGCACCACGCTCCACGGCTTCTCGAAGACCAGCGTGCGGTCGATGGACAACGTTCGCGTCGACGGATCCCACTGCCCCAACCGGTTTCCCACGTCGGACAGCGCGAGCACCGGCGCGCGAAGCCGGCCGCGAAAATGGTTGGCGTTGAACTCGCGCCAGGTATCGGAGAGCTCACGCAGGAGCGAGGCGGTCAGGTCGACGTGCAAGGAACGAGACATCGGAGGTCGGCATTTTGACATGCAACCGACGAAAATCATGCCAGCGTTCGCGATGCCGAAGCGACGACTGAAATCAAGGCTGGATCGCGAAATGGTTTTAAGTAGCTTGCCTGGCCATGGCAGAGGTCACCTTCGAATCCTGGCTCGCGGCAACACATCCCCAGATTCCCGTCCCTGGCATGGCGGCGGTTCTGCGCCTGGCCGACGAAGGCGCAACGGTCCCCTTCATCGCGCGTTACCGCAAGGAGCAGACCGGGGCGCTCGACGAGGTGGCCATCCGCGCCGTCATCGACGGTAAGGAGACGTGGGACAGCATCTGCAAGCGGCAGACGTTCATCCTGGGAGAGATCGAGCGGCAGGGCAAGCTCACCGACGAGCTGAAGGCGAAGATCCAGGGCACCTACGACCTGCCCGCGCTGGAAGACCTGTACCTGCCGTACAAGCAAAAGCGCAAGACCAAGGCGGTCATCGCGCGCGAGGCGGGACTCGAGCCGCTGGCCGATTGGTTGTGGGACTGCGGACACGGCTTGGCCACGCCGGCAGCCGGCGAGACGCCCGACGGGCGCGCGAGCGCGTTCATCAGCGAAGAGAAGAAGGTCCCCGATGCGGACGCCGCGTTGGCGGGCGCGGTCGAGATCATCATCGAGCGGCTGTCCGAGAACGCCGACCTGCGCACCACCACGCGCTCGCGCTACATGGACGAGGGCTTGGCCAAGACCGCCAAGGGCGAGAAGGCGAAGTCGCCAAGCAAGTTCGAGAACTACTTCAGTTACGAAGAGCCGGTGAAGGAGCTGATGAAGCCCGAGAACTCGCACCGCTACCTGGCCATGCGACGGGGGTGGATGGAGGAGGAGCTGAGTCTGCATCTCGGGGGGGCCACGCCTCCCGCGCCGCCCGAGACCGAGGGCAAGCGGCCGACCACGCCGGTGGATCCTCTGGCCGAGCAGCTGCTCGGTGTCTTCGAGGCCGCAGCTTGCAGCAAGCCGGACTTCGCTGGTGCGCCGCTCTTGAAGAAGGCCGCGCGCTTCGCATTGCGCGCGCACGTGGTGCCGGCCATCGAGAACGAGGTCCACAAGGCGCTGCGCGAGGTCGCCGACGAGGCGGCCATCAAGGTCTTCGCCGAGAACGTGCGCAAGCTGCTCTTGTCGGCGCCGTTCGGCCCCAAGGCCGTGCTAGGCGTGGATCCCGGCCTGCGCACCGGCTGCAAGATCGCCGTGGTCGACGACTCCGGCAAGTACGTGGGCAGCACGGTCATGCACCTCGAGTCCGCGGGCGGCCGGACCGGCAGCTCGTCCATCCTGGCCGAGTTGGTCAAGAAAGGCGGCATCCGCGCCGTCGCGGTCGGGAACGGCACCGCCGGACGCGAGGCCGAGGCCGTCGTGCGCGAGGCCCTGTCGAACGCTGGGCTGAACGTTCCGGTGGTCATGGTCAGCGAGGCCGGCGCCAGCGTGTACAGCGCCAGCGACGTGGCCCGGGACGAGTTCCCCGATCTCGACGTCACGGTCCGCGGCGCCATCTCCATCGCGCGGCGTCTGCAGGATCCCCTCGCCGAGCTGGTGAAGGTCGATCCGAAGAGCATCGGCGTCGGGCAATACCAGCACGACGTTTCGCCGACCGCGCTGCAGAAGAGCCTCGACGCCGTGGTGGACTCCTGCGTGAACCAGGTGGGCGTCAACCTGAACACCGCCTCGCACCTCTTGCTCGCGCACGTGTCCGGCATCGGGCCCGCGCTGGCCAAGGCTATCGTCGACTACCGCGGCAAGAAGGGGCTGTTCAAGTCGCGCCAGGACCTGCTCGAAGTGCCGCGCTTCTCGGCCAAGGTGTTCGAGCAGGCAGCGGGCTTCCTTCGCATCCCCGAGGCGGAACATCCCCTCGACAACACCGGCGTGCACCCCGAACGCTACTCGTCGCTCGAGCGCCTGGCGGCTCGGCTCGGTGTGCCGGTCGCCGGATTGCTGGGTGCCGGTGTGCAGTCGGTCAAGGCATCGAAGGAGCTGCAGCAGGAGCTCGGTGCATTCACCTTCGCCGACGTGGTCAAGGAGCTCGAGAAGCCCGGCCGCGATCCACGCGAGAGCTTCGTCCCGTTCTCGTACCGTCAGGATATCCACACCCTGCAAGACCTCCAGCCCGGCATGGTCTGCCCCGGCATCGTGACCAACGTGACCAACTTCGGCGCGTTCGTGGACATTGGCGTCCACCAGGACGGGCTGGTTCACATCTCCCAGCTCGCCGACCGATTCGTGAAGGACCCACGCGAAGTGGTGAGCCCCGGCGATCGGGTCAGCGTGCGCGTGCTCGAGGTCAAGCTCGACAAGCAACAGATCGCCCTGTCCATGCGATCCGGCTCGAACGCCGACGTAGCCCGTGGTCCGCGGCCGGCCGGCCAAGACAGGCAAGAGCGAAACGACCGTGGCGGTCGCCCGGGCGGATTCGGCAAGGGACCGCGTGGCCCCGCTGCCCCGCCGCCCCAGAACCGCCCGTTCAACAATCCGTTTGCCGGGCTCGACAAGCTGCGCGGCAAGTAGCCCCGGCGGCCGAGCCCCTGACGGGAACCCTCCGTCCATGACGAGGCTCTAACCGTCGGAGGGCACGACATGGCAACCATCGGACTGCAACGTCTGACCGATCTGCGTTACGACGAGGCGCTGGCGCGACTACCGGAGATCCTCAAGAGCGAGGGCTTCGGGATCATCACCGAAATCGACATGCAAGATACGCTGAAGAAGAAGATTGGAGCCGACTTCCGGCGCTACCGCATCCTGGGCGCGTGCAATCCGCACCTGGCGCTCGAGGCGCTGTCGAACGACCTCGGCGTGGGCGTGATGCTTCCCTGCAACGTCGCGATCTGCGAAGCCGACGACGGGCGGGCGGTCGTTTCCACCGTGGATCCCCAGCAAGCAATGGCCAGCCACGATTCACCGGCCATGCTTGCGCTGGCGCAGAAAGTGCGGACGAAGCTCCAGGCGGTCCTGCAGAAGCTCGGGTAGCTTCCGCAGGATGGCCGGGCTCGGCCGCGCCTGGCCTAGAAGATGGTGATAGGCGGCGGCGGTGGTGGCGGCGGCGGTGGCGGCGGTGGGGCCACTTGGCCGGGTGGCGGTGGTGGCGGAGGCGTAGGCGGCACCAAGGGTGGCGGCGCCAGCGGTGGTGGCGGCGCAGGTGGAGACGGCGGGGCTGGCGGTGAGGTCGCCGGCGGCGGTGGTGGCGGAGGCGCCGGTGGCGGCGGCGGTGGAGGCGGCGATGGCGGCGCGAGCGGCGGCGGCGCCCCCGGTGGCGGCGGCGCGGGCGCGGCCGGTGGAGATGGAGCAGGCGGAGCCGGTGGCGGTGGTGGCGGCGGCGCGGGCGCTGGTGGCGGTGGTGCCAACGGCGGGGGAATGGTCTGCACCGGCGGTGGCGGCAGCTCGATGCTGCTGATGCAGGACGAGAGGTCGAAGATCATGAACTCCAGGGCCTTCTCTTGCGGGGTCAACTGCCCGGCAGCGCAGCAGGCCGGGAACGTGGTGTTTCCGGTGCTGATGTTGTCCCCGGGATCCGACGCGGTGTCGGTCACGTGTAGCCCGGTGTAGACGAAGCGGCCGCACTGGTTTGCGGGGACCTCGTTGACGGGTGCGTTGAAGCTGAGGTAGTGCGTGTACGTCGCACTGCCGGTGGGGTTGCCGGCATCGGACGGCTCGTAGATCCAACGCTGGGCTGGGCTGATGGCATCGACTGCCGTGGGCTTGACGTCCTTCGAGATGGTGAGGACACCGCTGGTGGTCGACGCGCCTACGTTGAACAGCCACTCGGAGAAGGCGACCCCTTTGGGAAATGAGACATCGATGAGGGTGTCGCGAGGCTGCTTTCCGATCGTGCTTCCACTCTGCGGCGTCCAGCTCGCAACGTCGCCATAGGCCGAAGGGTATTCCGTGAAAGTGCGCATCCACGACCAGTGGTAGTGCTCGACGAAGACACGACCACCGGCGTTCACGTAACTCCGCATCCGCTCGACCGCCCCAGGATGCGAGATGAAGGTGTTGTTCCTGGTGGGATCCGTGGCGCTCATACTGCCGGCGCAGTTGAGGATGACCATGTCGTACTGGTTCAGGTGAGCCTGGCTGTCCCACAGATTTCTGGTGGCATCGGGATAAGTCGTGCTGGTGCCGTCGAAGCCGACACACCTACCGGGGTTTCGCGATTGCTGGTACATGCTGACGGAGCCCGTTCCCCCTGGGCTGGTGAACTCGGACGTGCTGACGCCCATCCTCATGAGCAGGCACTGCAGTCGATCTGCCAAGCCGGCTGCGAGAGCGATCTTGGGCAGAGAGACCGTGTTCGGATCGCCGTCGCCCTGATTCTTCGGCAACCGTGTGAGACTCGCCGGCAGGGCGTTCACCTGGCAGGGATTCACCTTGTCGATCCGAGCCTGCCGGCGCCACTTGCCAATCTGGAAGACGATCGGAATGTTGGTGCCGCTCGGGACGTTGGTCAGAGTGAAGCTGCCGTCGGTGCCTGACAGCGTGGCGGAGATCGGTTGTCCGGACGCCGTTCCGCACTGGTCGCACGTCGCCCCGTGGGTTATCTCGTCGAGGTCCGTGTTCGGGATGTAAACCATGACGTTGTAGATGGGGTTCAAGCCCGCCGGGTCGTAGACCTTCCCGGTGACGGTGGTCGAGCCGGCGTCGCAGCGAGCGACCTGGCAGACGAGACCGCCATTGCATACGCAAGCGTGGTCGGTACAAACGGTGCCAGCGGGGCACGGGTCGTTGCAGGTGATCGTTCCGCCGCAGCCATCGCCGACGGTGCCGCCGCAATACTGGGCGCCGCTCGCCAGCTTGCACGTCAGAGGAACGCAGGACGCATCGCCCTTGCACTGGCTGGCGTCGCTGTCGCAGACCTGCTTGTCGCCGCAATCGGCCCCGTCGCAGACCAAGCTACCCCCACAGCCGTCGCCGATGGTCCCGCAGTATCGGAAGGGAGTGCCGTTCTCGCAGGCCTTGGGCGTGCAGCTCGTGTCGCCCTTGCAAAGGCGCGTGCTCGCATCACAGACCTGGTCCGAGGCACAGCCGCTGGCCGGGCAGTCGAGGCTACCACCACAGCCATCACCGATCGCGCCGCAATACTTGAAGTCGGTGCCGTTGTCGCACGAGGTCCTGGGCACGCAGGTGCTGTCGCCCTTGCACAGATGCGCCTCGGCGTCACAGATCTTGCCAGCGCCGCAGCTCGACTCGGGACAGACCACGCTGCCGCCACACCCGTCGCCAACGGTCCCGCAATACTTGAAGTCCGTTCCGTTCTCGCAGGTCTTGGGGATACAGGTCGTGTCTCCCTTGCAGACGTGCGTCAGCGTGTCGCAAACCTTGCCCGCGCCGCAACTCGACTCGGGACAGACCACGCTGCCACCGCACCCGTCGCCGATGGTGCCGCAGTACTTGAAGTCGGTGCCGTTGTCGCAAGTCTTGGGGGGGCAGGTCTCATCGCCTTTGCAGAGGCCCGCCTTGGTGTCGCAGACCTTGCCCGCGCCGCACGCGACCGGGCATACGAGAGATCCACCACAGTTGTCACCCACCACGCCGCAGTACCGGAAGTCGGTGCCGTTGTCACAACTGATGGGCATGCACGAGGCGTCGCCCTTGCACAGGCCGTCGCTCCCGCAGACCTGCTTGGCCGTGCAAGCGCAGTTGAGTCTGCCGCCGCAGCCATCGCCGATCAGACCGCAGTAGCCAAACGACGTCCCGTTGTCGCACGACTTCACGATGCAGGTGGAGTCTCCCTTGCAGACGCCGTCCGACCCGCAGACCTGATTCGCGCCACAGTCGTCTCCACAACTGAGCACGCCACCGCAGCCGTCACCATTGTCGCCGCAGTAGTTGAAGTCCGTGCCGTTTCGGCAGGACACCGGCGCACAGGCCTCGTTGCCTCTGCAAAGTCCCGTACTGGTGTCGCAGACTTGGTTCGGCCCGCAGGCGCTCCCGCAGTGAAGCGTGCCGCCGCAGCCGTCGCCGATGTCGCCGCAGTAGTCGAAGAGCGTGCCGTTGTCGCACGCGATGGGCGTGCAGCTCGGGTCGCCTTTGCAAAGGCCAGTCGCGGTGTCGCAGACTTGGCCCGGGTCGCACTCGTTACCGCACACGATGCTGCCGCCGCACCCGTCGCCGATGGTCCCGCAATACTTGAAGGCGGTGCCGTTGCCACAGCTCGTGAGCCGTGCGCAGGTGTCATCGCCCACGCACCGGTGGTCCTTGCAGACCCAGCCCGCCGGGCAAGGGGCGCTGCAATCGAGCTTGCCGCCGCAGCCGTCGCCGAGCTCGCCTCCGCAATACTGCCCACCGGTGGGATTGCACGTGAGCTTGGTACAGGTCGTCGGCATGCACAGGTGGTCCTTGCAGACCTCGCCGGCGACGCACTCTCCACACTCGGCGCTGCCTCCGCACCCGTCGCCGATAGTCCCGCAGTACTTCCCGGGACCTGCGCCGCAGGTCAGCTTCAAGCACGTCGCGCCGCCCTTGCACTGATGGTTCTCACATACCCAACCTGCTTGGCTGCAGTCACCACAGGTGATGGATCCACCGCAGCCGTCGCCGATGGGCCCCCCGCAGTACTGGCCACCGATCGGGCCGCACGTGGTCGGCGTGCACACGCCAGCCGGGACGCATTGGTTGGCGCTGCAAACCTGATCGGCGGCGCAAGGGCCGCAGTCCTTGGCTTGCCCACAGCCATCGCCGATGATGCCGCAATACTTGTGCTCGCCGGCGCCACAAACAGCGGATGCGCAGACACCCGGGCCGCCGACACAAAGACCATGCTCGCAGGTCCAACCATCCGGACAATCACCACACGTCAGCGTGCCGCCCGCGCCGTTGCCGACGACCCCGCAGTACTGGCCACCGGTCACGGTGCAAGAGGTCAGCACACCACCTGCGTAGGCGGGACTGCCTCCGCACAGCCCGCCGATGCACTCGACACCAGGCGAGCAGGCTCCGCAGTCGAGGCTGCCAGAACAACCATCGCCGATGACACCGCAGTACTGCCAGGCTCCGACGGTGCAACTCGAGATCGGCTGACAGCCACCGTCGGGGACGGGAATCCCCCCTCCTCCACCGTCGTAAGGATGCGGCGAGACTGCGCCGGCTTCGGGCAGCACCCAAGCGACCTCGGGCTTCCCTGTCGAGAGGGCGTCCTCCTCCGGATGCACTCCCCCTACCGAGCCAGCCCCCTTGCAGCCGAATGAGACGAGGATGATGCCCAACCAACACGGGGACGCCCCGATCGACAGCAAGTACCTTCTCAGCATGCGTTAGTCCTCCGCTCGCCACAAATTACTGCGTACTCAGTGTACGACACCTCACACTATATACGTAGTAAAAATTTGGGCGGCTGGTCCTTGGCCAGAGGCCAGCTCCCAGCAACGCGCAGCACTGTGCAAGGCCGCACACCCGGGCAGCATCGGCCGGCTAGCGTCCGCGCTGGAATCAGACGCCGAACCGCAGCCGGCCTGCGAACCGAAGTCAGTCCGCGACGGGCGTCCGTCTGGCCGCCCGAAGGGTCAAGAGGCCTCCTACCAGCAGCGCGATCCCCACCGGGATCGAGGCAAAGGCCACGAGCTTCGAGAAGAAGCCAATGATGTGCAGCACTGTATCGAGCGGAAGCATCACGCTCAGCTTGATGGGCTTGGTTTCCACGAAGAGCCATCGACTGCAGACCAGTGACGACAGCCCCGAGAGGATCGCCAGCACGGCGGCGGCCCGATGGGTTCGAATCAATGCCGCAAGACCGGTGACGAACGCTGGAATCGTCGTGATGAAGATCCAGGTAAGCAGGCGTGCCACGGGCCTGTTGAACCTGCCGGTGGGCCAGCCCTCGTCGATCAAGCCCAGCGCGATCGCGACGAGCAGCGGGGCCAACAGCAGCGCCCACGCAGAGAAGAAGATGCGCCAGGCACGCAGGCTCCGCACCCGCTCTCTCCCGAACAGAAAGAAAGCCGACACGCCCCCCACCACCAGGACCCCGGTGACGACCAGCGTGCGCACGCGCGGATCGCGCGGCAGGTACCCTCGGAGAAGCACGAACAACGTCGCCAGCCCGAGCAAGCCGACCACGAAGACGACACGGCGCAAGATCGACGCGTTCCTCACGCTCGGCGTCGTCGGAGCCGGTGCCTGCACATCCGAGGCGGAATCGCTGGTCGGGTCTGCCATGGCCTCATCCTATAGGAGACGTCGGCAAACCGGAACCACTGCTACACTCGTCGACCATGTCCCAAGACTCTCGCCTCGCTCTGCGGCATTCAGGACAGCTTCTGGCGCGCATCCTCGACGAGCCCAACCTGGTTGCGGCGGTACAGTCGCTGCCGGCGCACGCCCTCGGCAGGCTCGTCAACCACGTCGGCCTGGAAGACGCGGGCGAGCTGGTCGCGCTGGCCACCACGTCGCAGCTCAAGAGCATCTTCGACAGCGATCTGTGGCGCAGCCCGAGCCCGGGCAAGGACGAGACCTTCGACGCCGATCGCTTCACGCTGTGGCTGGAGGTGATGCTGGAGGCCGGCGAAGCGTTCGCCGCCGCCAGGTTGGCCGAGCTGCCCGAGGACCTGGTCACCCTCGCCTTCCACAAGCAGGTCCTGGTCGTCAACATCGAAGAGATGGCCATCGCCATGTCCGGAGGTCTCGGTGGATACGCCGCTGACGAAGACATGGCGTTGGAGAAGGCGCTCGAAAGTTGCCTCGCCGAGGAGCTGGGTGTGTACCGCATCATCTCCCGCCGGCACGAGAGCTGGGACACGCTGTTCGGGCTGCTCGTCGCCCTCGACCGGGACCACCACGACTTCCTCGAACGTCTGCTGGAACGGTTGTGCGCGCTGGACGCAGCGCTCATCGAGGACAACGGCGGCCTTCATCACGTGCTCACCGCAGAGGAGTCGCTGGAGTCGGACGTGGGCGCGGACCGAGAAGACCGTCGCGCCGAGCAAGGCTACGTTGCGCCGTCGAGCGCGGCCGCCTTCCTCGCGCTGGCGCGGACCACGAAGCCCGACCATCTCATGGATGTTGCCCAGGATCCCGTCACCCAGGCGTACTTCAGGCAGCTGCGCGACAGCGAGCCGCGCGCCGAGATCAATGTGCCCAAGGGCCAGGAGACCGGGGGCGGCCGGGCAGCCGCGTCGCCGCTGCTCGATCTCCTGCGCGAAGCCGAGGTTCTTCCGGACGTACAGACCTCCCGGTTGCTGGAGAGTCACCCGAGGTCGACGCCCGACACCGAGGTGTTCGCGGCAGCCCTTCGCGACCTCGCGGTCTCGGCCCCCGACGTCCACGCACACCGCATGCGCGAGCTGGCGTACCTGACCAACGTGCTCGTCGCAGGTTGCGCGCTGGCGGGACGGGCCATGCGCCCGATCGAAGCAGCTCCGGCGGCGGTGGCCGTATGCAACCTGGGCGTGCAGCACGTCCTCATCAGCAAGACGGAGCGTTCACCCACCCTGGCCGTCAAGCGTATCTCCGCGGATCGACTATTCCGTCTCGGCTGGAGCATTCTGTACCACGACGTCGTGATGGTCGCCGCCGCGGGTGCCGATCGCATCGTCACGCAGGCCATCGAGCGCGCAAGCGGCGTCGAATCGAAGGCGTTGGCCCGTGCGGCGGCGGCGCTCCGCTCTGCAGTCGCGAACGGCAAGCCCTGGCTGGCCCTGCGCAGCCTGGCTCCCCTGGAGGATCGCCTGGGTCAGGCCGATTGGACCACCCTCTCGGCGCTGCTCGACGCGTTCCCCACGCTGGCCGGCCGATTGGCAAGCAACGAAGACGGAGAGGTCACGTTCATCGCATCGCATGCCCAGCTCGAAACCGCGCACACCTTCGTCGCCGAGCTCGGGCGAGCCGGCACCTAGT
>CAZYFU010000147.1:0-14526 GCA_964647025.1 uncultured Myxococcales bacterium | reverse complement strand
CTACTCCCTCCGTCGCGGTCGAGACGCAGCTCACGGCTGCTGTCGATTCGGCACCACGATCGATGATCCTGGCCTAAGATGCGGCGGCACAGGAGCCAATGAACACCTTCTCTGGGGTCCATTCGTCCGCGGTCTTTCGCTGCGGGGTCGTTCTTGGCTGTCTCGGCCTGGCTTGCTCGAAGAGCGAGACCGTGGGCAGTGGAGGAAGCGGCGGACGCGCCGACGCAAGCGCCATCAGCATCCGGTTCGATGCCGCTCAAGGCGGAGCCCTCGGGGGCGGCGGCGCGGGTGGCGGGATGACAGGTGGGACTTCGGGCGACGCGCTGGCGATCCCGGCGGACACCGGTCCCAAGCCTGGCTGCACGGGCCCGCTCAAGGTCGCAGATCCTGGACTCGAGGCCGCCATTCGTGCCGAGCTCTCGCTCCCGACGGGCGATATCCTTCCCGAGCACGTCGCCGAGCTGACCAGTCTGGATGCGAACGAAAAGCAGATCGCCAGCTTGGCCGGGATCGAATGCCTCTGGGCGCTCACGTCTATCGATCTGAGCTACAACCCCATCACCGACCTGAGCCCGCTCGGCGCGCTGACCCAGCTCAGGGGCCTCGAGCTTCGGGGGCTGCGTACCGTCGATCTCACGCCGCTCGCGCCTCTCACCGACATGAGGTCGCTGAGCCTCGGCTACCACACCACGCACATCGCCGGTTTCGGCGTGGTGGCCGGCATGACCAAGCTGGGCAGGCTCGAGGTCTACTCGGCGGATCTGGACGACATCTCGCCGCTCGCCGGGTGCACGCAGCTCTATCACCTGATGATCTCCAACAACAAGGTCAGGGACCTCACGCCCATCGCCAACTTCAAGCAGCTCGACTTCCTCTCGCTCTACGACAACGACATCAGCGATATCTCGCCACTCGCCAACCTCTCGAAGGTCCTGACCCTGCTCCGCCTGGGCAACAACAACATCTCCGACCTCTCGCCGTTGGCCGCATGGGGTGGCGGCCCCAATTTCGACACGCTGGATCTCAGCGACAACGAGATCACGGATCTCAGCCCGCTGTTGCTGATTCCCAACCTCGATTTGTTCAGCTTCGATCTCACGCGCAATCCGCTCGACTGCGAGGCCCAGGCCGCGAACATCGCCGCCCTGGGCAGGATGCTCGACACCGACTGCCGATAAGCCAGGACGAGGTCGCCGCCGCTTACGGATCGAGCCACCAGCAGCCGCCCAGCATGGACGGCATCGGGATGCCCTCGGCGTCCATGCGCGCGGTGGTCAGCTCGGCGGCGTCGCTGATGGCGAAGAGGGTCGCGTGCAGATCCATCACGCACACGCCTTCGACGTCGCGGAAGCTCAGGGTGCCGAGCGCGCCCTGGGCGACCGTTCGGCTGCCGGCGTCGCCGCAAGGGCCGAAGCTGGCGCCCTCCGCGATCCAATAGGCATTCGTGTCGATGCGCAACTCCGGCTTGCCCGAGGAGCCTCCGGCGAAGGACAGGGTGGCGCAATCGGCCCCCGTCTTGACGATGCCCAATCGGTCGATGCCGCCCACGTAGGCAGTCGTCGTGTAGGTCGCGGCCGAGGGCGACTCGGGCTCCGCGGGCGTGCAGCACAAGTAATGGGTGCCGCTGCTGCATACGTCCCCGCCACAGACGACCGAAGCCCACTTCTCCTGGTCGGCGGCAGCCAGGGCCGCGACAGACTCGCCCAGGGTCGGGTAGTAGCACTTCATGCCGCGACCGATGTTGCCGCAGCACGAACACTGGCACGAGTCGTAGGCGCCGGTGCACAGGTTGGCCAAGGCGTCGGGAGCGACCGAGGCATCCCGGGGCGGGTACCGGCAGCGACCGGTGCTGGGATTGAGCACGTAGCCGGAGTTGCACTTGCAGGTTCCGTCCGCCTGACAGGCGCCCATGACGGCCGCGGAGTTGGGATCGTCGTTGCAGGGTGGCCCGTACCCTCCATCGGCCAGACACGCCTTGGGCAGGTCCACATCGCTGTCCGGTGACCCCTGATCCGGAGACGCCACATCGCGCTCGCGGGCATCGATTGCAGCGAGATCGGCGGGCGACCAGCGATCGCCCCCTGTTCCATCGGGCGCGGTCGTGTCCCGCAAAATGAGATCGATGGACGGCGGCGTGTCGATGCCAGGCGTGTCGCCGGCGAACGCAGAATCTCCGAACCGGGCATCGCCGCTGGCCGCCGGAGCATCAGGCGGCGCGTCAGCGGGCAGGCGCGTGTCCGAGGCTGCGTCCACCCTCGGCTTGGTCGTCGTCGACGAGGAGCAAGCAACCAGCCCGAAGCCGACCCATTGCGCCGCCAGGAACGCCAGGACAGAAAAAGATGAAGTCCGCATCACCTACCTCCAAATCAGTGGCCGTCATCTTCGCACAGAGCTCGCGCTTCGCAGCCCTCGACCATGTGCTGAAGAGCACCCCTCCGCGAAGCACGATGGGCGGTATCCGAGCCCGACACTTGCGCCTTCGTCCGAAGCGGGACCTGGGCTATGATGCGTCGCCTGTCAGGGGGCAGCCGATGGACGACTCAAACACGGAAGCAAGGCTCGACGTTTCGGCTTTCGTTGGCTCGGTCCTCGGTGGGTCGTACCAGGTCACGCGATTGATCGCGGAGGGCGGGATGGGCGCCGTGTACGAGGCGATGCACCTTCGTCTCGGCAAGCCGGTGGCGATCAAGATCCTGGCTCACCAGATCTCTTCGAACCAAGAGGCCCTGGCTCGGTTCCGGCGTGAGGCCGAGGTCACGTCGCGCTTGGGGCACCCGCATTTGGTCCAGGTGATCGATTTCGGAACCTCCCAGTCTGGTGCGCCCTTCCTGGTGATGGAGCGCCTGAATGGCGAGGACTTGGACCGGCGTCTGCGCCGGGTTGGGAAGATGCCCTTGCGTGCCGCGGTCGAGCTCACGAAGCAGACGGCGTCGGCCTTGGCCGCTGCCCACGTCGAAGGCGTCGTGCATCGCGATCTCAAGCCGGCCAACATCTTCTTGGTCGCTGTTCCAGGCGAGGATGACTTCGTGAAGATCCTCGACTTCGGGGTGTCGAAGATCAAGGCCGCGCGAACCAAGCTCACGCGAGCGTCGGCGGTCATCGGTACGCCCGACTACATGTCACCGGAACAGGCTACCGGTTTGATCGACGAGATCGACCACCGCACCGACCAGTGGGCGCTCGGCTGCATCGCCTGGGAGATGCTCGCCGGCCGGGCCCCCTTCATCGCCGACGACGTGACCGCGCTCTTCTACCAAATCGTCCACATGGATCCGCACCCTATCGGCAAGTGGGTCACGGATCTGCCGAGCGGGGTGGAGCCCGTCCTGCGCCGAGCTTTGTCGAAGCAAAGCGACAATCGATTCCCGAGCATCAAAGAGTTCTCGCGCGCCCTCGAAGCCGCAGCCGGGATGCACGTGCCGACCGAGGTGGGCTCCGACACGTCCGGGGCGACGCCGTCGCAGAAGTTCGGGACGATCACGATGGACGCATGGCCCGGGCCGGCGCCAGACACCCTGGTGATGCCGGAGGTTCGTTCGCCGACCGCGTTGGAGGAAGCGGGCGATTCGAAGAAACCCGCGGAGCGCCCCGTCGGCGAAGCTCCAGTGCGGCAGAACGGATTTCCCCTGCGTTTCGTGGTGGGAGCCGCTGTCGGCGTCGCCGTGCTTGGGCTCGCGTTGCTGGTCTCCACACGAAGGACAGCCGCGCCATCGAGCGCGGGGCCGGCGCAGAGTCCACCGACGACGGCGCGCCAGCCCGTGCTTGCTGCCCCCGACGTGTTGCCCATCCCCACACCCGCGCTGACGGGCGAGGTGCCCCCGCCGACCGATCCCGCGCCGCAGCCGGTGGCAAGCCCAGCGGCCACCATCGACGCCCTCCCCAGCCTGCAAGCTCCGGAGCAAGCACGCGTGGCCGCCGCCGAGAAGGCGAAGACTCCGCGGGCGGTCAAACCGAAGATGCGCGCGCCCAGTCCGTCCGAGAGCCTGAACGTGCCCAAGACGCAGCCCAAGCGTTCCATCATCGAGGAGCTATGATCATGAACGCGACGGCACTGGTTCTTCTCGGGTGGTTGGCACAGGCGACGGGCGCGGCGACCAGCCCGGACGCCAAGGCGCAGGCACAAGCGCTCATCAAGGACGGGGCGCAAAAGTATCAGCGCGGGGCCTACGAGGAAGCCCTCGAGCGGTTCAGCAGGGCGTACACCATCTTTCACAGTCCGAAGATCCTCTTCAACATCGGACAGGCTCACCGCGAGCTTGGGCATCCCGTCGAGGCCCTCTATGCCTTCGAGAAGTTCATCGAGCAGGCCACCGACGCTTCCCCGGAGCTGATCGAGGAGGCCAAGCGGGCTGCCGTCGAGGTCGGCGCCCTGCTGGGCGACCTGAAGATCGAGTGCGCCGTCGCTGGCGCCGACATCGAGGTGGACGGCAAGCTGGTGGGGCGTGTTCCCTTCTCCTATCCCGTACGCGCGACGGTCGGCCCCCATCGCGTGACCGCCGTCGCGCACAACTACGGACGGGATGAACAGACCGTCTACGTCAAGGCTGGCAAGGTGACCGATGTCGTCGTGCAGCCCAAGTGGGCCGAAGGCGGCGCATCCCCAGGCCAACTACCCAACGCCATGGTCGCGGGAGGCGCGCAGGCATCGCAGGGCTGGCTCTTGGGCCGTAAATGGACGTGGATTGCCGCCGGCTCGACGGCGGCGTTCGCGGCCGGTGCCATCGTGGCCGGGTTGTCGATGCAATCGAAGTTCGATTCGCTGCGGTCGAGCTGTGGCATTGGCAGCGGCCCGGACTATCCAGGCTGTTCTTCGAGCGAGCTCGATGATCTCGACAGACTCCAGAATGTCGCGAACGTCTTCTGGGGCCTGACGGCAGCCGGTGCCGTGACCACCGGCGTGCTCTTCTACCTCGAAGGACGGCCGATCCGGGTGGCACCCATGGCTGGCACGGCCATGGGCTTGCGCGTGGATGGGAGGTACTGAGATGAGACAGTCACGAAAGCTCGCGGTGTTGGGGCTGTTCGCCCTGGCGTCGTGTTCGTACGAGAAGAACGAGTTGGTGCGACCGCCCGTGGATGGTGGTCCTGGCAAGGATGCCTCTTCTACCAGTACCAGCGATGCAGACAGCCCGCCGGGACTAGACTCGGCTGGCGCTGACGTAGCCGTGGCTGTCGACGGGTCAGGGAACAGCGACGTCATCGTTCTGCCCAGTAGGGCATCGTGCCAGGCAATGGCTCGACTCGAAAACCAGACCACAGACGGCGAGTACACCCTGTTCGTGGCTGGGGACACCACCCAGTCGTTCCTCGCCTATTGCCACGACATGTCCGGCGCGGCGCCGAAGACATACCTGACGCTCGATAGTGCGAAGAACTACTCACGCTACGGCATGGAAGTCACGACTTGGTACTCCAAGATCCGCTTCGATCCGGACAAGATGCTCGTGGACGTTGCCGATCGCACCTGGGCGAGGACCGACTCCCTTGCCTCGAAGCCGCCGGTGGAATCCCTGGCCTACGGAACAGCGGCGTGCTGTGACTCCAACCCATGTGGGGTCGCCAGCGTCGACCTCGTCGGACTGCCATTCGTCGTCAAGGTGGAGTGGCAAAAGGGCGGCACCAATCCCGTCGGCTTCACAACGCCTTCCGCAGACCTGAGATCCCGGGAGATCCGGGGGGGAGGCACCTGCGGCTGGAGTGGCCCGGTCGCCCGTGATCCCGCCACCCTGGAGGCGACCTCGACGTGGTGGGATCTGCAGCTCGATTACCAGAAGTGAGCCGAGGTATCAGGCCCTGCCGCACGAGTAGCAGCATCCCCGGCCTCGCCCGACGGACCCACGCTCAACCAGGGTCGGCGCTGGTCTTGAGCAACCCGAGCTTCCGCCCTATTCGAGCGATGTGCCGCTTCAGGCCTGGCAGATACATCAGGCGAGCTCGGTATGCCCAACCGCCTGGGCTATCTCGCAAGGCGGTCACGAACACGGTCTCGCGCTCGCTCGATGGGTACTGTTCCTTGTAGGCATGCTCTCCGCGCAGGAAATCGAGGATGGCGTTCCCTTCGCTGATAGCGCTCTCCACCATGTAGCCCAACAGGACCTGGCCCGCATCGGAGTATGCAGGATCGTAGCCCGTCTGCATCACGTAGACGGCGTTGCGAAATCTGTAGCAGTACTGCACAGCCATGATCTGGCCGCCGAGCTCGAGACAGTAGAGCCGAATTCGATCGTGGGGCATGCACGCCTTGATCACGCCACGATGAAAGCCCAAATACTCGGGGGAAGTGAAGGCGCTGCTCTGCTCCTTCCAGCGTGTGTGGTGCAGATGCACGAGCCGCTCGAAGACCTCGTCCAGTCTCGCCTCGTCCTGACAGACGAAAAAGCGCGCCGCATGTGTACTTGCGAACCTCTTGCGAAGGTACCGGATGCGTTTTCGACGATGGTTGCTGAGCGACTCCAGGAAGGACTCCCAAGTCGTCGGCAATGGCATGTATGCGATTCGTTCGGATCGGCCTTCCAGGGTTTCTAGCTGCGCCACATTGGCAGCCTTGGCGATCGTGGTTGTGAAGGCGCAGGCTGGATTCATGTCGGGCAAATGGAGGACATCCCATCCCTCGACCTGCAATGCCGCCCGGCCAAGCGCTTCGGCGACGCGACCCTCCTGCCCAGGGGCCAGTATCGGACCGAGGTCGTCGGGCGCCGTGTCGCCGCCGTTTCCGACGAAGCGCAGAGTTCGAACTGGCCATCGCAGCATCTTCACGGTGTCGATGTGCAGCGGAAGAATGCCGACCGTCTCTCCTCCCGCCGTGGCGACCAGGATGCGCAGGTGCCGGGTCTTGCCATAGGAGTCCCACCACACCCGCTGCCATTCGTATGTCTCGAAGACGCTCGTGAGCCTGGCTCGTTGCTGAAGCTCCTGCCATGTCTGCGCAAGACCATCGAAGTCACGGCTGTCTTCGACGACACGAACGCTGATGGGAGTAGCTTTGTCGGTCTCGCTCACAAGATCCTCCTGACGGGTGCACCCGTGCCACGGCAATCGAGACGGCTTGCACAGATGGCGTCGGTTCGTTCAAAGACGCAACTCAAAGCACCATTTGCGCCGATGGCGCACGGCAAGACCCGAAACATGCGCGCCAGTGTACCACCGGAGCTCGCCAGGTGTGTGCCACGCACACAAGTCGGTGTTCACTGGCGAGGCCCAAGCGCTACTTGCTGTAGCCGGGCGTCCACGACGGCAGCACCTTGGCCACCGTGTAGCTCGCGGCCTGGGCGTCGCTGAGCTGGCGCGAGACTCGGGTCGCATGGGTGGGGTTCGCCCCGGCGCCGGTGCTCTGGTATTCCCAGAATCGGGTAGCGGCCAGCGTGTTGTTGCTCATGGTGGTCCACCCGTCGGCGAGGATGTGCGCGCCCATGGCGACGTTGATAAACGCCGCCGCGGCATAGGGCCCCCACGGGCGCCCCAAAGCCACGTGGCTATTGCGCACCGAGGACGTGGTTGGGTTCGCGGTCAGCTGCCCGCCCAGGAAGACGAAACCATAGGTCGTGTTCTGCGGCGTGCGTGGCGCCGTCACCGCGGTGCCCTCGGCCACGTTGTTCATGGTGCAATCCTGGAAGACCGCGGTGGCGTCCCCGAAGATGTAATCGGTGTCGCCTTGGATGTAACAGTCACGGAAGTATTGCGTGCCGGTGTTGGTGTAGAGCGTGTCCTGGTAGCTCGAGAAGCGACAGCTGCGGAACTGTTGGCGTTGCCCCTTCGCCATCAGCGCCACCGCCTGGCCCGAGCCGTCGCCGCCGGTGTTCTCGAACGCGATGTTGGCCGCCGAGAAGTCGTTGCCGGTGACGATCACCGTCCCTCCGGTCACGATGTTGGTGCCCAGGGCGTTGCTGATGGTGGTGGTGGTCGCGCTTTCGCCCACGAGGCAGACGAACGGCTTGTCGATGGTCACCTGTTCCTTGTACTTTCCTGCCTTCACGCTGATCTGCACCAGCTTCGCGTTGCTGCCCGAGACCGCGTTCACGGCGGCCTGCACGGTGGCGTATGGCTGCCCGCTGCCCACGGTCAGCGTCTGGGTGGCGCCTGGGCACGGCGTGAAGGTCACCCCGCCGCCGGTGCCGCCCGGCCCCGTGGTCGTGCCCCCGGTGCCGGGCACGCCACCGCCACCTGCCCCACCCGTGCCCGCGCCGCCGGATGAGGAGGTCGCATCGCGAGCGCTGGCGTCGCGCTCTCGAGCGGTGCCACCGCCGCCCAGTCCAGCGTCAGCCTTGCCACCACTTGCAGTCGTTCCTCCACTCGCCCTCGCGCCTCCGGCGCCATCCCCGGCGACGCCTCCCTGGCCACTACCACCGCTCGCACTGGTTGCGGCGTCCCTACCCGTGCCCGCGGACCCGCCGGTCGCGGTGGCATGGCCGCCGCTGCCGCCTCCGCTCAACCTGATATCGCCGCCGGTCCCGCGGCTTTGCGAAGGTGCTCCGCCGAATCCCGTGGAGAGCGCGCCTCCCTCTCCGCCGGTGGTGGAGCCACCGCAGGCGACCAGCGCCAGCGACAGTCCGAGAAAGCATGTGTGGGAAAGCATCGATCGCATTGGGATCTCCGGGCCTCTGTGGAGGGTGTGTGTTTCGGAGGCGAAACGGCTCACAAATAGGGGCTTCCGGATGACAGTCGAGGGCCCTGAAATTTCGCATGAACCACCGCGCGAAAGATGCGCTAGTCTGCGCCGATGGCGACTTCAACGTATTCCTGGTCGAATCAGCCGGCGCCTCCACAGGGGTTCAGTACGTCGAAGACACTGGTAGCGCCCCAGACGTTGCCAGTGCCCAACCAGCCGACACAGAGCTACGCCACGGCACGGACCTTGGTGGCTCCACCAGCGCCCGCGCCGTACCAGCCCGCACCACAGCCGCCGCTCGCGGCGTGGCCAGGTCAACCGGCGCAACAGCCGCCAGCTCCGGTGTGGCCCAATCAGCCCGCGCCGCAACGAAGCCAGCCCCAGTGGGCGCCACAACCCGCGCCACGACCCGCGCCGCAGCCGGGTGGTTGGCCGAACCTGAGCGCACCCCAGGAATGGTCCAGCGCGGCCGCGGCGGTGGAAGCCGCGCCAAAGGCGAAGCGCAAAGGGCGTGGCATCGTCGCCTGGACTCTTTGGGTGTTCGCGGGCGGACTGTTCACGGCACCGTTGCTGGCCGACTACGCCGATCGAGCGGTCGAAGTCAGCCTGGTCTGGTTGGCGACATCCGCGCCGGAGTTCGTGCGGCCCTACCTGCCCAAGCTCATCGTGGCCCTCGCCCCCGTCGCGACCTCGCAAAAGTCGAGCGAGCCAGTCCGAGTTCCCGCCACGTCGGCGCCGGCCGCGATGACCGCGCCCATCGTCGAAGCGACTCCACGACCTCAACGAGATCCAGAGGTGTTGGCCGCGGTCGCGGACAGTGCCGCTGTCGTTGCCCAAAGGCCCAGGGCCTCGGCGGCCGAACGTCCGTCGAAGGATGCGAGATCACGCGCGGGCCGTGGCAAGCACGGCAAGGCAGCTGCCGCGCTGACCGTGGCCGAGGTCGAGGTCGCCCCAGCCGTCCAGAACACGGCGGCAGAGCCCAAGCACGGCGCTGGCGTGGATCCCTTCGAGAGTGGCGGCGCAGGCGAGCCGTCGCCGACTCGTGCAGCGAAGCCCGTGGCCGAGCCCTCGGGCAAGCAAGCGAGATCTGGCGACTCGCTGGACGACCTGATGGCCGCCGGCCCGAGCGGCGACAAGGCTCACGACAGGCGCAGCACCAGCAAAGAGATCGACGCCATGTTGAGGGGCGTGCAGAAAAGCGACCCGCAGCCCTCGCCCAAGCGGGCCGAGTCGGGCAACGCCAACCCGCCGTTGACCTCGGCCGACATCGCCCGCGCCATGTCCGGCGTGAAGAGCAGCGCGGCCGAGTGTGGCAGGCGGTTCGGGGACAATGGCGTCGCGGATCTCAAGCTGACCGTGGGCAAGGATGGCACGGTCTCGAACGTCGCCATCCGAGGCAAGCTGGCCGCCACGCAGGCCGGCCAATGCGTGGTCCGAGCCGCGCGGGGCGCCGTCTTCCCTCGCAACAACGGTTTGACCTTCGACTATCGCCTCGATGTGCGCTGACTGAAGACGCGCAACTGTCAAAAGATGCTTCGCGGCCGCTCTGCCCTGTCTCTTTATGCGGTCATGCCGATTGTGCCGCCGCTTTCGTCGTGCAGCCACTTGTGAGCCCCGCGCTTCGTTGCTAGACGGGACAACATGCGAACGCCGACAAGGACACGGTATGCGGTTGTTGCCTCGATCGGGAGCCTCGCGCTCGGGCTCGTGTTGTTGGGGTGCACGCCCTCGCGACAGAACAACAACGGCGGCAGCGGCGGCAGCGCATCCGGCGGCACGGGAAGTGGTGGCAACGCAAGCGGCGGCGCAACGGGCAGCGAGAATGGTGGCTCGTCGGGCAGTGGCGGCAACGAGAACGGCGGCGCGATAGGCAGCGGCGGCAATGAGAGCGGCGGCGCCGGTGGAAATGGCGGATCGGAGGCGTCGGGCGGCTCGTCGGGCCAGGGCGGCTCCGAGGCCGGCGGCAGCTCCGGCTCGGGGGGCGCGGGCGGCGAGGCGGGCGGCTCATCCGGCGGCGGCGCTGGCGGCTCGACCGGCACCACTTGCGCCACGTCGGGACCCGATCCGACGCTCGACTGCAAGAACGCGATCGTCCCCGCGAACGGCGACAGCGGCGGGGTGACCGACTTCAGCGACTACGCGACCTGCAGCGGAAAGTGGGGCTCGAAGAGCAACCTCTATGGCCCCATCTACGGCTACGCGGGGCCGTCCTCTTCGCTCAAGAGCGAAGTCACCGCGGAGGGCCTGCACATGACCGGCTCGGTCGCGGCGAACGACTACGGCGGAGGCGGCATCAGCTTCAACGTGTGCGCCACCGTCGCCTCGTTCACCAAGGTCGAGTTCACGGTCTCTGGCAGCTCGCCCGGTTGCGATATGGAGCTGCAAATCAAGACCTACGACCAAATGCCCACGGATGAGGGTGGCGGATGCTCGGCGTCGAGCTGCTACGCCTTCCCGGTGGCCGCGCAAGTCGCGGTGCCCTCCAGCGAGCCAACCGTAGTCTCGAAGACCTTGGCCACCGACTTCTCACCGTGGGACAGCACCGCGGCCGGGCAGGTGGTGGGATTGCAGTGGCAGTTCACCGGCACCAACCTCGACGGGGACGCGGGCACGACCTGCCCCATCGACGTGACGGTCACGAAGATCAAGTTCATGTAGCGACCCGCGGCGGCTCGCGCCGCCCCGCAATTTGCCGCGCCCTATCGCGGACGTGCTAGCGTACTTGGGTGATCACGCGCAGACCACCCCGCCACCGCCTTTGGGTCGCTGCGCTCTTCTGCCTGTCGCTCGCCTGCGAGGACGTGAGCCTGGACGCCGGGCGGGACCACCCGCACGGGCTTCTGCCCATCGACGAGCGCAATCCCATCATCCTCAACAACGACAACCTCGACGACAACTGGCAAGGGGTATACGCCCTGCTGTTCGCCAACGCGGGCAGTCCTCCGCTGGCGGGCATCGTCATCAACGACAGCGGCTACGTGGCCGACACCAACAAGAGCATCAGCGACTGGAAGGCCCTGGTGTCGGCCGCGCGCAAGAGCGGCATGCGCGATCTTCCGGATCCGCTGCTCAGCCTGGTCCCCGCGCTCGCACGCCCGAGCGATGGCGACATCGACGCCACGCCGTTCACCCCGTCGTCGGGTGCGCGGCTCATCGTCGACACGTCCGCGCGCCTCGCCCTGCCCTACCGTCCCGTGGTGGTCGTCACGGGCACGCGGCTGACCGAGGTCGCCGTCGCCTACCTCATGGATCGCACCGTGGTCGACCGCGTGGTGGTGGTGTCGGCGGTGGGCTCGACCAGCGGTTCGAGGGGCGTCATGGGACCGCCCAACGGCGATCTCGATCCGTGGGCCGACTGGATCGTGGCAAGCAAGTTCCGCTACGTACAATCGAGCGTCCGTTACGATCAGACCGCTGACGTGACTGCCGCCCAAGTCGGCAGCCTGCCCAAGAACCCGTTCGGGGATTTCATCGCTGGCCTGCAACCCATCGTCGAGGGCATCACCGAGCGTGCCGATCAGGTCTCCATCCTCGCGGCGGCGTTGCCGAAGTTCGTGGTCTCGGTCACGCGTGTGGCCATCGATCCGGCCGCCACCTTCAGCACGACCGCGGGCCCGAACCTCGTGCCCACCCCCAACGCACGAGGTTGGTTGGTCACCGGGATCAACGCCGAGGTAGCGCGGGTGCGGCTGTGGGAGATGCTGAACGACCCGAAGACGTTCGGACAGTAACGCCCCCCCTACGGCAGCGTGCCGAGCAGCGTATCCATCTCGGACACGAAGGTGTCGAACGCCGTCGAGGGCGAGAAATCCCGCGTGTTCACGAGCAGCGTCCACCGCTTGCCGTCGCCGCGTTGCTCGGCCCAGGTGCTGGTGCCTTCGTCGGAGCCCGCGCGGGCCCACGTGTACCCGGGACCGGGTGCCGGCCCGACGCCCCAAATCAGATAGTGGTCCATGAGCTTCAGCATCGATTCGGCGGAGGTCGCGAGCCCGCCGGCCGCGGCGTCCACCTCGCGGATCAATCCGTCGCCGCCGTTCGGGCCAGGGACCAACGCGCTCGAGGTGACGTCGACCGCGCTCAGGCCGACGTACGGCGAAAAGTAGCGCGGCACCTCCCCAGCCAAACGTGGTTCGAGGGTCGGCGAGACGACGACGTTGGTCGCGCCGATCGGCAGCGCGACCTTCTCGGCCATGTACTCGGCGAAGGTCATGCCCGAGGCCTTCTCGATGACCATACCCAGCACGACGTAGCAGAAGTTGCAGTACGCATAGGTCGTCCCCGGGGCTTCATGGAGTGGTTGACCGAGCATGTATTGCGCCAGTTGTCGCTGGTCGATGGGAACGGTCAGCCCGAGGCTGAGCGCGATCTGGCGCATGGAGTGCGTCGGATCATGAGGCGCGACGTTTTGGTCCCATCCCGACTTGTGATCGATCAAGTTCCCCACGGTGATGTCGAAGACGCGGGGATCGACGGTCGCGCTGCTCGGAAGCGGCGTCGTGATCCCGAGGTAAGAGAACGCCTTGGTCGACAGCGTGATGGCCCCTTGCTGAATCAAGTCGTGGATGCCGGCGCTGGTCCATGCCTTGCTGTTGCTGGCGAGGCGGAACATGGTCGTCGTGTCCGTCGGCGCGCCGATGGCGCCGGGACAGGTGTAGGCCTTCGTCACGAGTGTGGTGCCCGCCTTCGACAGCGCGAACTCGGCGTTCGGTACTTTCTGGCCGAGGAGGAATGCCAGCACGGCCGAGTCCGCGGCCTGGTACTGCGTGTTCACCGTGCCGGCCGACTGGCACGAGCCGGATCCGCCGGTGCCCTGCACGCCTCCCGTTGCGATGCCTCCGCCGGTCGCGCTGGCGCCACCGGTCGTGGCAAGCCCGCCGGTGCCAGGGGCCCCGCCAAAGCTTGTCGTTCCGCCTGCTGCGGAGGTGGCTCCGCCCGTGCCGAGCGACAGGCCTCCCGACCCAGACACCCGACCTCCTGTGCCGCCGCCCGTGTCGAGAGCCGCTCCACCGTCTGCTCCACCCGCGCCACCGCCACCAGGAGCGTCGTGAGCCTCCACCTCGGACGACCCATCGGCGGCGGGCACGTCTTCGACATCAGGCCCGAACGCAAGGTCGGCGACATCGGACGCTCTCACGTCGCCGGTGTCCGCATCCCCTGGCCCGTTGTGGGTGTTGTCGCCACAGCCGACCACGAAGCCAGCCAACAAAACCATACCAGCAACGGATGCACGCATTTCTTCCCCCCGTCAGGCGAGCCGGACTATGAGGTCCCGCCCACGATCACGACGGAAAGCTAGCGGGTCGCTCGTGGCGTGTCGAGCGCGCGTGCGTTAGCGGAGCCGCCAGGGCTGCGACCTCACGAAGCCGTGCCGCGAGCGCATGCCGCACCTTCACCACACTTCGCCGCGTCGATTCACATCTCCCTCGCCTCGCCGAGCTTCTCCGGGAACAGTTTTCCCTTCCCCCGGTGTTCTTCCTCTGCGAAAGGACGACCATGGACACGACAAGGTTGTTTTCTCGCATGCGGTCACTGCTGGCCATCGCGAAGGCGGGTGCCTGCGCATCCACGTTCTCCATGGTGCTCGGCGGCCTGCCCTGCGCGGCGCTGGCCGCGGACGATCCGGCGGCGGCTAGCCCGGGATCGCCCCACGACCATACCCCGAGCCTCGTCTTCGGTGGCGGCGTGGGCTATGCGAACCACTTTGGCCGAACGGTCTCCGTCGATGCGGTGACCGGTGCGTCCACGCCAGCCCACGAGTTCCGCGAGCACGGGGTCGCCCTGAGCGCGTTCGCCGACGCGTCGGCCATCCAGCTCGGACGCGGCAATCTGGGGGTGCTGACGGGGTTCACCATCACGTTCCCGGAGACCTTCAAGACCGTCGCGCTGGTGCCCCGCTACCGGCTTCGCTTTGCCCTGGCCGG
>CAZYFU010000146.1:12236-15109 GCA_964647025.1 uncultured Myxococcales bacterium | reverse complement strand
GCTGCTATGAACAGAACAATCGCTACGAAGAGGCGATCGGTCGCTTCCGGGAGTTTCTCCGTAAGTCCACCGGGACGTCGGCGACCGACAAGGCAGATGCCGAGAACGCGAAGAAACACATCGCTGACTGTGAAGCAGTCCTTGACCGAACAAGAGGCCCGACCGAGTCGACCAAAGCGTCACCCCCACCGCCGCCACCACCACCGCCGCCGCCGCCACCACCAGAGCCGCGTGTCGAGCCGAAACCAGACGTCGTGCAATGGGTTCGTCCGCCCAACCCGACAGCGAGCGCCGAGTCCTCATCCGGGAGTGGCCTTCGGATCGCCGGCATCGTGACGGCGTCCGTTGGCGTTGCGGGCGTCGTCACGGGCGCAGTGCTCAATCTCAAGGCGAACAGCATGGTCAGTGACCTGCAGAAGCGCTACAGCGACGCGGACCTCTCGTCGAGCAAGGACTACAAGACTGGCAGCCAAGTGGCGTACATCGGCGGTGCGGCTTGCGTGGTTGGCGGCGCAGTCCTCTACTACCTCGGAGTCCGATCCAGCCAGGCCATGGTCGTGCCAGTCGCCCTCGAGGGTGGTGCGGCGGCAATCCTTACGGGAGCATTCTAAGATGCGCAAATCCTCTCCTCGGCGGTTTCTGATGCCGATCGCGACTGTTTTCGCACTGGCTGCAGCCGGCTGCTACAGCGAGCTCGACTTCAATCACATCGAGTGTGACGTCAATGCGACGGATGGGTGTCCTGTCGGCTACGTGTGTGGCAGCGGCGGCCTGTGCGTGCGAACGACCGATGCCGTGGATGCGAGCATTGTGGATGGCGCCCTGCCGGGGTTCATCGATGCTGGCGGCGGTGAGCAGCGGGACGGCAGCATGGATGGCGGAGCTTCCGCCGTTGACCAGCAGACGAACGTGGACCTGTCCGGAGCGGAGCGTCCCGCTGAGCGCGACGCACCCTCTGTCGATGGGGGCCTTGCCGATGCACTGAGTGCTGATCAGGCATCAGTCGACGTGGCGATCGGTGGCGATGCTCCGTCGGCAGAGGCTCACCCGACTTTCGACACGGCAGGCGAGACAGACGTTGCGGCGCGTTCGTGGAACCCGAGCAAGATCGAGGCGGTGTCGGGGGTCGTTCATCACGCTGTCGCGATGGATCCTGTTTCTGGGAATGCTGTGGTGGCCTGGGTCGGTGGCGGTGTCTCTGCCGCACACTATGCGGCGGCAACCAACCGCTGGTCGTCTGGCACCCTCGTCTCGTCTCAGGCAGATGTGACATTCGTCAGAGCCGCCGCGGATGCCAACGGGCACTTCATTTTGGTCTGGGGCAAGAGAGCGGGAGGCACAGACGACGCTAGTGCAGGCGTCTGGGCTAGCTACTCTACCGGAGGGGTCTCTTGGTCTGTCCCAACTCAGCTTTGGGCAAGCGGCGGTAAGGACTGGTTTGGCGACATCCAGATTGCAATGAATCGAGCTGGCCAGACCGTCGTGGTCTGGGCCTGCACCGCTCTCCCGATCACCACATTGTCCGATCCGGATAGGTTGTATTCCGTCTACATCGAGGGGACCGCGAATCAGGTGCCGACGGTCGTTGCGACACTGGCGCAGCGTGGCGAGAAGGCGCTTCCTCGCGTGGGGATCGACGGCAGCGGCAACGGCCTGATCGCGTGGGCGGCGCCCGACGGTGTCACCGGAACGCATAGCATCTGGGCGGCAGTCTTCTCGATGGCAAGCGTCGGTGTGCCGTCGCTGCTTGAGAACAACGATGACGAGGCGGATCTTCCGACTGTGGCGATGAACTCCTCCGGGCAAGGGATCGGCTCGTGGAGGGAGGACGCTGCGACGGCGTCAATCTTCTATGCTCGTCGGTATTCCGCGACGGGGGGATGGGCGGCGACGACCGATCAGGTCGACCGGTCGAGCCTTGCCTACAAGGTGTCGGCATCTCTCGACCGCTTCGGAACGGCCAACTTGGTGATGTCCCGAGGGAACGCTGTCGGGTATCAGGCTACTTTCGCGTGGCAGCCAGTCGGCGGATCCTGGAGCACGGAGGCTCTCGAAAAAGACAATCAGGCGGTCGCTCCCGGCTATTCGGGAGCATTGGTTGACCTTGAGCCGCAGATTGCCCTCGATTCCCAGGGGAACGCTCTGGCCGCCTGGCTCAAGAAGGTCAGCGACAACGAGTTCGTTCCACACCTACGATGGCGCACGGCAGGCGTTTGGGGGGAGGACCTGGAGATAGGCCGAGTCCTCGACATGTTCGCGACTGACCTGCAGATTGCCGTCTCGGACGACGGGCGTGCCATCGCGGCCTGGAACTACTACCACTGCGATTCCTCCGTTTCGAACTACGCGAGCATCATCTGTCCAACCGCCAAACCCATGAGCAATGTCAGCTCGGAGTCGATTGCCGCCTTGTCGCGCGTTCACCTTGCGGTGTACCGATAGCAGCCGCTGGAATAGGCGGCCCTGCCCGAAGGGGCCGCCTACGCCGACTCCACGAACACCCGGGCGTTTCTGAATAGCCGCATCCAGGGCGAGTCTTCGCCGGCGTCTTGCGGGCACCAGGAGAGCTGGACGCTGCGGAAGACGCGCTCGGGGTGGGGCATGATGATGGTCGCGCGGCCGTCGGGGGTGGTGACGGCGGTGATGCCCTGGGGCGAGCCGTTGGGGTTCTCGGGGTAGTGCTGCGTGGGCTGGCCGTGGTGGTCGACGAAACGTGCGGCGACCTGACCCTCGGCCACCAGCTCGGTCCGTTGCTGATCGTCGCCGAACTCGGCGCGGCCTTCGCCGTGGGAGACGGCAATCGGAATCAGCGAGCCGGCCATGCCCGCCAGCAGCACCGACGGGCTGTGCTCGATGCGGACCAGGGCCAGGCG
>CAZYFU010000146.1:0-12136 GCA_964647025.1 uncultured Myxococcales bacterium | reverse complement strand
CCGCATCGAAGCCGGCGCGATTGAACGCGGCTGCCATCTCGATTTCGCTGTTCACTCCTTGCTCGCGCAGGATTGCGACCTTGGGACGGGCGCCGCGCTGGATGTAGGGGGCGGCGACGTCGATCGTGGGGTCGAAGGTGGTGCGTATCACGAGTCCCGGATCGTCAGGGTTGCAGCGGCTTTGCTGTTCCTCTGCCGCGCACGTGGGGTCGTCGCGCAGGCTCTGCATGGCCAGCGTGGTCTCGGACCAGATGCCGCGCAGCACGCTGCGTTTCTCTTCGAACAGCGGCTGGCCTGCTTTGCTGACGGCGACCTCGTCGGAGGCCTTGATGCGACCGCAGGGGGCGACGCAGCCTTCGAGCCCGTGCTGGACGAAGCAGGCGATCACCTTTTTCACGTCTGCGCTGCGCACCTGAATCACCGCGCCGAGCTCCTCGCTGAAGAGCTGCGCCAGGGCGTCGCCGTCGGACGGGAGATCGATGTCGAGACCGATGTTGCCGGCGAAAGCCATCTCGAGTGCGGTGACGAACAAGCCGCCGTCCGAACGGTCGTGGTACGCGAGGATGGTTCCGTCGGCGGCCAACGCGCGAATCGCGGCGAAGAAGCCCTTGAGCCTGGCGGGGTCGTCGAGGTCGGGACACACGTCACCCAGTTGCCCGTAGACTTGCGCCAACGCCGACCCACCCAGTCGATTCTTGCCGCCGCCAAGGTCGACGAGCAGAAGAACGGTGTCGCCAGCATCGGTTCGCAGTTGCGGCGTGAGCGCACGGCGCACGTCGGTGACGGGCGCGAAGGCGCTGACGATGAGCGAGACCGGGGCGGTCACGCGCTTTGACTGGCCATCCTGCTTCCACACGGTGGTCATGGACATCGAGTCCTTGCCGACGGGGATGGCGATTCCTAGCGCGGGGGCGAGCTCTTCGCCCGCGGCACGAACGGCGTCGAAAAGGCGCGCGTCTTCGCCAGGGTGTCCGGCCGGCGCCATCCAGTTGGCGGACAGCTTCACCTTGCCGAGGTCCGCGATGGGCGCGCTGGCGATGTTGGTCACCGCCTCTCCGACGGCAAGCCTCACCGAGGCGGCGGCGTCGAGGAGGGCGACGGGCGTGCGTTCGCCCATGGACATGGCTTCGCCCGCGAACACGTCGTAGCTGGTCGTGGTCACGGCCGCATCCGCGACCGGCACCTGCCATGGTCCCACCATCTGGTCACGCGAGATGAGCCCGGTGACCGTGCGGTCGCCGATGGTGATGAGGAAGGTCTTGTCGGCCACGGTGGGCAGGCGCAGCACGCGGTTGATGGCTTCGCGAAGGTCCATGCCGCTCGTCGAGAATGGCCGCTGCGGAACCCTTACCCGCTTCACGTCGCGTACCATCTTCGGTGGCTTGCCGAGCAACACCGAGAGCGGCATGTCGATGGGCTTGTTGCCGAAGTGAGCGTCACTGACCACCAGCTTGCCGTCGGCCGTGGCGGTGCCGAGCACGGCGAACGGGCAGCGCTCGCGTCGACAGATCTCGGCGAACTCCTCGACCTGGTCGGGCGCGATGCCGAGGACGTAGCGCTCCTGCGCTTCGTTGCACCAGATCTCGAGGGGGGACATGCCGGGCTCGTCGTTCGGAACCTTGCGCAGCTCGAAGTCTGCGCCCCGGTGACTGTCGTTCACCAGCTCGGGCAAGGCGTTCGAAAGACCGCCCGCGCCGACGTCGTGAATCGAAACGATGGGGCTCGCCTCGCCACGAGCGCAGCACCTGTCGATGACCTCCTGACAGCGGCGCTGCATCTCCGGGTTGTCGCGTTGGACCGATGCGAAATCCAGGTCTTCTTCCGATGCGCCCGACGCCATGGACGACGCCGCGCCACCGCCGAGCCCGATCAGCATCGCGGGGCCTCCCAGCACGGCCACGGCTGCCCCGACGGGAAGCTCGCCCTTCTTCACCAAGGGCAACCGGATGTTGCCGAGGCCTCCGGCGATCATGATGGGCTTGTGGTAGCCGCGGATCTCGGGGCCGCTTGCGCCCGGGACCTCCATCTCGAAAGTGCGGAAGTAGCCGGCGATGTTGGGCCGGCCGAACTCGTTGTTGAAGGCCGCGCCGCCGATGGGGCCCTCCAGCATGATGTCCAGCGCCGATGCGATGCGCGTCGGCTTGCCGAAGTCCTTCTCCCACGGCTGGATGGCGCCAGGCAGCTTCAGGTTCGAGACCGAAAAGCCCGTGAGCCCCGCCTTGGGCTTCGACCCGCGCCCGGTGGCTCCCTCGTCGCGGATCTCGCCGCCGGAGCCGGTCGAGGCGCCGGGATGGGGCGAGATCGCCGTCGGGTGGTTGTGGGTTTCGACTTTCATCAGGATGCCGACCGGCTCGCGGTGAAAGGCATAGACGTTGGTCTTGGGGTCGGGGAAGAACAGTCCTGCGGTCGGGCCTTCGATGACGGCGGCGTTGTCGCTGTAGGCCGACAGCACGCCATCTGGGCTGGCCTCGGTGCTGCGGCGGATCATCTTGAACAGCGACTTCGGCTGTGTTTCGCCGTCGATGATGAAGTCGGCGTTGAAGATCTTGTGGCGGCAGTGCTCGCTGTTGGCTTGCGCGAACATCATCAGCTCGACGTCGCTGGGATTGCGGCCGAGCGCCTGGAAGCTCTGCACGAGGTAGTCGATCTCATCGGCCGCCAGCGCCAACCCCATGGCAGCATTCGCGGTCTCGATGGCCTGGCGGCCTCCGCCGAGCACGTCGATGGTCGCGAGCGGCTGCGGTGCCGCGTGGTGGAAGAGCCGCGCCGCCTGCTCCTCGCTGTCGAGCACGGATTCCGTCATGCGGTCGGAGATGGCGTCTCTCAGCGCGGCCGGATTGGTCACCTCGCCCGACACCGTGTACCAGATGCCGCGCTCGATGCGCTTGACTTTGGAGAGGCCGCAGTTGTGCGCGACGTCGGTCGCCTTGGACGACCAGGGCGAGATTGTCCCGATGCGTGGAACGACCAGCCGGCGCAGTCCGGCAAGGCCGTGTGCCTCGGTCCGGGGGCCGTACTGCAGAAGGCAATCGAGGGTTCGGCGCTCGTCGTCGGTCAGGGCTTGGTCGAGGTCGACCAGGTGGACGAATTCCGAGGCGATTTCTCGAACGGCCGGGTTGTGGGCCTGGATCTTCTTGAGGCGCTTGGCGAGACGGGCAGGGGTGAACGCTGGGGCTCCGCGGAGGACGAGGATCTTCATGATGAAACTGCGATGAAGAGTTGCGCTTCCGGGGTCGGATTGCAACCTGGAAGCACGCCCCAGAACGCGCTTGCATCAATCCCACTGCTCCGGATAGGTATTCGGAGCCACGCCGTGGTGCGTGCTCGGACTCCCATGAACCAACACAATGTTTGGCATCAGGCCCGAATGGGGTGGGGCGCAGCACTCCTTGCAATCGTCTTCCTCGGAGCCTCCGGCTGTATCATGCCGGGGCAGACCCCGGCCATCGGAGAGGCAGCCCAGATGCTCGGTTCGTGCGGTCCCGAAGGGCTCATCGACGACTTCGAGGACAACAACAACCAAGCCAAGACGGACGGCAACCGAGGTGGCTACTGGTACACCTTCGCCGACGAAGTCGGAACGCAGGTCGAACCGGAGGCGGGCGGTCCCTTCGCGCCGTCGCCAGGCGGTGCCAACGATTCCAAGTACGCCGCCCACGTGAAGGGCAAGATCGCGTCGGGCTCCGTGGTGTTTGGTGCGCTCGGGCTCAACCTGACCGATCCCAAAGGCCCGTACGATGCTTCTCACTACAAGGCGATTTCGTTCTGGGCCAAGAAGGCCCCGGGCAGCTACGGTCAGGTCCGCTTCAAGGTGCCGGACGTCAGCACCGACAAGGAAGGCGGCGTGTGCAGCGAGTGCTTCAACGACTTCGGGGCCGAGATCAACCTGACCGAGGCGTGGCACCGATATGTCTTTCCATTTCGCAAGCTGAGGCAGCTTCCGGACTGGGGCTCGCCACGGCCGCACATGATCAAGGCGCACAAGCTCTTCGGCCTGCAGTGGCAGATCAACAAGCCCGGCGCCAACATCGACTTCTGGGTCGACGACGTGGAGTTCTTGTGCGAGTAGCGACGGCTGCCCTGGCGGTCCTGACGGTTTCCTGCATCCCGACCCTGGAGGAACAACAGGCGAAGTCCGCGGAGCGCAGGCGTGCAGCCGCTGCGAGCTCGTCCGGGGTTTCGGCGTCTGGTGGCCATCGCAAGAAGGTGCCGCCGCAGGTGGAGGTCGCCGCGTTCCCCAAGCCGGCGCCGCTGCCGTTTACCGCGTACACGGAGAAGACCGGCAACGAGTACGCCGATCGTTTCCTCGCGCTCTGGAACGACATGCACGCGCCGAAGAACGGCTACTTCAGCCCGGAGGGCGTGCCGTACCACTCGGTGGAGACACTGATGGTGGAGGCGCCCGACCACGGACACGAGACCACGTCCGAGGCCTTCAGCTACTGGATGTGGCTCGAGGCGGTCTACGGCAAGTTCACCAAGGATTGGAAGCCGCTGGCCAAGGCCTGGGAGGTCACCGAGGCGTACTTGATCCCGACGCCTGAAGATCAGCCCACGGCGGGCTCGTACACCGATGGGCACCCCGCCGTGTACGCGGGCGAGCAAGACTTGCCGAGCGGTTACCCGGCGCCGCTCGATCCGAGCGCTCAGACGGGACAGGACCCGCTGGCCAAGGAGCTGAAGGACGCCTACAAGACGTCGTTCATCTACGGCATGCACTGGATCATCGACGTGGACAACTGGTACGGGTTCGGGCGCCGGGGCGATCGTGTCTCGCGTCCCGCGTACATCAACACGTTCCAGCGTGGCGAGCAGGAATCGGTTTGGGAGGCCATCACGCAGCCGTGCTGGGAGGACATGCAGTGGGGCGGCGAAAACGGCTACCTGGACCTGTTCGTCAAGCAGAGCGGCAGCTACTCGAAGCAGTGGAAGTACACCACCGCCCCCGACGCAGATGCCCGCGCGGTGCAGGCGATGTACTGGGCGAAGCTGTGGGCGGACGAGCAGGGCTCAGGTGGCGAGATCGCCCCCCTGGTCAAGAAGGCCAGCAAGCTCGGCGACTACCTGCGCTACGCGCTGTTCGACAAGTACTTCAAGACCATGGGCTGCCAGAGCCCGAAGTGTCCGGCCGGCGAGGGGCGCGACAGCGCACACTACTTGCTCGCCTGGTACTACGCGTGGGGCGGCTCGGCCAACAAGAGAGTCGGCTGGTCCTGGCGCATCGGCTCCAGCGCCGCCCACAGCGGCTACCAGAACCCGTTCGCCGCGTGGATTCTGGCCGAGGACAAGGCCTTCAGGCCCGAGTCGAAGAACGCATCTGGCGACTGGGCCAAGAGCCTCGACCGCCAGGTCGAGCTGTACCGCTGGCTCCAGTCGGCCGAGGGCGCCATCGCCGGCGGTGCCACCAACAGCTACCGCGGTCGCTACGAGAAGCTCCCGGCCGGTCTGACGACCTTCTACAAGATGGGGTACGTCGAGGCGCCGGTCTACGTGGACCCGCCGAGCAACAACTGGTTCGGCTTCCAGGCCTGGACCATGGATCGGGTGGCTCAGCTCTACTACGTGACCGGGAACGAGCATGCCAAGGTCATCCTGGACCGTTGGGTGAAGTGGGCACTCGCCAACGTCCACCTGACCAAGGACGGCAGCTTCACGATTCCGTCGGACCTCGTCTGGTCGGGGCAGCCACAGCTCGACTGGGACGAGAAGACCCAGAACTGGAACGGCAAGGACGCCTCGTTCAACAAGACCTTGCACGTGAAGGTGAAGAGTGTCGGAACCGACCTCGGCATCGCCGGCGCACTGGCGCGTACGCTGCTCTACTACGCCGCCAAGTCGGGCGACCACGCCGCGGCCCACGTCGCCAAGGAGCTGCTCGACCGGATGTGGAAGAAGTTCCGCGACGACAAGGGCATCGCCGCCAAAGAGGCGCGCAAAGACTACAAGCGCTTCCGCGAGAAGCTCTACGTCCCGTCGGGGTGGACCGGCGAGATGCCGAATGGCGATCCGATCGACGCCAACTCGACGTTCCTCAGCATTCGCAGCGGATACACCAAGGACCCCGACTGGCCCAAGGTGGAAGCCGCTCTCGAGAAGGGCACGGCCCCAGAGTTCACCTACCACCGCTTCTGGGGGCAGAGCGACATCGCGTTGGCGAATGCCACTTTCGCGATCCTGTATCCCAAGGGGATTCCGGCCGGCGTCAAGGCGGCCGACGGCAAGGCCGCCAAGGCTTCCCAGGGTAAGGCCAGGAAGAAGTAGGGCGGCCGGGTGGTTCAGTCCCGTCAGGCGAGATTTGCCTCGCCTTTTGTGGTATCGATGTGCGTCCTTTAGCCCAAGTGGAGACAATCTCAATGATTCGTACTGCATTGCTCGCAACGATTTTTCTGTCCCTGTTCGCGCGTCCGTTGCACGCCGAAGACGTGAAGCTAGGCACCGTCGACCTCCGTCGCGCCCTTGCCGAGACCGAGGACGGCCGCAAGGCTCGCGCGACGCTCAAGAGGGACTTCGACAAGAAGCAGAAGGAGCTCGACGAGCAGCAGGAAGAGGTCAAGAAGGCGATCGAGGACCTCAACAAGAAGCGCACCCTGCTGCCGGCGGACACGGTCCGGCAGAAGGAAGCCGAGCTGCAGGAGCGCGTGGGCAAGGTTCAGCAGACATACATGCGGCACCAGCAGGACCTGGCCGCCAAGGAAGAAGAGGCGACCAAGCCCATCGTCGAGCGTCTCCAGCGGATCATCGCCAAGATTGCCGCGGCCGAGAACCTGACCATGGTCTTCGATCAGAACATGGGCGTGGTCTTCGCCAAGCCGCACCTCGACCTGACCAATGAGGTCATTCGCCGCTTCAACGCTGGCGAAGAGAAGGGCGGGGGCGCGGCCGCCAAGAAGCCGGCCGCAGCCGAACCCAAGAAGAAGTAGTCGGAGCCGCGGGAGGGCCCATGGATATCGCCGCCATTCGAAAGGTCCTCCCGCACCGCTATCCGTTCCTTCTCGTCGACCGGGTCGATTCGGTCGCGGACGACAAGATCGTCGCCCGCAAGATGGTGTCCGCAAACGAGCCCTTCTTCGAAGGGCACTTCCCGGGCAACCCCATCATGCCCGGCGTACTCATCATCGAAGCCTTGGCCCAGGCTGGAGCGCTGCTGGTCGCTCCCCAAGTCGGGTTCGATCCTGCTCGCCAGGTGATCTTCTTCATGGCCATCGACAAGGTGAAGTTCCGAAAGCCGGTGGTGCCGGGCGATGCCCTGATTCTCGAGGTGGTGCCGCTGCGCAAGGGCGGCTCGGTCTGGAAGATGCGCGGCGAAGCCAAGGTCGACGGGACCGTGGTCGCCGAGGCCGAGTTCCTGGCCGGCATCAAATCCCTTTCGGTAGACGGCTGAGGGAGACGACGGCGTGGTGCTACCCAGGCGCGGTCTTGCTGCCGGCGCGCTCGTGGTCACGCTGGGCCTCGTCGCGGCTGGCGCGTGTCGCCGGACTCGCCTTTCTCGTGGGGACGCAGCGTCCGTCGTGGTGGTGGCTCCTCGTCACGATGCCGCTCCTGTTGGCAGCGTGTCCGAGCTCGAGCCCAACGACAGTCCTGGGCAGGCGCAGACCCTGGTCACTAAAAACGAGTCCGCGCTGCTCGGTATCGAAGGCGTGGTGGGGGGCCCGGCGGACCCGAAAGACATCTTCAAGCTGGTCGTTCCGGGGGGGGCCGCGGAGGACGGACCTGGGCCTGCTCTGGATTCGGCAGCCCCGGATGAGCTCCGGCGGACTGCCCGACGCCTCGGCGTCGAGATTGGCGCGGAAGGCGGCTGCGGGGTGGCACTCCAGCTTTCGGACGAGGGACTCAAGGTCATCGAATCGGTCGTGGCGGAGAACGGAGAGTCGGCCGGAATGCCGAACCTGGCCGTGCAGCCCGGGCGGTCGTACTACGTCGGTGTCAAGGCCGCGGGGAAGGCGGGCAAGCAGGCCGCGGCGAGTGCACCCTGCAAGTACAAGCTCCAGGTGGAGCTGGGCGCCTTCGACGTGGCTGACGAGCGCGAACCCAACGGCACCCTCGAGTCCGCGGACTTCGTGACCATGGCTGGCGTGGCAGAGCTGGCCGGCTACTACGGTTGGAACCGGGACCAGGACTTCTATCGACTCCTGGCTCCCGAGGTCTCGTCGGCGTTGGATGTCGTGGTCGATGGCGTGGAAGGGGTGACGCCAGCGCTGCAGGTGCTTTCGGGGAACGGCTCGAAGCTTGCCGCGGCGAAGGGCAGGAGGGGCGAGAAGCTCGCGCTCCACAACGTCCGCATCGGCGCGGCCGCGGTGGATGCCGGAGCGGCATCGTCAGCCTTTTTCGTGGTGGTGAAAGGCGAGGCTGGACAGAACCGCAGGCGGCGTTACGTGTTGCACCTCTCCTTGGGCGCAGTCAAGCAAGACACCGAGGTCGAGCCCAACGATGCGGCTGGAAACGCGACACCGATAGGCGATGGAACCCTGTCTGGCTTTCTGCCCGCCAGCGACGTCGACTACTTCCTCTACGATGCCGCCGAGCCGAGGGAAATCACTGTCGAGGTCGCTCTGCCAGCGCGGACGAGGGCAAAGTTGGAGATTTCGAGGCCCTCCAAGGCGGAGGTCGTCGCGACTGCCGAGACGAAGAAGGCTCGGCAGCAGATACGGGTGTCGCGGGTGCTCAGCATGGGGCAGCCCCTGCTCCTGCGGCTGGCCCCGGTTCGGAGTGACGGGAACGCAATCGAGCCCTACCGGATTGCGATCACGAGCACACCTTCGACGTCGCAGATGGAGAAGCCCGAAATCCGCATAGGGCCCTAAACCCAAAGCGAAAACAGGCCGATTGATCAAGTGACGGGCTCGTGGCAACTCGGACGAGCTGTCAGCATCAAAAGGCTAGGACATGGCGGGCACACTCCCAAAGAGGCTCACGAGACTGGCTACCCGGAAAATATTGCGGAGTCAGCCGGAACGAGTACGACAGCTGTGTCGCGACCGTTGGCAAACGATGTTGGACGAAGCCCGAGGGAAGCGTGCCCCAACTCGGCTAGAAACCAAGACCCCGACCGACTGTGAAGCGCGTCTTGACTGTCGGGCGACGATGTTGCAAGCCATAAGCATAGGCAGAGAGATTCCGATGCTGGAGCCATGGATCATCGACGAGATTCGGCGCCGCGAAGAGGAGCGGCGACGTGGCGAGCTGCCTCGTCTCGAGATCCCGGTGCCCAACGTCCCTTGGGAGGACGAGCTCGACCGCGGACGCGGCAAGCAGGGCAACGAATCGATTGAACGTGGCGTGGTCATCATCGGAATGTGAGCCAGGACCCACGACCTGAGCGTACGGCTCGCGTCTGACTTGCCCTTTTCGCCAAGGCGTAGTCAATCGTTTGTGATGCGCAGCGCTGTCTAGTTGTGGATTTTTGGCTCTGAGTCGCAAAGCGCCTTATCAAGGAAGCATGACCGCTGAGCTTCCGGGTGAACGACGGGATTTTCGTGTTGGCAGGCTGATCGGGCGGGAGGCCGAGCGTCGGGCGCTGCGGGCGGCCTTGGACAGGGCCATCCGATTCTCGGCTCCCCAGTTCCTCACGATTCTCGGAAGTGCCGGGAGCGGCAAGACGCGCCTGCTGACCGACTGGCTGCACGAGGTTGGACTGGGGGGCGAATTCAAGACCATCTACGTGTCTGCCAAGGGCGATGGCGCGGTGGGTGCTGGCAGCTTCAACGTCGTGCGTGAGCTGCTGTCTGTTCAGCTCGGGATCTCCGCCGAAATGGCACCAGCGGATGTGGCCGAGCTCTTGCGCGAGGAGCTGAAGCTGGTTTTCGGTGATCGACGGGTCTCTGAGATCGCGGGCCTGCTCGGCGGATTCCTTGGCCTTTCGCACGCGCAGGGACCGCTCATGCAGTCTCTTGCGATGCGCCCCGAGCAAGAGGCCGACTTGGCCCGCGCCGTCCTCTGTCGATTCTTGGAGGAGGACGCTCGTCGCAAGCCGACCGCGTACGTGATCGACGATGTCCACTGCGCGGACGACGCGTCGCTGGACATGTTGGCTCGGCTTCGTCGCGAGCTTGGCGAGACCACGATGGTGTTCATCGTCGCGGCTCGGCCTGAGCTCTTGGTTCGCAAGCCCGACTGGGCATCGTCGAGCGGCAGCCACGTGCGACTGGACCTTGGCGGGCTGGGCGCCCTCGAAATGGATGTCTTCATTCAGTGCGCGCTTGGGGCGAACTCGCTCGCGCCGGGCCTGGTCGAGCGGGCGGCCATCGAGTCGGGTGGCAACCCATCGTTGCTCCTCGAGCTTCTGGCCGCGTATCACGAGCACGGGATCTTGGCTTGCGACACGGCGGATGCTTGGCAGTTCGATGCCGAGCGGGCCGACTGCGAAGGGCCCCTCCTGGGCCCGGACGTCAAGGCCGCCGCGCGCGTCGCCGAGCTCAGTCCCGTCGAGAGGGATCTGCTCGGGCGAGCCGCTGCCATGGGCGAGCTTTTCTGGGCCGGCGGGTTGGTTGCCTTGGGGCGCCTCGGTGCCGAGCCGTGGGATCCGACGCTGGTGTTCGCGCCGGATCCGTCCATCGAGGAGTCGAAGCGATTGATCGCTTTGCTGACGGAGCGGGGCTACCTCAAGCGGGTCGACCAAAGCTTCATGGGCGACGAATGTGCCTGGAGCTTCGCGAACCCGGACGAGCGCGCGCTGATCGAGGCCACGGTCGATCCCGAGGTCATGCGTCGTCGCTGTCGCTTCGCGGCGCAGTGGATGGAGGCACGCACGGGTCAGGCTCCGTCGGTGGAGCAATTGGAGAACCTCGCGGTTCTCTACCAGAAGGGCGGTGACGACCGTCGCGCGAGCCATCGCTTCCTCGCGGCGGCCGACGAGGCGGCGGCGGTGCACGACTTCGAAGGCGCGCGTTCCTTCTTCACCCGCGGCCTCGGCCTGCTTGGCAGCGATGAGCCGCTCGTGCGGATCGAGACCCTGCACAAGCTTGGAGACGTGTGCGCACGGCTCGGGCATAGCCACGAGGCCTTGGCCCATTTCGGCGACATGCTCAAGGCGGCGTGGAGCCTGGACTTGCCCGGCAAGGGTGGGGCGGCGCACTCGCGCATCGGCCGCGTCTATCGCGCGCTCGGGGACTATCGAATGGCAGTCCAGCACTTGGACATGGCCCACCTTCTCTTCGATCTGGGAGGCGACCGTCCAGGCGTGGCAGCCAGCCTCGATGACATCGGGCGCGTGTACTACTTGGTCGGTAAGCCCGAGGAGGCGCTTCGCTGCCACAAGGCTGCGCTCGCCATCCGCGTGGAGCTGAACGACGAGCGCGGGAAGGCGCTGACGCTGGCGTGGATTGGCCTCGTCGAAGCGCTGATGGGACGACTCGGGGTGGCCCAGCAGACCTTCGAACGGGCGCTGGCCATCAGCCAGGCGACGCGCGATCCACACGGCATCGTGTTCACCTTGCTCGACCTCGGGGCCCTTACCCGCGAGGCTGGGAACCCGAAGCTCGCGCAGAAGCTGCTTGGGCAGGCCCGGTGGATGTCGAGCGAGATGGGCGACAGGCTGACCGAGTGCCACCTTGCCCTGCAGATCGGCGACTGCCTGCTTGCGCAAGGCGACCACGGCGCGGCCGAGCTCGAGCTTCGCGCGGCGCGGGAGATCGCCTTGAAGTTTGGCGCACGACGCTTGGTGGCCGAGTCGGAGCGCGCCTTGGCGGAGGTCTGTCTGGCGCGGGAGGACTTCCTTGGTGCCAGGGACCACGCCAGCGAGGCCGTGGCCCAAGCCGAAAAGATGGGGGCGGCGCCGCTCGTTGGCGCAGCCTTGCGGGTGCTCGGGGCGGCGCTGGCATCGGGCGCGCCTGGCGACTGCGACAGCGGGGGCCCGCGTGAGGTCTTCGACCGCGCGGTCGAGCTCCTGGCTTCATCCGGTGCGGAACTGGAGCTGGGCAGAGCCTTCCTCGCCTACGCCGCCTTCGAAGAGAGCATCGGCCGCCACGCTGCCGCCGAGTCGCTGCGCGAGCGAGCCCACGAGATTCGCCGGACGGCCGGCCTGCAAACCCCGGAACGAGAGATCGTCGCCAGCAACGGCGAGCTGACGCTTCAGTAGTGCCGCCAAAATTGGCATAGGGGCCCCGGACGATCTCCGGGGACCCCTGCCACACCACCCGGC
>CAZYFU010000145.1:8821-15126 GCA_964647025.1 uncultured Myxococcales bacterium | reverse complement strand
CTAGCCGCCGTTCTTTGCCCAGCTGGTAGCGCACGAACACGATGATCATCCCGACGAATCCGACAAGGATGCCAACGACGACCAAGGTTTCCTCGTTCATGGGGGTTCTATGACACCTCCGGGCGGTCGGCGAACCGACGACGCCTGTGGATGGGCGGGAATTGGCCTTGGGCTGGGCCGCCGAGGCCGAGGCCGAAGGACCGCTCACTGCTCGTCGACGATCTGTTTCACGACGAGATGCTCGCCGATCACGTCCGAGCCGCCCGACAGGGTGCGCAGCCGCTGTCTGACGGCATCGTCGGCGACACAGCCTTCCTTCGCCGAGACGGCCACGGCCCGGTTGCGGCCATTGTGCTTGGCGATGTACATGGCGCAGTCGCTCAGCTTGATGGTCTGCTCCAGGGTCAGTAGGCCCGGGTCATCCTTGCTGAACGGTATCTGCGCATAGCCGACCGAGCAGGTGCGGAGGATGGTGGTGTCCTCCGACACCTTGACGGGGGCCTCGCGAACCGACGAGAGCACTCTGCGCGCGAAGCGTTCGAGGTAGCGCGGGTCCGTGTTGTTGAGGACGATGAGGAACTCCTCGCCACCCCAACGGACGATGAAGTCGTCGGTGCGGATGAGCGAGCGAAGGACCTTCGATATCGTCACCAGGACCGCGTCCCCGGCCTCGTGCCCCCAGGTGTCGTTGACCTCCTTGAAGTGATCGATGTCGACCAGGAAGACGCCCATCACGGTCTCCGAGACCGAGATGTTTCGTTGCTCTGCGCTGCCGGGATTCGCCACCCGTTTGATGTAGCTCTCGGTGACTCCGGTGATGTGGTCGTAGAGGTAGCGCCGGTTGTTCAAGTGCGTGAGCGGATCGATGAGCGCCAATTCCTTGAGCTTCTCGTTCGCCCGATCGAGCAGCAGCGTCCTCTCTCGGACCTTGCTCTCCATGTTCTCGTAGAGCTGGGCGTTCTCGATGGAGATGGAGGCCTGCGCTGCCAGGATCTTCAGGATGTTGAGTCGCTCTGTGGTGAAGACGTGGTCGGACAGGTTGTTCTCCAGGTACACGATCCCCTTGAGGTTGTTCTGATGAATCACCGGCATGCACAAGACCGACTTGATCGCGTGGCTGCGGATGTATGCGTTGGAGCGGAAGTTGCCTTCGGCCGTCGCATCGCTCAGTACCACGCTCTCGCGCGAGCGCTTCACGAACTTGACGATCTCGAGACACAAACAGTCGCACTCGGTGTAGGGCAGGGACTTGATCTCGATGGCGTCCGAGCCCGAGCGCTTGAGCACCTCGATGCTCAGCTCGGCGTGGGGGCCGTGAGAGAGCATGAAGCAGCCGCTCTCCGCGCCGGCGTTCTCGATGATGGTCTGCAACAGTGTCTTGAGCAGCCTCTCGGTCTTGATTTCGCTCGAGATGGCCTGCGTCGATTTGATGATCGACGTGATGTCGAGGGCCTCATTGGAGATGGGCTGTCCGTGCGGGCTGCGCCTTGCCCCCAGACTGCCAGGCGCGCTGTTGCGCGTGGGAAACCAGCCCGGGTACTTCCGTTCCATGGCGGTCGTCTTGCGCGACGAGCCCCACTGACCGTAGTAGTAGTGCGCTTGGCGCAGGAATGCCTTCCCGATGGTGTCGTTGCCTCGCCCGATCCAGTATTCGCCCTGCAACTCATTGATGAGCGCCAGCATCTGTGGGAAGTCGCCCTCGCCGATGGCCGCCAAGGTCTTCTCGTACAGGCCCATCACCGCGTCGATGGGGGCGTCCTCGAACGCCGCCAGCTGCGCCGAGACCAGGTAGTACTTGTGGGCGAAGTTCTCCGGACAGTTGTCGGAGAACTTCTTGAGAATGGTGAGGTTCTTGCGCACCTGCTCGAGCGTCGCTTCGCGGTCTTCGGCGAGCCCGGCCTTGAGCCGGGCGAGGCAGAGCAGCGCTTGCACGAGGTAGTGGTCGGCAACGGGGAAGTCCGTGCCCGCGGCGAAGACCACGCTCTCGGCGCTGGCGTTCCACTTCTGGGCCTCCTGCAGGTCGCCCAGCAAGAAATGGAGAAAGGCGTTGTATTGAGAGAGCCGCCCGAGCAGCACGACGTTCTGGGTCTGGGCGATGACGGCCATGACCTCGGCGTCGCGTTTCGCCAGGGCCCGCACCTCTTCGCTGTCCGGCGGAACCTGCAGCTTGTCAATCGCGGCGAGCACCATCTCGGCGAGCATCAGCTGCAAGAAACCACGGCATTCCTTCAGGAACGCGATCGTGCTCTGGGTTTCCCGGCGGCACTCGTCGAGCTTCGCCCCCACCCACATCATCAAGTGGACCTTGTGGCCCCGGGCGTAGGCCGCGTGTTGCAGGTCGCCGACCTCCATGCCGGTGCGATAGGACATCTCGAAGTAATCAAGGCCCTCGCGGTAGTGCTTCCGCATGTGCGACACATACGTGAACGAGAAGCAGACGGGCGGCTTCTGCCAGGGCGCGTTCAGGCGCTCGATGAGCGCGAAGCCGGCCTTGCCGAGCCGGTAGCCGGTCTCGTAGTCGCCGAGCACGGAGCTGTAGATGATCCCGCAGTCGGCGATGCACTTGCACGACTCCGGTGTCACGCCGTGGGCCAGCGTGAGATCCATCATCATCATGGTGGCGACCATGTACAGCGCGTAGTTGCTCTGGATCGCCGCCGGCACGACCTGCGCCAGGAGCCGCATCGCCATGATCCTTTCGGCGTCGGTCATCTCCGGGAGTTTCACCAGTGTCTCGATGGGGGTTTGCGCGAAGCCCTGCTGCAGCCTCCCCAGGCCCTCGCCGATCCGGCGCTGGATGTCTTCCTGGGTCTCGGGCAAGACAAGACCGAGCGGCCGCAGCCCCTTGCGGATCTCGTCGATGGCGCCGAGCAGGTTGCCCTGGAACTCGAGTATTCGAGAGCGCAGCTTGTGGATAGATGCCGTCTCGGTGTTGTCGGCCGCGGCGGCAAACAGGTCGGATGCAAGCCGGTCGGATCGCTGCGGCTCTCCCGCCAGAAACAGGGCCTCCGCGTGCTCGAGCGACAGCGTGAACAAGGTTCGCGGAATCCGCTGCCACTCCGCCTCCGACAGGAGGGATTTGCCCGTCTCGAAGTAGTCGGCCGCGCTCTTGAAGGCGGTCGAGGTGAGCGCCTTCTTGCCAGCCGCCATGTTGAGCTCGGCGAGCTCGAGGCGCTCGGCGCTGTCCTTCAGGTGCGCGCGCCCGATGTTGAGGTGGTTGACCAGCTCGAAGATGGACTCGGTCGAGCCCGTCGCTCTCGACGCGAGCATCTTGCGTCCGATGTCGTAGTGAATGGCCGTGGCCTCTTCGGCGGAAATGGTGGATGCAATGGCCTGTAGCAGCCGGTCGTGCTGGAACTTGAAGACGACGTCGAGCGCCGACGCAGCCAGCCCTCCATCCTTCAGGTTGAGCAGTCGGTAGTTGGGGTTCAGGGGAATCACCACCTCGCCGGCAATGGCCTCCCACAGCGCGCTCGCAAGGTCGTCGATGGCCCGTTCGCTGGCGGAGGCGAGCATCTTGAGGTCGAAAGTATTCCCGATGCATGCCGCGACCTTGAGCAGGGTCTTGGCCGCCGGGGAGAATCCGTCGAGCTTTCGCACGAGCAGGCCGATGACGTCATCGGTGAGCTCGGCGCCAAGCACCTTGGCCATGTCCCAGCGCCAGCAGTCGTCGCCGGCCCGATACGTGAACACCCCTTGGGCGTAGAGCGATGCCAGCATCTGGTTGGCGAAGAACGGGTTTCCGTCGGTCTTCTGGTGCACCACCGTCGCCAACTCGCGTGCCTCCCCCAGATCGCACCGCAGGGTATCCGCGACCATGCGGTTCATCACGTCGGCGCCAAGCGGTTCGAGCACGAGCTTCTGACAGGTGGTTCGTGCCTCGGGGGATGGGGTGCCCCACGTCTTCAGCATGGCGGACAACGGTGTGGAGTCCCCTATCTCGTTGTCGCGATAGGCTCCTATCAGCAGCAGACGGGGCGTCCCCGCGCCGCCGAGCAGATACGTCATCAGGTCGAGGGTCGGCAGGTCGGCCCATTGCAGGTCGTCCAGGAACACCACGACCGGGTAGCCGCGAAGGGTGAACACCTCGATGAACTGGCGGATGGCGAGCTGCAGACGGTTGCTTGCCGCCACGGGATCGAGCGGCGCCGGCGCACCATCGATTCCGAGGACCTGCCTGAGCTTCGGGATGAGCTCGCCGATGACCGCCACGTTGTTGCCGAGCGCAGTCGTGATATCGATCCTGCAGGCCTCGAGAAGGTCCGGAGAGGCGCACAGCATTTGCTCGACCCAGTCACGGAGCGCCTGCAAGAGGCCGCCATATGGAATGTTCCTGTCGACCGGGTTGTACTTGCCTGAGATGAGAAAGCCCTTGCTGGACAGGAGCGCCTTGTGGACCTCTTGAACGAGCGAGGTCTTTCCGACGCCCGCGGGCCCAGAGATGAGCAGCAAGCTCGACCCGCCGTCCGCCGCGTCCTTGAGCGCCTGGAGCACGAGCGCGACCTCGTCGTCGCGACCGTAGAGGCGGTCGGGCACGCCGAACCTATCCGTGCCGTCGAACCGTCCGAGAGGGAAGCTTTCGATGGTGCCTTCGTCGGTGAGCTGCTCGAGGCACAAATTGAGATCTCTGTGCAACCCCGCGGCGCTTTGATAGCGATCCTCGGGCGCCTTGGCGAGCAGCTTCAAGATGATCGCGGCGACCGTCTCGGGGATCTCGGGGTCGATCGCGCGCGGCGACGTCGGGATCTTCGCGATGTGACAGTAGACGAGCTCCAGATTGTCGTCGACAAGGAAGGGCGGGCGCCCGGCAAAGAGCTCCCACAAAGTCACGCCCAGCGAGTACAGATCCGTGCGCTGATCGATGGGGCGGTTCATGCGTCCGGTCTGCTCGGGCGAGATGTACGCCAGGCAGCCCTCCAGCCCCACGCCGACGAAAGCGGCGTTCTCTCGGGTCAGCTCGGTGGCGATGGCGAAGTCGATGATCTTCACCACCCCGGTGCGAGGGTTGCGCAGGATGTTCGAGGGACTGATGTCTTTGTGGATGATGTGGCCCCGGTGAACCCGCGCCAGGGCGTCGGCGATCTTGCTTGCGACGGCGAGCTTGTCGGCGATCCCGGCCGTCTTGAGCGATGCGCTCTCGGCGAGGGATTCGCCGCCGAAGTCCTCCATGACGATGGCGAGGCTGCCGTTCACGCTCTCCAGCCCGTAGATCTCGACGGTGCCATCGCCCTCGAGCTTGCGGCCGATCTCGTACTCGCGACGGAACGACGAAAGCTCGCTTCCCGAAGGGTATTCGATACTCAGTAGCTTGCACACCACCGGAAGGCCGTCTCGGGTTCGAACCGCTCGGTACACGCTGGTACCGTTGCCTTGGTACAGCGTCCCCGTGATGGTGTAGCCCTGGAGATTGAACATTGCGCACCCGCCTTGCCTGGTTGAAGGACGCCCGGATGACGCAGTTTAACATCGACCAGCGGTCGGGGAAACTGGACCTTGCGAACCATTGCCCGCGCCGCGTTCGTGGGGAGCTCGGCTGCGAGACGTCACTGCCAACGCCATTTCCCGGATCGGGGTGCTGTCGTATCATCGCCCGAAGTTGACGAGGTGAGCGGGAAGGAGACTCGACCATGGGCTACGAGCTGGAAGGACGCGGCATGACGGGCGCGGCGAGTCGCACCTCCGATGTGCGCACGCTCGAAGGCAAACTGGAGAGCGTGTTCCGCGCCACGCCGATCGGGATGACGATCAACAGCGAGCGCACGATACTGGCCGTGAACGACTCGATGTGCGAGATGCTCGGCTACGAGGCGGACGAGATCATCGGGCAGAGCGCCCGCATGTTCTACGCCACCGACGCCGAGTTCGACCGGGTGGGGAACCTCCTTTACGAGCCACTGTCCCGGATCGGACGCGCAAGCGTCGAGACTTACTTCCGGCGCAAGGACGCGACCATGCTCGTGGTCATGCTCACCGCGGCCGTGTTCGATCTCGATGATCCGGCGTCGGGCTACGTGGTGTCGGTCCAGGATCTGACCGCCCGCCTCCAGGCCGAGGAGGAGAAGCACAAGCTGGAAGAGGAGCTCCAGCAGGCGATGAAGATGGAGGCCATCGGCCGTTTGGCGGGCGGGGTCGCGCACGACTTCAACAACCTGCTCACCGCCATCGCCGGCAACGTCGAGCTGGCGCAACTGGAGACGGCGAAGGATAGCCCCATCGCGGAGTACCTGAGCGAAATCGCCCTGGCCGCCAAGAGCGCCGCCAGCCTCACCCGACAGCTGCTGTCCTTCTCACGCCGGCAGGTCATC
>CAZYFU010000145.1:6461-8721 GCA_964647025.1 uncultured Myxococcales bacterium | reverse complement strand
CTGGTCACGCACTTCGACCACACGCTGGCGCGCCTCCTCGGCGCCGACGTGAACCGCAAGCTTACCCTGGCCGCCGACCTGGGCTCGGTGCGCATCGACGCCGGCCAATACGAGCAGGTGCTGGCCAACCTCGCGGTCAACGCTCGCGACGCCATGCCTGACGGCGGAACGCTGGTCATCGAGACTCGCAACCTCGACCTCGACGCCGACTACTGCGCGACGCACCCCCAGGCCCGCGCCGGCGGCTACGTGCTGCTCTCCATGTCGGACACCGGCCACGGCATGACCGACGAGGTCAAGCAGCGCCTGTTCGAGCCATTCTTCACGACCAAGCCGATCGGGCGGGGAACCGGCCTCGGGCTGGCCACGACGTTCGGAATCGTGAAACAGTCGGGTGGCTCCATCGAGGTCTATTCCGAGCTGGGACTCGGCACGACCTTCAAGATCTACCTCCCGCGCGTCGACGAGCGGCCGGAAGCCGCCGTGCCCGTGTCCTCGGCTTCGGCGACCACGGGCGGAGATGAGACCATTCTCCTCGTGGAGGACCACGAAGGCGTTCTGGCTTTTGCGCGCACCCTCCTGCGCAAGCTCGGCTACCAGGTGCTGTCCGCCAACAACGGCAAGGCCGCCCGGGAGATTGCCCAGGGCCATGCCGGCCGCATCCATCTGCTCATCACCGACGTGATCATGCCTGGCCTCAATGGCCGGCAGCTCGCCGTGCAACTGGCCGAGCAGCGGCCGGACCTGCGCGTGCTGTTCACGTCCGGCTACGCGGAGGACGTGGTCGTCCACCACGGGGTGCTCGAGCCCAACGTGCATTTCATCGGCAAGCCCTACTCCCTCGCCACCTTGTCGGCCAAGATTCGCGCCATCCTCGATCAAGCCAGTTAGCCATGGCGCGCCCTGATCCCGGTGCGGTGCGCGCAAGCTCCGGCTCGGTCAGCGACGGGCGTTTGGGCGCCGATCCTTCTCACGCCGGCGTAAGATGCGGCGGTGAGGGGTACCTTGAAGGAGAAGCAGATCCGCGACCGAATCCAGGGCTTCCTGAAGCGAACCGCACGCACGGTGGTGGTCCCTGCGTCGGTGGGGCTGGGGCTGTCGGTAGGCGCCTGCGACGGGACGTCCCTACGTGGCCGCCCTGCCGACGCGGCCGGCGATCTTTCGTCGTCCGACGCTGCCGTGGTGTCGCCCGATACAGCCGACGCCCGACCGGACCTTCAGCCCATCGACGGCGCGCCCGACGCCCGGCCCGACGCCCAGTCCGACATGGCGATACCTCCGCCCCCCTACATGGTTCCTCCCATCCCTGATGCTGGTCCCGACCTGCCGGCGATCATGCCTCCCTACATGGCGCCATCGCCGTCGCCGAGCCCAGACGGAGACACCCCCGCTCCACCCAAGTCAGTCAAGTAGGCCGGAGGCGTCGTGCTGCAGGTCTTCGAGAGGGTTGGGCTCTTTCCCCGCGCGTGCGGCTGGGAGCTGACCCTCCGCTGCAACATGCAGTGCAAGCACTGCGGATCGCTCGCGGGCGCGGCTCGCGAGGACGAGCTCACCCGCGATGAATGCCTTCGTGTGGCCGATCAGCTGATCGAGGCGCGCTGCCGTCGCGTGACCCTGACCGGCGGCGAGCCCACCCTCCATCCCGCCTGGGACGAGCTCGCGCGGCGCCTGACCGCGCAGAAGGTGCAGGTCGGGCTGATATCGAACGGGTGGGCATGGCAGCGAAGCGACGCCGAACGCGCGGTTCGCGCGGGCCTTTACAGCGTCGGCTTCAGCCTCGATGGCCTCGAGCGCGAGCACGACGGCTTCCGCGCGCCCGGCTCTTTCCGCCGCGTCGAGGCCGCCATCCAAGCGTGTCGTGCGGTTGGCTTGGCTGTCTCCATCAACACGACCATCAACGCCGACAACAGCCGACAGCTGCCGGCCATCGAGCATCGCCTGATCGAGCTCGGCGTTCATTCCTGGCAATTGCAGCTGGCGGTTCCGACGGGGGCGATGGCTGCGCACCGCGAGCGCGTGCTGCCCGCCGAGGAACTGCTGTGGTTGGTGCCTCAGATCGCCGAGCTGTGCGGCCACAGGGCCTTGCGCACCGTCGCCAGTGATCACATCGGCTACTTCGGCAAACCCGAGGCCTGCTTGCGCCAGGCCGACGTGACCATGCCGTTCTGGCTCGGCTGCTGGGCGGGCCTGCACGTGCTCGGCGTCGAGAGCAACGGCAACGTGAAGGGCTGTCTGTCGCTGCCCTCGTCGCGCCACGGGG
>CAZYFU010000145.1:0-6361 GCA_964647025.1 uncultured Myxococcales bacterium | reverse complement strand
GTGGAGATGCGGTACCCGTTCGGCTAGGGCGTGGGGGGCGGCAGAGGAGGCGGCCGATCGGCGACCAGCGTGCAGCGCCTGACTCCTTCCTTGCCGTCGTCTGGCTCGACGCGATCGAGGCTGAGCTCGCCGTAGCCGGCTCCCAACGCCGCTCCGATCAAGCCCCCGGCTGCCAGGCCAGCCGCGAGGGCCACGTCCGAACCACCGAGCAACAGATCGGCATCCGATGAACCGGTGAGGCGATAGACATAGATGTTTGCGCGGTCGAAGGGTGGGTTCCGGAACCGCTTCGCGGCATAGTCGCGCTTGAACCCCGCGCGAGGCGTCTCGGCGCAGGCGGAGACGAGCACGCTGGCGAGCGCCAGGGCCATGCATACCCACCAGGGCGTGGCTCGCTGGCCTTCGGGTTCGCATGACCCCATCGAGGCGACATGCTAACACGACGGGACCGCCAGCTTCGGCGCCTGGGAATGACCTACTCGGCTGCGCCAGGCCACTAACCTTTCCTAGGGGGCGCCGGACGAGCATGATCAATCTGCACCACAAGATGTCATTCATTCGCGCCCAGAGGGGAAGACGGGCCGCCTTGGTCGCCGTGGTCTGCTGTCTTTCGGCCTGCGGCAACTCCGGCGGATCCGGCAAGCCGGGGTCCAGCGGAGGCTCGGGCGGCGCCACGACGGCGGCCACGGGCGGCAGTGCGCCGTCCACCGGGGGGACCGCGACCTCGACGGGTGGTGTTCCGACCACCGGCGGAAACAGTGCGACGGGCGGCGCCACGGTCTCGTCCGTGGGCGGCAGTACGGGCGCGGGCGGGATGGCCCAAGGTGGCGTCTTCGCCAGAATTGGCGGAGCGGTCGGCACGGGTGGCGCGATCGTGTCCACGGGAGGACGCCAAGCGGTCACCGGCGGCACGGTCACGGCGACCGGCGGTCGTGCCACCGGCGGCACGGTCACCTCGACCGGCGGCGCTTCGTCGAGCGGCGGCATCGGCGGTTCATCGGCGTATGCCTGCGACGGGCCGACCACCGGCTACGACGTCTTGATGGTCAAAGCGGGGACCACGTGGACCGTGACCAGTCGCGGGACAGAGCGCTACTCGGGTGCCGACACCACGGCGGCGCTGACCGCCGCGTATGGCGGCCTCGCTTCGGGCCGCACCTCGAAGCAGAGCATCCTGGTGCAGGGCGATGGCGACATCCCGGCGACCGCGCAGCTGGCCATACCCAGCTACACCGTGCTCAACTGGTGCGGCACCCTGAACGTCAGCGACACACCGTCGGGCTCGGACAGGTCGCCGCTATACGCGCGTGGCAAGACGGACATCGAGATCCCGAACCTGAAGATGACCGGGTCTCCGCAGTACGGCATCTTCTTCCGTGGCACGAACAACATGATCCTCGGCCGCATCGACCTGCAGCTGACGGCCGCGGCTGGCATCGGGATCCGGGTCGACACCAGCGGGTCGGCGGGATCGGACACCAGCTTCGTGTCCAACCTGACCATCGACCACGTGTCGGGCGGGGGCATGGGTAGCCACTTGGTGGAGACCTACGGCGTCGACAAGATCGAGATTGGAACCGTCGAAGGCAACGGGGTGGGGGAGTGTGGGCTGCTCCTCAACCGCAGCATCAACGCCCACGTGGGGCTTTTGACTTGCACCAACTGCGGCACCGGCACCGGGTACGCCGCGTTCCGCGTCGCCAACAGCGTGGGCAAGATCGCCGGCGCCTTTCCCGAGGGCAACATCCGCGTGGGCAAGGTGTTCGCGCGCGGTGGAGGCAGGGGCATCTTCTCGGTGTCCGGGTGTGGCGGCTTGACCATCGACACCATCGACATCGCCAACACGGGGAGCACGTCGATCTTGTTGCAGAACACCTACAACACGACCATCGCTGCCGTCTCGGGGACGGTGGTGGGTGGCTTGGTGCAGATCAGCAACGACACCACCAACACCAACAACGGCACCTATCCCCCCTCGCAGAACGTGGCCATCAAGAACCTGGTGCTCAGCGGGGGCGCCTCGGTCCGGCAGGACTGGTGCTCGGAGTTCGGCGCCAACGGATGCTCCGCCAGCAACGTCACCGGCGGGACCGTCTCCATGTGCCGATAGCGCCAACATCCCCCCATCGCCCGAGAATCGTCGCGCGGGTCAGCGCATCCAATGTGGCAACGGTAAAACCATGGCGACGAAGAGCTGCTGGCTCGTGAAGAGTGAACCCTCGGCCTACTCGTGGGCGGACCTGGTGAGGGACAAGAGCACCCGCTGGGATGGGGTGCGGAACTTCGAGGCGCGCAACAACCTGCGGGCCATGAGGAAGGGCGACCGTGTGCTCTACTACCACTCGGGCGAGGGCAAGCAGATCGTCGGCATCGCCAAGGTGGTGGGGGAAGGCTACGCCGATCCCACGGCCACCGAGGGTGACTGGACCGCGGTGGATCTGGCGCCGCACAAGGCGCTGGCCCGGCCGGTGAGCCTGGCCGAGCTGAAAGCGGACAAGACGCTCGTCAACCTGGCGCTCGTGCGCAAGCCGCGCATCAGCGTCGTGCCCATCCGCGCGGACGAGCTCGACCGCATCCTCGCCCTGGCCCAGACGACCCTCTGACGGCGTCAACCCGCCGAGGCCGGCAGCTCCATTCCCCACTCGCCGATCGGGTGGGCTCGGCTGCAATCGGGACAGACGGTCATCTCGAAGACCTGACTGCAGTGGGGACACGTGGCGCGCGTGGCGAAGGTGTCGAACAGCTGGTGGCAATGCGAGCAGGTCCACACCGCCGCCACGGGCGGTGGCGACTTGCAGGCAGGACAGGCAAAGCCTTCTCGGCGGGGCATGCGCGCCAGCCTGGCCAACGCACGCGCGCGCCCAAGGCCGTTCCAGCAGGCGAGGATGGCGAAGATCGCCATCACGCCGAGCCACAGCGAGCCCCGCGCGATCGCCAGGCCAAGCAACCCGACCAGCGCCACCAAGCCAAGCCCGGCCGCGAACATCAGACTCTGGGAGCGGCCGATCACGAACCACAGCAGCGCGCGCAGGATCTGCCCGCCGTCGAGCGGGTACACGGGCAGCAGGTTGAACAAGAACAATCCGGCGTTGATGAACGCGAAGGAGCGCAGAAAGAGCGACAGATCCGAGCCGCCCGGCGGCATCAGCGCCAGCACCCCCACGGTCGCGCCCAGCAGGACCAGGTTGACCAGCGGACCGGCGGCGATGCTCCAGAGCGTCGCGCCCGGGCGAGCGGGCGGCGTCACGAAGGCCACGCCTCCCAACGGCCAAAGCACGATCTCATCTGCGCGTCCGCCGGTCTGTCGACAAGCCAGTGCGTGACCGAACTCGTGCAGAAGCACCGCCGCGAAGATGGTCAGGTACTCGAGCACGTTCCACGCGATGGATTTGAAGTAACCCGAGCGGCTCTTGATCTCCACCACGGCCACGAGCAACCACGACCAGTGCACGAAGACGTCGATTCCGGTCAGTCGGAACAGGCGCAGCGACCCTCCACGGTGAAGCAGCATCGAGCCGAGATTGTACACCGCTTGTCGCGGCATGGCCCTGCACCGATCCCATGCCAAGCGCGTCCCGTTTGCCGATCGGACGGCGCCGTGAGGCCCAGCTGGGCTAAGCTCGGCGGGCACCCAATGCCAGACACCACAGGATCCACGGGCGTCAGCCGGCCGGGAGGCGATGACCGGCACGCGCGACGACTCGACGGCTGGGTTTGGCTCGCGACGCTCGTCTTGCCCTTCTTCTTCTTTGACTGGGCGCTGCCCTTCGTCGGACAGTCCACCCTCGGTAACGACTACCAGCTCTTCTCCATCCGACAGCAACTGGAGATTCAGTTCTCGTTGGCCAAGGGGTCCTTCCCACTGTTCGTCCCTGGCTTTGCCGGGGGGCAGTCGGTGCAGGCGCTGACGCTGGGCCAGGCTTACCATCCGATCTCGCTCGTCGCTTCCCGCATTCCAGGGTATTGGGCCGGGCACGCCGAGGCCTGCAACACCCTGCTTCGGCTGCTCTCGTTGGGGCTCGCCCATCTCGTGCTGTGGCTCTTTCTGCGCAGGCTGGGCTTGCGGCGCGCCGTCGCCTTCCTGCTCGCGCTCGTCACCACCTACAACCTGCGCATGCTCGACCTGTTCCGCTATGGCGCCGCGCTCGAGAGTTGGACCGGGCACCTGTTTCTGTGCGCCAGCATCGGCACGTACCTCCTCGACCGCCGCTCCCTCGGCGCGCGCGCCGGGATCATCGCGTCCACCTATTGGCTCGTGACCAGCGGGCATCCGCAGATGGCCTACTACGGGGTGCTCGCGTCGATGCTGTTTGCCTTGCTCGTGCCCTTCGTGAGCGCCGCGATCGAGCCTATGCAAAGGTCCAGCCGCTCCGAGCTCTTGCGCTTCTACGCGGGTAGCGCCGGGCTGGTCGCCTTGGGGTTGGGGCTGTCGGCCGCCTACGCGGTACCGTTCGCGACCGAGTTTCTGTCGAGCAATGCGCGCTCGGCGGCAGGTCGTGACTTGGGCTGGGCGCTCGGCTGGAAAGACACCCTCGGGGGAACGCTCAGTAACCTCTTCCTTCCACTGCGCGCCGATGTGCATGGGGCCTTCGGGGCATCGTCGCTGCCGCTGGTCGCAGTCCTGGTCCCCGCGCTCGTCCTGGCACGCCGGCGTGTGCCGGGCGCGATGCTGGGCGTGTGGTTGCTCGCGCTCCTGGTGTTCTTGGCCATGCAGGGCGAGCGCACGCCGATCTACGGGATGGTGTGGCGCTACCTGCCGTTCGTTTCGTCGGTGCGGTCGGCCGGGCGACTGGCCATGTCGTTGCCGATCCTGCTTCTCTGCCTGTTGGCTTGGCTTTTGGCCGAGCCCGCGACGGCCAAGGCGGGGGCTCGTCCGCTCGGGCGATCCGCGGTCGTCGGCTTGGCTGCGCTGGCGGCCGTGCTCGGCCACGCTCTCGTGCATTTCTTCGCGGCGCCCCAACTGTCCGACTACAGCCCTTTGCGCTTCAACGAGGTGTCACCGGTGGTCGAGGCGACGGCGTGGGGACTCGGCGTCGTCGCGCTGCTGATCTGGGTGGCGCAGGGTTGGCTCGTACGCTGGCAACGCCTCCTGCTGGCACTGCTCTGCGCATGCGTCGGGCTGCAAACCAAGATCGCGCTCGATCATGGCACCTGGAGGGCGCCGGTCCTGCCCACGCCCACCTTCGCCGAGCTGGAGCAGCTCAAGGCCGAAGACCTCGGCTATCGTTTCGCCTCTGGCGAGGGCATGCTGACCGCGGCGTACTGGCGCCAAGCCAGCGAGTTCCACGTCGAGCCTCGGCTGGCCAGGGTCTACGGCAGGTGGCGCGTGGCCGCTGACGTGGAGGACGCCTACCGCGTCCTCTCACAAGGCATCTCCCCGGACGAGGTGGTCGTCGAGCAGCACGGCGACCCCGCAATCGGCGCTGGGGACGATGCCTCGCCGACGCATGCCGAGGTGCGCCTCCGGCACGGCACGTTCAATCGACTGGTGTTCGACGTCCTGCTGTCGCGCCCCGGACTGATGTCGCTTGCGTACCCCTACACCGGGCGGTGGACGGCCACCGTCGATGGCGGCCCGGTGCGGGTTCATCGAGCGAATGGCGGACACCATGGCGTGTTCCTGCCGTCCGGGCGCCACGTGGTCGAGCTCCGCTACCGCAGCGTCGGACAGGTGGCCGGGTGGGCCATCGGCGCGCTGGCGCTCGTCCTCGCGGTCACAGCCCTGGTGTGGAGATCCGGTGGACCCAAGGTCGCGCTGGCTGGGGCTGCCGTCGCAGCGACGGCAGCGGGTGCTCTCGTCGCTCTGCAAGTCCACAGCCTCTACGCCGGCGAGAACCTGAGCAGTGGCTATGCATGGTCGGAACCGGCCTTGCCCTCGGGGCCGCGAAACCTCGCCTACGGCCGACGGACCACGATGAGCTCGACCTTTCAGATCAAGCACAACTGCTGTCCCTTCGTCGGCAGCAAGGGCACAGACGGTGATGTGTCGCCGCGCTCGGGCTTCATGACGGAAGAGGAAGACGCGCCAGCCTGGGGCGTCGACCTCGGCCAAGTGCAAGCCATCGGATCGGTCGTCGCCTACGAGAGTCGCCGCGGCGGGGACGTGAACCGGCGCCCGCTCGTCGCGGCCTTCTCGCGCGATGGGCGAGCCTGGCAGCCGGTGCAAGCGTCGTTTGGCGAAGATGGCAACCGGCTGCGACTGAGCTTGCCCTCGCCGGTGATGGCGCGGTATCTGGCAATTCGCGCGGGCGCGCGATGCCGTCTGTCGCTCGACGAGGTCGAGGTCATTCCTCCCTAGCTAGAGCTTGTCGGGAAATTGCGGGCCGCCCGAAGGGCCGGCCCGCGGCTGACGGCTGGCGGG
>CAZYFU010000144.1:0-15294 GCA_964647025.1 uncultured Myxococcales bacterium | reverse complement strand
CCATCGACGCCAAGATCGACCCGAAGTTCGATCCGAGCTGGGTTCCTCCTCTTCGTGTCACCATCGATCCCAAGGACTACCCAGTTCCCGCGGATCCCAACGAGACGTATGTCGCCAGCATCGACACATTGCGGGATCCAGAGCTGCGCGTGACCGCCCCCGGGTGGGGTGGGAAGCTCCCCGGCAGACGTGCGCAGCTCAGCGTGCGCTACGGACACGCCGTGGGACTCGAGAGGGTCGCGCCGGCGCCTTTCTGCACCAGGGCCTTCACCTCGGAAGCCGACACCATGAGCGACTTGTACTCGTAAGGCGGGGTGAACGCGGCGCCGCTGCCCTTCTGGTTGCCAGAGCAGCTCTCGAACAGGTTGCCGATCGCTTCCTGGACCGAGCCAGTCCCGGCCTGCTTGCCGAGATCGATGGGCTGGGCCTGACCGATGAAGTGATTGTTCTCGGTCCGCACGTTGCACATGTAGCCGTTGGTCACGCCCAGCTTCGAGGCACCCACCGAGCTGTCCGAGGTGTACAGGTTGTTGAGCACGTGGATGTAGCCGTACCGACAGCGTGGTTGCCGCTCCATCGCAGCCTTCCACCAGTTGAACATGTACGTGATGTTCAGTTTTCCTTCGCTGGCGGGTTCGTCGTCAGAGGAAGCAATCAGATTGGACAGGTTGTGGGGATGGCCGGGCAACGAATAGCCGAAGATGTTCCAAGTGAAGGTCACTGTGTCGGCGCCCTTCACCACGTCGGCATTGCCGTCTTGGCCGTCCCAGAACTCGCAGTGGTCCACCCAGATGTTCTTCGAGCTTCCTTCGATGTTGATGTTGTCCCAAGCCTGATCTTGGTTCGAGCCAGGACCACGAACGACGATGTTGCGGAGGATGACGTTGCTTCCGCCGTTAATGTGAATCGCGGCCTTGAGCTGGGTGCCGGGACGCAAGCCGACGATGGTCTTGTTCGACTTGATCTCGAGCCTGTCCCCGGACGACCCTGACCATCCCGCGCCCAAGGTTCCGTCGATGTGGATGACCCGCGCCTCGCCGTCGGCCGCGTAGGTCTTGAGGTCAGCGAAGGACTTCACCACGATGGGCGTGGCGGCTCCTCCACCGGTGACGTCGAAGGCCGTGCCGGTTCGACCAGTGCGGGTCGCCCAGCCGATGGGCTTGCATGGGTCTTTCCCCGGCGACGTCGTCGCGCCGCCCGTTCCCGAGACGCCACCCGTCGTGGCCGCGCCGCCCGAGGCTTTGACGCCGCCTGAGCCTGCGCCGCCGCTGGCCTTCCCACCCCCGGTTGCCGTCACGCCGCCCGTCGCGGAGGCTCCGCCCACGCTCGCACCGCCGGTCGGCACGCTGCTGGTCACGCTCACTCCCCCCGTCGCTGCCGCGCCACCCGTGCCGTTCGCGCCACCCGTGCCGTTCGCACCGCCCGTCCTCGTGGCGCCGCCCGTGGCCGCGATGTCGCTTGCCATCACGCCGCCCGATCTCGAACCACCTGCCGCGCTGGTGACCGGGGAAGGGTGGCTGTCACAGCCCGGCATCCAAATCGGCAGGCTCAACAACACGGCAGAAACCAGAAGCGATTTCGTCATCCCAAGTGATTGTGGCACAGCCTGGGAGAACGGCTCGCGGAGGCAGCAAGTCCGATGCATGGCGGCCGCGACCGGAAGGCCGTGGTCACATGCTGATGGTGACGCGGTTTCGCCCGTTGGCCTTCGACTCGTAGAGCGCGTTGTCCGCCATCTTGATCAAACCAAAGGCATCGTACCCCATGGAGCCGGTCGTGCTGGCGGTGCCAGCGCTGATGGTTACTCTGATCTGGCTGGGTGCGAATCCCGCCGTTGCGAACGGCTCTTCCGCGATGGCACGGCGAATCCGCTCCGAGGCGAAGCTCACCTTATCGAGGCCGCAGTCCCCGAGCACGACGAGGAACTCCTCGCCCCCGTAGCGCCCCACGCGGTCCTTACCCCGGACGGTGTCTTGCAGTCGGCGCGCCACCTCGCAGAGCACCTTGTCCCCCGTCTGATGCCCATAGCTGTCGTTGATGACCTTGAAGAAGTCGATGTCGATGACCATGACGCTGAGAGGATCCGCGCCTTGCCTGGCAGCCGTCAGCATCGTCTCGAGCTGCTCGAGGATCGCCCCACGATTGAGGAGCCCCGTCAATGAGTCGCGGGTGGCCTTGGCATAAAGCAGCTCGACCGTCCTCTTCTGCAACAGGATCGAAGCGATCCGGTCGGCGAAGTAGTAGGCCAGAAGCCGAATGAACTTGTCGTCGAGGTCGGTGAATGGCTCGCGCCGGGAAGTGACCGTCAGGACGGCGGTGGACTGTGCGCCGCCCAGGATGGGCAGGACCTGCGCCTCGCACTGGTTGCTGCCGCGAAGCTGATCGGGAAGTCCCAGCGTGGGGTCGGCGTCCGCTATCAGGAGCTTGAGGGGACGCTGCTGTTGCCAGTGCCGCAGATCCCACGGCGGGAGATCCTTCCCCGAAACACGACCGAACGCTACCTGTCCGCGGGCCCCGTCGATGACCAGGAACGCGTTTTCGTCACGCAAGACCATGTGCCAATGGGCGACGTTGGCGAAGTACTTCCACTGCCTAGTGACCTCCTCGGCGATCGAGGCAACGTCGTCGAGCCCGTGGATGTCCTCGAGCAGCTTGAACAATGCCTCGTAACGAACCAGCTGCTGGGCAGCAAGCTTCTGCCAAGCCGAAACGTCGGGCTTGGACGCCTCGTCGCCCGACCCGGCTTCGGTCGGTACGGGGAGGTCAGATGATGGCACGGTAGTTGGGATCCAGGTGCAGCTTCAGGGTGCTGGTGTAGACGTTGAACATCGTCGCGAGGTCGATCACGGCGACGATCTCGCAGATCTCCTCCACGCTGAAGCCTTCGTTCAGCAGCTCCTGGTAGTCTTCGTCGGTGATCTCGTTGGCGTCGCAGGCGACCTTGCTCGCGAACTCCACGACCGTCTTGTAGCTCGCGGGTAGCTCGAAGCTCGGGTCGTTCCGCAGGAATCCCTGCAGGTTGTCGAAGCTCAGCGTCTTGTCCAGCTTGAGGACGGATTGGGCGTGGCAGGCCGTACAGTACTTGGCCCCGTGCCGGGCCGACACGACGAAGACGATCATCTCCTTGAGGGGCAGCGGCAGTCGGCCGCCAAACAGGGTGCCCTTGGCCCGCTCCCAGTAGGACCGCGCGAGCGCCGGCGAATGCCCCATGCTCTTGATCCAAACCGGTGGAGAGGTCGCGCCTGTCATCCGCATGAAGTCGTCGTACACGGCCCGCGTTTCGGGCGAAGCGGCCTCGTATTCCGTGAGAGTGTAGCGTTGCATGTGTTCTCCCCTATGAAAGGCTCGCGCGTGAGCTTGCTCCTGTGGTCCCCCGCGGGAACCACTCGAACATCTCTCCTGGCATGACGGGTCCGACATCGGCATGAATGACGTCCTGCTTTAGCTGCGCGCTCCAAGAGCCAGTCCGGTTGCGTCGAGCTCGTGAGCGTAGGCTCGGGGCCTGGCAGCGAAATCCGGTCAGCCGTGACGGTCGAGCGAGCCCACCCCATCACGGCCGGGCATCTTCAGCGGCGAGGACAACACGTCCGTGCCCGTCTTTCCACGCCGAGGATGCGGGTTCGCTTCATACGATCCTCGATCTTCACGAGGAAGAACACGCCCGGGGCGGGGCATAGACCCGTGGCGCCGCTGGAGGGAAGTGCCGCGCTGCCGCAGCCTTTCGCGGACACACACACGTCAGCGCACATACGCGTCTCCATGCCCGCGGCTCGTGTCGCCGCCAGGGCCGGCGTGCGGATTTCGGTTTATCCTCCGCCTGGCTCATGATGGTGGCCATGCCCCTCCTTCTCTTGCCCGCGCTCCGACGCGCTTGCAGCTCGACATGAGCGTCGAGTTGGCAACCGCGACGGTTCGCCCGGAGGGGGACAAACAGGGCGGCCGCCGCACGCGTTGGGCAACGCGCACGGCCCTCGCCATCTCCGCGGCGGCGCTGCTCCTCATCACCCTCTGGTCGTTGCGGTGGTTCTTCACAGCGGATCTCTTGGCGGGGCACCACTCCGAGTACCACGCCCTGCGCGTGCTGCTGGTCGCGGACCTGTGGCGAAGTGGCGAGCTCGTCCCGCGCTGGGTGCCCGAGCTGGCCGGCGGGCTCGGCTATCCGCTGTTCATCTACTACGCCTGGCTGTCTTATGCCTTCGCGGCCGAGCTGCACGTCCTCGGCGTGGGGCCGGTGGCGGCGATGAATGCGGTGATCGTCGTCGTCGCGCTTTCGCAGGCGGTCGGGTCCTGGTTCCTCGGGCGCGAGGTCGGCGGGCGCGCGGGCGGCTGGATCGTCTGGGTGCTGTTCGCGCTCGCCCCGTACCAGCTCGCGAACCTCTATGTGCGCGGGAACTTTCCCGAGCTGGTCGCCGGTTCGTTCGCGCCATGGGCACTGTGGTCCATGCTTCGCTTCGTGGTCGGGAAGGGGCGCGGCTATCTGGTGGTGTGCGCGCTGCTGCTCTCCACCATCCTGCTCTGTCACAACATCACCGGGCTCACGGTCGGCGGGATCGTGAGCTTGGTCGGACTTCTGTTCGCGTGGACGCTGCCGTCGGGAAATCGGTCCGCCGGCGCCAAGCGGGCGGTCCTGGCGGCGGCAACTGGCGTTGCGCTCGCCACTTTCTTCTGGCTTCCCATCCTGGCGAGCCGGCACGACGTCGGGCTGGCCAACGACTTCAGTGGCTATCTCGACTATCGACAGCACTTTCTCTACCTTGGCCAGCTCATCGCCACCGGGTGGGGCTACGGCTTCTCCGTGGCGGGACCCGACGACACGATGCCCCTGCAACTAGGTCTCGCGCAGGTCGCATCCCTCGTGTTGCTGGCTCCGCTCGCTGTCGTGACCTCGTGGCGAGGTGCCCGACGTCGACTGCTGCGCCTCGCGGGGCTGACCCTTCTCGCGGCCATCCTCGCCTTCCTCACCACGCTCTACGCGGCGCCGCTGTGGTCGATCGTGACGCCGCTTGCGACGTTGCAGTTCCCTTGGCGCTTGCACTTGCCGGGAACATTGGTGACCGCGACCGCGACGGCGCTGGCGTCGCGCACCGTGCTCGCGGCTTGCCGTCGACGTTGGCCTGGCCCAGCCTGGGCGGCGGTGGTTTGCGTGACGCTGATCCTGGCCGCCAGCTCGCTCGGGCGTGCGCGACCGCAAGCATCCTACGTCTGCGACGAGAGCTGCCTGCGCAAGCTGCTCGGCCTGGGCTACTTCACCACCAGCATTCAGGACGAGTTTCGCCCGATCTGGGCCAAGGATCTGCCGGCCTTGGCGACCATCATGCGCGAAGGCAAAGCGACCCTCGACGGCGTGCCGCTGCCCGAGGCAGAGCTGCCGAGTCACGAGCAACGAGGCAGGTTCACCCTTCGGGTGGACGCCCGTCAGGGCGGCGAGCTTCGCTTGCCGATGTTCTGGTTTCCCGGCTGGTCGATCACGGACGATGGTGCCTCGCTGCCGACCTACCCGTGCCAGGGCACTGGCATCATCTGCTCGCGGATCGGCGCGGGATCGCACATGCTTTCGGTCGCGTGGCGGCCGACGTTCGTCTTTGGGCTGGGCCAGGCGGTCAGCCTTGCCACGCTCGTCGCTTTGCTCGCGTGGTACTGGAGGACGAGAGCTCGAGAAAGGAACCATGCAACCACCTGAGCAGGCAGCTGGCGGCGAGGTCTCCGTAACGCCGGCGACTGTCCAGTCCGCCGCGCGCGCGGTGATGCTCTCTTTCGCGGGCCTGCTCGGCCTGCTGGCCCTTGCCTACATGCGCGTCCTGTTCTTGGGCGAGACCTTCGCCACCCGTGATCACCCGACGTGGACCTTGCCCTCGAGGGTCTTCCTGGGCAGGAGCTTGCGCCAGGGGCGCCTGCCCGAATGGTGGGATGGGCTTGGTCTCGGCGAGCGCTTCGCGGGTGATCCGAACAACGGCGTCACCTACCCGCTGGCGTGGATCGTGGGCCTCGTCGATCCGTTGCTCGGCGCCGACCTGCTGCTGCTGTTCCACGTGCTGCTCGCAGGCGTCGGCACGAACCTCTTGGCTCGGCGCCTGGGCGCGAGCCGCCTGGGAGCCTTCCTCGGAGCCGGCGCCCTGATGACCTCAGGGTACATCACCTCCATGGTGGTGAATGGCAGCATCCTGATGTCACTCGGCTGGATGCCGCTCGTGGCGTGGGCTGCGCTCGGCATGGCCCAGATCGAAGACCGACGTGCGTGCTTGTCGCGAGGGCTGATCTTCTCCGCCGTGGTCTCGGGCTCGGTCGCTTCCGGCAACCCCGCGCACGCGAGCAACCTCGTGCTCGCCGGATTGCTGGTTCTGCTCACCGCCCGGCGGCGCGCCCTGGCCGTGCTGGCGTCGCTGGCTGCGGGGGCGCTCGGCCTGCTCATGGGCGCGGCGTCCCTGCTCGCGCCTCTCGCGACGCTAGGGGACAGCGGCCGCATGGGCGGTCTGTCGCTGGCCGAAGGCACGGCTTGGTCGATGCATCCCCTGCGGCTGGTGGAGCTCGTGTGGCCGCAGCTGCTCGGAAACGGATTGCACCCACAGGAGAGCCTGGCGTGGTTCTGGGGGCATGGCGGCGGCACCCTCGAGCCCCTGTGGTCCGGCAGCGTCTACGTGGGACTGCCCATTCTGATCTGCGCTTCGCTGGCGGCCCTGCGCGCGGGCCCGGTTTGCCGTCGTCTCGGGTGGCTGTCGCTATTCTTCGTCGTGCTCGCGCTCGGCGGCTTCACGCCGGTGTACCGGGGCTACCGCGCGCTCGTCTGGTTCGAGCGGTTCTTGCGTTATCCCGAGAAGCACATCGCGAGTGCGATCGTGCTGTGGTCGGCGCTGGCGGCGGTCGGTTTCGATCAGCTCTTCGGTTCCGCGGCTCACCTGCGCTCGCGAGTGAAGAAGACCTCTGTGCTCGCGCTCGTTCTTCTCGCGGCCGTGGTCTGTGTGCAATTCCTGGCGCCGAGACTGGAAGCGGCCGCCACGACCCAGAGTATGGTCCGCCGCATCGGCGTCGATGCGAAGGTCGCGGTGGCGGAGGTGTTGGCTGGCGGCTGGACCGCCGTGGCCGTGGCGTTCTTGGTCCCCATCGCGCTCGTGCTCGCGTCGCGGCCCCGCTGGTCGCGCATGGCTCGTCCGGCGTTGGTCGTGATCGTGCTCGCGCATCTGGTCGCCCACGACTGGCAGGTCCACGCGTTTGTTCCGCGCGAGTGGCTGCGGCAGAGGCCGGGGTTCCTGTTCGGCCTGGGCACGCCGACTTCCGACGAGCCGCCGCGTATTCTGCGGCGTACGCAGGACAGCACCCCGGTCTCCGTCTCCGTCGAAGAGCGCGCTTTCTTTCTTCATCAGCTCGCCGTTCCCAACCAGGCCACCATGTTCGGCTTCGGCCAGGTGCCGGCCTACTCCATCGCGGGCACCAGGCGCTTCCAGGCGCTCGCCAACGCGTCGGGCGGGGCGAGCCTCGAACGCGTGATGGACCTGCTCGACATTCGCTACCTGATCATCGGTGCCGCCGAGGCCGGGGCGATGGGGATGCCAGCGCGGTCCGCATTTCTCGCGGGCCACGTCGTGCTCGAGAACCTGGAGCGGCGTCCGCGCGCGTTCGTCGCGTATCGCTGGAAGCACGGCCTTTCGGACCAGCAGGCGCTCGCGGAGCTCTTCGCGCCCGACAGGTCCACGCTGGATCTCGGGTCGGTTCGGCTGGCAGGCGAGGGCGGCGACGAGAGCGGCGCGCAAGAGGGGCTCACGCCGTGTCGGGTGGCAAGGCCCTACCCCGAGCGTGTGCTGCTCCATTGCCGTGCGGAGCGGGCAGGGTATGCGGTGTTACTCGACGAATGGACGGGCGGCTGGTCCGCGAAGGTCGATGGTCGTTCGTGTCCCATCGAGCGCGCCGACACGGTCTTCCGGGCGGTCGCGATTCCGGCCGGCGAGCACGTGATCGAAATGACCTACCGAACCCCAGGGCTGCGAGAAGGCGCAACGCTGGCCTTGGTGGGCTGGATCGTCTTCCTGGTACTGCTCGTGAGCGCGCTGCTCCGCTCGCGCGCCTCAGCCCGGCGGCTTGCTGCCCGCGCGGGTCCTGGCCTCCCGCTCGATGGCGGCGAACATGGCCGGTAGGGACAACGCGACCAACCCGTCGGTGATCTTGCGCAGGATGAAGCCTGGCACCGGCGCCGAGATCTCCATCGTCACGCTGTAGTCGACGCGGGTGCCGTCGCCTTCGGCGGCGAAGCGCCAACCGCCCTCCGAGTTCTTCACCACCTCGCCCTCGACGTAGCGCCAGTCCACGGTGAGCGCGCCCGGGTTGCAGTCCAGATCCAGCACGTAGCGGAACGGCACGACGATGTTGCCGCGGAACTCGGCGCGCACACGGCGTCCGTCGCTCGACAGCACACGCGCGGTTCTGATCTCGGGGAACAGGCGCGGGTAGGCGGGGAAATCCACCACCACGGCGTAGACGGCATCTGGCGCGATGCCGCGCAGGATCGCGCTCTTGCGAACGGGGGCTAGGGGGGCGGGCACCGGCGGACCTTAGCAGCCCGTGGCCGAAGTCTCCACGTCGCCGTTCGCGATCACGGCCAAGGCGCAACCCGGCGTGAGGCGCCTGTCTACTGCGCCTTCTTGCGGATGGCGAGCAGCTGGTTGAGGGATCCCGACGAGAACCCCGCCAAGTCCACCGCGACGAAGGTGAACCCCAGCTCGCGTCCCAGGCGAAGAATGGCGCTTCGGGTCTCGGGCTCGGTCGTGCGGGCGAGCGCGTTGGCTTCGACTTCCAGACGGACGATCTCGCCATGCCAGCGGGCGCGTACCTGGCGGAAGCCCAGGCCGCGCATGCCGTCTTCCATCTTGTCGACCTGCTCGAGCCGCTCCGGCGTGATCTCGGTGCCGTACGGGAAGCGGGAGGAGAGGCAGGCCAACTGTGGCTTGTCCCACGTGGTAAGCCCGAGCTCCCGAGACAGCTCGCGCACCTCGGCCTTCGAAAACGTGGCGTCCACCAGCGGCTGGCGCGCGCCGTGATCTTTCGCGGCTTCCAGACCAGGTCGATAGTCGCCGAGATCGTCGGTGTTGGTGCCCAGGAGCACCTCGGCCAGGCCAAGCTTCTTGGCCATGGGCGCCGCCAGATCCAGCAACTCGCCTTTGCAGAAGTAGCATCGGTCTTTCGGGTTCATCCGAAACTCCGGCCGCGACAGCTCGTGCGACTCGGTGAGCTCGACGCGAGCGCCGATCTGCGAGGCCAGCTCCAGTGCCGCCTTGCGCTCGCTTTGCGCCATGGTCGGCGACAGGGCGATCATGGCCACGCAGCGCTCGCCGAGCACGTCGTGAGCGACCTTGAGCAGCAGCGTCGAATCCACGCCGCCCGAGTAGCAGACCAGGGCCGAGCCGCAGTCCGCGATCAAACCGCGCAATCGCGCATGCTTCTCAGCGAGGGTCATCGCCCCCTATATAGCGCATTTACCGGTGCGAGCTACCGGGCCTTGGATGGCCCGTTCCCGCCAGCCGGCAACACCGACTTCGTCGGGCAGTTTAGGCTGCTTCGACCTTGGGCTCTTCCTTCATGCTGTGCACGAAGGGCGCGAACCACGCCGCCAAGAGGCCCGGGATCGCGCAGACGAGCGCCACGGTGAAGAAGGTCTGGTAGCCGAGCGCTTCCTCGATCTTGCCGCTGACGAAGCCGGTGAGGAAGTTGCAGAGCCCCATGGTCCCGGTGGCGAAGGCGTAGTGCGCCGTCTGGTAGTCGCCCGGGGCGATCTGCTTCATCATGTAATACATGTGCGCGACAGCGCCGAACCCGTAGGCGAACATGGCGATGCAGTAGACGAACGCGATCGCCCAGAAGTTGCTGGGATCGGGCTGCGAGCCCGCCAAGTACAGGAAAGCCAGGTTGGGGATCACGAGGACGCCCACGAACATCATCAAGGTCTTGCGTGACAGGCCGACCTTGGCCAGCACCAGGCCACCGACCACGCTGGCGCCCAGGAACGCAGCCGCGCCCCAGACGCCGCTGATGGCCGCGGCCGCCTGGTTCTCGAGGCCGAGGCCACCCTTGGCCCTGTCCGTGACCAGGAAGAGGTTGTTCACCTTCTCCATCAGGTACCAAGAGAAGCGGTAGAAGAAGGCGAGCGCCAGCATTCGCCAGATCAGCTTCTTCTGGAAGAACGTCTTGTACGCGCGGCCAAATCCCGCCATCGCCTCGCCCATGCTCTTGGGGGCATCCTTGGACTTGCTGCCCGAAGGCATGACGGCGGCGTGCCACGCCGCAAGCCCGGCGAGCACCACACCGGCCGCGAGGAAGACGTACATCCAGGCGATCTTCCACGTGTAGCCGTAGTCCTTGTGGAGCTTGCCCGCCAGCCACACCAGCGCGCCCTGGGCCATCAGCTGACCGCCGGTCCACGCCATGCTTTGAATGCCAGCCCAGCGCGCCTTCTGCTTGTCATCGAGCGTGGTGACGTAGACACCGTCGGTGCCGATGTCGATGGTGGCGCCCATGAACGAACAGAGCATCATCGCGCCGAACGAAACCGCGAGCCACGACGGCAACTGAAACGCCAGACCTGCCAGCGCCATGCACACGGCGCCACACAGTTGCATGAGAACGACGAAGAACTTCTTCGTGCGGTACAGCTCGAGCAGCGGCGCCCACAGGAACTTGAACACGTAGGGCAGCGTCAGGATCGCAGCCAGCATCGTGATGGTTCCGTTGGGCAGCTCCAGGTTCTTGAACACATAGGTGTTGCTGAGGGTTAGCGAGCAGAGCACGAACCCCATCGCCAGATAGGATGAGGGAACCCATAGAACCGCAGGGGCAGGCTTCTTGGTCGAAGTGTCCATAGCGGCTGGCAATAGCACGAATCGCTAACCAGGCATAGGGTCAGGGATCTCGGTCGCCCAGGGTCGCAACGTTCCCAAACATCGCGCCAGTGGCAAACATTTGGGCCCTGTCCCACAGGATGTGACAACGCCGGTCGGCGACTGAAGGACAGGACTCACCCCTTGAAGCCCGCAGGCGAAAGCTCAGTCCAGCTCAGTCATCCTTTCGGTGTGCTGGCGAACACTCCAATTGTGCTGGGTCACTGGCGCACCGTCGATACCGCCGGAACCGGGCGCACGCGAGTGATAACCTGAGACACTAGTATTCCCGGATCAATTTCGATAGCATTGCCCCGTTTTCGCTGTCCCCTTCGATGAGGTTGACCATGAAACGTTCATTCCGCGGCCTTGCGACTTTCTTGGGTGGAGCTGCCTTCATTGCCTTGACTTGCTTCGCTGGACCGAATTGTCAGCCGAGCGGTGGCGACCTTGGCGGAAACGGAGAAGGCGGCAGCGGTGATGGCGGCAGCAGCCGCGGTGGCAGCGCCGGCAGCGGACAAGGCGGCAGCGGCGAGGGCGGCAGCGGAGAAGGCGGCAGCGGCGAAGGTGGCAAGACGAGCGGTTCCGGCGGCAAGACCTCGAACGGCGGTTCGGGCAGCGGTGGCAAGGCGAGCGGCGGCAGCGGCGGGAGCAACAACGGCGGCAGCAGCTCGAGCAACGGCGGCAGCAGCTCGAGCAACGGTGGCAGCAGCGCGGGCGGCACCACGAGCAACGGTGGCTCGTCCACCGCGGCCGGAGGCGCGGCTGGAGGCCGCACCGGCAACGTCACGTGCACCACGGATCTGATGACGCTGCGGACCGGCACCGACGCCAACTGGATCCCCTCCACGCCTGAGAGCTGCAACGTGCAAGGCTCCGTCTACTCATACAGCGACGGCTCTACCTGCACCTCGCCGGCCACCAGCACGGAGTCGGCGTGCGTCTCGGGGACCACCGGATGCTGCATCGCAGGCACCACGGTCGTCGATTCGACCTACGAAAAGTGGGGATGCGGCCTTGGCATCGACTTCAACTCCAGCGGCGGTGCCAGCGCGACCAAGGCCGCATACACGGGGCCCGCGAAGGGCTTCAAGATCACCCTCACCGGCACGGTCGCGAAGGGGCAGAAGATCCGCATCATGTACAGCAGCGCGGCGACGGATCCCTCGGGCGGCACGGCACCTTACAAGGAGGTCGACGGCGCGGGGACCTATTCGATCCCCTTTGCTGATGCAAAGTGTCCCGAGTGGGCCACCGGCAGCAAGTGCACGGTGGTGTCGGGCAGCGCCGCTTTCTCGGTCAAGATTCAGCTCGCGGGCGGCGGCGCAGAGACGGACCCGGTCGGCGCGTTCAGCATCTGCATTACGTCTCTCGTCCCGATCACCTGACCGAACAGTCACGGGGCAGTAGGCGGGCGCCTTCGGGCGCCCGTTTTCGTTGCTGGGTAACCCGACGGCCAGATCGGGGCCCCGACCTGGCCATAAGCGCTGTCTTCGCGACCTAGTCTAGGCTTGGTTGGGCTATCTACTCATTGGCCTTGAAGCAGTAGATGCGGCCAGCGCCGCCGCGCGGAAGCGTGTTGTTGCAGCCGGCGTTGTCGTGCGACGAGTTCCACGATGTGTAGTCGATGGGTGACGTCGAGAGGTTGCACCGGGGGCCTATGCCGTCGCTGTGCCCGACGCGTGCCACGAGACCCCCGCCGCCATCCGGCGCGGCACCATCGGTAGGTCCGTCCGCCGAGGTCCAGTCCGCACAGGTCTTGCCCACGGCGACCGTTCCGTCCGGATTCGATCCGGTGAGGATGTCGTGCTCGACGGGGGTGCCCGAGCCGGTCCAGTTGCCGTTGATCATGTTGCCGTGCTCGTCGAGGAACAGGCTGGGGTCACCCTTGCGAGCGTGCAGACCGTCGAGGTCGGCCGCCAAGATTGCGCCCTGGGCGTTGTACCAGGGGCCGGTTCCGATGCGGTCGCGTGCGTTCACCGCCGGGCCGGTGCCCGCGGGTTCGTGCTCGACGCTCAGATAGGCCCGCCACAGCGGGCTCGCCAATCCGACCGCCGCTGCCAGCGCCTGGCAACGTTGGTCGGCACCTGCCAGGCCGCCCAGGTTGCCATTGACGCTGGTCGAGCTCGACACGAAGAAGCTCATGGTTGGGCTTGGCGCTGCGCCGGCGTCGATGGGCGATCCGCCATTGGCGAACGGGCCACAAACCGGTGCCTGCCCAGCGTCGATGGCGACGTCACCTTCGTTAACCGGCGCGTCGATGGGCCCGCCCATGGGTGCGTCAACAGCGCCATCCCCGTTCAATCCGCCGTCCGCGGCGCTTGCACCGCCGGCTCCGCCCGAGCCACCACCAGAACCACCGGTTCCGCCCCCGAACCCGGTTACCCCGCCGTTACCGCCGCCACCGAGAATGCCGCCCTGGCCGAAGCCGCCACCCATGCCGAAGCCGCCACCCGTGCCCGAACGACCGCCGGTCCCGTTGTCGTTCGAAGAATCGTCGTCGCAGGCGGCTAGCCAGGCTGCCACCCCAAAAAAGCAATAGATCAGTTTCGTGTGTGTCATTGGGTCCCCTCCGTCTTGGAATGCTCAAGACGCCTGTCCGTTGCCTCTCAAACCCAGGCACAAAGCATGCCCAGGGCATGCCCACGACACCGACGTCCGCCACTTGGATGACGCCGGAGGGATCCAGGAAGCTCGGCAGGTTAAAGGGGCTCGAGGCGGGCGAGCACGGAGGCGAGGTTGTCCCGCCAGTCGGGCATGGGACCCAGTAGCGCCTCGGTCTTCGCGAGGTCCAGCACGCTGTACGCCGGGCGCGGCGCCGGCCGCGGGAACTCGGCCGTGGTGCAGGGCTTGATCTCGCAGGTGCGACCGAGCTTCTCGGCAATCGCCACGGTGAAGTCGTACCAGGTGCACTCGCCCCCGTCGGTGACGTGGAAGGTGCCGCTGGCGCCGCGGTCGAGCAGCGCGAGCGCGGTCTTGGCCAGGTGCTCGGCGCTGGTGGGGCGCCCACGCTGGTCGGAGACCACCTTCAACGACGGCTTGTCGCGCGTGAGCTTGGCCATGGTGCGGACGAAGTTGTTGGCCCACGGCGCGTAGAGCCAGCTGGTGCGTGCGATGAGATGGCGACCGCCCGCGGCGCGAACGGCATCCTCGCCCGCGGCCTTGCTGCGACCGTAGGCACCAAGCGGCTGCATGGGCGCGTCCACCGGGTACGGTGCGCTGGCTTGGCCGGAAAACACGTAGTCCGTACTGAAGTGGAGCAGCGGGAGGTTCCCACGCGCGCAGGCCTCGGCAAGCAGCCCAGGGGCGGTCGCGTTTCCGCGAAGGGCTACGGCTTCGTTGGCCTCGGCGGCATCGACGTTGGTGAAGGCCGCGCAATTGATGACCGCGCTCCAGGGTTTGGTGAACAGGTCAGCCACCTGGCCGGGTTCGGCCGCGTCCACGTCGGGCAGGTCGACACCGTGGTAGGGCCGGCCAAGCCGCGTCAGCAGCTCGCGGAAGGCGCGCCCGAGCATGCCGCGGTCGCCTACGATCAGAATGGGTGCGTTCATGGAAATCAACCTTGGTAGCGGGGCAAGCGCGCGGGATCCACGGCCGCCAGCCGGGGTAGCGCGGCGTCCTTGCCGGACAATTGAGGATTGGTCACGGGCCAGTCGATGCCGATGGTCGGGTCGTCCCAAATCACGCCCACCTCGTCGCGGACGGAATAGGGCGCCGTGCATTTGTAGGTGAACAGGGCGCTGTCGCTGGTCACGCAGAAGCCGTGCAGGAAGCCCGGTGGGATCCAGAGCTGCCGGTGATCCTCGGCCGAAAGCATGGCCCCGGTCCACTTGCCGAAGGTGGGTGAGCCCACCCGCGCGTCGACGGCGACGTCGAAGACCTCACCCGCGAGCACGTACACGAGCTTGCCTTGGTCGTTCGGGTGCTGCATGTGCAGGCCACGCAGGATGCCTCGACTTGAACGCGACAGGTTGTCCTGCACGAAGTCGAGCTTGATCCCGGCTTCTTGGTATCTCTCTTTGCGGAACGTCTCCAGGAAGTACCCGCGCGCGTCGCCGAACCGTTGCGGTTCGATGAGCAACACCTCGGGCAGGCTCATCGGCGTGATTTTCACTGCGGACCTCGCTCGACCAGTTGAAGAAGGTATTGGCCGTATCCGGTCTTGGACAACGGCCGAGCCAATTCCTGAAGCTGGAGCCGGTCGATCCAACCCTTGGCGAAGGCGATCTCTTCGGGACACGACACCATCAGACCCTGTCGCGCCTGGATGGTCTGGATGAACTGCGACGCGTGCAAGAGCGAATCGTGCGTGCCGGTGTCGAGCCAAGCGACTCCGCGCCCCATCCGCTCGAGGTACAGCTGCCCGCGCTCGAGGTACATGCGGTTGAGGTCGGTGATCTCGAGCTCGCCGCGCGCGCTCGGCTTGAGCGACTCG
>CAZYFU010000143.1:0-15313 GCA_964647025.1 uncultured Myxococcales bacterium | reverse complement strand
CCTCGCGCGGGTAGATGTTCTCGCCGCCGCGCAGGACCATGTCCTTGATGCGGCCCACGATGTTGACGTAGCCATCGGCGTCCATGGTCGCCAGGTCGCCGGAATGCATCCAGCGCGCGCTGTCGATGGCTTGCCTGGTGGAGTGGATGTCGTCCCAATAGCCGAGCATCACCGAGTAGCCGCGCGTGCATAGCTCACCCACCGTGCCCCGCGGAACCACCTTGCCGGTCGACGGGTCGACGATCTTGATCTCGATGTTGGGATGCACGCACCCGACCGTGGCCACCCGTCGCTCCAGAGGATCGTCGACCTTGCTCTGGGTGGACACCGGCGAGGTCTCGGTCATGCCGTAGCAGATGGTGATCTCCTCCATGTGCATTTCCTTCTGCACGCGCTTCATCACCTCGATGGGGCAGGGCGAGCCGGCCATGATCCCCGTGCGCAGGCTCGCGAAGTCCGTCTTCGCGAAGTTCGGGTGCTCCATCTCGGCGATGAACATGGTGGGCACGCCGTAAAGCGACGTGCAGTGTTCGGACTGAACCGCGGCCAGCACGGCCTCGGGCTCGAAGGACTCGCTGGGGAAGATCATGCATGCCCCGTGGCTGATCGACGCGAGCGACGCCATGACCTGTCCGAAGCAGTGGTAGAGCGGCACCGGGACGCAGATGCGATCCTTCTCGCTGTACCTGAGCGTGCGGCCGACGAAGTAGCCGTTGTTCAGGATGTTGTGGTGGGACAGGGTCGCGCCTTTGGGAAAGCCCGTCGTGCCGCTGGTGTACTGGATGTCGATGGGATCGTCGGGGTCCAAGGTCTGCTCGCGCAAGCGCAGCTCTTCTTCGGAGACCAGACGGGCGTCCTCTTTCAGCGCTGCCCATTCGTCGTCGATGACGATGGCCTTGAGGTGCTCGGGCAGCCTGGCCTCGAGATCCTTGAACATCGCGACGTAGTTGGTCTGCCGAAACCCCTTGGCCATGATCAGCAGCGAGCAGCCGGATTGCTTGAGCACGTGCTCGAGCTCGTGGCTGCGATAGGCGGGGTTGATGTTCACCATGATCGCGCCGATGCGCGAGGTGGCGTATTGGGTGATGATCCACTCGAAGCGGTTCGGGGCCCAAAGCCCGACGCGGTCGCCCTTCTTCACTCCGCGCGCCATCAGCCCGCGCGCGATGAGACCTGTCTCCGCCCACATCTGCTTGTAGGTCGCGCGGTAGCGCTGATGGCGGCAGACCAAGGCTTCCCGGTCACCGAAGCGCTCGACGGTGCGGCGTAGGTTCTCGCCGATCGTGTCGCCGAGGAGCGGCGTGGTGGTAATCCCATGTGAATAGGAGGGATGCGTCATGGGCGGCTATCCTAGCGATAGCCGAGCTGGAACGGAATCGCCGGGAGCAATCGGGAGCCGCTTTTCTTCTCGACGGGAGTCGAGTCCACGGCGCGCCTGCGACTTTGGGTGTCCGTGTTTGTCTGCATCGTGCTGCCGGCCATGACATCCAAGGCTGGCCACGGGGTATGGCCAAGCCCATAATGCGTTTCGCTGGCAGTCATTGGCGACCCTGCAGTCTAGTTGGCCATGTCAGTCGCAGCAAGTCAGTGCCGTGAAAGGGAGGGACAAGACCATGATCCTGCACATCTCCGGAAAGGTTCACGAGCTCGAAACCGGTCGTCCGGTCAAAGGTCTGACCGTCGAGGCCTACGACGCGGACGCGTTCTCCGACGACCTCTTGGGCAGCACGCAGACCGACGACGATGGCCGTTACGACGTGAGCACGCCGTCGCGCAGAGGGATCTTTCTCGAGCGTCCGGACGCGTACATTCTGCTCAAGGATCCCAAGGGCAGAACGCTCAAGTCCACGCGCAGCTCGCACCTGCGCGATATCAACGAGGACGTCGTCATCAACGTGCCCATCTCTTGTTACAAGCTGGTCGAGGCCGGCGTGCTGAGCGAGGACGAGCTGCCGCCAGATTTGGCCAGGGGAAAGAACCCCGAGCTTCTGCGATGGAGCTTCAAGCCGGACCGGGCCGATCCGGTCTGCGCGGCCATCGAGGCTGACCTGGACGGCAAGGCTTCGCTGCTGGAGCTGTTCGCCGACTACATGCGCAGCCTGCGCAAGAGCCCCGACAACCAGGCGCCCGAGTTCGGCAAGATGGCCAAGCTGTTCTCGCTCGGCGTCACGCCGAGTGAGCTCGAGGGCCACTACTATGGCGTCGCCTTGGGCTTGCGGCTGAGCGGCGACAAGCGTGCCCTGTCGCGCTTCGACAACTTGATCGGGCTTCTGTGGGGCGCGACCTTGGAAGAAGAGAGCCCCTGGGTGGGGAAGAGCTTCGAACGACTGACGCCGACGCGCCTCAAGGGGCTCACCGGCCTCGAGCCCGATCCCGTGCGGCCCGCCTTCCTGGGCATCAACCACTTCAACCGTCTCGACTGGCACCCCGCGAACCTGGTCACGTACCAGGCGCTCTCGTATTGGCTCAACCTGCATGACGCGCCTGCGGACGAGCGCAGCCTCTACGCCAACGATCGCAATGGCGGCAACTTCATCGCGCTGCGAGCCCCGTCGGTGTCGGCCGAGACGCCGCGCGAGGTGTTCTCGCTCAACTACCGCTGGCCGAGCATGCACAACCGCGCTCCGCTGTCTTGGCTCATCGACGAGCTGGTCCAGGTCGCCGACGGGCTCTACCTCGGGCAGCTGCTCTTCGGCACCAAGAAGTTGCTGTCGGGCTATGACCCAGGCCGAGCGTCGGCGGAGTACGGCTACAACCACATGGGCTACTTCATGCTGTGGGACAAGCGCTGGAACACCGAGGCGCGCAGGTTGTTCTCGTTCCTCGAGATCCCCGTCACGGCGCCGGGGCTGGTCGAGGACACCACCCCCGTGACGGGCGTGGGCGAGGTGCTGACGCAGCTCAAGTGCGAGTCGCCGGCGCCTGCCGTGTGCAACGACGCGGTCTTTGCGGAGGTGCAGAACGAGCTTCGCGGACAAGAGACGGTCCTGCACTTGCTCAAGCGATACTCCGACGAGCTGCAGGACAAGCAAGACAACAACTCACCTTACTTCGCGCGGCTGCAGGAGCTGTTCAACCGGGGCGCGCCGGTGCGTGAGCTCAAGGGCTTTCACCGGGGCGCGCTGGTGTCGTGGCGTGGGGCCGGCCTGTTCGAGCTGTTCCAGACCAACGCCCTCGACAAGGCCTGGAGCATGCTCTCGCGGTACTCGACTTGGACGGGAAAGCGCTTCGACCCGATCGGTAGCGAACGGCTGGCCGAGCTGACCGACGGCTTCGAGAAGGGGCAGGTGCCGACGGCGTGGGGGTCGAACACGCAATCGCTGCGCACCATGCGCGAGAAGGTGCTCGGCAAGTCCATGGAGCTGGCCAACATCTGGGGCGAGCCCGCGAGCAAGGAGGAGTCGGTGGCCTTCGGCTACGACCTCAAGAACTTCTTCTTCATCGCGCACGAGGCGACGTCGCTCAATCCGAGCAACCGAGGCAAGCGCATCTATCAGTTCAACTATCGCTGGCCCAAGCTTCGCACCATCGTCCCCGATCGGTACTGCATCGACGAGGTGGTGGAGATCGCGGACGGGCTCTACCTCGGGCAGCTCATGTACGCCACCGATTGGCTCAAGCCGTACGATCCGACGCTGCCGCCGTCGGAGTACAAGTACGGGCAGTTCGGTTACTTCCTGCTGATGACCGAAGCCTGGCACCAGATCCGGCTGCGCATCGGGTTCGATCTGGAGAACGCCTAAGACGTCGTCTGGCTCGCCGTGAGGTCGCGGCCGTGCAGCATCCAGAACGTTGCACGCTCCGCGACCGCGGCGATGGTCAGCGACGGGTTCACCGCGACGGCCGACGGAATGGCCGCCCCGTCGACGACGAACAGCCCGGGATAGCCCCACACCTCGCAGGCATGGTTGACCACGGAGGTCTCGGGGCTATCGCCGATGGCGCAGCCGCCGAGTGGGTGCGCGGTGAGGAGCTTGCGCAAAGGCCAGCGCCACAGGAAGCTGCGGCTCCACTCGCCGCCGCTGGCCAGTGCGATCCGGCGCATGGCTTTCTCCATCGTGTCGAACATCGGCCGGCTGGCCGCGTGGTCCCAGTCGAGGTCCAGCTCGCCATCGTGGAGAAACAGTCGCCCGTCGGCGGCGTCGCTTCCCATTCCCAGAAACGGGAGGAAGTGCACGGTGCGGCCTCCGCGCAGAAGCCTGCCGATCTCGTCCGACACGCGACTTTCGCGTGGGGCGAGCCCGAGCGAGCTGGCGACGTAGCGTCCGACCAAGCGCAAGTACCCGACGAGCCTGCGCCGCCCGGGCGGGAGGCTCGCCTCGGCAAACCAGAGCATCGGATCGGGCAGCCCGAGGTCCTCGATCGTGATGGCGTGGTCTTGGGTGGAACAGTCGACCACGGCGGTGATGCTGGGGCCGTTTGCCGGATCCACGGGCAGCGGCGTGTTGATGGCGCCGGCGAACAGCATGTCGCCGTTCCCGGAGAAGCCGCACCCCAGGGCGTCGCTGATCTTCGGCAAGGTCGCGCGGGCACGCGCCGAACGCAAGAGCAGCTCGGTGCTGCCCAGGGCGCCCGCGGCGACGACCACCTGGCGCCCATACACGCTGCCGCGTTTCTCCGATTCTGGCAGCCCTGCGTGAAGTCGCACGAAGTCCACCTGGTAACCTGCGTTCTTGCCGTCGGCCGGTCGGATCAGCTCGGCCTTGCACAGCGGCCAGACGACCGCACCATGCATGCGCTCGGCCAGGGCGATGTAGTTGATGTCGAGCGTGCTCTTGGCCTGCACCTGGCAGCCCAGCATGCAATTGCCGCAGTAGTTGCAGGGCTCTTGGACGACGCCGAGGGCGTTGGTCCTCTCGGGCCCCGTGTGAACGGCGATGTCGAGCAGGCGGGCTTCACCAAGCCCACTGGCGGCAACCGACTTGCAGAAGGTGAGCGTCCGGGCAGGCGTGGTGCGTCCCACCGGCGCCTCGAAGGGCCTCGACCCGAGCATTTGCAGGGCCCGCTCGTAGTACGGTTCGAGGCAGTCGTGACCCAGCGGCCGGGCCCATCGATCGAGAATGCGTGCAGGGGCGCGGGTGTTGACGTTGAAGTAGTGAAGCGACCCGCCACCTACGCCCACGCCCTGGATCACGTCCATCCTGCGAAACGCGCGGTACTCGAGGAATCCCTGGCTCTTGCCGGGTTGCCAGAACGCGCGGCCCGACTGTCCCACGGTGCGCGGGAACTCCTCTTTGCTCCAGCGCCGGCCTTGCTCGAGCACGAGCACCCGGCGGCCGGCCTGCGACAGCCGCAATGCCGCGACGGCGCCGCCAAAACCGGAGCCCACCACCACCACGTCGTAGGACGCCTCTGCGCGCATGCGCCCGCCTACGGACGGCCCACGATCTCGCTGTGATGGATCCCGAGGTGGTGCCCACGCCAGCCCAGGCGGTAGTGCGGTGGTTTGCCGTACTTGTCCTTTCGGAAGGGCAGCACCTTGCCGTACACCTTCTTCATGGTCTTGCGGTCGTACACCGCCAGGTAGTTGTAGCCTCGGCAACCGGCGACCACGTAGCCGCCGCCCGGGGAAACCCTCGTGGCGTAGACGCCATCGGCGACGCGCCACTCGGTAACCTGCAGGGTCTGCAGGATGTAGTGCATGGCGCTCGGGGCCGATTTGCGGCTGAGAGCCCCGAGTAGGTTCTTGCCCCGCTTCGGCCACTGGATGAAGCGCTGGAACCAGGAGGGGTGGGTGGGCACCACGGTCGCTTCGTCGAAGCTGTCGAGCGGGATGTCGACCACGCTGTGGCTTCCGCCGCTGGCGATGTACAGGTGGTCGTCGGCGGTGACCTCCACGTCGGAGTTCAGATGGGCAGGGAACTCCGAGCCGCAGCTCCAGGTCCGGATGATCTTGGCCGTGGGGAGGTCCACCTCGTAGATGTACTCGCGCGCGTAGCCCGGCGACCACGCCACGTAGTCTTCGCTGTCGGTAATGAAGGAGTAGGTGAACGCGTAGCCCAGGGGCTTGGTCGGGTGAACGCAGTTGTGCCAGACGTTGTTCTGCACGCGAATGATGCGCGCGCGTTTGTTCGGGTCCGGTTCTTCCAGGTCGAACACGCAGATCTGGCGGACGTCGAAGCGCTCCGGGCCGAGGTCGCCGATGAAGATGTAGCGGTGGCTCGCGTCCCAGCGCAGCTCGTGCGCGTTCTCGAGACGGTGCGGGCCCAGGCTCACGGGGCCCTTCAAATCATCGATGTCGAAGCGGTAGAGATGGTCACCGATGGCGCCGATGAAGTGCTTGTTGTCCGGGTACCAGAGGTGGTGCGTGTTCGAGCGCAGGCGGTACCCACACTCCTCGAAGTACATGGTCGACTGTCGGCCGACCATCCGCATCTTGTTCGGATTCGAGATGTCGAGGAGCGCGATCTGTTGACTGAAGTTGCCAAGCAGCGCGAGCTGCCCGTTGCTTGCGACAGAGACATTGTGCGCGGCGCTGATGCCTTCGAAGTGTTGAATGTAGGTCTTCTTCTCGGGCCAGTCGAACCTGAGCACACCCGCGCTGCCGATCAGGCCATCGAGGTGTAGGCCGTCCAAGGCCATGTACGAGCTGAAACGTTCGTCGTTCACGGTCGTTTCCTTTCGCCCGCTACCGGGGCCGCTTGAGCGTATAGGTGCCCTCGCCGGGGTAGGCACGCGCGCTGCTCGGTTGGAAAGCGACCAGATCCCAGCCGTCACGACCGAGCTGGTTGAGCAGCGACTCGCTCTCGGACGACGAAGAGGGACCGAGCTTGACCACCTTGTACTCCCAGACTGTCCTACCAGGGCCTACGTCCATGGATTGGCCTCCCGCCAGATTGGGTAGAAAGAGGATGCCGCGAGTCCGCTTTGGTTTCGACCGCGTGGCGAATAGTCCATCTCTCGTTGCGGATTGCCACTCTTCTGCTACACCGAGGGTGGCCGGGCTGTGGAACTGGTTTCACGAGGGGCCGCAGCGCGAACCGTGAGGGAGGTGACGTTCCATGCCCGAGGCGACTCGAGGACTATTGCACTCTCTGTTGCGATTGGTCTTGATCGGGCCCAAACGAGGGGCCGGCAAGGAGACCTGGGTCGATACAATCTTGCCTTGGCCGGTGCGCCTTCTGGTGGTGCTGGGGGCGGGCATCCTAGGCTGGTGCTGGCACGGGACGCCGCTCGGTGAGCAGCTCGCGGGTGGGCTGCACTACGCTGGGCTCATCGCCATCTCGCTGGCGGCTTCGTATTGGTGGTTCATCTTCCTGGTCAACGTCAGCTTTGCGCTGGCCTGGCTGCTCTGGCCCATTCGGGCCGCCGAGGATTCGCTGTGGATGGGCGTCGTCCACCACGGCCTGTCGTTCGTGAACCGGCAGATCGGCCACATCGAGGTCCTCGCGGTGTGGACCACGCTGGCGCTGGTGGGACCGTCGACGCTGGCGGGCCAGTTGGCGGCCGTGGCCGCGGTCATGCTGCTCGGCGAGCCCCTGCTCAGCGCGATCGCCACGCGCCTCGGCCAACGACCGAAGTCCGCCGGAACGCTCACGGAGGACATGTACTGGGCGAGACGGCCGCTCTTCTACGCGGCGACCCTGATCGGCATCATCGCCACCGCGCTGCTGGCCCCGCGACAGTGGTTCAAGCTGGTCCCGGGCGCCGTGGCCCTCACCGTGGCCGATGCCGTCCGCTACTTGCGGCACGTGCGCTGGACACGCAGGTTCGGCAAGGGCGGGCTCGATCCCAACGAGAGACAGCAATCGCTGAATCGCCACTGGGCCCGTCAGGCCGACATGCTGGTCGCGCCGGGGCTCGTGCTCGGCGTGATGTCGCTGCTGGTTCTCGCCAATCTGTGGGCCCGCAACCGCTACGATGCCGCGCTAGAGAAGATCGAGCTCAGCAAAGGCGGGCCGGTGGACTACTGCTTGGTCTACGATCCCCCCGCGCCCGCCCCCGAGCTGTCGATGTTCATCGTGTCCGACAGCCAGTTCCACGAGCTGCGCGGGCGGCGCTTCGTCGGCCAGATGGAGTTCGCCGATGCCTTGGTACCGGTGGCGTTGCGCCCGGTGGAGCTCGACGTCTTGTCCGTGGCGCCGCTGTTTCGCTTCGCGACCGTGTACCGCACGTTGGCGAGCCAGCAGCCACCCGGTGCGCGTCTGTGGTGGGCGCACTTGGGCGACCTCGCGGACCTCTCGTGTCGTGGCGAGCTCGATCGCGCGAACCGGTTCCTGCGTGGGCACTTCGATGCTGGCGCTCTGGCCGGCGTGGCGCCGGGAAACCACGACAAGGCGTTCACCGGCAACTTCTTCTGGAGCCCCTACTGGGACTCGGCGTGTCCGTCGGGGCGCCTCGAAAAGAAGGACTCGGACCAGGCGCTGCAGGCGACGTGGCAGGAAAGCATCGCCGCGTCCGGCGGACAGATGCTCGCGGTGCCGGGCTGGGATTTCACGTCGGCGGCGACACGTCGGGGCGGCGCCTTGGTCACCGCCACACCACTTGGGACCGTGGGATACGGTGGGCGCCCGCGTGGCGTGATCGGCGTCTTCGTCGATACCTCCGACGGACGCGAGTTCGACCTGGGCGTGGCTGGGCTGTTCGGGACCTTCTCGAAGCACCAGGTGAAGACCGTTCAGAGCGCCGTGCAGTCGGTGCGCGACCGGGCCGGCCCCGACTACGCCGACCCGTTCTACCTGGTCTTCATGCACCATCCCTTCGACGAGTTCGCCCCACCAAGCGAGCTGCGTTTCAAGGAGTGGCTGGCCGATCTCGACGGCTACCGGACCGACGAGCAGCAAGCCCGCGTCCTCGGTATCGTTTCCGCGCACACCCACGATGCGCAAGCGGACAGCCACTGCATCGGCGGGCGTGAGATCCCCGAGGTCGTGGTCGGCTCGACGACGGATCCGCCGCAGGAGGCAGCCCTGCTCACGGTCGGAGCGGTGGGCGAGGGCCGCCTCGCGCTGCGTCTGCAGACCCTGCCCAGCGTGGCCAGGCCCGGCAAGACCTGCAAAGCGAAAGCACCCAGCCTCACCGCGCGCGAGTGCCAGGAGGTGATGGCCGATCTGCGCAGCCACAAACAGTGCGCGCCCCTGTTTCGTTTGGCCGACGCGGCTTCGTTCGGGCGGGACTGCAGCGACATCGAGCATCCGCTGGAGATCAACGACCGGCTGCAATTGGCGACGCGCTGGACCGGCCCGGGCGACGAGGATGAGATCCGGGCCGACCAGCGCAGGCGCGTCCGGGCCCTCTTCGGTTGCGTGTGTCGCGACGGAATGTGCAGCCCCGGCGAGGCCGCGTTGGACTTGGACGACGAAAGCTCCTTCGCCTTGCTCACCCAAGAGCTGGCGCGTTCGCCCGAGCGCGAGCGCGAGCTGGTCTGCCTGGCTTGGGCGAGCGCGGCCGTGCAGCGCTACAAGACGGCGGGCATGAACCTCGCGGATGCGCTTCGCTGTGCCTTCGACGACCCGGACTTGCCCGCCGCCCACGACTACATCGCACGCCTGGAGGTGACGCCATGCTATTGAGACCGCACTGGGCCGCCGCGCTGGTCGTCCTGCTTCCGTCGATGGCGTTCGCGTGGAATCCATTCAAGGCCGCGGGCAAAGCCGTCGGCGATTCGGTCCAGGCGGGCGGGCGCAGGCTCGGCCAAGGCTTGGGGGAGGGCGCCGTCGAGGCCTTGCAGCCGGCGCTCACCTCCACCATCAGCACGGCATCGCTGGCGGCTTCATCGCTGGTGGCCGACGTCGACACCCGGCTGACCGGACAGGTGGAGCGCGCAGGTGGCGTGGCGAGCCGGCTGGTCTCGCAAGCGCAAGGTGCCGTCGGCGTGAGCCTGGACAAGGTGGACCACATCCTCGAGAAGCGGATCCTTCAACTGCAGGTCTCCGCCAACGGCGCCATCGTGAGGCTCGATCAGAGCATCGACAGGAATCTCCGCTTGGCCGACGACATCCTCAAGCAGCGCAGCTCGCAGCTCGGGCAGATCGTCTCCGACTCCATTGGAAGGGCCGACCACGCCCTCGAGCAGCGCATCGCCCAGCTCGACGAGGCCGTGGCGCTCCGCCTGGGCAACGTGGACGTCATCGCAACCAAGCAGCGCATCGGCCTCGAAGAGACCGCCGTGCGCGCTGGCGTGCTGCTCGGGCTGCTGGTGTTCGTGGTCTTCGTCTTTCGCACCTTGTTCCGCCAGTACGTGGCCATCCAATCCGAGCTCGCGGGAACGCATGGCATGCGGCTCTTGCTGACCTACCTGCGGCGCTTCGCCAAGCCGGTGTCGCTGCAGATCGCGGCGGCGGGCTTGGTCGTCGCGATCCTGTACGGCCTTTACGACCGCCTACCGCTCGGCGCGCGCAACCAGGCCGCTCAGTTGACCGACGTGCACCGGCGCGGCGTGACCGACAGCCTGTCCCGCTTCGATTTCGCGCGCGTTCGCTACCACGCCTCTCAGCTCGAGCTGCTCCTTCCCGAGCAGGGTGCTTTCTACCAGGCCATGGCAGGCAAGGCGGCGCTGCTCCGGGATCTGGTGATGCGCCCGGCGCTGTTCGCGACCGACAAAGGGGTGGCCGAGATCGTCGAGCGCGTGCAGGCGCTCGAGCGGCAGATGGGCGGGCGCGCGGATCCGGACGTGCTCACCATGAAGGCGCTCGTGCTTTGGCAGGTCGGCGACTCGAAAGAGGACGAGCACGCGGCGGCCTCCTACTGTGCCCGTGCGCTGCGCATGTCGCCGCGCGGTTTCGCGCTGGCGCCGCTGGCACGCCACTACATTCGCATGTTCATGCACGCCCCCTACGTACCGTCGGGCACGCCGTACGGACGCGACCAGGAGAGCCTTCACGATCTGCGCATCCTGACCTCGGCTCCGCACGAGCGCGACGCGAGCTTCCCACTTTCGCCCGTGCTCACCCTCGATCGGAAGATCCTCAAGCTGGACCGCGAACTGGTCCCGGCGTATCTGGACATGCTGCGCGCGCAGGCCGAGCTGGTGCGTCTCGCGCAGGCCTCGGGCAGGAGGGCGGTCGAAGGACCCGACCGGAAGGCGGCACGCGCGCGACGCACGGCCAGCGCCCAAAGGGTGCTCGCCATCTGGGACGAGTTCGACCGCGCCATCGAGGTGCCCGAGCTGGTGGGCAGGAGCGCCGTGCTGACCGTCTTTCGCCTCAACGACGCCAGCCGTACGCGGGCCGCCTGGTTTGCCCTGAACCCCGCGGCCGACGACATCGCGCCCGCTCTCGCGGACGTCCCCAGCCCCGAGCTGCGGGCGAAGATGGCGCCCCCGCGTATCGGCTGGGAGAAGCGCTACGGCCAGCTCATCGCCCGGGATGTCCGCGACCTGGCCGAGTTCCAGGAGGCGTCACGGTACGCCGCCTTCGAGACGCAGAACCGGGCCTTCGAGCGCGCCTACGTGGCGTACCTGGCGAGCGACGACCAGGTCGAGAAGGACGAGCAGCGCCGGCAGGCGGCCCAGGCCGCGGCGACGCTCGGCCTCTACGTCAAGGATCCCGAGCGCGAGATGCGCGTCTCCCTCGCGTCGACGCTGACCTCGGCGGCGGATGGTCGAGATCCTGGTTTGGCGCGCGCCCTCTCGGAAGCCATGCAGACGCGCGGGCTGCGAACGCTCTAAGAGCCTTTCGAGCCCGTCGGAGAAGGCCACGCACAGAGCTTCTCGACCACGGCGCACAGGCCGGCGAGTCTTTCGCCGCCGCGTCCGCGGCCCCACACAGCCGGCATCTCGACCCCGAGGTTGACCACGCTTTCCTCCACGGTGCCGGTGCGCCGACGGAGGACGTTGCCCACCACCGGCCGCACATCGATGTGGATGTTCGCGAAATGGAACCCATCTCGGACCAGCGTGCCCAGCGGAAAGTGTCCCCAAGCCACGAGCACGTCCGTCGGGCGAAGGAACGCCTGCCACCGCTCCGTGAAGGACTCCCACGCCTCGCCCGCGGCGAGGGTCTCGGCGGTAAGCTTGATGTGCCGGCATGTCGACGGCGCCAGGCGCCCGCGGGGCGTGATCACGGCCTCGAAGGTCTCGCCGGTCGCCATCCGCTTGGCCAGCCAGTGGACCGTCTCGGGCGGCGTGCGATCCGGGTGCAGGTTGGGCCAGGCATTCGCCTCGCCATGCACGCAGACCAGGTCGGCAAGCCGGTTGCGAAGCGGGGCAGGGATTCGATCCCTCGGCGAGCGTCTGGGCTTGTCCCGACGGTGGCGGTTGGTGTTGATGGTCTTCGCGTAATGCAGTTGCCGCTCGACCAGGTTGGCGAAGGGGCGCAGAAGCGGCGCGAAGCGATCGGGATCCTTCTCCAAGTGCCCGAGCACGTGCGCGATGGCCTCGATGGTCGCCACGCAATGCTCGGCGGGCTCGCGCCGGACCTCTCCGTACAGGCTCGGTCGGTTGGGCGTCAGTCGCAGGCGTGGCAGCGCGGCCAGGGCGGGGTTCGACTTGAGCAGCTTGCTCGCCTGATTCCAGGTCCCGTCGAGGACCACCAGCGTGATGGGCGAGGGAAAAGCCGCGGTCTCCACGTCGAGGGCGTCCTCGCCCGGGAAGAGCAGATACGCATTGCCCGCGGCCACGTGCTGGCGTACCACGGGGTCTTCGGCGAAGTCCGTGTCGATGCGCAGCACCGAGTTGGTAAGCCCGATGCGGGCCAGCCGTGCGGTGCCGATGGGGACGTCGCGCTCACGCGGGTGCTGCAGGATGAGCACCCGCGTGGCCGTCTCGATCGGCTGGAGGTCTTTGCAGAAACACTCCGTGCTCGGACGGCGACACCTCCCGCACACGCTCCGCGGCTCGGGCAGAGCCGTGGATGGCCGAGTCGGGCGCGCGAGGACCAGGTGCTAGTCCTCCTGGTGCTCGTTGATCATGTACTTGGCGACGACGGATTCCAGCGAGACCTGCGAGGGCTGCCCGCGCAGGATCGCGGCCAGGGCGTCGAGGTCGGTCTTCCAGCCGAGGTCACCCGTGGCCACCACGCACATGCGGCCGGCGTCGTAGCTGTCGAACAGCTTGCCGTCCTTGAAGTAGTAGTGCGCCTTGCTGGTGTCCGTCGGGTACGGGTGCATCGCCGGCGGGATGTCGTTCGGGCGGAACCACAGCTTGATCTCGCGCTCGGCGTCCGCGGCGTTGGCCGACGCGTGGATCAGGTTGTCCATGCGCTCGCCGAGCGGCTTGCCGTCCTTGTCCTTGAGCAACTCGACCGTGCCGAGCGAGCGGATGCATCCGGGGCGCTCGTCGCGGGCCTTGTGCGGGTTGGTAGGGCCGCACAGCTCGCGCACCTTGAGCACCGCGTTCGGGCCCTGGTACACGAGGGCGATGACCCTGCGCTTGAAGGGATCGTTCGGGTAGTGCAGGCGGCCCTGGATGTAGTCGAGCAACGACGCGAAGAAGAACTTCTGGCGGTGCTCGGCGTAGTGCTCGCCGGCCAGCATGGTGCTGACGTTGACGATCTTGGCGGCCGCGAAGCGCAATCCGGTGTGGAACTCGGAGAGCTGCGACAGCACGTAGCCCGTCAGCGAGTTCTTGAGGGCGTCGGGCTTGATCAATACCAGGGTCTGCTCGATGTCTTTCTGTTCCACGGACCGAATCCTTTCGTTAAGCCGGCATGCCAGGCAGGCGGCCTACATTTACGATGCAGGCCGCGGATTATCCAGTGCCTTGATGGGGCCGCCGCGTTCTTCTCGGGCAGAAGGCCGGGTCGAAAGGGCTACGCCTTGCCCTCGACGATATCCTTGGTCTTCTGGGCGATGGACAGCTCTTCGTTGGTGGGCACGACCCAGGCCGCGATGCGCGATCCGTCGGTGGTGATCACCTTCTCCTTGGCGTCCGAGCCGTTGCGGACCGGGTCGAGCTCGGCACCCATGAAGGCCAGCGGCTTGAGGATGTCGGCGCGGGTATCGGCCGCGTTTTCGCCAATGCCCCCCGTGAAGACGATGGCGTCCGTACCGCCCATGGCGGCCACGTACGAGCCAATGTACTTGACCACGCGGTACACGAACACGTCGAGGGCGAGCTGCGCCCGGGCATGGCCTTCCTTCGCCTTTTGCGTGATCTCGCGCATGTCGTTGCTGATGCCCGACAGGCCCTTCACGCCGCTCTTGTTGTTCATGAGCGTATTCATTTCCTGAGGCGACAGCTTCTGCTGGGCCATGATGTGCAGGACCACTGCGGGATCCATGTCACCGGCGCGGGTGCCCATGACCAAGCCCTCGAGCGGAGTGAGGCCCATCGAGGTGTCGAACGACTTGCCGTTCTTGACCGCCGTGATGCTGGACCCGTTGCCCATGTGGCAGGTGATGAGGCGGAGCTTGTCGAAGTCCTTCTTCATCAGCATCGCGCAGCGGCGGGCGACGTACTCGTGGGACGTGCCGTGGAAGCCGTACTTGCGGATGTGGTGCTTGTCGTACTGCTCGTAGGGCAAGCCATACAGGAACACGTGCGGCGGCATGCTCTGGTGGAACGCAGTGTCGAACACAGCGACCTGGGGCAGGCCGGGGAAGGTGGCCTCGCAGGCGGCGATACCAGCCAGGTTCGGCGGGTTGTGCAGCGGCGCGATGGCGATGCACTCTTCGATGGCTGCGCGCACGCCCGGGGTGCAGAGCGCGGCGCCCGAGAACTTCTCGCCACCGTGGACCACGCGATGGCCACACGCGTCCACCTCGATCTTGCCCTTGAACAAGCCGTACTCGGGGTGCACGAGCGCGTCCTTCATCACCGAGACCGCCTGCGTGTGGTCTTTGGCCACTACCTCGAGGACGATCTTGTTTGGCGTCTTCTGGCTCTTGTAGGTGAACTTCGACTTCTCACGACCGATCTCCTCGACGATGCCTTCCGCGAGGAGCGTGCCAGCGCCATCGGCCGCGAGGTCGTAGAGCTTGGACTTGAGGGACGAGCTGCCGCAATTGACTACGAGAATTCGCATGGTGCGCCTCCGATGAACTACTTCTGCAGGGACTGCAGACGAACCACGTTGATGGCGATGACGTTGATGAACATGCTCATGGTCCGAAACTCCTGGCGGCCACCGGCTGCGTAATATTCTATACACGCCCCGGCACCGTCGGCAGAGTAGACCTGCGGTCGTGTCAATTCAACCCGGATCTCGATCTTTTCCGGGCCAAGTAGCCGCATCTCCGGGTAGGCGCAGAGGTGGTGATGTCACGTACTTTGCGCATGGGGTGCGAAGAGAAGACCGCGGGATGGGACGGGATCCGGGACGCCATCCGCGGGCCTGTCCCGCGGCCCGCGAGTGGCGCTTGCCGAGGATGCGCTAGTGTCGCTCGCCAGAAAATTGGCCAGCAGATGCTGGTTGGTGCAAGGTGGTGGGCATGA
>CAZYFU010000142.1:11010-15769 GCA_964647025.1 uncultured Myxococcales bacterium | reverse complement strand
CGATCGTCCCAACGTTCAGGTGCGGCTTATTGCGTACGAATTTTTCTTTGGCCATGGAGTTCTCCTACAGACGGAACAGTCACGAAGTCGACACCCGATTCGCGACGCCAGCGGCGACATGACTCGGGACCGGAGCGAATCGCAGGAACTGCATAGTGAACGTTGCCCGGCCCTGCGTCAACGACCGAACATCGGTTGAGTAACCAAACATGTTGGAAAGCGGAACCTCGGCTGTGATCGCCTGGGCGCCGCCCCGAGCTTCGATGCCGAGGATCTTCGCCCGCCTCGACGACAGATTCCCGATCACTGTGCCCACGTATTGATCCGGCGCCACGACGTCCAACGACATCACGGGCTCGAGCAGAGCCACCTCGGCCCTGCCGAGCGCTTCCGCCACAGCCTGCGAGGTCGCGATCTGGAACGCCATCTCGTTAGAGTCGAGCGGATGGTGGCTACCATCGAGCAGCGTCACCACGGCATCGTTGATGGGATAGCCGGCGACGACACCTCGACCGAGCGCCGTCCTCGCACCCCGATCGACCGCAGTCGCGAACTCCCGCGGGACAGCGCGCACCGAAGCTTCGTTTCGGAAAGTGATGCCCGACCGATCCAGCCCCGGCTCCAGCCGCAGCTTCACGTGAGCGAACAATCCTCGTCCGCCGATGGCGTGCTCGAAGTGGCCCTCCGCCTCGGCCGCCTTGCCGATCCTCTCTCGGTAGGTAACCTCCGGGCGACCAACCGATGCGTGCAGCCCGTATTCGCGCACCAAGCGATCGACGATGATCTCCAGGTGCAGCTCGCCCATTCCAGAAATCACGGTCTGCCCGCTCTCGCCGTCGGTCTTCAGGCTGAACGATGGGTCCTCGATTGCGAGACGCTCCAGTGCCCTGAGCAATTCCTGCTGCTCGGCATTGGTCTTGGCTTCAATAGCGACCGAACAGGTCGGCTGCGGGATCGCGATCAGATCCAGCACAATCGGGTCCGCCAGGTCGCACAGGGTGTCGCCCGTCGAGGTCGATCGCAGGCCGACCGCAGCGGCGATGTTTCCGCACGTGACCTCTCGAATGTCTTCGCGACGGTTGGCGTGCATCCGCAGGAGACGACCTATCCGCTCGCGCTTACCCTTCGTCGCATTGAATACAGTCGTGCCCGAGTCGACCTGTCCCGAGTAGACCCTGAGGTAGGTCAGTGGCTCGGATACGACGTCACCCATGATTTTGAACGCCAGCGCCGAGAAGGGCTCCTCGTTCGAGGCCCGACGGACCGTCTGGCTGCCGTCGGGAGCGTGACCGCTCACAGAGGGCATGTCGGCAGGAGACGGCAGGTAGTCGACGACCGCATCCAGCAGTGGCTGAACGCCCTTGTTCTTGAAGGCAGCGCCGAGAAGAACTGGAATCGCCTTGCCAGAGATCGTTGCACGTCTCATCGCCGCGCGAATGTGTTTCTCGCCGATCTCGGCGCCGTCGACGAACAGCGCCAGCATCTCATCATCGACCTCCCCCAGACTCTCTACCATTGCCGCGCGAGCACTCTTCGCGGCCTTGACGAGGTCGGCCGGTATCTCTCGGTCCATGAACAACGCGCCGGTCGTATCCCCCACCCACTCCAAAGCTCGCATCCGGATCAGATCGACGACCCCCGAAAAGGAATCCTCGAGACCGATGGGAATCTGAGTCAGAACCGGGTGCGCCTTGATTCGGTCGCGTATCTGCTGCACGCAACGCCAGGGGTCAGCGCCCACGCGGTCACACTTGTTGATGAAGGCAAGACGCGGCACGTGGTAGCGATCTGCCTGACGCCATACCGTTTCGGACTGCGGCTCGACGCCTCCAACCGCGCAGAACACCGCAACAGCCCCATCGAGGACGCGAAGGCAACGCTCCACCTCCATCGTGAAATCGACGTGTCCAGGGGTGTCGATGATGTTCACCCGGTGCTCACGCCAGAAGCAGCTCGTCGCGGCCGCGGTGATGCTGATGCCGCGCTCCTGCTCCTGCTCCATCCAGTCCATCACTGCCGTCCCCTCGTGCACCTCGCCCAAGGTCCGAGACACGCCGGTGTAGAACAGCATACGCTCTGTGGTCGTGGTTTTCCCCGCATCGATGTGCGCCATCAACCCGATATTCCGGGTGTGATCTATGGGTACTTGCCGAACCACGACGATTGTTCTTCTCCGCGCTCGAGTGGATCAGTCGACAGGCACCATGCCTTCAACTGACCACAGGGTCCGCGATCTTCCTTCGCCGGGGCGAGAACTGGTCCGGGCTACTTCGGTCGGCAGGAAGGATGGGCCAAAACGAACATGTCTCGGCCTACCCCTTCAACGACCTATCGAGCCTGAATCTCCCGCCCCTATGTATTTGTTATCCGATCCGAACGCTAACTAAGCTATCTGAATGATTACCAGCGGTAGTGTGCGAATGCCTTATTGGCATCGGCCATCTTGTGCGTGTCTTCGCGCTTCTTGACTGCGGCGCCCTTGTTGTTGGACGCATCCAGCAACTCGGCAGCCAGCTTCTCCCGCATCGTCCGGCCATCCGAACGCTCGCGGGCGGAGTGGATGAGCCAGCGCATGCCTAGGGCCAGCGCCCGGTCGGGACGAACGTCCACGGGGACCTGGTAGGTCGCGCCACCAACGCGGCGAGACTTGACCTCGATCTTCGGCTGAACGTTGGCCATCGCCTTGTCCCACACCTTCACGGGATCGTCTGCGGCCTTTTCGGCCACGAGGTCGAAGGCGCCGTAGACGATGCCCTCGGCAATCGCCTTCTTGCCCGACTCCATCACGGTGTTGACGAACTTGGTAATCCGACGACGAAGATCGACGGGCTGATCCGTGAACTTCGGATCGGGAAGCGGCCTGCGCTTTGGAACTTCACCTTTACGTGGCATCTGTCAATAACTCCGTGAGCCTTGCCTATCGACTACTTCGGGCGCTTTGCGCCGTACTTTGAACGCCCCTGGCGGCGATTGCTGACGCCCGCCGTATCGAGGCTACCGCGAACGATGTGGTAACGAACACCTGGCAAATCCTTCACGCGGCCACCACGAATCAGGACGACCGAGTGCTCCTGCAGGTTGTGTCCCTCACCGGGAATGTACGTCGTCACCTCCATGCCGTTGGTCAAGCGCACGCGCGCAACCTTTCGAAGAGCCGAGTTCGGCTTCTTCGGGGTGGTGGTGTAGACGCGCACACAGACGCCGCGGCGCTGCGGGCAGGCCTTGAGGGCCGGCGAGTTGGTCTTCTGGCGCACTGCCTGGCGACCGGTCTTTACGAGCTGATTGACGGTAGGCATGTTGTTCGGTTCTTCCTCGGAAAGCGCACGCCCCTGTTGCGGTTGTGCCGTCGTCGCCCGGTTGTACCCGGGCCAGAGGAGTGGTGCATTATAGGGATCGAGATCCCAAAGTCAACGAGAAGTTACGTGTTCGGATATCTTTCGCTGAACACCTGGGCAGCCCATATGGGCAGAACCCAGGCTCCGCGAAGGACATGGGGGTCGGCACCAATCGCCTATTCCCCGGCGTCCGAGCCGATGGCGATTGGATCCTCTTCGACGACCGGAGGCGGCGGAGGTAGCATGGTCTCTCCGCCCTCGGGGATGTCCGAGTGGATCGACAGCCGCTTGTAGGCTCCGAGGCCCGTGCCTGCGGGAATCAGGCGCCCCATGATGACGTTCTCCTTCAGGCCGCGCAGGTAGTCGACCTTGCCACACACGGCCGCTTCCGTGAGTACCTTGGTGGTCTCTTGGAACGAAGATGCCGAGATGAAGCTCTCGGTCGAGAGCGAGGCCTTCGTGATACCGAGGAGCAGCGGCTCGCCTTGCGCCGGTCGCCCGCCGCGAGACATCACACGCTCGTTCTCCTCTTCGAAGATGTACTTCTCCACGTGCTCATCAGAGAGGAAGCCGGTGTCGCCCACGTCAATGACGCGAACCCGACGAAGCATCTGGCGAACCACGGTCTCGATGTGCTTGTCGTTAATCTTGACGCCCTGAAGGCGGTAGACCTCCTGCACCTCGTCGACCAGGTACTTCGCGAGCTGCTTCTCGCCGAGCACCCGTAGGATGTCGTGCGGATTTGCGGCGCCGTCCATGAGCGGTTCACCCGCCTTGATCTTGTCACCTTCGCGCACGGACAAGTGCTTGCTCTTGGAGATGAGGAACTCCTTGGCATCGCCGTGCTCGGGCGTGACGATGACCTTGCGCTTACCTTTGGTGTCCTTGCCGAAGCTGACCTGACCGTCGATCTCGGAGATGACGGCGTGCTCCTTCGGCTTGCGGGATTCGAAGAGTTCGGCCACGCGGGGCAGACCGCCGGTGATGTCCTTCGTCTTCGTTGTCTCGCGAGGAATACGGGCGACGATGTCGCCAGCCTCGATGTGGTCGCCTTCGGACACGGCGATGGTCGCGCCGAACGGCAGGAAGTACCGGGCCTCGTTGTCCGAGCTCGGAATCTTCAGCGTCTTGCCGTCCTCACCCTTCAGCGAGATGCGCGGGCGAAGGTCGGCGTCCTTGGACTCCATGATGCTCTTGCGCGAAAGACCGGTGACCTCGTCGAGCTGCTCGGTCATGGTGACGCCCTCGATGACGTCGCCGAACTTCACGGTGCCGGCGACCTCCGTGAGGATTGGCACCGAGAACGGATCCCACTCGGAGAGCAAGTCGCCCTGCTTGACCTTGGCCCCGTCGACGAAGAACAGACGGGCGCCGTAGGTCAGGCCGTAGCGCTCGCGCTCGCGACCGGTCTCGTCCTGGATGAC
>CAZYFU010000142.1:0-11000 GCA_964647025.1 uncultured Myxococcales bacterium | reverse complement strand
CGCCGTGGCGGTTCATGACGATAGCGTACTTCTCACGTTGGACGAACTCGACGTTCTCCAGGCGGACCACGCCGTCGTAGCGGGCCTCGAGCTGGGACTGCTCGGTGCGGACCTGACCGACGCCGCCGATGTGGAAGGTACGCATGGTCAGCTGCGTACCGGGCTCGCCGATGGACTGTGCCGCAATGACGCCGACCGCCTCGCCGATGTTCACCATGTGGCCGCGCGCGAGATCGCGTCCGTAGCACAGGACGCAGATGCCGCGACGAGTTTCGCAAGTGAGCACGGAACGAATCTTCACCTTGGCAATGCCAGCATCTTCGACGATGCGGACCTTGTCCTCTGTGATTTCCTCATTGGACTGCACCAGGACCTCGCCCGTGTACGGGTCGAAGATGTCGTCGACCGACACGCGGCCGAGGATACGATCGCCCAGCTTCTCGATGATCTCGCCGCCCTCTTCGAGGGGAGTGATCTCGATACCTTCGAGCGTTCCGCAGTCGTACTCGGCGATGATGCAGTCCTGGGCCACATCGACCAGACGGCGGGTCAGGTAACCCGAGTTCGCCGTCTTGAGCGCGGTATCGGCCAAGCCCTTCCGCGCGCCGTGGGTCGAGATGAAGTACTGCAAGACCGAGAGGCCTTCGCGGAAGTTCGCGGTGATCGGGGTCTCGATGATTTCGCCCGAGGGCTTTGCCATGAGGCCACGCATACCGGCCAACTGACGAATCTGCTGGGCCGAGCCACGGGCACCCGAGTCAGCCATGATGAAGATCGGGTTGAACGAAGGCAGGCGCTTCTTCTCGCCGGTCTCCTCGTTGGTAATGTGCTCCGCACCGATCTCGTTCATCATCTCTTCGGCGATGAGCTCGGAAACTTGCGCCCAGATGTCGACCACCTTGTTGTAGCGCTCGCCGTCGGTGATGAGACCCTCGGTATATTGCTCCTCGATCTCCTGCACGTCCTTCGACGCTTGCTCGAGCAGCTCGACCTTGCGCTTCGGGATGATGAGGTCGTCGACGCAGATGGAGACGCCCGCCTTGGTCGAGTTGCTGTACCCGAGGTGGCGCAGACGATCGGCGAGGAGAACGGTCTCCTTCTGACCGAAGGCGCGGTAGCAGCTATCGATGAGATCGCCGAGCTGCTTCTTGCCCATCACGCGGTTGACCAGCTTGAAGGGCAGCTTCTTGGGAACGATTTCGTAGAGCAACACACGACCGACCGTGGTCTCGACCAACTGCCCGTCGATGCGCACCTTGATGGCCGCCTGCAGGTCGAGCTCGCTATGGTCGAAGGCCATGCGGACTTCCTCGATCGACGAATACACGCCGCGAATTGCAGCTCCGCCCTTGGTCGTCGCCCGGTACTCGCCGCGTGCGTAGGTACGCTCGCGGGTCATGTAGTAGAGCCCGAGGACGATGTCCTGCGACGGCAGGATGATGGGACGGCCGTTGGCCGGGCTCAGGATGTTGTTGGTCGACATCATGAGCACGCGGGCTTCCATCTGCGCTTCCAGCGACAGAGGAACGTGAACCGCCATCTGGTCACCGTCGAAGTCTGCGTTGAAGGCCGCACACACCAACGGGTGAAGCTGGATCGCCTTGCCCTCGATAAGCAGCGGCTCGAACGCCTGGATACCCAGCCGGTGTAGCGTGGGTGCACGGTTGAGCAGGATCGGGTGCTCCTTGATGACCTCTTCCAGGATGTCCCAAACCTCGGGACGCTCCTTCTCGACGAGCTTCTTGGCGCTCTTGATCGTCGTGACCAAGCCCCGCTCTTCCAACTTGTTGTAGATGAACGGCTTGAAGAGCTCGAGTGCCATCTTCTTCGGCAGTCCGCACTGATGCAGACGAAGCTCGGGGCCGACAACGATGACCGAACGGCCAGAGTAGTCGACGCGCTTACCGAGCAGGTTCTGCCGGAAGCGGCCCTGCTTGCCCTTGAGCATGTCGGACAGCGACTTGAGCGGGCGCTTGTTCGGGCCCGTGATCGTCTTGCCGCGACGGCCGTTGTCGAAGAGCGCATCGACTGCCTCTTGCAGCATGCGCTTCTCGTTGCGGATGATGATCTCGGGCGCGTTCAGCTCCTGCAACCGCTTGAGACGGTTGTTGCGGTTGATCACGCGGCGATAGAGATCGTTCAGGTCGGATGTGGCGAAGCGGCCACCGTCCAGAGGAACCAGCGGGCGCAAATCCGGTGGAATCACCGGGATCACCTCGAGCATCATCCACTCGGGGTGGTTTCCCGACTCGCGGAACGCATCCACGACCTTGAGGCGCTTCGAGAGCTTCTTTCGCTTTGCCTCGGACGTCGCCTCTTTCATCTCCTGGCGGAGCTGCTCGGACAGCTTGTGTACTTCGATCGAACGGAGAAGCTCGCGGATGGACTCGGCGCCCATGCCGGCAGTGAAGGAGTCTTCGCCGAGCTCCTCGAGTAGCTTCGAGTAGCGCTCCTCGGTGAGCAGCTCGCCCCTGGTGAGCCCACTCTGCTTCGGATCGACCACGACGTAGGCCTCGGAGTAGAGAACCTTCTCCAGGTCCTTCAGCGTGATGTCGAGCAGGTTGCCGATACGCGACGGCAGCGACTTCAGGAACCAGATGTGGGCGACCGGGGTGGCCAGGCTGATGTGCCCGAGCCGCTCACGACGCACCTTGGACTGGATGACCTCTACGCCGCACTTCTCGCACACCACCCCGCGGTGCTTCATGCGCTTGTACTTGCCGCAATTGCACTCGTAGTCCTTCACCGGCCCAAAGATCTTCGCACAGAAGAGGCCGTCCCTCTCGGGCTTGAACGTGCGGTAGTTGATGGTCTCGGGCTTCTTGACCTCGCCGTGCGACCACTCGCGGATCTTCTCGGGCGATGCGAGCGAAATGCGAATGGCCGAGAACGAAAGTGGATCTTTCGGCTTCTCGAAGAAGTTGAAGATGTCCTTCATTGTCATGATTGCTATCTCCGGTGGCGGTTGGTCGCGTTGCCTACTTTGCGGCGCCGACGGCCGGGGCCGGGGCTACGGCGCTGGCGCCTGCTTTGGCCGCCACTTCACGAGCCATCTGCTCGATGGTTGATTCCTGTTTCCTGGGCGCGTTCGGGTCCTCGATCAGTTCCACGTTCAAGCAGAGCGACTGAAGCTCCTTGAGCAAGACGTTGAACGACTCGGGCAGCCCAGACTCGAGCGTCTGCTCGCCCTTGACGATCGCTTCGTACATGCGGGTCCGGCCGATGACGTCGTCGGACTTCACGGTCAGGAACTCCTGCAGGCCGTAAGCGGCGCCGTACGCCTCCATGGCCCAGACTTCCATCTCACCGAGTCGCTGACCGCCGAACTGCGCCTTGCCGCCCAGTGGCTGCTGGGTGACGAGCGAGTACGGACCGATCGAACGGGCGTGGATCTTGTCGTCGACCAGGTGGTGCAGCTTCAGCATGTACATCACGCCGACGGTCACCTCGTGGTCGAACGGGTCTCCGGTCTTGCCGTCGAACAGCGTCGCCTGGCCCGTCGAGGGCAACGACGCCAACGCGAGGTTCGCCTTGATGTCGGACTCCTTGGCGCCATCGAAGACGGGGGTTGCGAGGTGCACGCCGTTACCCACGGTCTGGGCGAAGCGACGCAGTCCGTCGTCGTTGAGAACGTCGATCAGTTTCTGGTGGTGCTCCTCGGTGAACGCCTTCTTCAACTTGGCCCGAAGGGCCTCGCCCTTCCACTGTCCCTCGATCATCCCCTCGATCTGCCGACCGAGCTGCAGCGCACCCCAGCCGAGGTGAGTCTCCAGGATCTGTCCGACGTTCATACGCGAAGGCACGCCAAGCGGATTGAGCACGATGTCGACCGGCGTTCCATCCGCCATGTACGGCATGTCCTCGACCGGCAGGATGCGCGAGACGACACCCTTGTTGCCGTGCCGGCCTGCCATCTTGTCACCGACGGACAGCTTGCGCTTGATGGCGATATACACCTTCACCATCTTGATGACGCCGGGCGGAAGCTCGTCCCCCTTGGTCAGCTTGCCAATCTTGTCCTTGTAGAGGTCGTCGATGGCCTTGAGCTCTTGCTCGAGCTGCAAGGCGAGCTGCTGGATGAAGTTCTCGCCCTTGCTCCCCTCGATCTGCACTTCGGGCCAGTAACGAATTGGGATTTCGTCCAGAAGCGCGTTGTCGACCTTCTGTCCCTTGGCGCAAAGGACTTTGCCCTTGTCGTCCACCAAGCGGACCGCCGTGGTCTTGCCGAGCAACATCTTGCGCATCCGCGAGTGATATGCCTCGGAGATGATACGGCTCTCGTCACGCTCGTCGGCGAGCAGCTTCTCCTTCTCCTGCTCTTCGATCTGCTTCGAGCGCTCGTCCTTCTCCGTTCCCTTGCGCGAGAATATCTTCGCGCCGATCACGATGCCCTGAACGCCCGGCGGGACACGCAGCGAGCTATCGCGAACGTCACCGGCCTTTTCGCCGAAGATGGCTCGCAGGAGCTTCTCCTCGGGCGAGAGCTGGGTCTCGCCTTTCGGAGTGATCTTACCGACGAGAATATCCTGCGGCTTGACCTCGGCGCCGATGCGCACGATGCCCGATTCGTCGAGGTCCTTGAGAGCGTCCTCGCCGACGTTCGGAATGTCGCAGGTGATCTCCTCTTTGCCGAGCTTCGTGTCGCGTGCCACGCACTCGAACTCCTCGATGTGAATCGAGGTGAAGTGGTCGTCCTTGACCAGCCGCTCGGAGATGAGGATCGAGTCCTCGAAGTTGTACCCGCCCCAGGGCATGAACGCGACCAGCACGTTCTCGCCGAGGGCCAGCTCGCCACGCTCGGTGGCGGGCCCGTCCGCAAGCACGTCACCAGCCTTCACATGATCGCCCGGCTCCACGATCGGCCGCTGGTTGATACACGTGTTCTGGTTCGACCGCTGGAACTTCACCAGGTTGTAGATGTCGGGCTTGGCCGACAACAAATCGTCGCTGTCCACGCTGGGACGCACGACGATGCGGGCAGCATCGACGGACTCGACGGTGCCCTCGCGACGAGCGACCACCGTCACGCCGGAGTCACGCGCGACGATGCCTTCCATGCCCGTGCCGATGAGCGGCGAACGGGTGCGGATAAGCGGCACAGCCTGCCGCTGCATGTTAGACCCCATGAGGGCGCGGTTTGCGTCGTCGTTCTCGAGGAAGGGAATCAGCGAAGCCGCGACCGAAACCAGCTGGTTCGGCAACACGTCCATCAGCGTGACGTCCTCGGGCTTGGCCATGACCGTCTCGGTGTTGTGACGGCAGGACACGAGTTCCTCGAGCAACTCCCCCTTCTTGCCGATGGGCGAGTTCGACTGCGCGATGTAGTGACCTTCCTCCTGCAACGCCGAGTAGAAGCCGACCTCGTCGGTCGCCCTTCCGTCCACCACCTTGCGATACGGCGTCTCGATGAAGCCGAACTCGTTGACGCGCGCATAGGTCGACAACGAGGCGATGAGGCCGATGTTCGGACCTTCCGGCGTCTCGATGGGGCAGATACGGCCATAGTGCGTGCCGTGGACGTCGCGAACCTCGAACCCTGCCCGCTCGCGCGTGAGGCCGCCCGGCCCAAGAGCCGAGAGCCGACGCTTGTGCGTGACCTCCGAAAGCGGGTTGGTCTGGTCCATGAACTGCGAAAGCTGCGAGGACCCGAAGTACTCCTTGACCACTGCCGACACGGGCTTGGCGTTGATCAGGTCGTGCGGCATGAGCGTTTCGATCTCTTGCGACATGCTCATGCGCTCTTTGATCGCACGCTCCATGCGAACCAGACCGATGCGGTACTGATTCTCCATCAGCTCGCCAACCGCGCGGACGCGCCGGTTGCCCAAGTGATCGATGTCGTCGATCTGGCCCTTACCGTTCTTGAGGTCGATGAGGTAACGAACCGTCTCGAGGATATCCCGCTTGGTGAGGACGGTATTGTCGAGAGCCTCATCCAGCTTGAACTTGTAGTTCAACTTGAGGCGGCCGACCTTGGACAGATCGTAGCGCTCCGGATTGAAGAACAGATTCTTGAAGAGGTTCTGCGCCGTCTCGACCGTGGGCGGATCGCCAGGTCGCAGGCGACGGTAGATCTCCATGATCGCCTCGTCCGTGGTCTGGAGCTTGTCTGCGATCAGGGTGTCCCGCAGGTACGAGCCGATGTTGAGGTTGTCGATGAAGAGAATCTTCACGGCACTGATGCCGTGCTCCCGGAGCTCGTCGAGCTTGGTCTCGGTCAGCTCCTCGTTGCACTGAAGAACGACCTCGCCCGTGGTCTCGTCGATGATGTCGGTCGCGGCAACCTTGCCCACCAATTCCGACACCTCGACAGGCAGCCGCTCGACGTTCGAGTCCTTGAGCTTCTTGATCGCCAGCTTGGTGAACTTGCGGTTCTTCTTGACCAGTACCTCCCGGGTATCCGGGTGGCGGACATCGCGGGTAGCGCGCTGGCCGGGAAGCAAATCGTACTCGACGGACTTCGAATACTTCTTCCCCGGCTCGAGGAAGATCGCCTCGGTGTCGTAGTAGTAGTTCAGCAGATCCTCGGTGGAGTACCCGAGGGCGCGCAGAAGCACCGTCGCGTGCAGCTTGCGCCGACGGTCGATGCGAACATAGAGCAGATCCTTCGGGTCGAACTCGAAGTCGAGCCACGAGCCGCGGTAAGGGATCACGCGAGCGCTGTAGAGAAGCTTGCCCGAGCTGTGCGTCTTGCCTTTGTCGTGATCATAGAACACGCCGGGGCTGCGGTGCAGCTGGCTGACCACGACGCGCTCGGTACCGTTGATGATGAACGTGCCGTTGTCGGTCATGAGCGGGATCTCGCCGAAGAAGACCTCCTGCTCCTTGACGTCCCGGATCGATTGCGATCCGGTGTCCTCGTTGGTGTCCCAGATGACGAGGCGAACCGTGACCTTGATTGGGGCCGCGAACGTCATACCGCGCTGGCGGCATTCGTCCACGTCGTACTTCGGCTTGTCGAGTACGTAGCTCACGAACTCGATCGACGAGGTCTCCGAAAAATCCTTGATCGGAAAGACGCTCTTGAACACGCCCTGCAAACCGATGTCTTCGCGCTTCTCGATCGGAACGTCCTTCTGCAGGAACTTCTCGTAGCTCTGCTTCTGGATGTCGATGAGGTTCGGGATGTCGATGATCTTGCCGATCTTTGCGAAGCTCTTGCGTGCTCTGAAATTGTTCTGGATCTGGGACGCCATGCGTTCTCCCTCGCCTTGAATTACCTTCTACGAGCGCAATACAGTCGAATGCCGGAGGGCACTTGCGCGCCCCCGGCGTTTTCGATTCCGACTGTCGACCGTTGTCGACTCTCTTTTATCAACTGCCGACGTACCTACTTGATCTCGACCTTTGCGCCAGCCTCTTCGAGCTTCTTCTTGAAGTTCTCGGCGTCAGCCTTCGACACGCCTTCCTTGACGTTCTTCGGGGCGCCGTCCACGAGGTCCTTGGCTTCCTTGAGGCCGAGCTGGGTGAGCTCGCGCACCACCTTGATGACCTCGATCTTCTTGGCACCAGCCTCCTTCAGGACAACGGTGAACTCCGTCTGCTCAGCAGCAGGCGCAGCGCCGCCGCCAGCCGCCGGAGCAGCGCCACCAACCGCGGCTACCGCGACCGGAGCGGCCTTGACACCCCACTTGTCCTCGAGCTCCTTGGTCAGGGAGGCGAGGTCCATGACGGTCATCTTGGAAAGAAAATCTACAACTTGCTCCTTCGTCACATCGGCCATATCAAGGTCTCCTTCTGGTTTTCCAAATCGTGTTTCTGAAATTACGCAACCGCTGAGCGGCTACTTCTTCTCGCTGCCCTTGAGCGCGTCCTCACGCGCGGCCAGCAAGAGGGCAAAGTTCTGCGGGGCTGCATTGAGCAACCGGAGGAAGTTCTGAGGCGCGGCAAGCAGGGTTGCAAGGAACGTTGCGCGAGCTTCGTCCTTGCCGGGAAGCGTCGACAGCGACTCGACGCCTTTCGCATCGAGCAACTTGCCGTCGATGTATCCGCCCTTGATCACGAACTTGCTCTCGGCCTTGGCGACCTTGGTGGCCACCTTGGCAGGCGCCGAGGGATCCTCGACGGAGAAAGCAATCGCGGTCGGACCGACCAGCAGAGGTTCGAGCACCTCCATGGGCGTGCCCTTGACGGCCTTGCCCAGAAGAGTGTTCTTCACCACCTGATACTCGCAGCCGATAGCTCGGAACTCCCGGCGGAGCTTGTTGTCGCTGTCGACCGTCAGCCCACGAAAATCGGCGATCACCAGACTCTGGGCATTCGCCAGTCGCATCTTGAGCGACTCGATACTTGCGTTCTTCTCTGTAGAGTTCACGACGAAAGTTCTCCTGCCTTAGTGCGCGCCAAACTCGGCGACCAGCGGGACGGTATCGACCTTGATACCGGGACCCATCGTGGTGGAAAGGGTGACCGACTTCATGTAAGTCCCCTTGGCCGACGCCGGCTTCAGCTTCATCAGCGTCTCGACCATGACCCGGGCGTTCTCAAGTAGCTTGTCGCCACCGAAGGACGCCTTGCCGATGCGGGCGTGAACCACGCCGGCCTTCTCCACGCGGAACTCCACGCGGCCGGCCTTGAGCTCACGGACTGCCTTCGACACGTCCGTCGTCACGGTGCCGACCTTCGGGTTCGGCATGAGACCCTTGGGACCGAGCACGCGGCCCAACCGACCGACGACGCCCATCATGTCGGGCGTTGCGACCAACGAATCGAAATCGGTCCAGTTCTCTTTCTGGATCTTGTCGGCTAGGTCCTCGGCTCCGACGAAGTCGGCACCGGCGTCCTGCGCATCCTTGGCCTTGTCGCCCTTGGCGATCACTGCCACACGCATCGTCTTGCCAGTTCCGTGCGGCAACACGATAGCACCGCGAACCATCTGGTCAGCGTGCTTGGGGTCTACGCCCAAACGAACGGCGATGTCGACGCTCTCGTCGAACTTCGCCACCTTCGTCTCAGGCAGCAGTTTGCATGCGTCCGCCAGGCTGTACCGCTTTGTACGGTCCACCTTACTGGCGGCTTTGACGTACTTCTTTCCGCTCTTTGGCATGGTCTCCTACTCGTTTCGGCTATTGGCCTTCCACCTCGACGCCCATCGAGCGTGCAGTACCCACAATGGTCCGCATCGCCGATTCGACGTTGGTGGTGTTGAGGTCGGGAAGCTTCAGGGTCGCGATGTCGAGCAACTGTTTCTTGCTGATCTTGCCCACCTTGGTCTTGTTGGGCTCCTTCGAGCCCGAGCCAGGCTTCTTCGCGGTCGACAGGCCGGCGGCCTTCTTGATCAGGACAGCGGCGGGCGGCGTCTTCGTGATGAACGTGAAGGAACGATCGGAGAACACGGTGATGACCACCGGGATCGTCATCTCGTCCTTCGCCTGGGCCTGCGTGCGCGCATTGAACTGCTTGCAGAAGTCCATGATGTTCACGCCGTGCTGGCCGAGCGCGGGACCCACGGGCGGAGCCGGGTTGGCTTTGCCGGCGGGGATCTGGAGCTTGATGTAACCTGTGACTTTCTTCATCGCTTCTACCTAACGGTTCGGACTTTTCTGCAGTTCAGACCTTCTCGACTTGGGCGAAGTCGAGCTCGACCGGAGTGGCCCGGCCGAAGATCGAAAGATTAACGCGAAGCTTCTGCTTCTCCTGCTTCACTTCGACGACGATGCCGGTGAAATTTGCGAAGGGCCCCTCAACGACGCGAACGTTGTCGTTCTCCTTGAAGTTCTCGCGCGCCCGGGGCCGCGTGGCGCCCTCGGTGATGGCCGTGTTGATGCTTTGGATTTCGTTTTCCTTCACCGGCTGCGGGTTGGTTCCGCCGAGAAATCCGGTGATGCGAGGGGTGTTTTTGACGAGGTGGAAGGTCTCCTGGTCGAGATCCATCTGTACGAACATGTACCCCGGAAAAAACTTTCTCGTGGTGGATCGCTTCTGTCCTTTGACCAACTCGACAACCGTATCGGTCGGGATGAGAACGCTGCCGAACTTTTCATTCAGCCCAGCTTGTCGCACGCGATCCAGGAGCGACAACCTCGCTTTGTTCTCGTGTCCCGAATAGGTATGCACGACGTACCATTTCATAGTGTCAGAGCCATTCGCGCCAGGGGTCACTTGAGGACTTTGCTCGCGAGGAAAGCCCAAATCGCGTCGAAGAACGACAGGATGAGCGTCGCAATTGCAACCGTGATGATCACGACGATGGTGCCGTAGTAGGTCTCCTTCTTGGTCGGCCAGGTGACCTTCTCGAGCTCCTTGGTCACGTCGGCCGTGGTAGCGAAGAACTTCTCGTTGCGGTAGGCGAGCACCCCGCCGAGCACCCCGCAGAACAAGGCGACACCTTGCAGCGCCAGATCGTTGGGCTTCGCAAAATAGCTCCAGATCCAATCGCCCGTCTTGTAGAGCAAGAACGAGAGCACGAGGACTCCAACGGCGAAGGTCAGATGAATGTATTTATTGGCGCCCATGGCTGCCCTTCATGCTCCTTTGTAATGGAAACCCTGGAGGGGTCCCCAAACGCCAACCCGGCGATTGGAACGCAAAGACTTGGCAGGGCAGGCGGGACTCGAACCCACAACACGCGGTTTTGGAGACCGCTGCTCTACCATTAGAGCTACTGCCCTAAAATTCGCTGTGACAGGGGATTCTCCCACACGCACCACGCCACCCCTGCGGCGGGACTTCCCCGCCGAGGGCAACGCAGCGATGGGAGCCCTGGAATGCGTCCGGGGCTCCCTGTGGGAGGAGACGATCACTTACTTCGTCTCCTTATGCTCCGTGTGCTTGCGGCAGCGGCTGCAATACTTCGAGAGCTTCAGCTTCTCCGCATTCGCGCGCTTGTTCTTGGTGCTGGAGTAGTTGCGCTCGCGACAGACCTGACACTCCAGAGTGATAATGACTCGCGCGGAAGCAGCCACGGGTTCCTCCTTGGATTCCTACGGTTTCGAATTACGCAATGATCTTGGTGACGACGCCTGCGCCGACAGTCTTGCCACCCTCGCGAATGGCGAAGC
>CAZYFU010000141.1:8153-16320 GCA_964647025.1 uncultured Myxococcales bacterium | reverse complement strand
GGACCGGCAGGCCCTGCCGTCATCCTGGCCGAGGTGTTCGAGTTGGCGGCTCTCCCGCCAGGCGCCCACGGGGCTCGCCCCTAATAGAACAGGCGGAACCGACCGCTCGTGTGCAGGAACGACAGCAGCTGCAAGCAGCCGTTGTAGTAGCGGTAGGTGCCGGTTTGCACCGGCACGTCCCAGGCGCGCTGTAACAGCGCCTTCGCGTTGGCGTCGCCAGCGGGCAGGCCAAAGGCGAGCATGGCGTTGACACCGTCGAGGCCGGGACCATGGCCCGGGTTCTTCTTTTCCCCGGTAAGGCCGTAGCGATCGCCGTAGCTCGACAGACCTTCCTTGATCCAGAACGCCGCGTTCGTCTTGGCGTAGCTCGCCTGCCACTCGGCATCGGCGTAGTTCAGGTTGTAGTCCATCATGATGTTCATGGGCACGCGCCAGGAGTCAGGGCCGAAGTCGTCCTGCGGTTTGCCGTCGAGCGCGGAGCGTTCCGAGGCCAGTCCGGTGGTCTTGTTGCAAGCGTTGCGGAAGAACGGATCGCGGGCGTGCGCCAGCGCCGCCTTCCACAGCGACGCATTCTCGCTGTCGAAGCAGGCCCATTCCGAATAGAAAAGCGGCAGCACGTACGAGGCATCCGAGTTGCCGCTGTTCATCGTGTAGTAGACGCAGGCGGGATCCTTGCTGAACATCAGCTGCGTGGCCAGCGTGGTGAGCACCTTCTTGGCCTCGGCGGCGTAGTCGATTCCGGTGCTGGTGTCCCAGCGGCGCGAGGCCAGCAGCAGCGCCATCGCGAAATACTCCTCGCCATCAGGGGCGAAGCCGGTCTCCATGACCGCGCACGAGCCTTGCGTCATCTTCCATGCGAAGGTCCCGTTCTTCTGGCGCATGCAACTGGCGGCGTAGTTCCACAACTTGTCGAACTCGGTGCGCATCCCCATCTGCACCGCCATCATCATGGCGTACGACTGGCCCTCGCTGCGCACGTCGCCGCTCCCGGTGTCGTAGATCTGCGCCTGGTTGGTGCCGAGCTCGTAGTAGATCTTCTGCTCGCTGGTCCCGTAGAAAAGCTGCTGGACCATCTTGTCCAGCTTCGCGGCGACCTCGCTGTCGGTCTTGCCGAGATACTCGACGAACAGGTTGCGATAGCCGGGCGGCGGCGAGCACGCGGCGCGCGCCCCACCGGGGCCGATGACGGTGCCTGCGTCGGCGCCGGCCATACCACCCGTCCCAGCGCCACCATCGGTCGCGGCCACGCCGCCCGCGCCCCCCACGATGGTTCCCCCGCCCGCGCCACCTTGGACCGGCCGGTCCGACGCGGCGTCGTCGTGTGGCCGCAAGCCCGCATCCCGGGTAGCCACACCGCCCGATCCCGTGCCGCCGCTGCCGACTCCCCCGGATGCGGGCGGCAGGGTCGTGCTCCCCCCGGTCGCGCGAACCCCGCCCGAACCAAGCGAGCCGCCTTGGCTGGTGCCCCCGCCACTGCCACCCCCACCGTCGATGGGGTTGCCGTTGTCGGAGCTTTTGCAGTTGGCGGCGAGCGCGAAGCTGGCCAAGGCGAGCACGAGCGGAAAAGAGATACGACGCACTTCAGTCTCCATCCGGGTGAGAGGCTCTCAAAGTACCAGGAAGCGCCCCGGCAGATCCATGTTGGCGAGCGAGAACGGTTCGGCGCCTGCGCCGGTGCGAGGCGCCCGTCACCTGGTCACGACTTGTCTTTCTCGAACCGTTCCAACTTCCGATACATGGTTCTGCGGTCGAAGCCCAGGATCTGGGCCGCCATCGTCTTGTTGCCGCCCGCGGAGTCCAGGACACGCAGGATGTAGCGCTTCTCCACCTCGTGCATGGGCAAAAAGTCGCCGGGATCTTCGTCGGAGGGCAAGAGAGGGGGCCGCTTGTGGTTGCGCACGCTCTCGGGCAGGTCCTCGACCACGATCTCGGCGAATTTCGTCAGCGCCACGGCGCGCTCGATGGCGTTCTGAAGCTCACGAATGTTTCCCGGCCACGGGTACGCCAAGAGGCGCTCGGCGGCCGGCACGGAGAAGCCGGTGACGTCCTTGGCCAGACGCTTGGCGAGCTTCTGGGCAAATGCCTGGGCCAGAAGCAGGATGTCTCCGCCGCGCGCCCGCAACGGCGGGACCGCGATCCGAATGACATTCACGCGAAAATACAGATCCTGCCGGAACATCCCCTCCTCCACCGCGCTCTCCAGGTCGCGGTTGGTGGCCGCGATGATACGAGCGCGGAAGGGAACCTCGCTGTCGCTGCCCACGGGACGCACGCTGCGCGCCTCTAGCGCGCGCAGCAGCTTGGCCTGCATGCCGGCGGGCATGTCGCCGATCTCGTCGAGGAACAAGGTTCCGTTCCCCGCCTTCACGAACAGCCCCACGCGGGCGTCCTTGGCGTCGGTGAATGCGCCTCGGGCGTGTCCGAAGAGCTCGCTCTCGAGCAAGCTGTCCGTCATCGCCGCGCAGTTCATGGCCACGAAGGGGCCGGCGCTGCGCGGGCCGCGGTCGTGCAGCGCACGGGCCACGAGCTCCTTCCCCGTCCCACTCTCGCCAGTGATGAGGACGGTCGAGTCGGTCTGCGCGGCGGCATCGATCAAGCCACACAGCCGGCGCACCTCGGCGGACTCGCCGATGATGTCCGAGAACGGGTGAGGCGCCGTGACCGCTTCGCGGAGTCGGCGGACCTCCTCGCGTAGCTGATGGTTCTGGCACGCGCGCTCGGCCGCCACCGCAAGCTGCTCCATCTCGAATGGCTTGGTCACGAAGTCATATGCGCCTGCGCGAATCGCCGAGATCGCGGTCTCCATGCTGCCGAACGCGGTGATGACGATGATGGGCAGATCGGGGCGCCCGTCGAGGATGCGCCTGCTCAGCTCGAGGCCGTTCATCTGCGGCATGTTGATGTCGACCATGACCGCATCGAAGTCGCTGCTGCCCACCAAGGCCAGCGCCTGGTTTGGGGTGGTCGCGCTCTGTACCTCGAAGCCTTCGTGACGAAGGCCATCGGTCACCAGCCTGCACAGGTCGGCGTCGTCATCCACGATCAGAACGTTCTTGGTCATGCTTCGCGTCCTTCTGGTGTTCAGAGGTCAATGGCAAGTAGATGGAGAACCGGCTGCCCTGGTCCGGTTTGCTGCTGACGGCGATCCAGCCGTCGTGGTCCCGCACGATCCCGTGTGCCACCGACAGCCCCAGGCCGGTGCCGCTGCCGACGTCCTTGGTCGTGAAGAAGGGCTCGAACACGTGGCGCAGCTGCTCGTCGGTCATCCCGATGCCGGTGTCTTCCACGTGCAAGACAGCGTAGGTCGCCGTGCGGCCCGCGAGATCGGCCGGGGGCGATGCGACCTCCTGTCCCGAGCGCACCGTCAGCGTTCCGCCCTTTCGCATGGCCTGAATGGCATTCATCACGAGGTTGGTCAAAGCCTGTTCGATCAGGGACGCATCGATCTCGGCGATGGGCTCGGGTTCGCGGTGAACGATCTGGCACTCGACCTTGGCCTTCTCGGCGATGGGAGAAAGCAAGGCCACGGTGCGGTCGCAGATCCCGCGCAGGCTCTCCTTGCGCTGTTGCGGCTGCCGACGACGCGCGAACCCCAAGAGCTGCTTGATGATGTTCGTCATCCGCTCGGCTTGGTCGACGATCGTCCGAACACTCTCGGTCAGCTTTGCGCCCTCCACCTGTCCACGCAGGATCATCTTGGCGCGGCCGGAAACCACGTTCAGGGGCGTGCCAAGCTCGTGTGCCACGCCCGAGGCCAGCTTCCCAACCGTGTTCAGTCGATCCGCATGGCGTAGCTGCTCCGAGGTATCCAGCCGGCGCTGCGTCTCCTGTTCCAGGCGCACCTGAGCCTCGGCCAGTCGTTCGCACATCTGGTTCATCTCGCGGGCCAGCTCGCCAACCTCGTCGCGTTGCTTGAGATCGAGCGGCTGGGACAGGTCACCAGTACCGATCCGACGCGATTTCGCGACCAGGGCCCGCATGGGACGCCCGACGAAGTAGTAGCCCGCCACCGCAACGGACACGAACGCCGCCAGCGCGCCCAGCAGGGTGCGTACCAGGATCTGCGTGAGCTCGGCGCGAAACTCCTCGTCCCGCTCGCTGAGAGAGCCCGCGACCTCCAACGCTCCGACCAACGCGCCATGGACACGGACCGGGAGGTACGCGACGATTGCTTCGTCCGCGGCGACCCTTTCCACGAAGAGGCGCTCCTCGTCGGAGGCGAGGTTGGCGAGCTTGTCGAGGGCGACCAGGGGACGGGCTGCCGGCTTCGGCGCACCGTGGACCTCCACGAAACGCAGCTCGAGCTGTTGGGTGTGCCGTACGCTGTCGGCGGCGGACGACAGCATCTCCAGCGCCACGCCGGGCCCTTCCTGCGACCAGATCTCGACCACCGCCGGCCTGAGAGCTCGCCCGACCACCAAGGCACTCTCGCGCACACGGTGCTCCGCAGCGGTCATCTGCCGACGAGCAGCCTGGTAGCCCCGGACGGCGAAGACCAGGATCATCGCCGCCAGGATGAACGCGGTGAGTTTGGACGCCAGCTTCATGCGCTTGGCATCCTACGACGGTGGGACTCGTGCGGGCCTGCCTTTGTCCGCGAGCCGCCAGCACAGCCCGTGACAGCGCGCTCGCGGACGAACATGGTGCGTGGCGGCTCCGGAAAGACGTGGCAATGTGCCACGCGTGACAAGTTGCCACGCCCACGGCACCCGAAGCGAGGCCGCCAGCGCAGAGAAATTCCCGTGCTTCGGGAGCGCGAAGTCTGCGCTTGGCGACGCCGACGGCACCGCGTATGCATTCGACGCGCCCATGCCGACCGCGATGCCTCTGCCTTTGGGAAGGTCCACGATCATCTTGGGACAGGACGACAGTCTACAGCGCATGGCCATCGCCGAGCGCATGCGTGCCCTTGGCTACGACGTCGTGGAAGCAGCCGACGCCCAAGGACTCATCCAAGCGATCGTCGCGGCATGCTTCGGGACGAAAGCCGTGGCCCCGACCACGCTCGTGGTCGCAGATGTGCGCCCCGTCAGAACGACGTTGGACGCTCTGCGCATGTTGCGCGCGAACCCACGCTGCCCGAGCTTGGTTTTCGTGGCTTCCGCGAACGATCTGGAGACCCGCAGAGAAGCGCACCGGCTGGGAGCACTCGCCATCCTGGATAAGCCTCTCGACGTGGACGCTCTTCTGTCTGTCGTCGCGATGAAGGTTCCACTCATCGACGGCGGTGACCGAGCCGCGATGCCGACGGGCCATCTGCCCCTCGCCAGCTCAGCCGCCGAGTAGCAACCTGCCCCAGAACGAGCGGGGAGCGGGGAACGAGCGGCGCACCGCCCAGGCCAGTCCCCACAGGACCATGGCGTGTGCGAAGAAGAGGGCCAAGAAGATCGGAATGTTCTGGTGGTCGTGCTGCGGCCCCAAGAAAATCCTGATGAGCGCGAGGTGCGCGACATACATCGCGAGCGAGGTCCGACCGTACACGGCGAGGAAGCGCCAGGGCCACCTGGCCGTCGGCCTCGACAAGTGCGCAAGCAGCCAGATTTCAGGACCGGTGATGGCGAACAGGACAGCAAGACTGGGTGGATAGAAGAGCTCGGCGAACCCGCCGGGCGTGGCGCTCGTTGCACCGGTCAACCACCAGCCAGCGCCGCCACCGACGAACAGGAGAGCCCCGAGCAGGAAGGCCCGGCGGACGAAGATCTGGACACCGACGCGTTCGCGAAAGGCGCCGAGTAGCGCGCCTAGAACGCCGAAGCCGAGCCAGGGAAACAGGGGGAACCAGCCGTCGACCAGGAGGGCTTGCAGCCTCCCCCAAACGGGATGGTTCGTGCCGGTCTCGTAGCCCAGCAATCCCTGCAGCACCGGCGTGAGAAGCAGAAGCAAGATCGTCGTGACCAGCGCGGCCCGAGGAGAACAGCGCAGAACGAGGCACGAGACAGGCGGAATCAGCGCGATGACATACAAGACGTCGAAGCTCGTAAACGGGGCGTCGCCCCAGATGGCCACATCGACCAGGCTGGCCACGAGCAGAAGCGCCAGCGTCCTGCTCAGATAGCGGCGAAGTGGCATCGGTCGGCGCACGTGCCCGCGACCCACCATGTAGCCGACAAGCAAGATGAAGGCTGGCCCCGCGAGGCTGGAACAAAGTCGCAGCCAGAACGGATAAGGAGCGTCGAGCACGTACCGGACCATGTGCGCGCCGACCATCGCGACGACAGCGAGGCCGCGTAGCGCATCGATGCCAGTCTCGCGCGCTCCCCTCGCCCGCGTGGCCTCGCTGTCCACCGCGGGCGCTAGCGCAGAGGGGAATTCCGCCGTCGCGCGGCGCGCGGACGGCACCCATGGAGTGGGCAAGCAAACCGACTCGGGAGTCAGATGGCGAGATGACGACGAAGGATGCAACGCCGCAGGCCTCTGCACGTCCCGAGCCAAGAACGACGAAGGCGCAGGCCAGCTCAGCGCGCCGGGCTCTCCGACGAGGCCTGGTCGTGAACGATGAGCACGTTGCAGATCGCGAGGTTCGCCACGGACGACGCCGTGGTCCCGAGCACCCTATCCCACCCGCGGTAGCCATGACTTCCGACGACGATCAAGTCGGCGGATATTCTCTCGGCCACGGCTGTGATGGTCTGCGCGGGGTAGCCCATCTCCACGATGGTTTCTTTGATCGTCGCCGACGGTTGTCTCCTGAGCAACGCTCGCAACTCCTCCCTCGCAGATTCTCGCAGCCGTGGCACGAGCGGGTCGTCGTCACCGTCGGTCGAGAGCGAGGCCATCAGATCCCGCGGCACGGTTATCGAGCGGACGATGTACAACTCGGCATCGAGTCTCCGAGCATAGTCCGCGGCTACGCCGAGCACGCCACTTGCGCGGACCGAATCATCGAGGGCGACCAGCACTCGCTTCCCCATCCGGGGCTCCTTTCGAGGTTGAGGGTTTGCGGTTAGATGCCGGTCGCGCGCGAACAGATAAGCGAGGCAATCTGCCTCGTGGCGGATTGCCACTCTCGCTGCCGAGGTCGCGGTGCTACTTCGGGCTGCGCGCCAGAGACACCACGGTCACCACGGTTCCATCGCCCTGGCGGCCGTTCGCCGATAGGACACTCCCGTCCGGCCCGATCTCTGCGTTCACGGAGAGACCGCCCAACGTGAGTTGGAGGTGCCCCAGGCTGAATATCAACGAGTGCACCGCCAGCTGGCCCGACATCGGGGCGTTCTCGTAGTTGTCCGGTCCAGCGACGAAGGTCACGTCGAGAGGAATCTCGCTGCTGTCGATGCACGCCTGTGCGGACGCGACGAAGGTCCGAGTCCCGCACGCGGCTGCGGAACGGATGAGACCGCTGTGTAGACGCGCGCTGCTCTGCGACTGCGAGGGTTGGGCCTTGCTGCTCTCGACCACCGCGACGGTAATCTCCTCGACGGCGATGCCATCCGGCTGGCGGACCGAGAGCACCCAGGTGCCTTCCGCGGCCGACTTCATCTCCGATTCGCCGTACTGGTACGCGGGTTCATCTTCGCCAGTGCAAGCGAAGCCAGGGTTGAAAACGAAAGCGAGGACGGCGAGAGACATGGCCAAGCGGTTCATGGAGCCTCCAAAGTCGAGTGGTTCGTGATGTGCGTTCGTGCGTGCGAAAAACGGCGGGCTGCCCGGATCGCAAGCAGCATCAGAATGGTGGCAACGGGCCAGGCGGACAGCGGCCGGCGCGCCAGCATGTGGCAGCCACCACCGTTGCCCGCATCCTCGACGCGAACCGTGGATGCCGGCCCGACGTTTCCCGCCAAGTCCAGCGCGCGGATCTCCAAAGTGAACGCGAAGGATTCCTGGTCGTCGGAGGCGCCATCGTCCCAGTGAAGATAGACGTTCTCACCGAACAGCCGGATTGGGCCCGACGGAAGATCGAGCCCTGCCGGAGCGACGCCGTCCACGAGCGCGATCGTGAAGCCGAGCTTTTCCCTCGGGGTCTGATCGTCCTGGGCCTCGATACGCAAGGTGGCCGTCCCCAGGTCGTCGCAGCTCGAAGCCGTCTTCGAGCAGGACGCATAGTCGCTGTCGGCTCCCTTGCCGCGCTTGATGCTGACCACGCTGACTTGGAGCCCCCGGACTCGAGCCATCCGACGCCGCGGCTTGCGGATCGACCACGAAGGCGGGCGGTCGCGCGATCGAGCAC
>CAZYFU010000141.1:0-8053 GCA_964647025.1 uncultured Myxococcales bacterium | reverse complement strand
ACCAGCGCCACTGGCACAGGCGGCTCGACGGGGACCTCCAGCGTCAAGGTTCTGCTTGCGGGCAATGACGTCAATTCGAACGGGCCCCTGCAGACGACCCTCGAGGAGAACCTGAGTTTCAGCGGAGGTGGTCATATCCTCGTTCGTCCGACGAGCATCACCAAGGAGCCCAACACGAAGCACCCTGTTGCCATCTGGGGTCCCGGTGGCGGCACGCCTCCGAAGGACTATATGACGCTGCTCACCCGCATGGCTTCCCAGGGCTTCGTCGTCGTGGGCATCAGAGAATCGAGCGGAGGAGCCGAGCTGATGTCGGCCGCGATCGACTGGCTGGAAGCTCAGAACCGCAACTCCAGCAGCCCGATGTACGACAGGCTGATCCTCGATCGGGTTGGCGTGTTCGGCCACTCCATGGGCGGGCTCTCCTCCGAAGCGACGATCCGCGCGGACAGTCGCGTAACGACAGCCCTTCTGGACAACAGCGGCGATTTCGGCCATGCCGCCTTGGTCACCGTGAAAGCTCCCGTGGGGATCATCTATGGCGAGAACGGTCAAGAAAGGCCCAATGCAGAGGGCGATTACAACAACAGCGGGAACAAGGGTCCTTGCTGGTTGGGCATGATGGCCGGAGGCGGCCACGGCTCTGGCCCGTGGGATGGCGCGGCTGCGAACGTGGCCTGGATGCGCTGGCACATCGGCGGCGAGAACTCTCGCAAGGACGCCTTCATCGGAGCCAACGGCGACTACAACAATCGCGGGATCTGGAAGACCAAGTTCAAGAACTGGGACGGCTGGAAGAACTGGAATGAATAGCTGAACGTGCGGCGTCCGGTTGGACAGGGCCGTGGGCATTCCCCACGGCCCTTCGCACAACTGGAGATCCTGGGACCGCCGGTCACAAGACGTCGGTCACCCTGATCAGGTGCACGTTGCGGCCGCCGCCAGCGATCTGAACGACGATCATCTTCTGCCGGGCGCTGTCCCCGAAGAGGTCGCGCATGGTGGTCACCGCCGCCGGATGCGCAAGCCCTCTATCCCGGAGCGCTCCGTAGAGCGCGAAGATGGCCCCGTCCGAGTGACCGATGAGCGCCGAATGGGAGATCGTCCCCACGCTGCCCAAGCCGCGCTCGGCGAACAGGTCCCATCCCGTGGTGCTCGTGATGAACCAGCGCTCGACGGCGCCAGGTTCTTCGGAGCCGAAGAGGTCGGTGCCGGGTCGAATCTGGGGCCAGCCGGAGATCGCGGAGAACGTCGAGCGCAGCCTGACGATGAGGTCGTAGCTGGCGCGGAGCTGATTGTCCGGTGGGAACGCGAGCAGGGCGAGATTTCCCCACGGAATGCCGACCGGAGGGGCCGCGGCGCCGGGCAAGGCGTCCGCGGCGCTTGCCACGAAGGGAACGTGGACGTGCTCGATGCCGATCGACTGGCGGTTGTAGGGGCCGACGTGGTTGGCGTGGTGCCAGACTTGATTGTGCTGAACGATGGCGCCGTCGCGCTCCACGTGGAAATGGACGGACAGGGGCGAACCGAGGATCGACCAGGTCGCGCCAACAGTCTCATGCACCACGATGGTGGTGATGTCCGTCTGTTCGCGTGTCTTCGCATGGCCTTGGGCTCCGATACGGTTGCCGCCGTACTGCTCGACACCATCGGTGCGCCAATTCCGGATGGGCCACGCGCCCACCGTCAAGGCGCCCATGCCCAGCTCGATCTTGTCGCTCTCGCCCTCCATGTCGACCTTGTCCGCGGCAGAGGTCGCGACGTCCTTACTGGGGACCTCCAACCAAGGCAGCTGCTCTGCCTCGGTGCTGTCGAGGGGCGTGCTGACCACCTGGAACAGCTTTCCGGTGGTGCTGCCGCCGGACTCGCCCATTTGGCCCCATAGGGCGCGGTTGAACGCGTTGCCTTCGTTGGTCGGCGCATCGACCGATCGATCCCAACCGCCGCCAGTCGAGCTGCCGCCGCCGGTGTCTCCGCCAGCCGCGTTGCCTGGTGCCTTCGCGCCGATGCCGGGGGAAGGCCCGCCGCCCGGGCTGGCGGGGATGCCGCGCGCATCCATGTCCTTTCCGTAGTTGATGCGCGCGCCCTCTCCCGAGACGCCCCCGATGGGGGGCAGATTCGGACTGGCGCCGCCCGCGCCCATGGCCGCCTTGGCCACGTCGGCCACCGTCTGCAGCGCCGAGATCTGCTTCTGCATGCTGGCCTTCAGGTTCTCCGAAGCCAACCCGCCCGCAGCGGTCGCGGCCCGCAGGGTCTCCTGGAGCCCGGCCTGGACCAGCGCTTGCGTTCCCGCCAGTCCCGACATGTCGCGGAACATGTTGCCGTTCGATAGCGCGGAGATGACCGCCCCCACGCCCTGGGGATCCGGGAGGCTCGTGGGGTTCACGATGTTCAGCACCGGCGGCGCCAGTTGCCCGGGCTTGAGGTCTTCGGTCGTCGCACGCGATCCGGTGGCGATGGGCGCGATGTCCGTCGCAGTCATCGGGGTGGGCGAGTCCTGCCAGTTCCAGAACCGGGTGAGGTCGAGCTTCTCGGCGGAATTCGAGCGGCCGAGCACGGCCTCGGCGAACACGCCGCCCGTCGGAACTGGAATCAGCCGATCGTCAGACGTCGAGAGCTGAAGTCCGCGTTGCGTGAGCAACGCCCGCCAGGCGAGCCCCCCGATCCCCGACGGCTCGTCATCAGCCACCGGGGCCCGCACGACGATGTAGTTGCCGATCACGTTGAGGACCTTGGGCTCGATCTGCTCGAGCAGGGGCTTGCCAGCCCACACGAAGGGCGAGAGCAGAATGGTGAGCTCCGAGGCGCCCAGGCTTCGGTAGATGGCGTTCGCGTAGTGCGCATGGTTGTTGCGCAGATGGAGCAGCAGCTCGTTCCTTCGGTCACTGCGATCCGACTGCAACCGCGCGACACGTTGGAGCGCCTCGGTGGCTGCCAGCTCCACGGGCACCGCGGGCGCGGAGAATCGGCGTCCGAGGTAGCTGAGCTCGAGCGTTACGGTCCCTTCGACCTTCGACCTGCCGGCGTGGCCCAGGGCGATCTCGGTGAGCTCCGAGAGCGCGATGGGCTCGGCCAGATCCACGCGTCCGAGGTTGGTGCCGACGGTCCCCGTGATGGCCGGCCCGCCTGTCCGGCTGAGCGCGTACTTCGTCGGAAGGATGTCGTCGAAAGACAGCGCCAGCAGCTGCGTGTCGTCGGGAAAGAAAAGGCCGTCCACGTTCGGGCGCAAGATCGCGCGCCCGATGATGTGTGACACCGACGCAATGGCGCCCGGGTGCCAGATGTAGCCGCCGCCTGCCGGCGCCCGAAGCAAGTCGAGCGACGAGGCCGCCTTGGATACCGTCGCCACCTTGGGAGGACTGTCATCGCTCGCGGGCGCGACGACGGCCGTGGTCTGGACCCTGTTCTGCTTGATCCCGAGCTCGAAAGCCCTTCGCGCGGGCAGGTCGATCCGCGTGGGTGCGGCAGGGATGACGGTGACAGAGCTCGTCTCGTCGAGCAGCAACGCGCGCGCACGCCGGGTCAGCGCTCGGCGAACCAGCGCGCCGCGGAAACGTTCGATGAGATCCCACGCGTCGGGTCCCTTGAAGTCGATGGGCTGAACTGGAATGAACAGGCAACGATCCGCGCGGTTGATGCGGGTGGATACTCGGTAGAGCTGAACCACCTCGTAGTACTGCACCGTCAATGCGTGCATGTGGTTGTAGTTCGCCACGACCCGGGTACTCACGCCTTCGTGCTCGGACTGCGAGACCTCGCGAATGGCGCTGGCCCGCCGGGAACGCGAAGAGCTCGCGTGCTGCTCGGTGCGATCGTTCACTTCCTGGTTCATGCTGGCCATGACTGAACGGTTGCCGCTCGACCAAGCGCTGCTGTTGGCCGAGCTGCTGGTCTTCGCCGACTCGCTGGTGTTGGACACGTCCCAACTGGGTCCGAATGCCGCCGCCAGCCCGCCCGATCCCACGGTTTCTGCGGTGGCTTCGCTGCTCGATCTGCTCTTCGTGCTGCTCGACGAACCGCCCTCCTGCATCTCCTGCGCGACCCCCTCCTGGATCTCGCTCACCGCCCGGGAGTGATCAGTCGTGTTGCTCAGGGTCTCCTGCTCCGATATCGATTCCGAGCTGGTCGCCGAGGTCCTACGGGACCAGTCGATCATCGCGATACGCGTGCTCTCGCCCGGGGCCAGGGCCAGCGAATGCAGGAGCTGGCCGAGAGTGATGCCCTGGACATGCCACGATTGCGCGAACGTAATGACCGCCCCGATGGCGGGCTTGGCGAAGCCGAAGCCGCCGGCCAGGAGCGACTTCAAGCCCACCGGGCCGTCGAACGATACCGGGTTGGTCGGCTGCGGTGCATCCAGCATCACGAACGTCGAGTAGTACACGCGCTCCGTCGGGAACTGTCCCATGAGCGGCCGGAGAGCCTCGGCTTGCGCGTCCTCGGATGGCTGGATGGCGTCGCTCACCAGACTCTGCGCGGCCACGTAGGGCGCCCAGTTGGCCAACTCCCAGATGGTCGAGATGCCGAGCCCGCCCTGCAGGGCCGTTGCGGCGGCCGAAGGCAGTCGCCGCATGCTCGAGACCGGGCGGGCGGCGGCATCGCTGGCGGGTGGCGACACCAAGTCGCCGGAAAGCCGAGCGTCCGGATCGCGAGCAGCGATGGCGATGGCCCGCGCCTCGGCGAACACACCCGAGGCTCCGAGATCGAACACGGTGGCGATGCCGATCGTGGTAAGCGCCGAGGCCGCGGCCGCATCGACAGCCAGGAGGTCCGTCACGGGGCGACCCAGGGCCTCATCGCGGGTTGTCGGAATTGCGTTCCATCGAAAGTGGGCGGCGAGATCCATCCTGCGAGCTCCTCTCCCTGAACTCCACCAAGGGCAAAGTCGTGCTGGCTGGATCAGATGCTCCACACCTCGAAAACGATTCTCGAAGTCAGGAGCTGGCGGATGAAGGCGCGCCCGAATCGGCGCACCCCGCCCACTGCGGGCATTCGGTCATGGCACTAGGGCGGCGAGACCACGACGCCGAGCGCCCTCATGAGACCGCGAATTCCGTGGGTCACCGCGGCCTCTGGCAGCGCCGCAGCGAACGACAGCGGCGTGCTGAGTGAGATCTGGGCGCGATCGCCCTCGCCCGCTGGCGGCGTGGCGCTGCCCTGAACCTTGAGGGCGGCGCCCTCCTGACGAGCGTCGATGGCCAGATCCCAGGTTCCCTGGGCAGTCACTTTCACGCCGGCAATCCACACCGGCGCCGTGAGTTGAACCCGGCCGAGAGGCGCCGTCAGCGGACCTGGGGCAGAATCGACATCGCGTGCGAGCAGCTTCTTGGCGGCGGTCGGCTGCCAGACTGGATCGGTCGCGATCATCGTGGTGTCGTCGACCATTCGCAAAGTCAGCGGCTGGGACGACCATCCCTTGACCTGCACGACCCTCGCCCCTTGTGGGCCTTCGCTCGTGACCTGGACGCGGTCCGGGCCCATCACCCCGACCAGACAGTAAAGGTTCCGGTCCTCGGCGATTCCGGGCGCTCGCACCGCGATTAAATGGCTGCCGGCTCCACGTGATGCGACGAGGACGCGAGCACTCACGAAGTCGATCTTGCAGGTCGCCAGCGCGGCCAGCTTCTCGCGGGTGTCGATGCCGTAGGCGGCGAGGAGCTGCTGCATGGCCACCGAGCCCGACAGGCCGACCGCCAGGCTGGCATCTGCCGGGATGAACGCCTCGAGCCCGAACGGGGTCGGCACCGGGGGCGCCTTCTCCTTCGCCACGGTCTGGACCTGCCGACCGGCCAGCGGGGCTCGGAGCTGCGCGATCAGTCGAGTGGGGCCCAGGTTTGCCAAGGACACGGCCAGGACCATGAATGCGACGGCCAGGCTGCGGATGGCGAAGCGCGTGCGTCCGCTGAAGGGTGCCGCCGCGCGTGCGCTGGCCCTGGCTTCAGCCAGCCCATGCCACAGCAGCGGGACGATGGGAAAGGCCGCGAGACCGGCGGCGACCACCAGCCAGATCGGGCGCTTTTCCGCAAGCAGGCTGGCGCTGGGCACCAGGGCCGCAGCCACGGCGACGATCGAGCATGCCAGGACGGGCAGAAGCGCTGGATTGCCGCGGTCCGTCGGTTCAGGAGGTGTCGCGTTAGGAAAGGTCATGGCGCAAGCATAGTCCCGCGGTCGCCGATTTCATCCACCACACGTAAAAGCGCGCAATGACAGGTTCCCTCCACGTGCAGGATTCGTGGAATTAACAATGGCGGAAACAGACGGAAACATGGCAAAAACACGCACCACGGCGGGCATGCCATCCTCCCCGCCCGAAAGGACGTCCCGATGCCGAAGCGCAACGATATCAAAAAGGTCATGATCATCGGCTCTGGCCCCATCGTGATCGGTCAGGCCTGCGAGTTCGATTACTCCGGAACCCAAGCCTGCAAGGCCTTGCGCGCGCTCGGCTACACGGTGGTGCTGGTCAACTCGAACCCGGCCACCATCATGACCGACCCTGGGATGGCGGACGTCACGTACATCGAACCGCTGAACGTTCAGCGCATCACCGAGATCATCGAGAAGGAGCGGCCGGACGCCCTGCTGCCGAACCTCGGCGGTCAATCGGGCCTGAACCTCAGCTCGGAGCTGGCCAAGGCCGGCGTGCTGGCCAAGTACGGCGTCAAGGTGATCGGCGTGAACGTCGACGCGATCGAGCGCGGCGAGGACCGCGACGCCTTCAAGCGAACGATGCAGAAGCTCGGCATCGACATGCCCCGAAGCGAGCTCGCCTACTCGGTCAAGGAGGCCGAGGAGATCGCGGGCAAGCTCGGCTTCCCGGTGGTCGTACGCCCGGCTTACACCATGGGCGGCACCGGGGGCGGATTGGTCTACAACCTGGAAGAGCTACGCACCATCGCGGCCCGCGGTCTGACCGCCAGCCTCATCGGCCAGCTCCTCATCGAGGAGGCCGTGGTCGGCTGGGAAGAGCTCGAGCTAGAGGTGGTTCGCGACGCCAAGGGACAGAAGATCACGGTCTGCTTCATCGAGAACGTCGACGCCATGGGCGTGCACACCGGCGACTCGTTCTGCACGGCCCCCATGCTGACCATCAAGCCCGAGCTGCAGCAGAGGTTGCAGCAGTACGCATACGCCATCGCCGACGCGATCGAGGTCATCGGCGGCACCAACGTCCAGTTCGCCCACGATCCCAAGACCGACCGCGTGGTCATCATCGAGATCAACCCGCGTACGTCGCGCTCGTCGGCGCTGGCCTCGAAGGCGACCGGCTTCCCCATCGCGCTGGTGTCGGCCAAGCTGGCCGGAGGTCTCACGCTGGACGAGATCCCGTACTGGCGCTCGGGCACGCTCGACAAGTACACGCCGTGGGGCGACTACGTGGTGGTCAAGTTCGCGCGCTGGGCTTTCGAGAAGTTCAAGGGCAGCGAGGACAAGCTGGGCACGCAGATGCGCGCCGTCGGCGAGGTCATGAGCATCGGCAAGAACTACAAGGAGGCCTTCCAGAAGGCGATTCGTTCGCTGGAGAACGGCCGCTACGGCCTGGGCTTCGCGAAGGACTTCAACCGCAAGTCGCTCTCCGATCTGCTGGCGGCCCTGGCCGAGCCGTCGAGCGAGCGCCAGTTCATCATGTACGAGGCGCTGCGCAAGGGGGCCACCGTCGAGGAGCTGTTCAGGCTGACCCACATCAAGCACTGGTTCATCGAGCAGATGAAGGAGCTGGTGGAGCTCGAAGAGGAGATCCTGAAGCACAAGGGCCAGGCCCTGCCCGACCCGCTGCTCGAACGCGCCAAGCGCGACGGCTTCGCGGACAAGTACCTGTCGAAGCTGCTCGGCATCACCGAGAAGTCGATCCGTGACCAGCGCAACAAGCTGGGCCTTTGCGAGGGCTGGCACGCGGTGCCGGTCAGCGGTGTGGAGAGCTCGGCCTACTACTATTCGAGCTACAACGCCAAGGACGCCGCGCCCGCCAGCAGCAACCCGAAGAAGGTCATGATCCTGGGCGGCGGCCCCAACCGCATCGGCCAGGGCATCGAGTTCGACTACTGCTGCGTGC
>CAZYFU010000140.1:0-16497 GCA_964647025.1 uncultured Myxococcales bacterium | reverse complement strand
TTCTGTCTCCCGCACTCGAAGGCCGCGGCGGAGGCCCCGAGCTTCAAGTGCTATCTAGAGGTTGACGCGACGGCGGTAAGCATGTGAGAGCTGGCTCGCCACGTCAACGAAAAGTATGAGGCCGTTGACGTCCTTCCTGCCGGCACATTCCTCGGGGATTGCTCCCGCGCATGCCTGAGAACGCAATGGGCTCCCGATGGCCTGTGTTCACACGGCACCGGCTATGGTGCCGATGCACGCGCGGCTGCGGGGCTCCGTCCGGCTTGCGTTGCCGCGGCCTGGGCGCGCAGGCGGGCGCGCACGAAGGCGCCGCTCGGCGACAGCTCGTCGGGGCCCCAGATGGGGTAGCCCTCGGGGCCGAGGGTGGTGGGTATGAGCAGCGACTCGCGGTCCACCATCTCGGTCCGGCCTTCCTGCATGTGGACGTGCAGGCTCTTGAGGGCGGCCGAGCCCTCGTGCTTGTCGGAGAGCGACCAGTTGGCCCACGAGATGCGATGCTGTTCGAGGAAATCCAGGAAGGCGGTGGACTCGGGCACGAAGGGGCCGACAAAGCCCTTGCACTCGCTGGTGCCCCACTCGCTGGCGAACACCGCCAACCCGCGCGCCATGGCGGCCCGCACCTTGGCGAGCTGCGGTTCGCCGTGGGTGCCGGCGTAGAAGTGAAAGGCGTAGGCCAGGTTGTGGCCCGCGACGGGATCCTCGGCCGCGAGGTCGATGTCCTGGCTCCAGGTGCCCGAGCCGATGAGGATGATGCCCTCGGGATCGTTGGCGCGGATGGTGGCCACGGTCTTCTCGGCGTAGGGCTTGAGGTCCTTGGCCCAGTCCACGAGCCCGTTGGGCTCGCTCATGATCTCGTAGAGCAGGTTCGGGTGCTTGCCGTACTTGCGCGATAGGTAGTCGAAGAAGGTCTGCGCGTCCCGGTAGGTCTCATCGTTGGGGTTGCCCGGCACGTGCACGGCCCAGTTGATGATCACGTACAGCCCGTGCACGATGGCCAGCTCGATGCCCTTCTCCATATGCTTCATGAGCCCGGGCTGGGTCGCGTAGCCCCGCTCGCCGACATACATGGTCAGACGCACGAGATTCGCCTTCCAGTCCTTGGCCAGGGTCGCGAAGGCCGCGTCGTTGACCACCCCGGCGTACCACTGCAAGCCCGCGGTGCTCATGCCGCGCAGCTGGACCGGCCGGCCGTCGGCGCCACAGACACGCCCATCGATGACGGAGAGCCTGCCGTGCTGGACCGGGCGGGGGCCGGCCGGGGCGGGTGTGGCGGGCTCGATCCGGCGCGCCGGCTCCGACGCGCAGGCGGCGACCGCCAGGAAGAGCGCTGCTTTCACGAAGTGCTTCACGGTTTCACCTTGGCGATGCGTTCGATGAGGTCTCGCAGCTCGACCTGGTTGGCCGCGCCGATGGTGAAGGCGTCGAGCACCGGCGACCCGACCGCGTAGGCCAGGGCTTCGTCGATGCGCTTGCGGAGCTGGCCGGCGCCGAGGATCTTCATGCCCACGATCCCCTTGCCCTGGGACTTCAGCTTGGCGAGCACGGGCACGACATCCTCCGCGTCGGTGTCCATCATGGCGCCCACCGGGTTCAGGCGCGCCAGCACCACGTCGACCCACTTGCTCGTGGTCGCGTGCTCCAGCGCGGCCAGGCTGTGGCAGGAGATGCCATGGCCGCGGATGATCCCCTTCTGTTTGGCCTCCGCGAGCGCCTCCATCGCGCCCGCCGCCGTCTTGGTCCAGTTGGCGTCGGTCAGGCAGTGCAAGAGGACTAGGTCGAGCTGCTCGACGCCGAGCTCTCTTCGGAAGCGTTCGAGATCGGCGCGCATCGAGGCGGCGTCGCGCGACCAGCTCTTGGTCATGAGCACGACGCGATCGCGCCGCACCCGCTCGAGCGCCTCGCGTGCGGCCGGGTGGGTACCGTAGGCATCGGCCAGATCCCAGAAGTCGAGCCCCTGCTCGACGCCGGCCTCGAGCAGCGCCGCCACCCCGGCCGTGTCGAGCGGTGGCTTGGAGGCCTTGCGCGCGTCGAAGGCACCGGTCCCCTGCGCGAGGCGCGAGACGGTGATCCCGCTCCGCCCGAGCGCAACGCGATCCTGAGCGCGCCGGACCTTGGCCCCCGCCCACGCCGGGATGGGGAGGGCCAAGGCGCCAAGCGCGGTCGCGGCGCGCGCCGACTGCCCGAGGAAGGCTCTACGCGTGGAGGGCGCCATGCGACGACGAGCTTACTCGTTTTCAGAGGAGGCTGGGATTCGCGTTGCGGGCGAGCTGCAGGCCTTGCGCGGGGAACCACTTGCCAGCCTCGGGATCGACTTGCTCCCACAGCGGATCGAAGTGGCTTTGGGCATCGCCGGCGATTCCCCAGGGATTGTAGGCGCCGAAGTCCCAGGCTCGCGCCCCGCCCGCGATGTCGCAGGTGCCGTCGGACTCTCCGGGCACCTTGATCCACAGATAGGCGTCGAGCAGGGGCAGGCCGGTCGCGAGCGTCGGCCGCAGCCCGGCGCACGCGCCGTAGCCGTTGCACCAGTAGCCCGCGCCAAGTCCGCTCACCACGGAGGCGGGCTGGTTGTACGGGGCGGACGCGTACGCCTCGGCCCGGAAGGGGCCTTGGCCGTTGCGACCGGTGTCGATCACGAAGGGAATGGCCGCCACCGCTTGGCCCATGAAGGCCTTGATACCTTCCGTGACGGTCGCGGCGTACTCGGGGCTGTAGTTGACGGAGTAGCCCAGCGCCGGGTCGTACTGGCTCGGTAGCCAGTCGAAGTGGAAATTGCCGCTCTCGTCGAAAGCCCACGCTGGCGCACCGGATGGCGCGGCCAGGGCCATGGACACCCAGGTGCCGAACTGCGTGTTGTCGCTCGTGAGCTGGTAGTTCGAGACATTGAGGAAGAAGCCGTGCGCCCGCAGCACGCCGGCCTTGGTCAGCCGGTAGGCCGCCTCGCCCACGCCCAGCCAGCCGCTGTTGCTGGCGTCGAGATACACGGCCGCGCGCGGGGCATGGGCCGCCAGGCTGTCGACCGCGTAATTGAGCTGGGCGTAGCGCTCGGCAGGACTGGCCCCGGGCGCCGGCTGCACGCTGCCCGCGTCGTCGGTCACCGTCGGGCGGCACCACTCGTCGGCGCCGTCGATCCGTTGGTTGTAGGGAATGATCCCGAGCCCGTCGGGCTCGACGATGACGATGGCCTCGCCCTGGCCGATGCCTTGTGCGAAGCCGTCGATCCACGCGCGGTAGGCGGCGGTGTCGACCGCGCCCCCGCCGGAGTACTGCGCGCAATCGCGATATGGCAGGTTGTAGGCGACCAGCACCGGAACGCTCTGCTGTCGTCGGGCGGCGGCCATGGTCCGGCGAACCGAGGCGCGCACCTCCGCGGGCGTGCCGGTCGCGAACCAGGCGGCGTGCGGCAGGGTGACCAGGGCGTGCAGCTTGCGCGCGTCCGCGTGTTGCCCAGCTCGCCGAAGCTCGCGCACCTGTGCCAGCGAGCCGTCGCTCGGAGCGGGAGCGTACAGCTCGGTGGTCGGACCGCGCCTGCACTTCACGGCCGGGGCAATGGTGCCCGCCGCCGCGTTCGATCGCTCGAGTCCGTCCGTGTCGCCTTCGCCACCGTCGCAGCCCGACCACCCCATCAAGCCAAAGATCACACCCATTGCCATCGTCGTTGTTCGCATGGTCCATCCCTTTCCGTTGATTGGCGCAAACAGTCCCCGAGGCGCCTCGACCGAAACGGCAAGGGCGTGGGTACTGTTGCCGTTGTCAGGGCCGCGACCCGGACTGCAGGAGACTTCTGATCAGGCCGCGGAACCAGAGAGAGAACGTCGGGTCGGACACACAGCAACGCACGTGCCAAGGTCGCGAAGACGACATCGGGCGCGGAATCGCGTGCGTAGGATGGCACCTGGAGGGCGCCGCGCCCCGCGTGGAAGCGCTCAGGGCGGGGCATGGACGTCCGCTGGCCGTCCGCAGGACGTCCGCTCCCGCCCCCGCGCTCCGGTGCCAGGGACTTGCTCGAGACGCGAGGAGGGCGGCTCGGAATCGCCTTGCGACTGAGTGCGCTCGCTCGCGCCGGATTGTGTGACAATGCCCATGATGGCAGGCATAGGGCAACGCTGGAGGTGTTCGCAGTATGCGCTCGGGATCGTGGTGATGGCCGTCGTGGGCTGCAAAGGCTCGAGCGGGGAGACCGACGCTAGCGCATCGGATGCTGGCGCCGCGGCGGGAACGGGAGGAGCCGTGGCACCTGGTACGGGCGGTGCGGGGGGAACGGTCGTGGTGGCGGCCACGGGGGGAGTCGTGGCGTCTGGTACGGGCGGCGGGGTGGGCACGGGCGGCGCGGTGGGCACCGGCGGCAGCGCGCCGACAGGGCTCGCCGACCGCTATCCTTGCGATGTCGGGATCGAGAACGATGCCTCGCACCTCTTCAAGGAGGATTTCGAGGAGGCCTCCATCACGGCGTTCGTCGCCCGCTACAGCGACCACAACGCCAAGGAGAGCATGGCGCTGGTCGCCGATCCTTCCGACCCTCTCTGCGGCAAGACCGCCGGCCGCTTCATGGCTAGCGCCAGCACCACCACCAGCAACGTCTTTCGTCAACTCGCCAGCGTCGACGAGATCTACTACCGCGCCTATGTGAAGTACCAGGGCGGTGTGAACTGGCACCACGCCGGCCTCTCCATCAAGGGATACAACCCGCCCAGCCCCTGGCCCTTGGGTCTGGCCGGGCTGCGGCCAGAGGGGGACGCCAACTTCTCGCTCGCGCTCGAGCCCGTGTACGGCGTCGGCAAACCCAACCCGCGCTTCGACGTCTACGCCTATTGGATGAAGATGCGCTCTTGGATGGACGAGCCCAAGGGCGACTCGGCCTACTACGGCAACTCGTTGGTCCACCGGAAAGACTTCACGGCCGACGACGATACCTGGGTCTGCGTCGAGGTCCACCTGAAGCTCAACACCGACCTCGCGTCCTCGACCGGGGCCGTGCTGGAGCTATGGCGCAACGACGAGTCGATGAAGCGCTTCGACCACGAGACGCCGCGGGGCTGCTGGATCAAGGACAGCTTCTGCCCCGAGGGCGCCACGGGTACTGAATGCACCGACTATCCGAGCCTGTGCAGCAAGCCCTACGTGCCCGCGGACTTGCAGTGGCGCTCGAGCGCGGCCCTGCAGATCACCGGCATCGGGTTCGGCAACTACATCACCGAGGGCGTTGGCGGCGGCGTGCAGTTCGACCACGTGGTGGTGGCCAAGACGCGCATCGGCTGCATCAGGCACTGAGCCCGGCCGCCACTCCACGCGGCCGTTGCCGTCGGCAGCGCTACCCGGTCTTCTGCCCGCAGCTCGGGCAAAGGTCGCGGTGGACGCAGCGAGTGCCGCCACACGCGGGGCAGGTCCAGCGCTTCCGCTCGCGCCGGACGAAGATCCTGATGCCCTGGGCTTCGATCTGCTTCAGGTTCTCGACCATGCTCATGCGGTACTTGGTGCGATAGCGCTTGTCCAGGGCCTTCAGCCGTTTGCACGGGAAGTCCGCGCACTTTGGCGAGCAGAACTTGGCCTTGGTCTGCTCGAGACGGTCACAGGTTGCGATGATGCATCGAACGCAGTAGGCCGGCTTCAGCTCGTCGCTGCTCCTACACCCCGAACAGCGGTTCTTCTTTCGCAGATAGGCCATGCAGGTCCCGCAGTTCATCCCGCAGGGTGCAATCGTCACCGCTTTGATCGCTAGACTAGGGTCCATGCTCAGCGGCCGAACCCCCGCAGTTTGTCGCCGAGCTTTTGCTTGGCCCCTTCAGTGCGTTTGGCCGCCTCTTCCTGGGCTCTGCGCTGGGCTTCCTGCTTGGCGCGCTCGGCCTCTGCCCGTACCCGCTCGGCTTCGGCGCGTGCCTTCTGCTCGGCTTCCGCCCTGGCCCGCTCGGCTTCCGCTCGCGCGCGCTCGGTTTCGGCCCTGGCCCGCTGCTCCGCCTCTGCTTTGGCTGCCTGCGCGCGTGCCGCTGCCTCTTTCGCCTTGGCATCGACCTGCGCAGCGGAGGGAACGGGCACGCCCATCGCCTGCGCCTTCGCGCCGAGCGCCTTCGCGGCGGATCTGGCCCCGGCCTTGAGACAGCGCTCGACCAGCGGCTGCGCGGCGGTTTTGACATCCACCGTGAATCGCGGCGCATCGATGGTGCCGCCGATCTGCACCGGCACGGGCATGTCGGCCATGGCGCCACACTTGCCCCCGGTCATCTGATCGAGCATGCGGCCGCGCAGGGAGTAGGTGCCGGTGAGGAACAGCTTGCCCGCGATGCCGATGGCACCCTCGAGCCGGATGGGGTTGCCGTCGAGGGCGAAGTCCACCGGCTTGCGCAAGCTCATGCGGCCATCCTTCACCTCGAGCATGGTGCTGAGGTTGCGGAAGGTATTGTCGCCGCTGAGCGCCTTGGTCGACAGACCCGGGACCTTGTCCAGCGCGGCCTTGCTGCTGCCGGCGATCGACTCGGTCAGACTCGCGCGCGCGAACCGTCCCTCCTGGAACGCGACCGCCAGCTGACCCATGAGGTGCCGCTCGAGATCCGCCGTCTCGAAGCCCGCGCCGGTCACCCGCACGTCCAGGTCGCTCTTGCCGAAGAGGGTGTTCGCGTAGCGGGTCTTCGCGGAGAGCACCTTGTTGATGTCGAGGCCCTTGATGGACAGGTTGGCGGCAAACGGCATCCGGCCCTTCCAGATCTCCGCCTTGGTTCCGCCCGCGGCGATCGTGCCGCCGAAGGCGCGAAACGTGCAATCCTCGAGCTCGAGCACGCCGTCCGTCAGCGTGACCTCGCCACGGAAGTCTTCGAGCGCGGTCTGGGAGACGATGGTCTTCTTTGCCTCGAGCACGGCGTGGAGCCGGTAATTCTTGAGCGTGGGATCGTCCTCGGCAGGCGCCTTGGCCGGGGTCGAAGACGGCGTGCGGGTGGCCTTCGCCTTGCCGGGCTTGGCCCCGGAATCGGCCCCTCCGGTCAGTGCATCCACGTCGAGCAGGCGCGAGGTCAGGCGCACCTCCGCCCGGGGTGCGAGCAGGTTTTGCAAACGGACCTCGCCGCGGACGTCGCTGCCCGCGAGCTGCGCGGCGAAGGGCGCGAGGGTAAGCTCCATGGTGTCGAGCTTCTGCGGATTGCCCTTCACCGCGATCTTCGCCTCGACGAAGCCCTTGCGCATGCGCGCCGGATCGAGCGCGACTACCGTCCGCGCCAGCTTCTCGAGGTCGATGCGGGGCATGTCCACGCGCGCGTTGGTGGTGCCCTTGGCCAGGTCGAAACGTCCGTCGGCGTCGACGCGCAGCTCGGCGAAGCGCAGGGCCAGCTTGCCGATCTCGACCAGATCGCCCTTGCGGGTGGCCAAAAGCTCGAGCCGCATGGGCGTCGCGGCGGTCTTGTTGAGCACGTCCTTGACCTGGACCGTCGTCCGGTCGGCGTCGAGCAAAACCGAGGCCGTGACGTCCCGGCTGGGATCGCCCTTGACCTTCGCCTGCACGCGCAGGTCGCCGAGCAGCCGGGTGCCCGCAGCGTCGAGCTTGACCCCGAGCAAAGACATATCGAGGGCGGCGTCGAGCCGTTCGGCGCTGCCCTTGACGTGGGCGGCGAGCTTGCCGTCGCCCGAGGCTTTCGCCGGCGAGGCAGCGAGGGCCTGCTCGAGCGCGGGGAGCAAGCGGGCAAGCCCGTCGAAGCCGAAGGGCTTCGCCGAGGCGGTGAGATCGAGAACGGGCTTGGCGAAGTTGCGTACCGTCCCCTTGACCTCGAGGTCGAGCTCGCCGAGCCGCAGGCCGAGGCGCCGCACGCTCGCGTCCTTCTGGGTCAGGTCGCCGTCGAAGCTCAGGCCCAGCGGCACACCGGCCGGCTTGGCCAGTAGGCCAGGGAGCCGGACATCGAGCGGCCCGCCGTCGAGTCGCGCCTGCAGGGACTGCTTGGCGGCGTCGCCACTGGCCTTGACGTCGAGCAGGGCGGAGCCGGCGACGCGCGCGCCTTTGGGCAAGCTGGTGCGCAGCGGGGGAAGGTAGGCGAGCAAGAGCCCGGGCGCGAGCGTGTTCGAACGCAGCGTGAAGGATTCGAAGCGCGGCGCCGTAGCGAGATCGAGCAGGGCGCCGGACGCGACGAGCGCGACCTCGCCGATGCTGAGCTCGAGCTTGTCGATGCGCACGCTGGTCGGGGTCGGATCGAAGGTCAGCTTCGTGGCGAGACGGACGTCGAACGGCTGGCCGCTGCGCAGCTCTAGCTTGTCCAGCGCCAGGCTGCCGTCGATGGCAATCGGCTTGTCGGCACCGGCCGTCGTCAGGGTCCAGTCGGCTGAGAAGGAGGCCGAGTCGATCTCGAGCGGGAGCGCGGGGCCGAGGTAGGGCGCCAGCCGCCCGAGATCGACCGCCTTGGCGTCGATGCGGATCCGATCGATGCGCGGGGTACCCGCCACCTTCAGATCTGGCGGCAGCGGTCCGACGATGGCCTCGATGCGCAGGTTCGTTTCCTCGCTGAAGATCGCCGCCCCCGCGCGCAGGTGGATCGGATCGCTCAGGCGGACGTCGGCCAGTCGTACGTCTAGCTTGCGGATGTTGCTCTCGGCGGGCTGGCCGGTCGGCGTGGCGAAATCGACGAGGCGGATCTCGCCGCCGGCGAGGCGGATCTCGCCGATCGAGATGCCTTCCAGGAGGGCTTGGACTTGCGGCGAGAGCGGCTCGTCCGGCTTCTCTTGCTTCGGGGCACTGGCCAGACGGTCGACGATGTCCTGATAGGAGAGGCGTCCGTCCTGGTAGCGGACGACGTTGACCCGCAACCCGTCCACGTACGCCGTCTTGATCCCGATCTGCTTGCCGAACGAGAAGACCGCCCTCCAGATGGCGACGTCGAACCCCACCGCGTCGATCTTCAGCAGTGGGCGGTCGTCTTGTGGGCGGGCGGGATCCGGGGCGATCGCGAGCGCCTCGACGCGGGCGCTCAGGCTGGGGAACAAGCGGGTGGAGATCTTGCCGATCTCGACCTTTCGGCCGAGCTGCTTCTCGATCTCGGGCTTCTGCTTGTCGACCAGCTCGGTGACCACCTTGTTCAGATCGACCAGGTAGTAGGCGAGCACGGCGCCGCCGACGAGCAGGACCGCCAACGCGCCCAGGGAAATGGCAAGGATCTTGAAGACTCGTTTCATGGTTCTGCTCCAGTCGCGAGTAGAAGAGGCGGGCGAAGCCTAGACCTTCGACGGACCACTGCCAAGCCCCCGCGGTCGAGTGATGGCTCCACGGGATTCACTGGCAGGCGAGGCTGTGCGAAGGGTATCGGACGACGGTGCCGGCGCTGGGACAAGTCGTGCAGCAATCCTCGCAGGGCTGCGAGCATTCGGGGCCGCAACCCCAGTAGGACTTGCCCTGCCAGGCGCCCCAACAGATTTCGTGGTTGGGCTCGCAGGTGACGTGGCTCTTGAACGGCGTCGATGAGGAGATGGTCGTGGTGCCCGACAGCGAGGCGCGGGAAGTGACGTCGTATACCGCCGCCGATATCGACGAGCCGCATGTCGTCGTCAGGTAGAGCTCGACCACGCCGACCTCGCTCTCTGACGAGCAGTAGCATCGGTTGGACACGTAGAGCGGACTTCGGGCACAGAAGCTCGCGCTGTCCTGGGGCTGGCAGTCTTGGGCGCAGGACCGGCGCGTCCAGGAACAGGCCGTGGTGCAGGTCTTGATGCCGGTCCGTCCGTCGCAAGCCGTTTCACCGGCGCTGCACTCGCACCGACAGTCCGGGTAGCCGTCATATCCGGGCGCGCACCGGTCGCACTCGTCCCCGGAGAATGCGGCCATGCACCTGCACTGGCCGTTCGAGCACTTGCCGTGGTCGTTGCAGGTCTTCTGATAGCAGGGATCGAGATGGCAGCTCGGATAGCCGGTGTAGCCAACCGCGCACCGGTCGCAGGCATCCCCGTCCCGGCCCTGGTAGCACAAGCATCGGTACGACTGCCCGGCCATGTCGGCCGAACAGGAGCCGTATCCGCTGCACGGGTCGGTCTTGCACGGGTCGTACTTGCAGACGGCGTCATGACAGGCGAAAGGCCACTGGCACTGCGGATTGCAGCGGAGCGGGTCATCGGGATGGTTCATGGGCCATGGCCAGTCCCCGCACGCGCTCGCGACGAGCAAGACCAACCCGCACAGAGCTCCCTGGAAGCGATGGCGGTTCATGGGCGCCTCCACGGTCAAAACCTCCCCACCGCGGAGAGAGAGCCTCCGTCGGCGCGAGGTCCGACGCCCACCTCGAGACGAAACGACGGTGGCTTGGGCGCCGCTGGCACCTCCGCGCGGCGCCCGAGAATGATGGCGCCCGCGGCAACGAGCGGTATTCCGACTGCGGCCATGACGGCAGCTCCGCGAAGCCGCGTGCGCGCGCTCTCGATGTCACTTCGATACTCCGAGAAGAGCGCGGGGTCCCGGTTGGCGTCGTAGCTATCGTGCGCCTCTCCACCTTGCTGGGCCGCAGTCACGCCCAGCACCGTGGCCGCCAGCAGAAGTGCCGAGCCCACCGCGAGCGTAGTCCCGCCGTACCAACTGTCGCGTAGCCTGCTCGCCTGCACCGGAGCCGTGGCCTGCCTCCAATCGCCAAGCTCTCGTTGATAGCGCAGGGCCGCCTCTGCTTGGCGTGCGTTCTCCTTGGCCGCGGCTTCCAGCGCGGCGGCACGTCGCGGCGCCTCCTCGGGTGTTGGGTTCAGCACCACGGTGATGGTTTGCGATGCGACCTGTGCGAGCTCCACCATGCGGGCGTCCGGATAGTAGCCGCCGAGCTGCGAGTCCACCCGGTGGATTCCAGCAGGCACGACGGTCAAGATCGGCGCGAAGCCAACCGGGCGGCCGTCGATCGCGACGAGAGCGCCAGGCGGATCCGTGGTGACGATCAACAAGGTCGTGAAGACGGCGGGCTGGCTGGGTGGGGCGGGCGCTTGCGCTGCGGCCTCCGAGGGCGCTGCCTGCGCACCCGAGGCTGCCATCGCAACCAACCCCAACAAGGCCATCCGAAGTGGTGTCTGCAATGTTTTGTCCGTTGAAGTTCGCATGGGGCACTGAAGGTCACGGCAGTGTTCTTGGGGGCAACGGCGAGCCGCAGCCGAAGACCGCTTCGACGATGCTATCCGGCTCGTCGAGCGCTCGGGCGCAGGAGCTGCCGTGCAACAGGATGGTCTGCGAGTCCCTGCCGAAGCTCCAACCGCTGCTTGCGTCGCGGGAAACCACGCTGCCATCGAGATAGACCGCGACATTGGCTGGGTCGGGCGGCGCCGACGCAAGGGAGAACGTGCACAGCGCTGCCTTGCTCACGGAGACCAAGGCGGCTGCGAGGTCGTCGTGTGACCCGGCAGGGTAGTAGCGACCGGTCCCGCCTGCTTGAGCAAAGGCATCCAAGTTGGGGACGCTCGGCCCAATGCCGATCACATAGACGAGGATTCCCAGGTCTCGCGCCGCCGAGATTTCCTCGAGGGCACCTTCCATGTCGGAGCCGCCGCTACCTGGGGAAGAGCCGGAGCTCGCGCAGTTCGGCTCCCCATCGGTGGCGAGCAGAATGACCTTGCTGTTGGTCTGGGTGAGAGTCCGCAGATACTCGGTGGACGCTTTCATGGCGGCAGCCGTCGGCGTGCCGAGGTCGGGTCGGGTGGCCGCTATCCGGGTCTGGATTTCGGCCGCCGAGTCGGGGCCTATCGGGACCTCGACGCCGCCCGTGACCACGCAAGAGGCGGAACCCGGCGAACCGAAGAGCTTGAGCCCCCAGTGCAGGAATGGCGTGGCGGACATGGCATTGCCGATCCCCTCTACGAGGCTTTCCCAGCGCGAGGGGCAACTCCAGGTGTTGTTGCAGGTCGCGGTCGAAGGATCGCACCTGCAGTTGGAGTCGATCTCCGTGACCATCGATCCAGAACGATCGAGCACGAGGAGGACGTCGGCAGGATCGCGGTTGGCTCTGGCGCCCGTGACTTCCCCAGTGCAGGTGGTCGTCGCGGCAACGGCTCCGCCCTGCTGGGCGGGGCCTCGCCCGCCGGCGACGGGGGTGCCGCCTCGTCCAGTGGCTCCCCCGCTTGCCTGAGCCCCTCCGGTGCTCCGGATTCCCCCGGTGCTGCCAGCGCCAAGTGGGGGCGCGGCTCGCATCGAGTCGTCTGGGGCGGCGTCGGCGATCGGGCGGCGGGCATCCGGACTTTGTCCGGACAGTTCATCGAGCCCGGGCATGCGCCCGACACCACAGCCCATCACGGTGACGCCGACGAGGATCGGTGCCAGCGTGCCCACCCGCATGGCTCTCGACCTCGCTGACCAGACCAGCGCATCCCGCATGGCGGAAGGATATCCGAAGCGGGATTTTCCGGGCGATGAATCCAGTCAGGGGCAGGGCGGCCGCGCAGCGGCCCTGGGTGCGGCGCGGCTCGAAGGAGGCGCGCTACTTCGAGCCCTGCACGTTGTCGAGCGACGGCAAGTCGGAGAGGTTCGGCTGCAGCACGATCTCGATGCGGCGGTTTTGTGTGCGGTGCTCGGGGGTATCGTTGGGGGCCACCGGATCGAACTCGCCGTAGCCGGCCGCGGCCACCTGCTGCGCCTTCATGCCGTTCGCGATGAGGAAGCGCACCACCTCCACGGCACGCGCCGTGGAGAGCTCCCAGTTGGAGGGGAACCTGGCGGTCTTGATCGGCACGTCGTCGGTGTGCCCGGCCACCAGGTACTTGCGATCGGTGATGCCGGCCAGGACCGGGGCCAGCTTGGCCAAAGCGGCTTCGCCCGCTGGTTTGAGGCTGGTCTTGCCCGAATCGAAGAGCACGTCGGACTCCAGTTGGATGAGCATGCGCCCGTCGCGCAGCACGACCTTGAGCTGGCCGGCGTCGATCATGGCGCGCAACTTCTCCATCAGGTTGCGGAAAGTGGCCGCGCGCTGCTCGGCCGCCAGTTTCTGCCTGCGCAGCTCCTCGAGGCGCAGCTTGGCATCGTCGAGGGTCTTGGCCAGGGCGCCCTTCTCCGAGGTCAGCTGGTCCACGTTCTGGCCCAGCTTCTCCAAGCGCTGTTTGAGCTCACCGGTCAGCGCGGTGCTGTCGTCGAGAGACTTCTGCAGGGCGTTCCGCTCGTCGGTAGTCGCCTTCAGCTGTTGATCGAGGTCGGCGTTCCTCTTCTCCAACTCCGCGATCTGGTTCTTGAGGGCGCTCTCGCGTTCGGCAGCCGCCCGGTCGTGGTCGGCGGTGATCTGCTGAAGCTCGGCGATCTTCTTCTCGTGGGTTCCGGTGGTCACGCAGGCGCTGGCGAGCAGGCTGCTGGCGACCAAACACAAGGCGGCTCTTTGCATGGGCAGATTTCTACCGCTCGATGTCCGATGCGGCCAGAAGAAATCGCGTCGTCGCGCAAGGCTCAGCGCTTGTCAGACCGAATCGCGTTGGCCAGCGCCTTGACGAGGAGTCGGCTGCCGGCAGGCGTGAGGTGATCCCGGCTCGCGTAGAGCAGGCCATCTCTTCCCGAGCCGCGGCAGACCGAGGTGTCGCACAGGATGTCGATGGCAGACACGAAGCGAACGTCGGGGTGGCGCTGCGAGAGCCTGCGACCGACGTCGAGCAAGTGGCGATTGCGTTCATCGACGCGGTCGCGCCCGATATCGATGTTGCAGCGGGGAGCGAAGAAAGGCAGTTGCCGGTCCACGCAGGAGCGCGGCTCCTTTTCCAGCTCCGGCACGTCGACCAGGAACACGACCTGCTTGCCTGCCCGCTCGAGCTCGGTCAGCGTCGCGTCCAGCGCCCGCTCTAGCCTTGCCGCGTTGGCGAGGATCTTCTCCGCGTCGACGGCAGGTGCGTCGGGAAATCGAGATTCGAAGATGTGCGTGTTCGCGTAGCCGGTCAGGACCACGGTCTTGGCGTCCGGCGAGGCGATGGCCGTCCCGAGCGCGCGGTCGATGTTGCCGTCGGGGCAGGAGAACCCGTTGGGCTGGCCGTCCGTGGTCGAGAACACGGGAAAACAGCCGGCGTGGAGTAGCACGGCGACATTGACCGGGCTTTCCGCGAATTGGTCGCGCAGGCCGGTCCCGAGGTGTCCCGCGTGGCTATCACCGATCACCATGACGTCGATGGGGCGCTCTTTGTTCAGGATGCGACAGCCACCGGCGAGGGTGTTCTCGAGCAGAGCGCATTCGTGCCATCCATCCCAGTGCCGAAGGTAGTCGAAGGTCGACGCGTCCGCCGTGTTCACCGCCCGCTTGGGCAGGCCGTCCAACGCCCAGACGCTGGTGCCGGCGGCGCCCGCGAACAGCAGGACCACGATGGGGGCGGCCACCAGCCAGCGGGACGTGCTCTTCGAGCGAAAGGGCCGCTCCACGAAAGCGTAGGTGCCCCAGGCCAGCAACACCGCAACACCTGCCGCCGTCAGGCGAAGCCCGAGTGGCACTTCGACCACGACGATGTTGAGAAGCGCGAAGAGGGGCCAGTGCCACAGGTAGAGCGGATAGCTGATCTTGCCGATCCAAACCATCGGTCGGTTGGCCAGCAGGACCTGGTTGATCCTCGACGAGCTGCCCGCGGCGATCACCAAGGTCGCGCCGGCCGTGGGGAGGATCGCCCAGAAGCCCGGGAACGCGCGCTTCTGGTCGAGCGCCGCGCACGCGAGCACGATGAGCACGAGCCCCGCCACGGACGTGAGGCGTGGCCACCTCGCCAGCGGTTGCCTTGGCGCGAGCGACAGCTCGGCGAGCAGCGCGCCCGCCATCAGCTCCCAGAAGCGGGGCACCGGAAAATAGAAGGCAGCGCTCGGTGAGCGACCGACGAGCGCGAGGTTGACCGCGAAGGAGAGCGCCGCGACGGCGGCGACGAACCAAGTCACCCGCACGCGGCAGCGGACCACGAGCGCGAGCAGAAGTGGCCAGAAGATGTAGAACTGCTCCTCCACGGCCAGGCTCCACAGGTGGAGCAGCGGCTTGGTCTCGGACGCATTGTCGAAGTAGCCCACGTCGTGCCAGAGGAGCAGGTTCTGCACGAAGCCCGCCCCGGCCACCGTGTGCTGTCCCAGCTGTCGGTATTCGTCGGAGGTCAGGACGCGATACCCGATGGCCAGGCAGGCCAGCAGCACCACGCCCAGCGCGGGGAAGATGCGGCGCACGCGGCGGCTGTAGAAGCCGGCGACGGTGAAGGTGCCGCGCCTGATGCTGGATAGGATGATCGAGGTGATGAGGTACCCCGAGATCACGAAGAAGACGTCCACGCCGATGAAGCCTCCGGGGAGCAACCCGGGCAGCGCATGAAAGGCCACGACTGGCAAGATGGCCACCGCGCGCAGCCCATCGATATCGGGACGGTACTTCATTTCACCGAAAGCGATGAGATAGCCAGTTAACGCGCCGATGTCTAGCGCGATTGCGGCGGGGCCCTGGCCAGGCTCCGAAGGGCCAAGGCCGCTGCCCATGGGAATGATGTCTCTTCACGGGGCGCGCGGACTGGTCCCGGTTTCGGTGTCTGACCTGGCGCTGGACTTGGCGATGCTCGATAATCTTCGCGATGAAGTGCCTTACGAAGGTCGCGTTCGCATGCATTTGCATGATGGGGCTGGCCTGTGGCGGGCGGCTGCCGCCAAAGCCGCCGGCGCATGGGCAGTCGGTCGCGCTTGGGCCGGATCTCTCGATCCGAACCGTGGCCGCCTCTGCGTACGAGATCACCCACACGTTTCCTTGGCCGGCGAATTCGTTGCTGGTCGAGATGCGCGATGGAACCCTGGTGCTGGCTGGCAGCCCGTACACGCCCGAGGCCACGCGTCGGGTGCTCGACTGGGCGAGCGCCCACTTCGGCCGTCGGCCCATGGTGGCGATCAACAACGGCTACCACGTGGACAATCTGGGCGGCAATGCGGCCCTGCGCGCGGCCGGTGTCCCCGTCTACGGCTCGGATCTGACGGTGCGATTCTTGGGGGAACGGGGCGAGGTCATGCGCAAGCAGACGCTGGAGATGATCGGCGATAGCGCAGCACCCTCGTACGCCGTGCACGCGAGCCTTGCATTCGTGGCGCCCGACCGAGTCTTTCCCTCGGCCCTTGGGCTCTCGTTGCCCTTTGGCGGCGAGGAGGTGCGCGTGATCTATCCCGGACCAAGCCAAGGGCCGGACAAGGTCGTCGTGTACTTCCCCTCGCGCGAGTTGCTCTATGGCGGCTGCATGATCCTGGCTGGCGAAAAGGCCGGCAACGTCGCGGACGCCGATCTCGAGTCGTGGACGCGGGCCGTGTCCACCCTGCTGACTCTACCCGTGAAGGTGGTCATTCCCGGCCACGGCGATCGCACTGACGCGCGCCTGGTCGAGCACACGCTCGAGGTCCTCGCCCGGACTCCGCGGTGACCAAGGCCGGCTGGTTTCGAGCCGGCTGCAAATTTGCGTTGGAAGTCTCGCACGGCGCCTTCGCGGAGAACCTGCGATAGGATAGGCCACAGCCCGGGGCACGTGCTCCCGGAACAATGAGGAGGGTGTCATGGCCAAGGAGGCTAGAGAGGCAGTGAGGATTGCAGTCGTCAGTGCGGTCAGTGCGGTGATCAT
>CAZYFU010000139.1:0-16524 GCA_964647025.1 uncultured Myxococcales bacterium | reverse complement strand
GCTCTGCACCACGCTTGACAGCACGACTCGCGATCTCTAGGGTGCGCGCAGGTTCTGAAAACTGAATAGCCATCGCGGTTGGGGAAGCCGGTGTGAATCCGGCGCGGTCCCGCCACTGTGAAGGAGAAGAAGGTTCCCGTTTGCCACTGGGCGCATGCCCGGGAAGGCTGGAACCGACGACCACGCGACTTGCTCGCGACGCTCCCGAGCCAGGATATCCAACCACGATGCTGAACTCACAATGACCTTCCGCGGAGAAGGACGTTCCGGTCCACACCGAAACCCTTTTGCGCCGCAGGCAGAAGGGTTTTTCCGTGTCTGGACAAGAACCAGCGACGAACGCGCGGATCGTTCGACGTTGGCACCATCGTCAATCGAATCTTCAGGTCGCGCTGCTCGCGTGCGGCGGGCTCTGTCTTTGTGCAGGTGTTGCGTACGCAACAGATCCGGCACCTGTCTACGAAACCGTCGTGGTCGGCGAGCGTGTTTCGTCGGCCACGCCACGCGAAGACCGCGTCGCTTCGGCCACGGCAGTCGTCATCGCGGAGAGGACCCCGAAGGCGGCCGACTCGGTGACCCAGGTTCTGTCGGAGCAAGCCGGTTCGGTGGTGACTCGCTTGGGCGGTCTCGGATCGACGGCCACGCTGTCCTTGCGCGGCTCGACCGCCAATCAGGTCTCGGTCTATCTCGACGGGGCGCCACTCAACACGGTCACCGGCGGCGGCGTGGATCTGGGCGCCATCCCGATGGGCGACATCGAACGCATCGAGATCTACCGAGGCATGAGCCCGATTGCCTTCGGCGCGTCGGCCATCGGTGGCGTTGTCTCGATCTCCACCGTGGTGCCAACGGAGAACAAGGCCGTCCTCGACATGGGCACGGGCTCGTTCGGCGCCTACTACGGCGGCGCCCGGGGCGCGTGGTCGCGCGGACGCCTGCACGTCTACGGCGGCATCCACGCCATGACCGCAAATGGCGACTTCCCGTACGCCAAGGCCAATCTCCAGCCTGGTGACGACCCGAACCCGCGCCGACTGAACAACGATCTCCAGCAACTCGACGGCACGCTGAGGGCGGTGGTGGACGCCTCGGAAGGGCGGCGTATCAGCGCTGGGCTGTTGCTGTTCGGACGATCGCAGGGCCTGCCAGGCATGGTGCTCGTGGGCAGTCCCGTCGCTCGGCTTGGAACCACGCGAGCCAGACTGAGCCTCGACTACGAATCGCCCAATGCATTGGGCCTGGGCGGACGCGTCAAGAGCACGGTGTACGGGAACTACGAGCTCACCCACCTCGACGATCCCCATCCTGATATCAACTCCGTCGCCACCGACGCTCACGATCGCACATACACCGTGGGAGAGACCACCACGTGGCGCCACGTGACCCGCCCGTGGCTTGTCCTGTCAGGGCTCGTCGACCTTCGCTATGACGAGTTCTCACCGTCGGACACGGAGGTAACCGGCTCACCGGGCAATCGCCTGTTCGGTGCCGTCGGACTGGAAACCGACTTCTGGATCCAGCGCATCCACCTCGATGTCATTCCCTCGATGCGGGTCGAGGTGTCTCGAGAGGAAACCTCCGGCCGCAACCAGTTCTACAAGTCTCTGGCCACGTCGGCGCCCACCCACCACGTGCTGCCCATCGCGCGGCTGGCGCTGATCGAGAAGCTCACCGGCTCTGTCAGCCTGCGCGCCAACGTCGGTCGCTACGCGCGCCTTCCTTCGCTCATCGAGCTCTATGGAAACACCGGCCTCTTGCTCGGGGATCCGACGCTCAAGCCGGAGCGTGGGCTGAACGCGGACATCGGCCCGGTCGTGTCGTGGAGCAGCGGATCGAGCCGCGTGTCCTGGTCCACGGCGGCGTTTGCGAGCTTCATCGACGATCTGATCGCGTATCGGTACGGTAGCGGCCACGCCCGACCTTGGAACGTGGGCAGCGCACGCATCCTGGGCGTGGAGAGCGAAGCTAACCTCCAGCTAGGCAAACATTTTCGGGCCACGCTGGCGGGCATGCTGTCCGATGCCCTCAACACGTCGCCGATCGAGGCCCAGAACGGACGCCAACTGCCGCTTCGCCCGCGCTATCGCTTCTTCGCTCGACCCGAATGGCGGGCCATCGAGGTCACGGGCTACACCTTCCTCGGCATCTACGCAGAGTGCGACGCCACCGGCAGGAACCACGCGGATCCGAACAACCTTGTCGAGCTCCCCTCTCGATTGATCTTCGGTGCCGGCGCGTACGCCGATCTGCCGGCCGGCTTCTCGATTCGCTTCACCGCCCAGAACCTCGGCAATTCGAACATCTACGACCTCATCGGATACCCGCTTCCCGGGCGTGAATTCTATCTGACCCTCGGGTGGTCGCACCCCAACGGAGAACAAGGAGAGAATCTATGAGACAGCTTCGGTCACGATTCGGCACGGCCCTCTTTCTGACCTGCTTCGGCCTCCTGGGCTGCGGCTCTGACGACGGGACCACAACCCACCCGGACGCCGCCGTGGATGCCAAGTCGACGCCTCCCAGCCCCGACGCGCCGTCGACCTCATCCGACGTTGCAGTCACGCCGGTGGTGGACGCCAACCCGATCCAACCCGGCGTGGACGCTGGCCCCATTGCCCAGGTGGACATGGGCGTCACGGTGTCGGAGGCTGGCGTCGCCCTCGACTCCGGCAGCTCGACCTCTGAGGCCGGCTTGCCTTCCGTGGACGTCGGCGGCTTGCCCGACACCGCCACGGCCCCGCTGGTGATCCGAGGGATCGTGGCGGCCCACAGCGACTACCAGTCCGCTTCGATCTCACTTCTCGATCGCGACGGCACGGTCGTGAAAGACGCGTGCTTCAACTCGGGCACCGGTGGCCCCGGGCTGCTCATGGCCCTCTCCGGCGACGTCGCGCTACCGAGCCAGCTCTCACCAACCTCGCCCATCACCGTGATCGACCGGAGCTACGCCGCCCTGACGTGGATCGATCCGGTCACCTGCGCGCCCCTGCGACAGTTGGCGGTGGGCACCGGCTTCAAGGCCAACCCGCACGACTACGTCGAGATCTCGACCAGCAAAGCCTACGTCACGCGCTACGCACAGAACGCCGCGCCCACGGCCGCCGCAGGTGACTTCGACGAGGGCAACGATCTGCTGATCGTCGACCCGACCCAGGCGAAGATCACGGGACGCATCGACCTTGCGCCCTTCGCACCGACGGGCGTCCTCCCCCGGGCCGATCGCGCGCTCTTGGTGGAAGGCAAGGTCTTCGTCTCTCTCAACGCCAGCAACGCCAAGTTCGGAGCCAATGCCACGGGCCGTCTGGTCATCGTGGATCCCACGCTCGACCAGGTTGTTGGCACCGTGGACTTGCCGGGCACCAAGAACTGCGGGGCCATGGCCTACGTGCCGGCCAGCAAGAAGCTGCTGGTGGCCTGCACCGGCGACTACGGCGATGCCAAACAAGCCGATGCCTCGGCCGTGGTTGCCTTGAACGTCGGCACGAACCCTCCCACCGTCATCGGCAAGGTCTCCGCTTCTGCGGTCGGCGGTCTCATCTTCTCGAACTCGGCCGTGGCGGCGCTCGACGGAAACAGCGTCTTGGGCGTGACCATGGGTGACTTCTCGAACACGCCGCCCGACAACCTGTGGCTGCTTCCTCAGGACGGCACCGCACCGAGCAAGGTCTTCTCGTCGACGGAGGCATACTCCCTCGGAGCGGTGTTGGTCGACGTCGAGCGAAGTCGTGTCTTCGCAACGGACGGAACCACGCTCACGTCAGCCTCGGTCCGCGTCTTCGATCGCGTGGGCGGCACCTTCCAAGCGACCGCGACCATCAAGACGAACCCGACCCAGAAGCTGCCGGCGCGCGCGCTGGCGTGGTTCTGATGTCGCTTCTCGAAACGACTTGCGCCGCCATCGTCGACACCGACGCCGAGGCGGCGCAAGCCGCACAACGCCTGCTCGACGGAAAGACCAAGCCCAGGCACAGCCTCGGCCGCTTGGAGGATCTCGTCTGCAAGGTCGCCGCGATCACGCGATGTCCTCGGCCTTCATTGCCGAGCAAGGCCATCGTGGTGATGGCGGGCGATCACGGTGTCACCAAAGAAGGTGTCAGCGCGTATCCGCCCGAGGTGACCTTGCAGATGCTGCTCAACTTCGCACGGGGTGGCGCTGCCATCAACGTGCTCGCACGCCAGGCCGGCGCGCGCTTGGTGGTCGTCGACATGGGCGTTCGGGGCTCCGACCAGGAGATCCCGGGCGTCCTTTGTCGACGAGTCAAGCCCGGCACCGACAACTTTGCGCGCGGGCCCGCCATGACCGTGGCCGATGCGGTGCTGGCCATCGAACGCGGCATCGCCGTCGCCCACGAGCTGGCCGACGCCGGCATCGGCCTCGTCGGCCTGGGAGAAATGGGGATCGGAAACACCACCGCCGCCACCGCCCTCGTCGCGGCGTTCTCCGGCGCGGCTCCGCACACCATCACCGGCCGCGGGACTGGCGTCGACGACGCGACCTGGGCCCGCAAGGTCGCGGTCATCGAGAAGGCGCTGTCGGTGAATCCTCCTTCCGGAAAGTCGGCGCTGGAGATCCTGGCGGCGTTGGGGGGATTCGAGATCGCCGGTCTGGCCGGCGTCGTGTTGGGTGCGGCTTCACGACGCATTCCTGTGGTCCTCGACGGGTTCATCGCGTCGACCGCCGCGCTGTGCGCGACCAAGCTCGCACCTATAGCGGCGGGATACGTGATCGCATCCCATCGTTCGGTGGAGGTCGGCCACCAGAGCGTGCTCTGCGCTCTCGCGTGCGAGCCGCTGCTCGATCTGGGCATGCGTCTCGGCGAAGGCACCGGTGCCGCACTGGTCATGCCCATCGTCGAATCCGCGTTGGGCATCCTGCACGAGATGGCCAGCTTCGACGAGGCCCAAGTCACTGACACCGGGCGATGACCAGATCGGCGACAAGCTCAACCGGATGCCGCGAGCGCGACCAGGATCGCGGCATCCGTGAGTTGCTGGGTCGCCCCGAGGAAGTCACCCGTGATGCCGCCAGCACGGACGTGGAACCTCCACCCGCACACCACGACCAGCACCACGGAGACAGCCAGTGCCACGAAGACCCCGGCGGGCGGAAGATACTGGCCGGTCACAAGGACGGTCGTGGCGATGGCCGCGAACACGGTCGCGATGATCGCCAGCCCCGCGTGCTTGGTCACCGCGCTCTCCGAACGCGCCGTCTCCGCCGGACTCACGTATGGCAGTGCGGCCATCAGCCACACCGGCGTGGTGCGAGAGACGGTTTGACTGAAGACCAGCGCCGCCATGGCCACGGGTCCCAGCTTGGCCAGCGCGGTGATGCGCAGAAGCAACACCAACACCAGAGCCGCGGCGCCGAAGCTGCCGATGCGACTGTCCTTGAGAATCGCGAAAAGCTTGGGGCGATCGAAGGCGCCGCCCAGCGCATCGGCGGAGTCGGCCAAGCCGTCCTCGTGAAATGCACCGGTGACGAAGGCGAGAAACGTCACGGCCGCTACCGACGCGACCATGCTGCCCGCCCGCGCGAGCCCCAGCAGCACCAGGCTGCCTGCCGCCCCCAGCGTGAACCCAACCACCGGGAACCAGGCCGGCGCCCAGGCCAACGCGGCCGGCGAGACTGGACTCTTGCCACAGGGAACGCGGGTCAGAAAGGTCAAGGCTGCGCGCGTGCCGGCGAGAAAGGCCAAGATGGACTTCGTCGGAGCTTTGTCGTGTTCGGCGGATTCCATGGCGACAGCGTGAGGCGTGCACTATTGCCCCGCGAGCAAACGCACACAAGCTCGACCTTCGAGAGGAACACCTGATGCACAAGATCATCCTGGTCGGTGGCGGCGCACGGTCGGGCAAGAGCCGTTTTGCCTTGTCGTATGCCCGAGCGCTCGGCCCGCGCCGGCTGTTCGTGGCCACCGCCGAGGCCCGGGACGCCGAGATGGGCGAGCGCATCGCGCGCCACCGCGACGAGCGCGGCGACGAATTCACCACGAGGGAGGAGCCGCTTCACCTCGCACGGCTGCTCGCCGCAGGCCATGCCGCCGACGTCATCGTGGTCGATTGCCTCACCCTCTGGCTTTCGAACCTCCTCTTGCAAGACGTTTCGCCGGGCGACATCGAGCGGCAGGTGGAGGACACGCTGGCGGCCATTACGCCACGGCGCCAGCACGTGATCCTGGTGAGCAACGAGGTCGGTCTCGGTATCGTGCCCGAGTCCGCCCTCTCCCGGAAATTCCGCGATATCGCCGGCCGAGCCCACCAACAAATCGCCGCCGTCGCCGACGAGGTCTACCTGGCTGCCATGGGCATGGTCGTCCGGCTTGTGCCGGACCCAATGAAGACCTTCCGACCGGGTCAGGTGCCCGGAGCTTTGGAGAGAAGGTGAAACCCAGGGCCCCCGCCGCTGTCAGAAGGCTCGGCTCTCCTTGGCCGCTTGAACCATGTTCGCGAGGGCGAGCTTCACCTCCGGCCAGCCTCGATGCCGCCGGGACACCGTTCAACCTGGAAGCGACGCCAGCGGAAGGCGCGAGCTATCGGTTGGCCATGGCCGACCACAAGATGTTCCCAGATCTGGCAGCGTCGGGACCACCTACGGCGTACTCCAACTCGTCGCAGCCGCAGGTGAACGCCGTAGATGACCCGTTCGAGCTGCTGGAGCATCAGGATGACTTCCAGACCCAGTACGCCGGCGGCACAGTGCTGCACTTCTGGCTCGGCGAGCGCGTGGAGGATCCGGAGACCGTGAGGACGTTCGTGCGCACGGTGTGCGGGCGCTACCACCTGCCGTACTTCACGCTGACACCGACGTTCTCGGTTTGTCCCGAGCACGGCTACCTGACCGGGTCCTGCGAGACCTGTCCCACGTGCGGCGGCGCGACCGAGGTCTACTCGCGCGTGGTCGGCTATCTGCGTCCGGTGGGGCAGTGGAATCAGGGCAAGAAGGCCGAGTTCGCGCGTCGCTCGGTCTACGACGGCAAGCTCGCGTAGACGCTGGAGGCAATGATGATCGCGGCCGTGGAAAGTTGTTCCTTCGTGGACTTTGCCGGCCGCCTCGCCGCCGTGGCCTTCACCCAGGACTGCGATCTGCGCTGTCGCTACTGCCACAACCCCGAGCTGTGCGAGCGCAAGCCGACGAGCCCGCAGGTGATGGACGATCTGCTGCGACTGCCGTCGCAGCGACGGGGGCTGCTCTCCGTCGTCGTCGTCTGTGGTGGTGAGCCCACGCTGTGCGACGAGCTGGCGTCGTTGCTGCAAGGACCTCGGTTGATGGATTCTGCTATCAAGCTCGACACCAACGGGCTCCACCCAGAAAGGACGAGTCGTCTGGTCGAGCAGGGCCTCATCGACTACTTGGCCGTCGTTTCCACGCAACCTCACGGGACCGGAGTTGTGGCCGCGGAGCCCGCTGCGTCCGCCACCTGCTCGGTCAGCATCGCGATCGTGTTGACGCCGGACTTGCGCATTTCGTCCGCCACCCGCACCACCACGTGGTAGCGCACGCCATCCTCGGCCCCCAGGAACAGCACCTTGGACGGCCGTCCCTCGAACAGCGTTCGCGCCGTGGCCATGGCGCTTTCGAGCGAAACCTCTTCCCGGTTGAGGAGCAGGCGGCCATCCGCCTTGACCAACAGCACGGTGTGGTTGGTGGGCGCCTCTTGCACCGGAACGTTCGTCGAGGTCTCGGGGACCCGGAGGTACATCTGCTTCTCCGCCAGGGGCGTCATCACCATGAAGACGATCAGCAGCACCAACACGATGTCCACCAGCGGGGTGACGTTGATGTCCGACACGGCCTTCCTGCCGCCGAGATGGATTGCCATGCTACTGAGCTCCGTTCGCGGGAACGTGGTTCACCGCCAGCGAGACTCCCGGAAGGTTGGCCTTGGCCAGCTCTGCCAGGACATCCCGGACGATCTTGTAGTCGAGGTCTCGCTCTCCTTTCAGCACGATCGGGGCACCCGGCCGTGCGGCCGCCGCCGTCGCCAGTGTGTCTCGCAGGGCCGCCAGGGGCACCTCCGTCTTCTCGACCCACAGGCGGCCGTCCGCGGTGATCGACAGGAAGATGGGATCTTTCTTCCCATCCGAGGCGGTCTGGGCGAAGGGAAGCTCCACCGGCTTTCCTCGCTGAAGCAGCGGCGTGATGACCATGAAGATGATCAGCAAGACCAGGACAACATCCACCAGGGGCGTGACGTTGATCTCGCTCTTGACGGACTTGCTGGAAGACGAGAACGCCATGGCTATTCGGGCAGGGAAGGGCGGGGCGAGTCCGACTTGTCCTCTGTCTCGTTCGCCGGCCAGGGCTGCTCTTCGCGGTGGTGCTTGCTTCCAGGGACTGCGCGCCCCTCTTCACGTTTGGTGAAGAAGTCCACCAGCTCTGCGGTGCAGGTGGCCATCTCGGTCTCCATGGCCTCCACCCGGTGGGTGAAGTAGTTGAACACCATCACCGCCGGAATCGCGACGAAGAGTCCGAACGCCGTGGTCACCAGCGCCTCGGCAATGCCAGCCGACACCGAGCCGAGGCCACCCGATCCGGTGGCTGCCATCGCCTGGAATGCGGTAATGATACCGCCCACGGTGCCGAGTAGCCCGACGAAGGGCGCCGCCGAGCTGATGGTGGCAAGACCTCCGAGCCCGCGACGAAGGTCGGCTACGATGCGAATCGTGTGGCGCTCGACGGCTCGTCTGACCGCCGCGAGGACATCGTACCCTTGCTCCACCTTCTCTCCTTTGGCGGGCTTGCCTTTACCCCGGACCTGCCAGTATTCCTCCAGCGCTTTGCCCATGACCTGCGCGAGGTAGCCGCGTTCGTGCTTCTTCGCCAACGCGACGCCTTCTCCGACCTTGCCTGCCGGCAGTAGATCTCCCAGCTCGGCCGCGAACCGGCGGGACGCACGCTTGGCCCGAGTGTACGTCCAGAGTCTCTCCGCCATGACGGACAATGAATAGACACTCATCACGCCGAGCGTGACCGAGACGGCCTTGGCAAGCGGACCCATCGCATGCCACATGGACGCAAGATCGAATGACATCGCCACGCCGCCCGTGGCGGCGGTGGCAGCCTGGACGGCATCGGAAACGGGAAGGGCCATGAGCGATCTCCTTGGTTGGCTAGTTGGCGTGAAAGCGAAAGGGCATAAGGACCCAGATCTTCGTGGCCTTGCCCCGGGGATCCATGCCGGCGATCCAGCGGCAGGCTCGAATCGCTTCCCAGATGGCCGAGGCAAGACGGGCGTCCGCATCCGCGGGCTGCACGGAGAACAGGCTCGGTGCTCCATCGGCGGCAATGGCGAACTTCGCGGTCACCGCCGCCGCCGTCCCCTCGAGCCCGCGCGGCAACTGCAAGTGCGCCTGCAGGCAGGCCTGGTCTTCGAGGCGCGGGCGCACGAACCCAGCCCCGGCATAGGCGGGCTCGTCCTTGATCACGGGCTTGGGTGGAGGCGGTGGCGCTGGCGCAGGGGGCGCGGAGTCGACATTGCCCACCACCCCCCCCACGACCGCATCGCTCGGGCTCTCCGGAGACACCGGACCCTCCTCGGGCTCGGGGGGCTCGGGAATCGACTCGGGAATCGTCCGCGGTGTGATCAGCGCGGCCAGCGGCTTCGCGGCGGCTGTCGGTCGTCGACGCTCGGGCTGCGGTTGAATTGGAGCGGGAGGCGGTGCTGGCGGCGCGGCCGGGACAGTGCGTGCCAGCTTCACCGGGACCACGGGCTCGTCCACCACCCGTGCCTTGATCATCGATGCGACCAACAGGACAGCCACCACGATCCCTCCCTGGAGGAGCGATGAGCCGAGCAAGAACAGCCCACTTCGTCCCGCCCCCGCGATGGGCTTCGTGTTCGTCACGTGCTCAAACAAGGTGATCCTCTGTGCAATGCGGTTGACATTGTTTGCTGTGGTGGTGTTACTTAGCCTCAATTCGTAGCACGCACAAGTGCAACCTCTGGAGCCTCTCCCATGACCAACCTTCCTAAGAAGCTCGCGATGGTCGCCCTCGGATTGCTCATCGCAGTCTCGTCGGCTTTCGCCGAAGAGACGCCACCCGGCCAACCCATCGATGGCGGGGTGGCCGCGACCATCGACGGTGGACAGACCGTGTCCGAAGACGCCGTTTCGCCTGCCGGCGCTCCCGAGGCCGATGCCGCCCCGGCCACCACGGCGAGCAACCTCGCCGTTCCGGACGAAGTGCAGCTGGACGAGGTCGTGATTGGCACCGGCCAGAAGGCGGCACCTGCGCCCGCTGTGGTCGAGACCACCACGGCACAGGACATCGAGCGCATCAATACGGTCTCGTCCGCCGATGCCTTCAAGTACGTGCCGAATCTCCACGTGCGCAAGCTGCAGGCGGGCAACATCAACCAGCCCATCGCGCTGCGGGGGAACACGTCGACCACCGCCGGCCCGCGCACTCTCGTCCTGGTGGATGGCCTTCAGCTCACCAACTACATCAGCGGCAGCATGGGCGATTCCCCCAAGTGGCAGATGCTCTCGCCCGACGAGATCGCCAGCTTCGACGTGATCTACGGTCCGTTCTCCGCCGCCCATGGTGGCAACTCGTTCAGCGGCACCGTGCTCATCACCACGCGGATGCCTGATCGGCTTCAGCTCAAGGCCAGCGCCACGTCGTTCTTGCAGACGTTGCACGTCTACGACAGCGACTTGGCGTTGCCTGGCTATCGCGTGAATGCGTCGGCGGGAAATCGCCACGGGGCGTTTTCGTACCTGCTTTCGTTCGATCGTGTTCACGCCCTGGACCAACCCATCTCGTTCTACAACCTCGGCACCGCAGGGGAGCCCACCGGCAATCCCGTGACCGGGGCGGTCCCGGACATCGATCCCAAGGGACTGCCTCGCACCATGATTGGATCGCAGGGGCCACTTGAGACCCGCAACAACACGCTCAAGCTCAAGCTGGGCTACGACGTTACACCTTGGTCCGAGCTCCGTCTGACCCTGGCGTTCTGGGACAACCGCACCGACCTCGGCGATCCCGAGACCTATCTCAAGGACGCCGCCGGCAACGGCGTCTTCGCCGGTCCGGTGGACGTGGGGGGCCGAGGGTACACGTTGGCGAACAACACGTTCACCTACCAGCAGGCGCGCAAGCAGGACCTGTTCTACGGGCTCACCTATCGGGTCAACCACCCGAGCGGCCTCAAGGCCTGGGCCAGCGCCAGCTACTACGACACCGTGAAGGACCTGACCCAGGTGTCTTCATCAGCGCCGACCGCGGCCAAAGACGGCGGGCCGGGCACGATCACCGACAAGAACAGCGGATCATGGGTCGCCGACACCAGGCTCTCGTATGACGTTTCTCTCGCCGGGAAACACACAGTCGCCGCCGGCTACCACTACGACCGCTTCGATCTGCAGTCCGAGGCGTGGAACGCCAGCGACTGGCTGCGCGACGTACGGACGACTCTCAGCAAGCGCGAGCAGGGTGCCACCCAGACCCACGCGGCCTTCCTTGACGACCTCTGGCAGGTCCTTCCCTGGTGGTCGCTGTACCTCGGGGGGCGTGTCGAGTGGTGGAAGGCCTTCGACGGTGCGAAAGCCATCGACGCCACGGATGGCCGGATCGTCACCACACTTCCCAGTGCCTCCGACCGTAGCATCTCGCCCAAGCTCGCGACGACGATCTCTCCCATCGACCAGTGGAGCCTGCGCGTGTCGTACGGCGTGGCCAACCGCTACCCCACGGTGGGCGAGCTGTTCTACGGCGGCATCAGCAGCTCGGGCATCATCTCGAACGGCAATCCCGACCTCAAGCGGGAGCGCAACCAGGCCAAGGACATCACGCTCAGTCGCGTGCTGCCGGACGGAGGTCAGGTGCGCCTGAGCGTGTTCCAGGACGACGTCAAGGACGCGATCTTCAGCCAGACCAACAGCTACACCAGCATCACGAATTACCAGAACGTCGACGAGGTTCGCACGCGGGGCATCGAGCTGTCGGGCAACGTGCGCAAGCTGCCGCTCAAGCGCCTGGGCGTCGCGGGCAGCGTGGGCCTGAACGACTCGGAGATCCTGGCCAACACCAATGTCCCCGCCAGCGTGGGCAAGCAATTCCCTCGGGTGCCGAGGTGGCGCGCCAAGCTCGGCGTCGACTACGCCACGGAAGAGCGCTGGCGCTTCTTCGTCGGAGGCAACTACGCAAGCCACGCCTATTACAACCTCGACAACAGCGACACACGAGGCGGGTATGGCGCCGTGGACAGTTACCTCGTGCTCGATGCTCGCGCGTCCTTCCGGATCAACCGGTACCTCATCGCGGACGCTGGTGTCGACAACATCACCAACCGCCTGTACTTCGAGTTTCATACCTTCCCGGGTCGCACCTTCCACCTCGGCGTCCGCGCCGCCTATTGAGAGGAGACACTCACCATGCACGTGACTACGCGTATCGCTCGCCCCATCGCATTCGTCGCCGCCCTGGTCTTGCCCGTCGCCGTACAATCGAGGGCGTTCGCCCACGACGCCTGGGCCATCATGAAGGACTTCGCGGTCAGGCCCTCGGGGCAGGCAACGATCCAGCCTATCTCCAGCCATGTCTTCGCGGTCCCAGGGAAGGACTTCATGGCCCAGGACAAGGTCGCGGCGGCGTCCCTGGTCTCGCCCGACGGCACCGAGCAGGCCGCCACCGCGGCGTCCGACGGCTATGCGTCGGGCGACCTCAAAGCCAAGGGGACCTACCTGGCCGTGGTGAAGCAGCAAGCGGGCTTCTATTCCAAGACCCCCGACGGAGGCGTCCCCAAGAACAAGAAAGACGCCCCGGGCGCCGTCAATTGCCGCTACTCGGAGAAGCACGCCAAGGCAGTGTTCACGGTAAGCGCATCGGGAGGCAACGGCTACGGCAAGGTCCTTGGTTTGCCCATGGAGCTCGTGCCGTTGCGGGATCCCACCACTCTCAAGGCCGGCGCGATGCTCGAGGTCAAGGTCCTGTTCGACGGCAAGCCCGCCGCCTCGACCATGGTCTACGGAACCTATGCGGGGTTCTCCGACGTCCCGGGAACCTTCGCTTACACCACGTCGACCGACAAGGAAGGCGTCGCCAAGATCAAGCTCCTCAAGAAGGGCGTCTGGCTCCTCCTGACCAAGCGCGACGATCCGTACAAGGACACTTCGGTCTGTGACAAGCAGGCGTACTCCGGGGCGCTGACGTTCCAAGTGAAGAACTGATATTCCCTTTGGGTGGGCCAGGATCTCTATCTCGATCAAATCCGGGGTACGCCCGGTCCGGGCGACGACAGCCCCGACCCGCCGCAGCCGAACCTGGATGAGAGGACCCATTGAGCCGCTGACCGGAAGCGGTCGCGCGCTCTGCAAACCACCCGTTGCGCCGTCGCCAAGGGGGCGTGGATTTGCCGAATGCCGCGCTGGCGAAGCCGCACCGGCACACCCGGAGAGCTCCGGGGCGCTGGTGCGGCGCCAGCAGCCACCTTCGAGGATCTCCGGAAAGGCCGGTGCGCTGGCGCAAGCCTTGCGGAAGCGGGAGCTCCGGGGGCGATTGCTGCCTTGGTGGCGTTGATGATGGGCTTTCGGGCGAGCGAGGTCGTGAACCGTGTGGTGCGCGATCTAGATGATGAGGCGCGGATACTGGTCGTGGAGGATGCCAAGACGCCGGCCGGGAATCGGCGGATGAAGGTGCCGCCGGTGTTGCGACCGTTGTTGCTGAGTCTCGCTGCCGGAGGACAACCAGCGGATCGGCTATTCGGGAACCATTGGCGTGATTGGGTGCGTAAGGCAGTGGTTCGCATTTGCCGACTTGCTGGCGTGCCATCCGTGACCGCCCACTCGATGCGCGGGCTTCACTCTACGTTGGCTATGGAGGCCGGTGAGTCCTTGCACGCCGTGGCAGCCGCTCTCGGGCACGTCCGACTATTCGTGAGCCCGCGCTCGACCATCGTGTGAAATTTCTCCGCGATGACGGTCTCTCGCGGGTAGACCCTGAGGACAGGGGCGGGCATCGGAAGCAGGGTGGGGTACTCCGTTTCGGCAGGCGAGGGCGTGACGTCGTCGCCAAACCCGATGTCGATCTGCAGGGGGACCGATGCCTTGCCGAGGCGACCTTCCATGGTCACGCGGATGCCGCTGTAGAAGGCATCCTCTCGAATCTCGGCCGTCTGCACGGTTTCGGAAAGGAATACGATCCCGTCCTCCGCCGCGAGTGCGGCTGCGGTTTGGAAGATGGATCTGATGTTGTCGAGGCTCGGTGGACCGTAGGCGAGGAGGTCCATGTCCACCGTCGGCCGGTGTCGTGCTCTTGCGGTCCAGAGGGCGAACAGCATCGCGCCCTTGAGCACGAACTTGTCCCGGTTCGTTTCTCCAAGCCGGTACAACAGCCGCTCAAGAGCGTAGCGGGTGAGGATGAAATTGAACTGCTCGCCGTTGTTTCTCGACAGCTCCAAGAGCCTCGCGCGCACCGACGCGCTCACGTTTTTGACCGGCTTGGTGGTCATGTCGTCAGCGCCTCCAGATAGGGCCGCATGACATTCGCGACTCGAACTTCCTTGGCCGCCTGGACAAGGTCATCGAGAGATTTCCGGGCGCGTCGGTATTCGCGCAGGGCTTCGAGGGCGATGTCGGGACCAATCTTGTTCCGAAACTTGAAGCAGTCGGCAACGGTTCTTGCCGGGGACGTTATCCGGACCGAAACACCTTCGATTTTGTGCGTCTCAACCCCATGCTCAAGCGCGGGGCCAGAGAAGCGAACAATCTTCACCGGCGGAAATTCGATCTTGGGTTTGCGGGCCTTGCCGTGGATGGCTACCCAAACCTCTGCAGGGTTCTGGGTGCCGAGGCCGTGGAAGCGCAGAGCCGAGAGCAGGCAGAGCACGCCACCTGGGATGCTCGTTGCCACCACGGCGAGATCGTGGTGTTCGGTGATCTCGGAGTGGTCAGGCTGGGCATAGATGCCTCTGCGGAGTCTGACCAGATCACCTCGTGTCACGAGACGCTGAAGCTTTGTGCGCGAAACGCCCTTGCGTTCTAGCCACCCGGATCGAGCGACAGGATGAGCACGGAGTAGTTTGCTGATGGGCGGCGCCATGGCTGTATGTTGCGTAACGTCGGTGTTTGCAAATATAGTCCGACGTTTTGTAACACGCAACAGCCTAGCCACGAGCTCTCCGGAAAACGTCGTGTCATGTGCACAAGGACGACGGGTTCCGCCGGACGCTCAACAACCTGTCGAGGCAGGTCGCTGGAGAGATCGTGACGCGCTCCTCACCGGACACGTGACCCAGTCCATGACCGAGCACTACAGCCACGTCGCCGGGAGCGATAAGCTTGTGGCCGCCGGCCAGATCGTCCGTCTCGTGTTCGCGAAGCCCGCTGAAGATCGGGCCACCACCCCGAGTGGGGGATCAGGTGGGGGATCGACGGCGGACAAGAAAAAGGCCGCCGGTGGTGCGGCGGCCTAAATCACGCGAACTTCTGACGATTTCTTTGTGGAGCTGAACAGGATCGAACTGTCGGCCTCCTGAATGCCATTCAGGCGCTCTCCCAGCTGAGCTACAGCCCCATACCTCTCGCGAGGCGGGTGATTAACTACCAGTCGCGCAGGCGGCCGTCAACATCCGATTCGCTCGCCGTGCGCGGGACTGCCAAGGCACGTCGTGGCTTGACAGATTGGGGCAGCTTGGCCGATTGTTCCCTTCTTTTTCGGGCCGCCGTGTCGGCCTCGCTGCGAAGAAACATCAGGAGAATCCATGGCAACGATCGATTTCGGTGGAGTCAAAGAGGAAGTCGTTACGCGCGAAGAGTTCCCGGTCAAGAAGGCGCTCGAGACCTTGAAGAACGAGACCATCGCGGTCATCGGCTACGGCGTCCAGGGCCCGGCCCAGGCGCTCAACATGAAGGATAACGGCTTCAACGTCATCATCGGCCAGGCGTCGAAGTTCAAGCGGGACTGGGATCGCGCCGTCGCCGATGGCTGGGTGCCCGGCAAGACGCTGTTCGAGATCGAGGAAGCCGCCGAGAAGGGCACCATCATCCAGATGCTGGTCTCGGACGCTGCCCAGAAGGCGATCTGGCCGGAGATCAAGAAGCACCTCAAGAAGGGTGACGCGGTCTACTTCTCGCACGGCTTCTCCATCGTTTATAAGGATCAGACCGGCGTGATTCCGCCCGCCGACGTGGACGTCATCATGGTGGCGCCCAAGGGCTCGGGCCTGAACGTGCGCCGCAACTTCCTCTCGGGCGCGGGCATCAACAGCAGCTTTGCCGTCGAGCAGGACTCCACGGGGCGCGCGCGTGAGCGTGCCATCGCCATCGGCATCGCCGTCGGCTCGGGCTACCTGTTCCCGACCACCTTCAAGCAGGAGGTCTTCAGCGACCTCACCGGCGAGCGCGGCGTGCTCATGGGCGCGCTGGCTGGCATCATGGACGCGCAGTACGACGTGCTCCGCGCCAACGGCCACAGCCCGTCCGAGGCGTTCAACGAGACCGTGGAAGAGCTGACCCAGAGCCTCATCCGCCTGGTCGACGAGAACGGCATGGACTGGATGTACTCGAACTGCTCGG
>CAZYFU010000138.1:0-16566 GCA_964647025.1 uncultured Myxococcales bacterium | reverse complement strand
CGGTCACGGCGATGACCGAGTGGGAGGACTGTCCCGCGATGCCGACATGGACCGCCGCGATGTCCCCCTGGGGATCTGAGAACGACACGGTGACGTGCAGAGGCTCGTCGTTCGTGGCCGGATTGTTGGTGACGACCACCCCGGTCACCGTCGGTGCGCCCACGCTCGTCCCATCCGAGGGCACCGGGCTCGCTTGCGGCGTGCCCGTCGAGAAACCGACGAGGCCACCACCTTTCTCGTCTTCGCCACCACCCCCGCAGGAGATCAGAAGTGCTCCGAACAGGATGTAAGACCAGGCTGCGCGGTACCAGTGCTGCATGTGCCGCCCTCCTAGAGCGATGGAGACCGAGAGTATACCACCGCGCGGGCTGCTCCGCCCAAAGAGACGACGAGCTGCACGACTTCTTTGGCTGTGGCATCTTGGCGCGAGGTCTGGCCCAACTGTTCTGCCCGACCTGCCACGAGCGCACCGTTGTGGGCTGGAGCTGTAAGCGGCGTACTTTTTGCCCCAGCTGCGGCGGCAGACGCATGAACGCCGGCGCGTTGACTCTGGTCGACCACGTTCTGCCCGACGTTCCCCTGCGACAGTTTGTCGTGACGGTGCCTTTCCCGTTGAGATTTCCCCTGGCCTTCGACGGGAAGTTGGTTGTCACCCTGAGAGGTGCCAATCCCCGTCCGAGGGTACTTCGGAAACGCCGATCTCCCTCGAATAGGGAATCGCGTCCGGATTCCGGACACTGCGGCCCACGCTCAACTACCCTCGGTCGGGGATCATGGCGCGCCTCGGGCGGCATCAGGATGCCCAAAACCCGAGGCGTCTTGTTGGACTTCGGCAGCGCGACCATGGCATTGCGGATCAAGGTGATGGTGGTCCCGCCTGCCATGCGCGACACGGTCAGGTAGGTGACCGGCGACTTGGGATCCTCGAACTGCAGGCCATTGGGCATGTCCTTGAAGCTGCCCCACGCGCGGCCTGCCCGACGGTAGAAGGACACGACGGCTGACGGCTCCAGCGTGGTGCGCAGACTCAGGGCTTGCGGCGTGCTCGACATCAGCTCGGTGCCCGGAGGTATCGGAATACCTTCGATGGAGTTGCGTTCGGCCGTGCCAGTCGCCTCGCCCACGGCCACGTTGGTCTCCGCGCCGGTGGTCTGGTCCGTCGCTGTGCCCGTGGTGGATTCCGTCCGTTCCGCCGTCCGTGCGATCACGTTGGGGCCGGCCGTCGTGCCGTCCTTCTTGTGCGTGAGCACCACCACCGCAACAGCGACCGCCGCGATCGATGCCAGCGAGGCCACCGCCGCGATGACGAGGCCCGTTCTGCTCTTCTGCGCCGATGGCTCCGCGCGCTGGACAGGCGGCGCCACCGCTGCGCCGTCGATGACGGCGGTACGGGGCTGCACCACGACCGCCTGTCTCGGCTCGTCGGGCGTGGGGAAGGGCTTGGCCGCGTCGGGGCGGTCGCGCAGGCACATGCGCACTTCGCGCTGAAGCTCGGAGACCGATTGAAAGCGCTGGTCCGGGGCCTTGGCCAGACACTTCATCACGATGGCCGTCGGCGCGGTGAAGGGCATCTGCCCCGAGATCATCTCGTACAGGATCAGTCCCATCGCGTAGATGTCGGTGCGCTGATCGACGGGTCTGCTCGAAGCTTGCTCGGGCGCCATGTACTGCGGGGTTCCGAAGATAGCGCCGGTCCTGGTCAGCTTGGCGTCGGGGCTGTCGAGCACCTTGGCGATGCCGAAATCCAGGATCTTCACGTAGTCCTGGTTGCGATGGCGGTCAGTCAACATGACGTTGTCGGGTTTGAGATCCCGGTGAACCAGCCCCAGCGCGTGCGCCTCGATGAGCGCGCTGCACATCTGATCCATGATGCGCAGGGCGCGCGCCTCGGGCAGCGGCGCCCGCTGGGTCAGAAGCTCGGTCAAGGTGTGACCCGGGACGAACTCCATGGCCAGATACAGCTGCCCGTCGTCGGTGCGGCCGAATACGTACACCTGCACCACGTTGGCGCATAGGAATTTCGAGCGCCCTTTTCGCGGCGGCGCATCGCAGTCGATGCGTGTCCGATAACGGCGACTATGTCAACTACACCCTATGCCCGGGATCGAACCCTCGATCATCGGCGATGATGCCACCAAACACATGATCCACTACCTGGGCAACGTGGGCACTGCCTACACCATCGATCTCGAAGGGATGGTCAAAGAGGTACCTTCGGCCTATCAGCGTTATCTGGACGAGGTTGCGCAGGCCCAGGAGCTCGTCGAGAGCCTTCCCGTCGGGAAACACACCATCCATTCACGCAAGGCCGAGAACGGCTACAACTACCAGGCCGAGAGCCGCAACTGGTTCTTCGCCATTGGCGGGTACACCAAATGGGGACAGGGCACCGCGACGGTGAAGGCCGGCTCGGAGTACGAGCTGGAGTTCGAGTACAAGTTCTACGACCGCCACAACTGGGACGCGGGGAAATCGGTCACCTTCGCGGGAATCACCGTGACGGACCATTTCATGGGCGAACTCCACAGCCAAGGGTTGGCGAAGGAGTTCAACTGCTACGGCAGCTTCAAGCGACGCTTCATCTGGAAGAAGGGCGAGAAGATCTCCAAGCAACAACTGGACACGCCGATCGGCGGCCGCTGAGATTCCATGTCGGCACAACACCACCATCACGCGCACTGCCCGCGCCGGCCACGCTGTTCACGGGCCTGGGCGGACGCAGTCGTCGCAATCGGGTTGACGCTGTCGCTCGGGGGCAGCGCCTGTAAGTCTGCGCCTCGGGCACCGGCGCAGTCCTCTCCAGAGTCCCTCGCAGCTCTCGGCAAGGAGCTCGGCGTCTCGTTCCCTGCCACGACCAAGCTCATCGGGGTCCACCGTGAACGTGGCGCCGACGATTTGATCGCGGTCAAGATCGAACTGCCCGCCGCGGATTGGTCAGGCTTCCTGTCCAGCACGCCGGTCGATGCGTCTTTGTTCCGGGCTGGAGAGAGGGGACTGCTTGGCCCCGACCACGACTTCTGGGATCCACACCAGGCCAAGAGCCTTCGGACGGTCGAGACGACGTTGCCCAGTGGGCGAGTGCTCAATCTGGGCTACGACGACAGTCGAGGCTCTGTGTTCGCGGTGTACGTGGCCAGCCACAGCACCTGATCCACATCAAAGATGCGGCCGATGGAGCGGACGATGCTCACCTCCAGCGCCCTCGCTGCCGCCGTGGTTGAGCTGCGCCACCGCCTTCGCCTCGCGCCGGAATCGTTCTTCCAAATCGGCCGAGCTCATCTGCGCGGGGTTCATCGCATTGACCACCACCTGTCGTCCCATCTCGATCTGTTCGGCCAGGTAGACCGAGTCCATGCCTCCCTGGCCGAGGAGCTTGGAAATTCGGAACTGGCTGGCGATCACCTTGCCGTTCATGTCGGGCTGCTGGGTTTCCACCGGCGCCAGTATGATCGCAACGAGGCGAGGCTCGCGTGGTGAGTGACTCTACCGTCGCAGCAGCAACCCGAGCCGTCGGAGACAATGCATGCGCATTCGACGATGACGTTGTCAGAGGCCCGAATTCGGGCGCCGGCGCGGATGCAGCATCCCGCGCGCTGCCAATGCGTAGACCAGTGTGGCGAACGCGGGCGGGTCGAGCCGGAGGTCGTACCGCAGACGGCGCTTGCCGACCCGAAGGTCGGAGCCGTCCCAGAGCTCCTTCACCGATGGGTTGCCCGCGACGGTGATCTCGCCTGCACCGTCGTCGAGGCGCAGGTATCCGCCGACCCTTCGGGTGCCCTTGTCGTAGGCGTAGAACTGGTCGCCGATCCGGGTGTTGGCGACGACGTTCTCCATCACGCTGCCAACCTCCAGGGTCGCGGGCAGGTGCACCCGTCTGCTGCGGAATCCCAGCGAACGGCGCAGGCTGAACGTCTTTCCGTCGAAGGTCATCGAGGCGGTCAGCCGATCGGCCTCGGCGGCGATGACCAGGGCGAAGAACGTGAGCAAGAGCGCCGTGATGATCACCAGATCCGCGGGTGCGGGCAGGTGCAGGCCGGCCACCAGAACCAGGGCGGCCCAGCCGGCGGCGGCGACCAGCGGCAGGAAGGCGAGCGGCGGCAGCCGGCGGAACGGCCCGGTCCAGCGATAGGTGCCGGGCGCGGGCTCTGACGATGGTTGGCGCTCGCCGTGCACTTTTTCTAGGTGGCGAGCGAGGTTGTCGCCGCGCACGGCAGCCGCGCACAGCGGGCACGGCAACATGGACTCGGGCTCTGCGGCCGCGAGCGAGCGCGACATGGCTCGTGCGGCGGCGACCGCCTCCGGTGAGGCCTCGCTGGCAACCCTGCCAAGCATCAGCCTTCCTTCTCGGCCGCCGCCTTCCGCAGCTCTCGCAGCGTCGGTGGGCATGCGTAGCGAACCACGTGCGTCCGGTCGACACGCATGGCGAGGGGAATGTTCGCGTGGATCCCGGGGATGAACACCCTCGGCAGCTCCTCCATGCGGGCAACGTAGGTCAGCGAGACCCGCAGGTGCTCGGGCTCGATGAGCACGTTGGATAGCTGCGGCGCCTGAGGATAGAGCTTGCCGTCGATGCTCATCTCGATGGTCGGCGGCGGCGGGAGTGTGAACTCGAGTCGGGGGCGAGCCGGGTGCATCCCCTCCACGACGACCGGCGTCCCCGGTGGCAGCGGATCGAACACCATTCCGATGGCCCCTTCCTGCAGCACCTGGGGGGCCGACGTGAGCGAGCCGGCCAGGGCGGGATAGTCGGGGGGCAGCACGCCGAGGCGCACCTCGGCCAGGTCTGCGTTGGCGGGCGGCGGAAACCAGGCCTGGGCTCCCAGCCAGCACAGGCGATGGAACATCATCGCGTTGGTGAACTCGAGGCACGCGGGCAGCGGCTGCCGATACCACAGCGCCGGATCCTTGGTGACGTAAGTCTCGGGACGAAGCGGTTGCGCCGGATCCTCGAGGTTCGGCAACAGCGCCCCATCGCAGGGTTGGTCCACGACCAGGTAGCCACGTCCGAAGGGATTGCGGGGATAGACGCCCGGATGGTCGAACTCCATGCGGGCCATGTCGGCCACGGTCGTGGGCGGATCGACGGGCACGCGGCGGTCCCAACCGCCATAGGCGCGTTCCCACACCATCGGCATCGCGGTGAAGGGCTCGGCAGGACCGAACTGGACGTTGCCCCGTTCGGACCAGAGGACTTGGCGATCTCCGTACACGAGAATGCTCTTGCTGTGCGGCCCGACCAGCACCCGCACCCGGGTGGACGCGACCGGGCGGCCGCTAGGGCTGTGGGCTTGTCCGCGCACGGCCACGTCGGTCTGCAGCTTGGTCGGCCAGAAGTCGCTGCCGGGCGCCCACCTGGGGGTGACCTCCGGGTCGCGCAGGTCGTGGTACAGGGGCTCGGCCTTCGTACGCCGAGCGCCCCGCTCCGTCAGCTCGAAGGTCGACTTGACGAGCCCGTATGCCATCTCGGCCGGGCTGTCGGGCGGGAACAGATCGACGATGGCATCGAAATCGTCGTGGATGGGCTTGCGCGCGGTCATAGCGAGTTGGGCAGCGAGGTGGGGGCACGGCTGTCGGCGACCTGCGTCCCGCTCGGCGTCTCGGTGACCGTTCTGTTGTGGAATCCACCGAACGGATCCGAGATGTCGGTGTCCGTGGTGGTGAGTCCCTTGTCGGACTTGTAGGTCGCGCTCTCCTGCCCCAGCCCCAGCGGATGCCTGCTGGTGACGCCGGCGCCGACTCCGGTGTTGCCGACGTCGGCGTTCGCGCTGGCCGTCCCCGCGTTGCCGGTGACCCCCGCCGACCAGCCCGACGGAGCCCCGCCGGAGAACGTCACCGAGCCCGCGCCCGTGGCGCCGAGGAACGGTCCGCCGATGGGGAGGCTGACGCCGACCGAACCTTCGCCGGTGGCCGCGATGCGAACCGCCCCGACGAGAACGCCGACCGCCTGTTTGATCCCCCAGTCCTTCCAGCTCTTGGGCTTGATCTGGCCGATGAACTTGGACGCGAGCAGGGACGCCACGGACTTCCCCGCCTTGTTGCTGGCGATCATCTTGCCCGCGCCCTGCCCGAACGCCTTCGTTCCCCCACCGCGCTTGAACATCACGAACTCCAAGATCATGTTCACCGCGATGGCGAACACCCCCGCGAACCAGTCGGCGAAGGTCATCCCGACAGTCACGGAGTTGAGATGGCTGGTCGGGGCGTCGGCCAGCGGCATGCTGATCGGGTTCGCACAGTAGGTCATCGGTGTGGGCGGCCACCCGATGAGCGTCATGCACGCCGCGGGTTTCCCGTTCATCTTGACCGTGCTCGCACTGAAATTCGCCTTGCGCGACGACAGGGCGATCTGCGGGATGGTCAGCGTGTTGTTGGGGGCCGGCGCGACTTGCACGTGCGGGATGAACTTACCGCAGTCGTGTCCGTCGAGGCAGATGAGCATGCCGCTGTGGAATACCGTGGTGGTGAACTTGTTCGCGCCCAGGGCGTAGCCGGGCGGCCACCAGGCGTTGACGGGCGACTCGATAGCACACGCCGCCAGCGATAGGGGCGCGGCCGGCAACGGAGGCGGCACCGGCGGGAAAGGCGGCAGGGGTATGAAGTCGTGGGTCGCGGTCAACGGGATGACCAGGTTGAGACAGATGTCCCTCTGTATCGAGATCTTGCTCATGAGGCCCAACCTTCCTCGGTGCGAATGCGAAACGACCGCTGGGTACCGGTGGATGGCTGCATGGTGAAGAAATGGCGATAGACGATGTAGAAGCGCAGCTCGTGGGCCAGCAGCACCAGCATCTGGGGCACGAGCTCGCGGCTGCCCGACCGGTCATCCAGCTGGTAGTCGGCCAGTACCCGGAGTCGTGGCAAAACAAAGCTCCACACGCCCTCGGGGGTCATGCCCTGCAACGTCACCAGCGCGCCGGCTTTGGGAACCGGGATGATCCAATCGGGGTGGGCGCGGTGGTACACCATGCGTAACATCTCCTCCTCCGAAAGCGCCTGGCCGGTGCTGCGCATGTGATCGAAGGCCCGCTGCATGTGCACCCCGAGGTCGGTGGGGATGGTGGCCCAACAGTAGGGCCTAGGCTCGTCCTCCCATCGACGGACGGGGCAGCGAGGATCTTCGAGGTTGGGCAGGGGCCGCCGATAGTCGGCGGGCAGCCGTGGAAATCCCGCCGGCGCACGAAACGCCGGGCCTAGGTCGCGGGCCAGCTTCTCGGCGTCGAACCCGCGCCCGAGCTTGTTCATGGGATGCTCGAGGTCCATCGCGCTCTCGCTATCGATCCAGCACTCGCACGAGCCGCCGAACGCCCGCCCCCAGCCCAGAGGAAGCTGGTCGAACGGCGCGGGTTGCGACGGAACGAACTGGTTGCCAGAGCGAACCCACCAGCGGTCACCGAACACCAGCAAGCGCTGTCGATGCTCCCCGACCGACAGCTCGACGGTCTGCGAGCCGCGTTTTCCGCCATGCGCGGCGCCCAGGGTGATCACCTCGAAGACTGGGTCGCGCCTCGGAACGGCGTCCGACGGCAGAAGACCCATCGGCGTCTCGACGTCCTTGCCGAAGATCGGGTACGGCGCCTGCGTGTCCAAGTGGACGCTGCCATCTGCGGCCGCGGCGAAGGTCGCCTTGGCGGTGAGCAAGCCGTAGCGGTGAGCCGTCGGCTCCAGCTGGGAGATCTGCAAGGCACAGGGGACGGCGGTTTGGTTGACGAGTTGCATATTGGAAACGATGAGAGAATACATTGGCTCAGCCCCGTGGCAATCCTTGGTGCGTGTGGTGGTGGCAGTACGCCCAAGTGCATTCCGGGCGCGTGCGCCTGACGCGCATGACGGGCACGGGGGCGAAGCAAATGGCCTCGCTCTTCCCCGCCGGCGCCTCTCTCATCGCCATACCTCCCGACGCGCCGGTGGCGGTTTCGGTGGTCCTGTGCCGGTACATCTTGCGACCGACCCTGATGCCACCGCCGAAGACGGCGAGGCCGGTCGTGATCGGGTCCGCGCCGTATGCTCGGGTCCACGTTACGGGTGATGGGAATGGTTGCATCGGACGCCTTTTCGCTCGCCGCTTCGTCGTCGCGACTCGCGAGGCGCGTCTTCTCGCCAGGTTGACGTCTTGGATGTCCAGTTGACGAGCTCAACCGTCTACAAGAGTGCGGGGTTCGCGGTAGTCAGCGCGGCAGTGCTTCTTGGTTTTCTCGCGTGTGCAACACGAGGATTCGGGGGCGGTGACACGAAGCAGGAACGGCGCCTCGGTGGCGTTCACCGCGGCCGGGTACGTTCCACAATACTTGTCGAACGACGCATTCACGAGTGCGGCCCGCCTCCACGAACGCGTGGTCAAGCTCCGCCGTGCGCCCCTCGTCGAGCTGACGTTGGTGGACGCGAACGGCAAGCCGATGCGTGGGGCAGGCGGAGGTTGGTTCGTGGAGAGAGCAGACACCCTCCAACTCGCTCATCAGGCGTGTTGCTCGGATGACCTCGGCAAGATGTCGTTCGGCCCGAATGGCGTGCCCGAAGGAAGAATCACCTTCTTCTCGACCGCGGGTGGTACGGGGGGCACGCTCGCGATGGTCGGGACGAACACGATCGTGACCTCTGTCGGTGCTCGACATTCCGTCACATCGCATGTCTCGCAACCGCTGCAGCGATTGCACGGCCAGGTCGTGGACGCTGACGGCGCCCCTCTCGCGGCCCTCGTCTCGGTCGACCCGGCCGAACCAGGGGCACTTTCTGCCCTCGATCGAGCGTTGCTGGAGATTCGCGGCACCGATCGAGGGCGGTTTGACGAAGCCCCAGACCACGAGAGGTGCGCTTCATTTGGCCAAGCGGGGCACGGAGCTTGGTAGTCACCGCACGGTCGTCCTCAGCTACTTCGAAGTCGGACGACGCCAGCGAATTGCATTCGCTGGTTGGAGATGCCGTGCTCGATGCCACAACGAGGACCTGTGAGATGCACGGGACACAACCAATGATTCCGTAGGGAGGCTGCACGATGGAGATGTCCACGTTCGCGAGCGGCTACAAGCGGTTGTACGTGACCGACGAGGAGGGACTCGCTTGCGTGCCTAGGCGAAAACGCTCGCAGCCGAGGTGGCGGAATCGGGACCGTTGATCCCAACAGCCCTCGTCTGCACTGGTGGCCGAGCAGTCTCGATTTCGCGGCGGAGGCCGCCAGGCATCCACCAGCCTACCCCGTCAGGAACTTCGCGCAGCGGACGCGTCCGTGGCGACGGGCACGTACCAACAGAGTCGAGCCAGGGGGCGGCTGAGAAGTACGAAGCGACGATGGAGCGGAAGTCCCGCGCCGCTTGCATCCTTCCTGGCGTTCACTTCACGACAATCACGATCACATTGCCTGCTGGCCCAGTCGAAGACGCCCTGACGGCGCTCCTTGCGGCGTTCACGCGGGAGTTCGCGGAGAGTGCTGCGATGGAGGCGGCGCGTTCCGAAAGTCCCGATGCCAAGCCACGCCTGAAGCTCCCCAAGCCGCGCCGCCCCCAAAACGCCGCTAGGCGATTCGAACGGCGGGGCAGCCCCGTATCCTTCTTCGTCCCGCCGTCGTCTCGAGGGGAAATCGCTCACGAGAGGTGCGCACATGTCAAAAGGCGGCTTGTCAGCCATGGAAAAGGCATTGGTAGGGCTCGGCGCCGCGACCGCGGCGGGGTGCCGACCGTGCACGCGGACGTTGATTCGCGCGGCACGGGCCGAGGGGGCCTGCGAGCGGAGCATTCGACTGGCCATCGAGACCGGACGTTACGCCGGTACGTGCGCCACGCGGGCCATGGCCGAGTGGGCCGAACACGAGCAAGGGTCGTCGGCGGAGCTCGACGCCGACTTTCGTTCGAACAAGGAGAAGCTGACGGCGCTGCTCTTGGCCGGCGCGACCCTGGCGACGAACTCCACCGAGCTCTTCAAGCGTTACGTGGTAGAGGCCGAGGCCGTCGACTGCGGCAAGGGAGAGATCGAGACCGCCCTGGCGGCGGCGCATGCCGTGGCCCGGACCGCGGCGAACAAGATCGAATCCGCCGCGGGCCGGCTGGGCTTTTCATTGCGGGACCGGACGAACGACTGTTGCATCCTCGAGGAGAAGCCGGACCCGGGAGAGTCGCCGTCTGCGTGCGGCTGCGGAGCGGAGAAAGAGCGCGGGTGAACTGGTTGGTCCGCGCTGGCATGCTTGTCCCGATGATGGCCACGTGAGCAGAGTCATGCCATCATCGCGGGCCGTGGAGGCGAAGTTGACGAACGACCTCGGACGCTATCGTCAGACGTTGCTCGACCATGTTCGCAGCATCGTGAGGGATCCGGCCGAGGCCGAGGACGTCCTGCAAGAGGTCCTGGTCAAGGCCCACATGGGCGTCGAGCAGCTGCGCGCCGAAGCGGCGCTCGCCGCCTGGCTGTTCCGCATCGCCACGCACGTGGCCATCGATCACCTGCGCAAGCGCAGTCGGCAGCCGGATGTGGCCGACGACGTCGATACCACGAAGATCGCCTCCGAAGACGACGGCGTGCCGGGCTTGCAGCGCCTGGTCGAGCAGCAAGAGATGAGCGCCTGCGTGCAGCGCTTCCTGCTCGATCTACCGAGCGTGTATCGGACGGTGCTCCTGTTGCACGACCTCGACGGGCTGACGGCAGGCGAGATTGCGAGGAGCCTGTGCATCACCGTGGAGAACGCCAAGATCCGCCTGCACCGGGCCCGCGCGGCTCTGCGCGCCTCGCTCGAGGCCGGCTGCTCCTTCTACTGCGACGATCGGGGCGTGCTGGTCTGCGAGCCCAAGAAGAGCTGAAGAAGAGCTGAGCGGGCGCGACGGCCTTGCGCTGCTCAAGCCTGCGCGCCGGCGGGACCGGCCTCCTGACGCCGGACGGGCCGTGTCGACGCCTCCTTCGCCAGCATCTCTCGCACCTTGGCGACCACCCGGCCTGCGCGTTCCCGGCAGGCTTCGAGACCGCCATCCGCGCAGAAGCCGGCGACCGAGTGGGGCGACGAGAGATCCGCGCCCGTCAGGTCGGCGCAACGGGTGCTCCCGAACTCGTCGCCGAACCAGCGGGCCAGGCTCGTCGTCGTGCGGATGGCCGGGTTGAAGGCGTTCATGGGATCGCGGAGCGCGCGTGGCACGCTGAACGTCATGGTCACGAGCATCTTGAGCGTCCGGAAGAGGCTGCGCTCGATGCCGCTCACCTTCGCGCTCATCGCCATGGCCCCCGCGGCGAGGGCGCCGCATGTGGATCCGGTCAGCGCCATCCCGCCGACGAAGATCGCCGAAGCAGCCCGCATCTCTTCCGTCACCGCCACGACGTCGGCGAGCTGGTCGAGGACGCCATGGGCGCAATGGAACTCCGTCCGTCCGAGCGCCGAGAGGAAATGCCTTTGCGCGGCCTTCGCCTGCTCGCCAACGTGCCGGCCCGCCTCCGCCCTGTGCGCGACGACGTCGTCGAACAGGGGCGGCGACAGCACCATCGCTCGATAGCAGCAGCGCATGCAGTCTTTGCCGACCTCTTTGCACAGCACGCTGCCGTGCTGCTCCCGGAACCGGCGAAGGTATTCCTGGCCGAGCGGGATGCTCGGCGGCAGGTCGGCCGTCCCGGAGCGCGGAGGATCGAGCAAGGACAGAACCATGAGCGGCGAGACCACGCCGCCGCATTCACCTGGTCCGCCGATGCCCGGCAGGCCGCCGACGGCCCTGACCATCGCGTCTGCCGGGCGTTCGAGCTGGTCGAGCAGCGTCTGCATCACCGTCGGCGCGCAGTGGCCCATCCTGAGGGCGTTGGAGCGGCAGGCGTCGCTCGCTTGGAGTCGTTCCGTCCCTGTCATTTGGAATTCCCTTCTTGGCTGTTGGCAGGAAGACGAAGAGGAGCCAGGAAAGGATACACCTCGAAGAACACCGCCTTCTCGGTCGTCCGCTGCTTCAGACATGCGTATCCCTCTTCATCTGGCTGGCGTCTTTGGTCGCAGGAGGCGCTTCGCCCCGCAGGAGCAGGACATGGAATCCATCGTGAGAAAGGTGATCGTCGTGGCCGCCATGGTGCTGGCCGTGATCTTCGGAGTGGGGGCGATTCTGCTTTTCGCCTTGGCTCCGCACGAGGCCAAGCCGTTCGTGCGCTTACCAGGCGGACCGTCGTGGGCCTTGGTCTGGGACACGGCCGTGTCGCTGATCTTCTTCGTCCAGCACAGCGGCATGGTCCGCAAGCCGGTGCGCGCCCGCCTCGCGCGCATCGTCCCGGCCGACTACTTCGGGGCGATGTACAGCGTCGCTTCGGGCGTCGCCCTGGTGATGGTGGTCGTGTTCTGGCAGCCAGCAGGCGCGCCGCTTTTCGTCCTGCACGGTCCGGCGCGATTGTTCATGGGCTTGCTCGGCGCCGCGAGCGTCGCCGGCTTCGTCTGGGGCGCGGTCTCATTGAAAGGGTTCGACATGTTGGGCTTGCGGCCGTTGCGTGCCCGCCTGCGCGGCGAGGCTGCGCCAGTCGCGCGTCTGATGGTGCGCGGCCCCTACCGCTGGGTCCGCCACCCTCTGTACACCTTCGTCATCGTGCTCATCTGGAGCAATGCCGAGGTGGGCCCAGACGGGCTGCTCTTCAACCTGCTGTGGACCGCCTGGATCTGGTTGGGCGCTACCCTCGAAGAACGCGATCTCACGGACGAGCTCGGCTCGGCCTACCAGGCGTATCGACGGCGCGTGCCCATGCTCCTGCCCTGGCGCCGCCCGATCCCGCCGTTCGTAGAGTAGGCCACGGTCACCAGCGTCGCCCAAGGTGACGTCAGACCCCTTGCCTGCAAGAGGCGTAGCTTCTCGTCGCAGGAACGGTGCATGACACCAGGCCGAGCGCGTGGCAGTCGACCGAGACCACGTAGCCGTTCACGCACATCTGCATGCCGACGTTGTCGCAGCCTCCGACATACGTAGACGGGTCGCATTCCGGGCCGGCGGCAGCGCAAGGCTCGGTCGATGGTGCGCCGCTGGCGCAACGGGTGGCGAAGGCGTTCTTCGCGCAGTCGATGGTGGCCAGGGCCCCACCGGCGCAGTAGGTAGCGACCGAGCCAGAGCAGGTGACCTTGTCCGACGACGGGTCGCAGACCGCGCCGCTACCGACGCATTCGGCTTGGCGGTCATCCACGCTGCACGTCAGCCCGATGCGAGCGCAGTCGATGGTGATGAACTCGGCCCACCCACCACAGGTGGTGAGGACCGTGTCGGCACAGGAGGGGACGGCACGGTCCTCGCCATAGCAGGGACGCGCGTTGCAGGTCGCGCTGATCGCGGAGGTGGCCGGCTGGACGCATGAAGCGCCCACCTTGCTGCAATCGAAGTACACGGGGCGGCCGGACGCGGAGAGCCTGACGCTATCTCCTTCGCAGCCACCGTTCCAGACGATGCGGTCGAGTGAAAAGAGCTCACCGCCCCAACACGCACCAAACTCGCTGCAGCCCCTCGCGTTCGCGCAACCGCGCAGGTGGCTGATCAGGAGGTCGCTGCCGCGTGATGCTGTCTTGGCGAACTCTTGGACACACTGGCTCGGCGAGGTGACCGGGGCGTAGTAGCCGCACGAAGCCGCCAGGGCGCAGAGGCGGACGATCTCGTCGTCGCCCGTGCCTCCGTCGAGCACTCTGCCATCGGCGGGCCCGTCGGCCCGGCTGCCGTCGAGTGACGGTGGCGAGTCCACCGCGCCGTCGGGTTTGACCAGCCCCACCTCGGCCTCGCCAAGATCAGTGGGCACGTCCGGCCAGGGCTTCCAGGCATCGGCATCCGCCCCACCCGCGTCGGGAAGCGCGCCAGCCCCGTCGACGTCGCTCGCACTCGGGCCAACGTCGGTCTGCCCGCGCCCCGCGTCTAGCGCCTCGCCCACCGGGACGTCGGCCTTCGTTCCACTGGTGTCGGGGACGCCGACATCGAGCTTGGTGGTCTGGCTCGTCTTGCCACACGTGGCCAGCAGGCAGAGCACGAACAGTGATCCCAGGATTCGATGGAATGAACGCATGCGCCCCCTTGCCTCCCAGTGTTAGCGCGAGCCTACGCCACGATTCGAGATTGGTCACCACCCTTGCTCGCCGGACGAAGAGGGCGCCGCTAACCATCGTGCGCGCCTTGCCCAGGCCGGGCCTGGTCGAGGTCGCTGCAGACCCGGTGGCTCTGTGATTCGGTCGGGCTACGCCTCATCGAGGCCAAGCGCCACGCGACGACCCGGCGGCGCGTGCTCGGCCGGCTACTCGACGGTGATACCGTTCTTGATCTTCGCGAAGATTCCGGCCTTGATTCCCGGCACCTTCATGACGTCCTCGATCTTGGCGTAGGGGCGGCCAGCGACGATGGCCTTGGCCTTGACCGGGCCGATACCGAGCAGCGTCTCCAACTCGGACTCGGAGGCTGTGTTGATGTTGACCTTGTCGAGGGGAAGCGAAGCGGGGCTCTTGGTCGCACCGGGCGCCAGCGGAGCCGGCCGCGCGGACGGGAAGGGCACGGTGACCGCGGGCGGCGCGGAGGCGGGCTTGGCGCCCTTGACGGTGACTTTGCCACGCAGGATCGCGAGCTTTGCGGGGCCGATGCCTTTGACCTTGGCCAGATCCTCCACCGAAGCAAACGGACGAGCCGCTACGATCTGCTTGGCGATGCCCGGCCCCACGCCGGGAAGCGTCTGCAGGGTGGCCTCGTCGGCCGAGTTCAGATCCACGGGGCCGGTCGCGGCTTTGTCGTCGCCGGCGAGGGCCGGGCTCACCGAGAGGATGAGGGCGGACAGAAGGGCGATCATCCCGAGTGAGCTCGAGACCGACTTCATCTTCGACGTGTACATGGACATCACGGTTCCCTTTCGCGTTGTTGACGGTGTTCCGGTGGGTGCGACGGCCGCGTTGGTGCGAGCCATCAACCGTTCCCGGAAAACATCTTCGAGAGACCACCCAAGGCGCTCTGCAGCCCGGCGTCGCTCGGCAGAGCGCCGTTCGGGCTCAGCTGGTCGACGATCGAAGGCAGGACCTGCGCCAGACCGCTCGACGCCTGGGCGGGATCGAGCCCGACCTTGGCTGCCAGCTTGGCGAGCATGTCCGCGGGCAGTGCCTGTTGCAGTTGCTCGCCCGTCACCGGTTGGTTGGCGCCGGTGGACACCCAGCTACCCACGGCATCGCCGAGACCGCCGTTCTTGAGGTGTCCCAGCAGCTCGGTCAGCCCGCCGCCACCTCCCGAAGTCAACATGCCGAGCAGGCTCTGCGCGAGACGGGCGTGCTGCGTGTTGCCTCCGAGCACCTGACTGAGTCCCGATCCCAATACCTTTCCGAGGACGCCATCGAGTAGTCCCATGATCTGTGTCTCCTTTCGTCGCGTGTGAACCCGCTACGAGCCAGTGCGTCTCGCAGACCGCAAAGCGCGAGCCGGCGGTGGGCACCCATGGCGCCCCGATCATGCCCGGCGCACAGCAAGCGACGGGCCAGTATTGTCCGCCCCGTCATCCGTGCCTTGGCAAGGCCGGTGACCGCGGAGACGTCTCACGCTGAGACGCCTTTGCACCGAGGGCGGGACACCTTCGTCTCATGACCAGCCCCACAGCCGGCGGCGTCGTCCATTTCGTCCTTGGCCCGCCCCATGCTGCCGTTCCCCAAGTCGAAGGGCCGTTCAGGTCAACCAGCCGGTCGGACGCGCCCAAGCGCTTCCGGCTGCCTTCACGAAATTCTTCACAGGCTGCTTGGCCGGCTCGATGGATATCTCATCGAGAATCTGTCCGTGGGTGTCACGATCCTGTCCGCCCGCGGTGGTGGGCGGTTGGGGCTCCAGCCGAAGAAAGACCGTGCGGGGAGTGCTCCGGGCACGCCGCGCTTGCGATTCGGCAATTCCGCCCCTGGCCCACCTACAGGTCCGGTGGTGGCGAGCTCTCATGGTATAGGCCGCCGCCCCAACACTTCACCCTCTGGTTGTCGGCCGTCAGAATGCAGGTGTGGTCTCCGCCGGCCGAAATACCAGCGACTTGATCAGGGGGAGCGTTTGTCTGCCCGTAGCTGTTGTCGCCCCAGCATTCGATGGTCAGGTTGACACTGTCGTCGGTACTCTGCAGGACCCCGCAAGTATGGGAGATGCCAGCCGCGACAGCCCAGAATAGCTTCCCGGTCGGCGGCGTCGATTGCTGCGCATCGTTTTTGCCCCAACAAGCGACGGTGCCGTCGGGCTTCACGCCGCAGCTGTGGTTGTCGCCTGCTGCCAGGTAGTCGAAAGTCCCGGGCGGAGGGGAGGCCTGTCCGTAGGTGTTACTGCCCCAACACGCGACGCTGTTGTCGCTTCGCAAGCCACAGACGTGTCTCAGTCCCGCGACCACCTGCTTGAAGGTCCCCGTGGCAGGTTTGGTCTGCCCTTCGGTGTTGTATCCCCAACAAGCAACGGTGTCATCCGTCTTGATGCCGCAGGCATGTTCGTAACCCACGCCCAGCTGCTTGAACTTCCCGGGCGGGGGCGCCATCGCCCCAGGTACGTCTGTCCCCCAGCAGAAGAGACTGGCATCGGTGAGAATACCGCAGGATGTACCCAGCCCCGCTGCGATCGTGGTGAAGGGGCCAGCTTGTCTCGAAGCCTGGCCATTGTCGTTCTGTCCCCAGCA
>CAZYFU010000137.1:12157-16630 GCA_964647025.1 uncultured Myxococcales bacterium | reverse complement strand
CTAGAGCTGTCTGTCCGCGAAGGGCGCGGCGACTATGGCTTGTAGGACGGCAGCTCGACGACGTACGTGTCGACCGTACTGCCGTTCATCCAGTCGCTTCCGAACAGGATGCGCGTCCCGCTCGGGCTCGGCACGTTGTGGGCCTCCGCCCAGTACGATTCGCCCAACTTGGTGTTGTCCTTGCCGAAGGATCGGTGCCGGCCGGCCCGACAGACCACTCCGGTGGCCGCATTCGCCAGCAGCAGCTCCATGTCGAGAAGCTTCTTGCCCGTGTTGTCGCCGCCTTGTATCGAAAGGAATACCCAGCCCGGCTGCCGGGTAGCCACGGCCGAGACATGGCCGCCCGGAGGATAGGGCCACCCGGTCTTTGGGCCAATGATCACCCGAGAGGTCCCTTTTGCCATGTCCCAGGTAACGACGGAGCCGATGTCGTCGTTGCCGTCCGGCCCTTCGTCGTAGACGTGACCATTCCAGGTGTCTTCCCCGGTTGGCAGACGACCGATGCTGGCATGGGTATCAGGCTCTTCGAGATCCAAGGTGCGCAGAGTCTTCAGGCCAACATCCGTCACCTTCCCGGTGTCGCCCAGCCATGCCAGATTGCCGCTGGCCGACATCTGCGGCGCGAGGCCATTCGTGGTTGCGCGACTGAGGACGGAGTTCGACGAGACCTCGTAGATGAACATCTGATTCCCGCACTGCAGGCCAATGCGATTCGAGTCGAACGACATGAACATCGGATCTCCGCCCGCGCTGGCACTGTCACCGCAGAAACTGAATGTCGTCAACACCTCCTTCTGGCTCGCGGCCACGTGATAGCGAATGAAGGACTTGTCGTCGACGTAGTACAAGATGTCGGGATCCGACGTGTGCCAATAGACCTGCTCCATGTCCGGCGGATCGATGTCGAGCTTGCGGATGTACTCGTACGTCTTCCCGTCGTAAAGCCGATGTCCCCCTCCGACCTCATACAGAATCAAGTAGCTCTCGTCGGCGTTCCATGCCGGGATGGTCGAATACATGGGCTTGATGACTGGATTCGAGCCTTTGGCGGCGACCGCGGTGATGCGTCGGATGCGCGTGCCGAGCTCGGCATCGGTCACGGTCTGACCAACCTCGGGCTTGGCCAGATTGGTCATGGGACGCGCATCCTTGTCCTGCACGAGCCCCACGCAAAGGTCGGAGGGCGCCGACAGACCGGTTCCACTCGTGCCGCCGCTCTTCGCCCCGCCCAAGCCTCCCCCTTCCGATCCGCCGTGGCCTTCCCCTTTCGTCCCACCCTGGCCTTCCGCCATTCCGCCCGCACCAACCGCGCCCCCAAGCCCATCCACCGCCTGGGTTCCGCTCGAACAACCCAAACCAAAGGCAACCCCAATGCAACAGGCTAATGAACTGCACTTCATGAATGAATCCTCCTGGGTCTCACAGCGTGCTGTTTGCGGACCCCGCTCGGGACAAGCCACCGCCGCTGCCTCGATGAACTACGAGATTGATTATGCTCCATCGGGTCTTCGAGGAGTTGCCTGAAGTTCCGACAGCCAGTGCCAATCAAGGTGTCGCCCATGTGGCGGGCCAACCACAGGCGTGCCGACGACGGACGCCTGGCCGAGGCGGTGAGTCCAGCGGGCAGGCGTCCTTCTGAGACGCCCTGGGAGGATCAGCCCCAAGCCGCCCCACCGGATCCGGAGCTGGGAGGCGGCTTGGACGCTGTGAAGGTGACGATGGGATCAGAAACGGCGTCGGGGGAAGCCGACCCTCACCGCCTGTGAATCTGCCACTCGTCTCCGGCCCGTGGCTTTCGAATCAGAAGATCACGGTGCACGGCATGTGGACCAGGGTCGCGCTGTTGTTGTCGGTCCGGCACTCGTGCCACTTGGCGTCCAGCTCGATCACGGCCGAGAATCTCTCTGCTGCAGTGACCGCCGAGGCCACCGACGGCGGAATGACCAGCTTCACCTGCTCGGCTTGCGCGGAGTAGAGCGGGCGAGAGGTTACCCCCTCCGCCAAAGACGTGGTGTCCGCGCCTGCCACCGCCGACAGCCTCACGCGCACCCCGGCCGGCAGGACGGCCTCGCCGACGTTGCGCACCACCGCGACCAGCTCGGTGGGATCGCCGCACGTGGGTACCAGGGTGACGACGGCATCCGGAGCCGCGAACTCGCGTCCCGGTTGCTTGTTCTGGCGGAAGTTGTTCAGCCCCGCTTGGGTCCAGTTCTTGGGTTCCTGCCGGGGAATGGTGCCGTCCTCTTCGACGTTCGTGATGTGGTACGCGTGCTGGTTCCACACGCGGCGGGTTCGCACCCACGAGCCGCTGGCGCTGCCGAAGACGCGGACCCCGGACTGGGAGCCGCCTTCACATTTCGACATGTCGTTCGACACCACTACGATGTCCGCCTGACCGTCGTTGTCCACGTCAGCCACGATGGGGTTTTCCGCCAGCGTTCCCGTGCTGTTGCACTGCTGCACCAGCACCTGGCCGTTGTCGCCTTCGTAGATGCGCAGGTACTGTTCGTCGGAGTAGATCACCTCGGCCCGACCGTCGCCGTTGAAATCGAACAGCGAGCTGCCGGTGGAAGCCGACGAGCAGTCCTGCGTCTGCAAGGCCCACAGCACAGGATCGACGGGCGGGTTGGCGATCAGCTTGCGCCCGTCGAATACTGCGTATCCGACTCCCCCGGCGACGGCCACGTCCGGGATCCCGTCGCCGTTGAAGTCGCCGATGGTGGGCGCCCCGCCACCATGGGTGTTCCCCCAGCGCCCCGACGAGCAGTGGGAGACGTCGAGGGTGCCGTTGATGTCGATGGGCTCGCGCAGGGTCACGAAATGCGCCGCGCTCGCGCTGTCGTATCGCCACACCGACAGGGCGTGGTTCATGTTGTCCATCGCCACGACCTCGGGCTTGCCATCCCCGTCGAAGTCGGCGACCGCCGGCCAGGGGCCTTTCCAATCGCCGCTGTCGCGGAAGCTGCCTTCGGCGATGAGCCCGGTGGCGACCAGCTGGCTGCCGTCGGCGTTGAAGGCCTGGCTGGCCGAGACCACGTCGAGCTTACCGTTGCCATCGAGGTCGCTGACGATGATGGGGCCGACCACCTCGAGCGGGGCCAGCACCGCGCCCGTCCGACCATCGAGGATTCCACCCTCCACCACGACCTCGGGATGTCCGTCGCCGTCCATGTCGGCGATGGACGGCATGAAGCACTCCACCGCTTGCGGCGTGATCCAATAGGGTTCGCCATTCGAACGAAAGGCGTGCACCTTGCCGTCGGACCCGCAGGCCACCACCTCGGCGCCGGAGACGCCGTCGAGATCGCCGCCCGCGATCTGCTTGGTCGCGTAGACCCCGGTCGAGACCCGCCACTTTTCCTGCAACACGCCCCCGACGATGGATATGGCATAGAGCACGCCCGTCCCGTTGTAGTGGTCGTTGCTCGGGTAGGTCACGAACAAGATGTCGGGGATGTCGCGCTCGGTGACCTTGCCGTCGCAGTCATCGTCGTCCAGCTCGACCACGATGGGCGTCATCATGACGTTGCTGGTCGCACCTGCGCTGGCCTTCCACGCGTACTTGAGCTCGATCTTGAAGTCCTGCGCCGATGGCCGGTACTCGCACCGCTCGAGGCACAGGTCGTCCTTGCCACCGTCCACTGCCGTGCAGATGGGCGGACGTGGCAGACAACGCCCGCTCGCCGCTCGACCGCCGCCGACACAGCCCGCGTCGATCATCGGAGTCTGGTCCGGCGGGGAGCCCACGGCGTACTCGCAGTACTCGGCCTCGGTACAATCGCTGGAGTCGACGCAAGCCGCGCCCACGACCACGCAAGTGCCAAACGAGCAGACCTGATCGCCAGGACAGCAAAGCTCGCCGCAGGCAGCCGCGGCTGGACAGCACGCGTTTGCGGCGCACACGCCTCCGTCGCCGCAGGACTGGCCGGTCGGGCAGGCGGCATCCTCTCGCTGCGTGGTGGTGAGGCTGTCGGCAGCGGCGTCTCTACTGCCGGAGAGTGGGCTGTCGACAGCAGCGTCGGCGGCGGTGGCCGCGTCTGGTTTGGAGACACCTACTTCACCGGGATCGGAGGAGCACGCCAAGGCGGCCAAAACGAACGTCACCATCGCGGAGCGAGCGCCGTGCGAGTTCATGGCTCGAGCTTATGCCTCGACGGTCCCGAACACCACAGACAGGCGAGCGCAAGGGACCCGTCGGGTAGTCCGCTCCAGAAGGACATCGCTGCCGACTGCCATCATGCGGACATCGGAGCCGGCAAAGGGGAGGGCCGTTGCAGGCCGGCCCCCTTGCCCTTCGATCGACGAGCGCGGTGAAGCCGGCTACGTGCGCCGCATCGCCCGAGACTCGGGACTTCGGTTGCGATTGGTCGTGGCGATGCGCAGGCCTACGTCGGTCCTCTCTCGATTGTGGCCCCGCCGACTCGACATGCGCGACGGACGATTGGTCAATGCCACCTCGAACTCGTACGCGGC
>CAZYFU010000137.1:0-12057 GCA_964647025.1 uncultured Myxococcales bacterium | reverse complement strand
CCCAAGACTTGGACCGGGCGAATCTTTCTCGACGGCTGGTGCACGGGAAACGGCGGTGTACGCGACGTCATCGACCCGGCGACCGGTCGGCCTCTTGGTCAGGTTGGCCTGGCGGGGGCAAAGGACGTCGCGCTGGCGACGGAGAAGGCGGTCGTGGCCCAGAGGTCTTGGGCCAGCCTACCCTACGACAGACGAGTCGCGATCCTGAGCAAGGCGGCCGACCTCTTCGCGCTCCACACGGAGGAGATTCACGGCTGGATCATGCGCGAGGTTGGCGCGATCGGGGGCATGGCCGCCTACGAATCGAGCTTCGCCATCCAAGCTTGTCGCGAAGCCGCGGGCCTGTGCTCGTTGCCCTTTGGCCAGATGCTGAGGTCGCCCAGCCCCAGGCTGAGCTTCTCGCGGCGGATTCCAGTTGGAGTGGTCGGGGTCATCGCGCCTTTCAACGTTCCCCTGGTGCTGTCGATACGGGCCGTTGCACCGGCGCTCGCGCTCGGCAACGCGGTGGTCATCAAACCAGACCCGCGCGCCGCCGTGGCGGGTGGCGTGATCATCGCCCGCATCTTCGAGGAGGCCGGCCTCCCCAAGGGCTTGCTCAGCGTCCTGCCCGGCGGCGGCGAGGTTGGCGAAGCGTTGGTCAACGACCCGAACACGGCCGTCATCGCGTTCACCGGCTCGACGCGTTCAGGCCGGACCATCGCCCGCTCGGCAGCGGCCTCTCTCAAGCGCGTCCATCTCGAGCTGGGAGGAAAGTCGGCCCTCATCGTGCTGGACGACGCCGATGTCGAGAAGGCCGTCTCGCTGGGCGCCTGGGGCTCATTCCTACACCAGGGGCAAATCTGCATGGCCTCGGGCCGGCACATCGTGCACCGCAACCTATACGACGCCTACGTGACGAAGCTTGCCGCCAAGGCCGAGCACCTGCCCGTCGGCGATCCGACCACGGGAACGGTCGCCCTGGGACCGGTGATCGATGCGCGGCAGCGCGACCACATTCATTCCATCGTGACCGCGAGCGTGGGCGAAGGGGCTCGCCTGGTCGCTGGCGGCACCTACGACCGCCTGTTCTATCGGCCGACGGTGCTCGCCGACGTGAACCGCCGCTGCCCGGCCTTTCACGAAGAGATCTTCGGCCCGGTCGCGCCCGTCATGCCTTTCGACACAATCGAGGAAGCCATCGACCTCGCGCGCGACACCGAGTACGGCTTGTCCTTGGGCATCGTCACCCGCGATGTCATGAAGGGCCTCGCCATCGCCGATCAGATCCCGAGCGGCGGCGTACACATCAACGACCAGACCGTGGCCGACGACGTGGTCAATCCCTTTGGGGGCATGAAGGCCTCTGGGGCAGGCTCGCGGATCGGCGGCCCCGAGGCCAACCTCGAGGCCTTCACCGAGGTCCAGTGGGTCACCGTGCAGGCCGAACCCCCGACCTATCCCTTCTGACAGGCGTGGCTCCGCCCGGCAGCTGGCCCTGCGCCTACTTGACTGGGAAGTAGCCGACCTTGCCGACGATCGCCTGGCCTTCCTTCGACAAAATCCAGTCGACGAAGCCCTTCAGCTCGCCGGTGGGCTTGTTGCGCACATAGAAGAACAGGGGACGCGCCAACGCGTAGCTTCCGTCCTGGACGTGGGCCAAGTCGGGCGAGATGGCCGGGCCTCCCGCGTCCTTCTTGATCGAAAGGATGCGAATACCTTTCGCGTAAGCGGCACCGCCGTATCCGATGGCGTTCTTCTCCTTGGACACGGCGTTCACCACGGCGGCGGTGCCAGGCATGCTCTGCGCGCGGTTCGTGTAGTCCGCGTTCTTGAGCACGTGTTCCTTGAAGAACACGTACGTGCCAGAGCTGTTCTCTCGCGAGTACACGATGATCTTCGCATCGGCCCCGCCGAGCTCCTTCCAGTTCGTGATCTTGCCCGTGAAGATCAGCCTCAGCTGCTCCATGCTGAGGTCCTTGATGGGATTCGCCGCGTTGACGTAGATCGAGACGCCGTCGCGCGCGACCGCGATCTCGGCACCGGTCGTCGCGTACCGGTCGCGCAGCTTCTCCTTCTCGGCGTCCTTCATCTCGCGCGAGGCCTGGCAGATATCCGTCGTCCCGTTGATGAGCGCGCTGATGCCAGTGCCCGAGCCGCCGCCGGTCACCTGGATCGTCACGCCGGGCGTCTTCTTCATGTACTCCTCGGCCCAGCGCTGGCCGAGCAACACCATCGTGTCCGAGCCTTTCACGGTAATCGTGCCAGCCTCGGCGGCTAGGGGCGCCAGCAGGCCGGCAATCAACATGAGCTTCGCAATGGTTCGCATGGGTCTTCTCCTTGTTCTTTAGAAACGTGCCTGAAGCTGCGCAACGAGCGAGTCGTCGCTCACGGTCGGACCTTCCTCGATGGGGTGCTGGTAGATCACCGAGGCCTTCAGGTTGTTCGACGCGTACGCCATCACGCCGCCCCCGACCATCGTGACCTTGTCCTTCTCCTTCGAGGTGTTGGGGTCGAGTTGGTCGACCCGCACGACCATGCCCAGGTGATCGCCGACGTTCTGCACGGCCGTGAAGATCCACCCGAGCTTTCTTCCGTTCGTGGCCAGGTTGCTCGGAATCCCGTTCCAGTCGATGGCGGTGTCGCTTCCCCAGATCAACTCGCCCTTGAGCGCCAGCCCTCCCACCGACGGCACGTCCAGATAAGCCTGCACGTCCGCGCCCAGGCGGGTTCGCCGTTTGTAGTCGTAGGCAATCGTGGGCGGGTCGGACGACGTCGCGCCCGCGGTGACCGTGGTCGACATCGGCCCACGACCGAAGTAGCCCGACACACCGCCCGTGATGAAGCCGAAGTCCACGCCAAGCCTGCCCACGAAGTCCTTGAACGCGTTCGGGTCGTTGGCTCCGTACAGGGAGGTGCCCTTGTAGGTCGAGGTGTCCTTCACGCCGTTGCCGTTGACCAGCGCCAGCGCCAGTCGAAGGAACTCGTACCTGGCGGTCAGTCGCAAGCCGCGATCGCGCTCGCCGTCGAAGTAGGCCCGCGTGATGCCGGCCCGCTCGGGCATCTCGCGGTCGCCCGAGGACTGCAGGAGGTCGTGACCGAAGGGCACCTTGAACTGGCCGACCGTCAGCCGGAGCTTGAGCGGGGTCCAGGTGTCCACGAACGTCGCCTCGGCATCCTTCAGCGAGACACCGTCGGCGATCGCGTCGATCTGCAGCAGGTATTCGGCATTGCGCCCCTGGTAGACCGCCTTGAGGCGAGCACGTCGAACCAGGAACCGGTCGCTGTTTGCCGCCGACTTACCGTCGGTGCGAAGGCCGTTGAAGGAGGCCTCGCTGTGCTCGTAGCGGCCTTGGATGTATCCGGACAGCTTGATCTTCTTGAGGCCGCTCACGGTGCTGTCGAGCGCGACTTGCCCTTCCGAGAGCCCGTCCACCTTGGCCTCCAGCGCTTCGACTTTGGTGACGAGGTCTGCCGGCAGCGCAGCCGGAGCCTCGGAAGCTTGCTCCGCCGACGAGGGCATGGCTTCGGTATCCAGGGGCTCGGCGACGACGGGGGACACGAGGAGCAGGGACAGGAGCCCCGAAAGCCGTATTCGCTTTGTCATGCCCTTCCATTATCGGAATCCATGTGACGACCATGTGACGGTACGGCGACTTCCTCGTGTGCATTGCCCGGCCATCCGAGGTCGAGAAGCGGCGCCACGCCACCTCGCGGGCGGAGACCCGAAGGTGTCTGGCTGGTCGAGGCCTACCTGCCTGACTCGCCCGGGATCGGTGCGAGAGCTGGCGGGTCACCGGCCCCCAGCAGGGTCTCCTTGGCCAGATCGACGCTCTCCGCACTGCCGGTCAGCACGACCACATCACCCCGCCCGAGCTTGTCGTCGGCGTCGGGGTAGACGACCTGCCCGTCGCTGCGCTTGATCGCGATGACGGTGGCACCCGTGCGTCCACGTAGGCCGATCTCTTTGAGCGAGCGCCCCATCGCGGGCGATTCGGCCGCGATGGTGACCAGCGCGGGACTGCCGAGCCCAGGAATGAGGGCCAGTGGGGACATGGTGGCCTGGCCGTGTTCGCCGTCGGCGGCACTGGCCTGGCCTTGCGAAAAGACGGCCTCGAGAATGGCTTGTGCGCCCGCCCGGGCGTGCCCATGCAAGTTGGTCGCGCTTCGCCACAACGGGTACGCGAGCACGATGAGGAGGAGCAACAGCACCGCCACGCCAGGAAACGAAGGATAGAAGGGCTGCACCACCGCCACCAGGGGGCCACCCGTGATGAGCAGGATGGCAATCTGCAGGGTCACCAGCAAAGCGCGCCGTGGCGCCGCCGCCAGATCGAAGCCGGCCTGCCCCGATGGCAACGCTTCGATGGCAAGGGTGCCGGCCAGGCGACGCGACATCCGCACCGCGCCCACCACGAAGGGAACCAGCAACAGAACGGTCACCGAGCTCCAAATCGCCCGCCCCACCCCGGTCGCCAACCCGGCCTTGCGCTGTGCGAAGGCCAACACCGGCGACGCGCTGAGCGCCCCCACCACCGCTATCGCCGCGATGATCCCCAGGTCGAGCAGCAGCCAGCCAATCGGGCGACGGACGCTCGACCAAACCGTCTGTCGGCGATTGCTGGTCTTGAGTCCCTGCAACCAGGATCCGTAGAGACTGACGTAGGTCTGCAGGGTATGCGGCATACGGCGGTCGACCTCTTCCGCCAGACGACCGGAGAGTCGGATGAACCACGGCGTGCTCAGGGTGGTGATGGCGGAGACCGAGATGGCAACCGGGTAGAGGAAACTACGCGTGGCGCCGAGCGAAAGGCCCAGGCCAGCGATGATGAAGGAGAACTCGCCTATCTGGGCCAAGCTCATGCCGGCTTGCACCGAGGTGCGCACGCTGAAGCCGGCCAGGAAGGCCCCGAGGATGACGCCGAACAGTTTGCCCAGCACCACCACCGCGGTCAGCACGAGCACGGCGGCCCAGTGTTGTGCGATCAGAGAGGGATCGATCAGCATGCCGACCGAGACGAAGAACACCGCCGCGAATACATCGACCACGGGCGCGATGGCCTCCTCCACGCGCTTGCCTTCGCCTGACTCGGCCACCAGCGCGCCACCCAGGAAAGCCCCCAAGACCACCGAATAGCCCAGCTCGCTGGCGAGCAGGGCGAACCCGAAGCACAAGCCAACGCTGGCCACGACGATGGTTTCGCGCCGGCCGAGCTTGACCACCACGCGCATCAGGCGGGGAACCAACAACATGCCGAGGACGAGCAGCCCGACCAAAAAACCGACCAGCTTGCCCACGGTGATGACGATGGCTGCGGCTGACAGACCCCCGCCCGTGCCGACCGCGGTCAAGATGGCGAGCAGCAAGATCCCGATGAGGTCCTCGAAGATCAAGATGCCGAAGACCAGCTGAGAGACGTTGCTCGCGATCTTCTGCTCGTCGAATGCCTTGATGATGATGGTGGTGCTGGAGCTGACGATCATCGATCCGGCGAACAGGCTCTCGAGCGAGGTCCAGCCGAACAGGGTTCCGGTCAAGTAACCGAGCAGGAGCAGCAGACTGCATTGGATGACCGCGACGACGCCCGCGGTGGCGCCCACCTTGACCAGGCGCCCCAGGTGAAACTCGAGCCCCAACCAGAACATCAGCAGGATCACGCCGAGCTCGGACAGGGTGTGGGCGACCTTTTCGTCCGCGAAGAGCGGAATCGGCAGATTGGGCCCCACGATCATGCCGGCGAGCATGTAGCCCAGGATGACCGGCTGCTTGATGCGCTGAAACACCACGGTGGTCGCGGCCGCCACGCACAAGATGAGGGCGAAGTCGGTGAGCAGGTGAAAGCCGTTCGTACCAGCTACTTCCATGGGGATAGTCTGCACAGCGCGGAGCGAGCCGCGTCTTGCGGCAACGCGCGTGACGGGGGTTGCCGACGCATGCCTACTCCTAGCACGCGACGTCGCGGGTTTCACCGTCCAGCTGCCGCGCAAGTCACGGCATCGCGCCGGCCCCCGGCAGCGGTCCATCAGGCTCCCCATGCCGGGTGCACGAGCGGACACCCCGTCAGTGCCTGATCGGCACCATGGTGTCAGCGAGGCAGACGGGGCAGTAGCCGGAATCGCAGCCCTCCGTGCCGCAGACGCGACAACGATAGAGGGGCGGCTCGGCAGGCGAGGCACGGATCGGCTGCTCTTGCTGGCGCTTCACTTCGGCGGCCTCGTCACGGGCCCGGATGGGGTCGGTTAGCTTCTTCAGCGATTGTATGATCGACATGGCTTTGGGATGCCCCTACGGAGGTTAGCGCAGCCTCGTCAGCGCCGCGAACGGAGCTTCGAACGGACTCGTCGTCGCTGGTCTTGACCTTGCAAGACGCTCCCGACATGCGACCGCGGCGTTGGCGCAGGTCCGCATAGAAAGGGAGTAGATACATGAAGGAGCGAATGACTCTGGTGCTTGGTGTTTGCGTTGCTCTGCTGCTGGGGGCGCGCGGCCTCGCCACGGCGCAGGAACAGGTCACGGGGCAGGAGCAGACGAAGCTTCAGAAGAAGGTCGAGAAGAAGCTGAAGAGCGACTCCGACCTCAAGAACAACCGCATCGAGGTCAGCGTGGAGAACAGCGTCGTCACGCTGAAGGGAAAGGTCGACACGCAGGCGGAACGTTCCAAGGCCGTTTCGCTGGCCCAGATCGACGGCGTGGCACGCGTCGATGATCAGCTCGAGGTCGGGAGTGACGGGCTTGGCGCCGCGATGTCGGACAGCGCGATCACGGCCAGCGTGAAGGCCAAGCTGGCCGCAGACGAGAGCTTCAAGCTGACCCAGTTCAAGGTAACGACCAACAACGGCGTGGTCATCCTGGAGGGAACGGTGCCCACCGAATCCGAGCGCCAGCGGGCCATCGAGATCGCGCGAACCTCCGACGGTGTCAAACGCGTGGCCGACAAGCTGCGCGTGAGCAGCGCCCCCGGAGGAGCCGGAAACCAGCGGTAGCCACGTGTAGTCCTCCGCTCAGGGAGGCGGGTCGAGCGCACGCGGCTTCCCGAGCACCGTCATGAGCACGATCCCCCGGCGCACGCCATCCTGTCGGGCCAGGACCTCGGCCGGCCATGGTCGTCTCCGCTCCGGGGCCGCGGGGGCTAAGTTCGCCCGCGGGACCGGGACGAGAGGTGGTGGCGGCGAATCCGACGCCCGGGCCGAGCGCGGAGGGCCTTCGAACGAAGCTCTGGGCAGGGGCCTCGCCGGTCGCGGCGCGCGTGGCGGTGGCAACGGTGGCGGTTGCGTGCGCGGCCCTCGGTGGCCATCGTCGGCTGTGCCGTCACCGCCGGTCCGCCCACGGCCCTGCAACATGCGCAGAAGCAGCGCGACCGCGGCGAAGACCAAGAGCAGCAGTTGCTCGAAGGGAAGGTCCATCACTTCTTACCGCGCGTGGGCTCCTCGGGTGTGCCGATGGATTGCCGCATGTCCGTGTCGGCCTGCAAGTTGCGCATCCGGTAGTAATCCATCACGCCCAAGTTGCCCGCGCGAAAAGCCTCGGCCATGGCCAGCGGGACCTCGGCTTCCGACTGCACGACGCGCGCCCGCATCTCCTGCTCCTGCGCGACTGCCATGGCCCGACGTTCCTCGGCCTTGGCCTGCGCGATCTGCTTGTCGGCGTTGGCTTGATCGATCTGCAGCTTGGCGCCGATGTTCTCGCCCACGTCGACGTCGGCGATGTCGATGGACAGGATCTCGTACGCCGTCCCGGAATCGAGCCCCTTCGACAGGATGTGCTTCGAGATGTGATCGGGGTTCTCGAGGACGTCCTTGTGGTTCAGCGCCGAGCCGATGGTGCTGACCATGCCCTCGCCAACCCGGGCGATGATGGTCTCCTCGCCCGCGCCGCCCACCAGGCGATCGATGTTGGTCCGCACGGTCACGCGCGAGACCGCGATGAGTTGGATGCCGTCGCGGGCAACCGCCGCGATGCGCGCGGTCTCGATGACCTTGGGCAAGACCGACATCTTCACCGCCTCGAGCACGTCGCGCCCGGCGAGATCGATGGCCGCGGCCCGCTTGAACGGCATCTCGATGTTGGCCTTGTCGGCCGAAATGAGGGCGTTCACCACGCGCGTGACGTTTCCACCGGCCAGGAAGTGCGCCTCGAGGGCGTCGATGGGGATGGCCAGCCCCGCCTTGACCGCGCTGATGCGCGCGTTGACCACCGTGGCCGGCGGCACCCGACGCAGTCGCATACCGATGAGCGTGACCAGTCCGACGTACGCCCCGGACGACCAAGCGGCGATCCAGAGCCGGATGGGCACGATGTAGAAAATCACGACGAGTCCGATCAGGGCGACGGCCGCGGTCGCGGCGACGCCGAGAATGCCAGGATCCAGTTGGTTCATGTTTGCCCTCCTCCGCTGCGATTGCTTGGATGCCGACGAACAACGACACGGCTACCCGCCTCGAGCACCACCTCGACCGTCTCTCCGGCGGCAATGAAGTCGCCCTCGCTCACCACATCGACACGCCGGTCGCCCACGATCGCGATGCCCGCCGGTCGCAACGTGGTCGCGGCCGTGCCGACCTGTCCGGTCAGTGGAACCGGCTGGGCCGTGTGCGCAGCGCCCGAGGCGCCATCGCCGACAACGGAGTCCAGCACCAAGCTGCGTCCGCCCGGCAGGCGGGGCAGGAATCGCAACAGCACCAACGACGCCGCGCTTGCCCCGAGCATAGCCACGAGCACCCGCAGAAGCGCCCGCGCGATCGCCGCGCCCGAGGCTCCGCTGCCGAACAGGCTCAGCGTCAGTCCAGCCACCACCGCGACGATACCCACCACGCCGGCCACGCCGAATCCCGGAATGACGAACAGCTCGAGCCCGATCAGAATGACCCCGACGACTACCAGCAGGACCTCCTCCCATCCGACCAGGTGCACGAGGCCGTGCCCCCAGAAGAAGGCGACCAGGCAGAAGAGCCCGATTGCGCCCGGGATACCGAAGCCCGGTGTGCGCAGCTCGATCATGATGCCCAGCACGGCCAGCGACATGAGCAACGAGCCCACGGCCGGATGGGTGAGGAAGCGAACCACCCGCTCGGCCCAGTTCTCGCCAAGCCGCACGATCTCGGCCTCTGGGTACCCAAGCCACGCCGCCAGCGCAGGCAGGTCGTCCGCGACGTGGTCAGCGACCTTGTGGGCCATCGCATCGGCGGTGGTGAAGGTGAGCAGCTTGCCCTTCTCGATGACGCCGGGAATGACCACGTCAGGGTCGACCATGGCCTCGGCGATCGAGCCCGGACGCCCGCGCGCGTCCGCCGTGGCTCGGAACTCCTTGCGCATGTACGAGACCGTCTTCTCGTCGGTGGGTTTGCCGCCTTCGCCAGGCGCGCCCAGCTGCACCGGTGTCGCCGCGCCGATGGTGCCTCCGTTGGCGATGACCACCTTCTCAGCCGCCAGCGTGATGAGCGCCCCGGCGGAGATGGCCCGCTTGTTGACGAACGCCACCGTAGGCACCTGACTGCGAAGCAGCTGGTCGCGGATGGCCACCGCGGCATCGACGCGCCCGCCGAAGGTGTTGACATCGAGGACCACGGCGGCGGCGCCAACGCGGCGGGCCTCTTCGATGACCCGGCCGACGAAGGGCACCAAGCCGAGGTCGATCATGCCCTCGATGGGCGCCACCACCAGCTTGCCACGCGTCTCAGCGCGTGCCGGGGGCACGGCAAGCGCGGCGAGGGCCAACGCGCAGGCGAGCACCCGACGGGCACGCCCTCGGACAGTTTCCCTTCGCTCGCCTTTCGCCCTCACCCAGTGAGCCTACGCGGACGGGCACAGCGGCGCAATATCGGGATGCACGGGCCCGCGTTTCGCCCAGGGCTCCCACAGTGCGTCCGTTGCATGGGTGCGATGCAGTTGCCTGAGACGCCTTGGCGGCTGCGACATCTACATCCTTGGGCGCCATCCAATCGAAGCAAGTTCAAGGGAGAGCTGTGCAATGCGAGTCAAACTGGATTCGATCTTCTGGGCAGGCTTGTCGGTGTTGCTCGCGGCGTGCGGAGACGGGGGCAGCGGCCCAGGCAGCGACGCCGCGGCCGGCGGAAGCTCGAGGACCGGCGGCATCGCCATGACGGGTGGACGCGGCGGTGCAGGGGGCACGGGCAGCGGCGGCGCGGTATCGTCCGGCGGCACGCGCACCGATGCAGGCATGGGTAGCGGCGGCACGGGCTCGGGCGGTTCCCAGGCGACCGGCGGGACGACCGGGCTCGACGCAGGTACGAGCAGCGGCGGCACGGGCTCGGGCGGTTCCCAGACGACCGGTGGCACGACCGGGCTCGACGCAGGCACGAGCAGCGGCGGCACGGGCGGAGCGCCGGACGGCGGCCCCGACGGCGCTCGGCTCGACCTCGGCCCTTCTCCAGCCTTGGACGCGGCTGCCGGCGATGCGCCTGTGGGGGGCGACTCGGCGCTCGACGCGCCTCCGAGCACCAGCACGTGCGTGGGCCCGCCGTCGGCCGCCCTGGCCAACGCATGGGTGCCCTCGGGATTCTGCGCCTGGACCTGGGCCAGCAACCTGGGCTCACCACGCGGGATCGCGCGCAACGCGAACGGCGACATCTTGGTGATCGAGCGAGGCCAAGGCCGAATCACGCTTCTTCACGACGACAACGGCAACGGAGTCTCCGAAGGCAACGAGCGCGTGGTGCTGGCCACGAGCAACGGCCTCAACCATGGCATCGCCATCAACGGGGGCTACCTCTACGCATCCAGCTCCACCACGGTGTATCGCTGGCCCTACAGCGGCGGTCGCCAACCGCTCGGCACCGCGCAGACCGTCGTCACAGGCATCCCGAGCGGTGGGCACAGCACACGCACGCTCGCCTTCGACGGCGACGGCAACCTGTACGTCTCGGTGGGCTCGCAGGGCAACATCGACACCAACACCAACCGCGCCCACATTCTGCGCTACCCGGCGTCGGCCCTCGGCAACGCGTCGACGTGGGCACAAGGCGAGGCCTTCGCCACCGGTTTGCGCAACGAGGTGGGGCTGACGCTGGATGAACAGGGGCGCATGTGGGGCGTCGAAAACGGCAGCGACAACCTGTCGCGCAGCGACCTGGGCGGCGACATCCACAACGACAACCCTGGCGAGGAGCTGCATCTGTTCGCCGAGGCCGGACGGTTCTGGGGGTACCCCTATTGCTGGAGCGAGTACAGCCTGCCCACCGGTGTCGGCATGGGGCGTGGCACGCAGTGGGCGGATCCGTCGACCATGAACGACGGCACCCACAGCGACACCTGGTGCCGGAACACGGCCAACGTCGCGCGGCCGGCGCTCGTCATGCAGGCCCACAGCGCGCCGCTGGACATCGAGTTCTACACCGGCAGCGCGTTCCCGGCCGAGCTCGTGGGCAGCGCGCTGGTCACCTTCCACGGCTCGTGGAACCGCAGCCCGGCGACCGGCTACAAGGTCGTGCGCATTCCGTTTGGACAGGACGGCATGCCGAGCGGCGACCCCGTCCCCTTCCTCGAGTACTCGGGCGCGGGCGACACGGGGTCGGGCTGGCCGCATCGGCCGGTCGGCCTCGAGATCGGCATCGACGGACGCGTGTTCATCACCAGCGACGACTCGGGCGTGGTCCTCGCCGTCGGCTACAGCCGGTCCTGACGGTCCCAAGGCGGGCCCCCCGGGTCCGGCGCCGCCGGGCGGATCGATGCATGGAGCGTATCGTGCTTGCCGACCGTCGGGATCTATACTGGCGCCCGTGGACAACCAGCAGACCGACATGAACGGCAAGGTGATCGCCAGCCAGTTCCGAATCTCCAAGCTCCTCGGCCAAGGCGGGATGGGATCGGTGTACCTGGCCGAGCAGATCGAGATGGGGCGCCAGGTGGTGGTCAAGGTGATGAATCCCGCCCAGATGGGCTCGGCCGATCTGGAAGAGCGATTCCGGCGCGAGGCCAAGGCGGTCGCGCAGCTCAACCATCCCAACGTGGTGCAGGTGTACGTGTTCGGTCGAACCGACGACGGACAGCTGTACCTGGCGATGGAGTTCGTCGCCGGACACACCCTGACCCAGCTGCTCGCCGAGCGCGCGCCGCTGCCCGAG
>CAZYFU010000136.1:0-16798 GCA_964647025.1 uncultured Myxococcales bacterium | reverse complement strand
AGGTACTCGTAGCCAAGCTCGTCGCAGAACAGCCGAACGACCCGCCGTTGGGTGGAACGCTCTCGTTCGCCGATGTCGGTCATCGCGGGGCCTTTCGCTCCGGTGATGGTTCGGTGACCAAGCGGTATTTCTGCAACCGGCTATTGGGCTTTTCAGGGATCGTGTACTCGATTCGGTGCTGGGCCAGGAGCTGAAGGATGAGCTTGTTGAGCCGGCCGGAAACCTGCCTATGACCAAGTCCGGATGCGATTTCCGACCGGCCGAGGGGCATTCTAGCCAGCAATTCCAGAATCCGGGCTTCGACCGACTCTGGCTGTGACTCTAGCCTCGACTCTAGCCTCGACTCGGGCCTCGGCGTTTGTACCGGCGTTTGTACCGTCGTTTCTACCGGCGCCATGGGCTTGGCGTAGGCGAAGTCGGCCCACAGGCCGGACTGCTCGTTGCGGAAGCTGGGCAGGGGCGAGCCGCTACTCCGGCAGGCTGCAAAGATGCGCTCGATGCCGCGGCCCCAGGATTCGATCATGCCGGCGCGGAAGAAGGCGTTGGCGATGTCGGGGTTGAACGGCTGCGAGGGGTGCTTGCGCTTCAGCCGTTCGACCGTCCAGGCCTCGGGCAGCTCGCCCGGGTTCCACAGCATCAAGCGGTAGGGGTACACGCTGATCTGGATGGGAGTGTGGCTGCCGTAGTCCTTGTGGATGACGGCGTTGAGCAGGGCCTCGCGCAGGGCCTCCTCGGGCACCGGGAAGGTTTCCAGCCGCTGCAGACCCCGGTACGAGATCCCGGCGCGCAGGTACTTGGTCAAGAGCAGGTCCATGGCCTTGTCGACCTGGGTGAAGAGATCGCCGTGCGCTTGAGGTGTGGTCGCGCACGACGCATCTCCCCCCAAAGGTCGCTCGCAGATGCTGTACCCAGGCCGGGATCGCCCTATCGAAGTGCGAGAGATTTGCGCTATGTTGTTTGAAGGTAGGTCCGATGGCTGAAGGTCGTTTACTACGCCAGCTTCTCCGCGCGGGAGCGCAACGGGACAATAGCGCCTTCCGCGAGGCTGCCGAGCGGGTCATCAGCGACGAACGCGCAAAGAATCACCATCTCCTTGCCAACGACCTCGAGCGCATCCTTTACGGGGAGGCGGCCAACGCACCGAGCCGGCCCCGCGTGAGCTACCAGATTCCCAAGGACGGTGAGCGCGGGTTGGAGCTGCTCTCGGTCCGGGCCCCTGTTCGAGACCTCAAGGACGTCGTCCTGTCCGATGGCAACAAGGCAACCATCGAGGAGGTCCTTCTCGAGCAGAACCGAACGGATCTTCTATCGGGCTATGGTCTCAAGCCCATCCATCGTCTCCTTTTCTACGGACCACCTGGATGCGGAAAGACCTCGACGGCCGAAGCGCTTGCCACCGAGTTGGGTATCGAGCTAGTCACCGTGCGCTTCGATGCCGTGGTCTCCTCGTTCCTGGGAGAGACGTCTGCGAACCTCCGCAAGGTTTTCGACTTCCTCTCAGCCGGCCGCTTCGTCGGCCTCTTTGACGAATTCGATGCCATAGGCAAGGAGCGCGAGGATTCAGCCGAGCACGGCGAGCTTCGCCGAGTCGTTAATGCTTTTCTCCAGATGCTCGATAGTTACCGCGGTCAGAGCGTTCTCATCGCCGCCACCAACCACGAGCGTCTTCTTGATCGCGCCCTCTGGCGACGTTTTGACGAAGTTCTCCTTCTCGACAAGCCGGACCCCGCACAACTGAAGAGAGTCTTCTCGGCAAAGCTGCGGGGTGTTCGCCATGAGCTGCCCCTTGAGGACGATGATTTCCTCGCCCGGTTTGTTGGGTTCGCGCATGCCGATGTGGAGCGTGTTCTCATCCGCGCGATAAAGGCGATGATTCTCAAGGGACGCGAGTTCTTGACCGTGGACATGGTCTGCGATGCCCGAGCACGGGAAGAGCATCGCAGCGTCCTGGGTAGGAGTCCGGACAAGAACGATTAGGATTACGATCAGCTCCCGGGGGAGACGCAGTGGCACCCGACAATCTTGAACACCTGCAGTTCACGCGGCTCGAGCCGGTCAATTCCAAGAGAAAGAGGGGCGGCTTTGGCCACGTCGTCAAGCCCGATGACCCTCAGGCGCATGCTCAGACGCTCCTCAAGCAACTGGCGGAATCCGCCAACACACAAAAGGACGCTGCTGGATTCGATCCCCGCTTGTTGGTGAAATTGAAAGTCGAAGGGATTTCGCCAGACGAGCTGCAAAGCATTCCCGGCATCCAGCTCGTTTCCCAAGAAGAGAAGGCCATCGTGGTTGTGTTTGTCGATGACGCCGCCAAGGGGGAGTTTCATAAGCGGCTGGAGGCGATGACAAGGGGGGCGGACCCCACAAGGAAGAATGTCCTTTGGGCAATAAAGGGCGTGGACAACTGGCAGCGCAGGGACCGGCTTGGTCCGACACTCGAACGTGGTTATGAAAGGCTGCCTGTTGACGATCCGTTTCCTCTCGACGTCGAGCTTTGGCCACTTGAGCGTTCCGACCAGCGCAAACAAATGCTGGATTCATTTGTTGAGTGGAGCGGAGGGCGAGGGATCGAGGTTCTGGACTCCCTCGCCCGAGATACGCTCGTCCTGGTTCGCGTGCGCACCGGACTTCCAGGGGTCGAAGCCATCCTTGAGCATCGAGATGTTCGGACCGTTGACCTACCTCCGCGGATTCACCTGGACTTCAGGCTTACGAAGGTCCCACTACAAGAGATCCCACCGATTCTAGCGCCACCAGGGAGCGCCCCGCGGGTCGCGATCCTCGATAGTGGAATCGCGGCTGGCCATCCACTCATTGGACCTGCGGTCGGGGATGCGCAGTCCTTCCTAAAGGGCAGGGGACCGGATGACGAACACGGACACGGCACAATGGTCGCCGGGCTTGCGCTCTATGGTGACGTTGCGCAAAGGATCGCGGCGAAGCGGTTCGCGCCCGAGTTCTGGCTTCTGAGTGGGCGTCTCACCAACGAGAACAACCTCTGCGAAGACAAGCTGATTGAGAACCAGGTCGCCGCCGCGGTCGAATCGTTTGTCGCCGACTATGGTTGCCGCATATTCAACCTTTCACTTGGTGACGAAGACAAGCCCTATACCGGCGGGCATGTCGGGCCTTGGGCGTCCTTGCTCGACGAACTGGCACGGCTTCACAAGGTCTTGTTCATCGTTTCGGCCGGCAACTTCCGCGGCAACGATCATGTTCCCCGGGATTGGCTGAAGGAGTACCCGGATTATCTGCTCGATCCTGCCGCGCGACTGATCGACCCTGCCCCGGCGCTCAATGCCCTCACCGTTGGAAGTCTCGCCAGGCACGAGAAGCCACGGATGTCTCAACGTTTTCCGAACGACCCGGCATACCGCCCCATCGCGCTCGCTGACGAGCCCTCGCCGTTTTCCAGGTCTGGCTTCAGCGTCGGCAGGGCGATCAAGCCCGAGCTTGTAGAATACGGCGGTAACTGGCACGTCGATTCTCGCGTCTCCTCTGCCCCGGTCCCCAATAGCGATCTCGGTGAGATCAGCACCTCGCTCGGTTTCCTCCCGGGAAACGGCGGCAACCTCTTCCAGGTCGATTGCGGCACCAGCTTCTCGGCACCGCGTGTGACCTGGCTCGCCGGGATGCTGCTCAAGAGATATCCACAGGCTTCCGCCAACCTCCTCCGAGCCCTTTTGGTCGCGCATGCGCATGTCCCAGAGGCCACGATAAGTCGCCTGGGCACCGGCGATTTGTCCAAAGACGAAGAGCGGGTGCTACAGCTCGCTGGATTCGGCCGCCCCGACGTCGAGGCCGCTCTCGCGTCTACCGAGCGGAGGGTCACGCTCGTCGCGGAGTCCGATCTCGAAGAGAATCACTGCCACTTCTTCGAGATTCCCATCCCTGACGATTTCGTGAAACCGCCGCACCGTCGCCCAAGACGCATCACTGTTTCCCTCGCACACACGCCGCTCGTTCGCCGTACGCGGCTGGACTACAAGGGAAGCACATTCTCCTTCCGACTTGAGCGCCAGCAGACAGCAGATCGGGTCTTCGCCCTGTACAAGAGGGCGCCGCCCAACGCAAAACAGGAAAAGCTCAAGCCGGAACTGCGTGGTTTCCGACCGACCGCCAGCATTCGCAACAACGGAACGGTTCAGGTTGCCACTCTACCAATCGAGCAGACCTCAAGGTGGATGAAGGAGAAGCTATTCGTCGTCGTCACACGCACGGTTCCCGAGTGGGCGATTGAAAAGCTGGAAAAGGAGCCCTACGCGCTGACGGTTGTACTGGAGGATCGCTCACAAGAGCAGGTTCGGCTCTACACGCAGATTCGCGAACGCTTGCGCGAGCGTGAGCGTGTTCGGTTCGGCTCTGGACAAGTCTAGGGGAGGCGCCTTTGCCGGTGGACTTCAGGGCGGCCAGGATGTGCAGCAGAAAGGCATAGTCGCCGTTCTTCTGCGGCGGGGCCACGTGGGTGGGATTCTTCTCGCTCCAGTCGCTGGCCCTGACCAGGTCGAAGCGCTTGAACGGATCGTTGTCGACCGCGACCCCGCTGGACCAGGCCTTGCTGGAAAAGGGCGGATTGGCCACCACGAAGTCAAAGGTCCGCAGGCCGCCGGTCTTCTCGTCCGTGAAGTGCGGCGCGGACAGGGTGTTGCCCTGCTCGATCTCGGCGGTCAGGCAGTCGTGCAGGATCATGTTCATGCGGGCCAGCGCCTTGGTGGCGTTGTCCATCTCTTGCCCGTAGATGGCCAGATCGAAGCCCGTCTTGTGCTTGGCCTCGTCGTGGGCCTTCAGCAGCAGCGAGCCCGAGCCACAGGTCGGATCGTGGATGTTCTGCTTGTTGGACTTGGCCTGGCCCATGCCGATGACCTTGGCGATGACCCGCGACACCTCGGCGGGGGTATAGAACTGGCCCTTGCTCTTGCCGCTCTCGGTGGCGAAGTGGCGCATCAGGTATTCGTAGGCGTCGCCCAAAAGGTCGTCGCCCTCGGCGCGGTTGCCGCGAAAATCCAGGGCCGGGTTTTGGAAGATGCCGATCAGGTTGGACAGGCGGTCCACCATCTCCTGGCCCTTGCCCAGCTTGGTGTCGTCGTTCCACTCGGCCACGTCGATCACGCCCTTCAGATCGTTGGCCTCGGCCAGCTTGGCGATGATCTTGTCCATCTCCTCGCCGATGTTCTTGCTGCCCTTCAGCGCGACCATGTCGGCGAAGCGCCCGCCCTTGGGAACGGTCAGAAGGTAGTTCTTCTGGCTCTCCGCCTTGTCCGACACGTACTTCACGAACAGCAGCACCAGCACGTAGTCCTTGTACTGCGAGGCATCCATCCCCCCGCGCAGCTCGTCACAGGATTTCCAGAGGGAGGAGTACAGCTCGGACTTCTTGATGGCCATGGGCGGCGGCAGTTTATCCCATCCCAGTGACGGAGGTCGTTCTTCGACCAGCGTCGAGCGGACCCCGTTTCCGGCCCGAGCTTGCTACCGTCCGAGGCGGAAATCCGTGATGGTCGTCTGGGTCAGCGCCAGGTCCTGGAACAGCACACTCGTGCCATTCCCCATCGGCGACTGGGAGCTGATGCCGACCCAGACCTTGGCGGGATACTCGTTCTTGAACAGGCGGATGAGCTGCCAGGTCTTGTTGTCGAGCGAGTAGTAGAAGCCCACGGTTCTGGTGTCGGACGAGATCTTGAGGTACACGCTCTTCGCGGTGACGACGTCGTGGTTGTTGTCGTCCGAGGTGCCGGTCGTGCGTACGCTCACCATACGGACGCGCTTGCGCTCGTCTCTCTCCATCGCCATCTTCAGCCAGAGGTCATCCTTGACCCAGATGTAGAACGCCCCGGCATCGTAGGTCGCCAGGAAGGTCGGTGTCATCTTGCCGGTCAGCGTGAACGGCTTGGTGTTGTCGACCTCCGCGAGGAGCATGGGCGCCGTGTTGTTCGAGAGCTTGCCGTCCGGATCGCGGAAGTTGTCACGCTTGGCCTCGCTCCTCAGCGTGAGGCTCTGCCCGGCGACCTTGACCAGACTTTCCGCGCCGTTGAGCGCGCGGGTGAACGTCACGCCGGGCACGACGAGCTTGGTCGGCTTGTCCCCCAGATCCTGTGCGAAGGCCGCAAGGGGCGACAGCGATACAAGGAAGACGGCACAAAGAACGAGTCTCATCATGGCTCGATACGATACCCCAGACCGGACCGAGGGTAATTCCCCAGACCGAATGCGAAGCCAGGTGAACGAGACTTCTCGCGGAGCGGCCGACAAGTCGAAAGCCAGGTGTCGGCAGGGTGCCTGAGGCCCGTGCGCCGCTGGCGCTCGCGCGCGCTGCCGCTCCACGTCTCGTCGGGCTGGCCGTTGCCGTCGTTCGGACCACAGTTGCCACCGCCCCACGTGCCCGCCAGAAAGACGAACTTCCTATGGGCAAGAGCCTCGCCCGGTGCCAGACTGCGCTGCTGAATCTGGTGCCTCCACCGTTCCTATTGGCGCCGGGTTTTGTGACAGACGGGGTCGCTTCCCAACGAAGGACTCCGCCCCATGGCCACTTGAGGAGGTCGAAATGAAGCGTAGTTCACTCTTCGCCAGCGTGCTGGCGTTCTCTTTGCTGCCCACCATGACGGCGCTCGCCAGCCCGCCCGTCAAAGTCATTCAGGCTTTCAATCCAGCCTACGGACAACTGCCCGAGTCCATCACCGCAGACGATGACGGAAATCTCTACTTCTCCATGGCCGGGGGGATTCACAAGTACACGACCGACCACCAAATCGTGCAGCTGGCGACCATCCCCGTCCCTGTCCAGCAAGGGGCCTCTGTCGGCGGCGTGAAGGTCGGGCCCGAAGGGTACATTTACGCAACTGTCGCCAGCTTCAACCCCGCACTCAGTGTGTCGTCCGTGTGGCGGGTTTCGCCCGATGGACAGCAGGTGAGTCAGTTCGTCTCGTTCGCGTCAGATAGCCTTCCCAACGACCTGGTGTTCGATCCGCAAGGGAACATGTACATCACCGATTCGTCCAAGGGACAGATCTGGAAGGTCGATCAGACCGGCAATGCCGAGGTCTGGTTTGCCCACCCACTCCTCGCGGGTAGCGTGGAGGCGCCCGTGGCGGGCTCGCCTTTGGGCGCCAATGGCATCGCCTTCGATCGGTTCCGCCGACACATCTACGTCATGAATACCGACTTCGGCCGCATCGTCCGCATCGGTTTCCGTCATGGCCGCGCGCACGGAATCGAGGTCGTGACCACGAACGATCTCCTGAAGGGCGGAGATGGCATCGCCTTCGACGTCCTTGGCAACATCTACGTGGCGAACAATGGCACCGACCGCATCCTGGTCGCGACTCCCATCGGGGGGTTCGTTGCCGTGTTGGTCGACGGCGCCCCGCTGGACTCGCCCTCCAGCCTGGTCTTCGGTAGCGGCCGCCATGACCGCCACACCCTGTACGTCACCAACTTCGCCATCATGCGCTTCAATGGCTTCAAGCCAGGGGCGCCGCAGCCGTCGCTGGTCTCGCTGCCCGTGCTCCTGCCAGGTCTCGATCTCGTTCTGCCCTAGCGCAGCCACGACTGCTACTCGTAGAACTGCCCTGGGCTGGGCGAGTAGCTGGGCTCGGCCAGCCTGGACAAGGCCGGGTCGCTGGTGGTAGCGGCGGTGAACGCCGAGGACTGCGACGGCCCCGGTTACGATGCCGTAGCACTCTGGCGGACCGAAGGCCGGGGCGGCAAGGGCGCCTGGCACCTGGTCTGACGCGGTCCTGCTTCCGATGCCGCGCCGCCTGGCCAAGATTCTCCCAGGCTCATCACCTTATTGGAAATGCCCATGGCCATCGCGCCGCGCCGATCAGATAGTATCGGCCTCAATGGCGACTGAGCGGCTCAGTATCCGGCTGTTCCACACTCTCCGGGGAGTCCTTGCGACCTCGAAGGCGGCGATCAAGCGCAACCCCGCCGTGAGGGAGCTCCTCTACAGCGTCTCGAACCGGGAGTTGTTCAGCGATCTCTTCTGGCACGAGAAGATGCTGTCCGACACCAGCCGCATCGAGGCTTACAGAGAAGGACTGCGCAAACACGTCAAGCCAGGCGACGTCGTCTTCGATCTGGGGACGGGGACCGGAATCCTCTCGCTTCTTGCGTCGCTGTCTCGACCGAAGATCATCTACGCCATCGAGCACTCCTCGTTCATTTCGGTCGCGGAGGAGATCGCGCGGCGCAACGGCGTCGACTGCATCACGTTCGTGCGGTCCAACAGCCGTGACTTCGTCCCGCCAGAACGCGGGGACGTGATCATTCATGAGCAGATGGGCCAGGTGATCTTCGGCGAGAACATGATCGACAACCTCCTCGACCTCAAGGCACGGGCGCTCAAGCCCGGGGGCAAGATACTGCCGGGGCTGTTCAAGCTGTTCGTCGAGCCCGTCGCCCTGAAGGAACAGTACCGGGTGCCGTTCATCTGGGAGATTCCGGGCCTCGGATTCGACCTCGGCCATCTCAAGGACGATCCCCGCGCAAATCAGTTCAAGCCCGCGCGATACCTCCATCGCACGATCATGAACTGCGAGGTCGAGTCGTGTCTCGGCGAGCCTCAGCCCCTGTTCGCGTTCGACATCAACGAGATCTCCGGGGAGGGGGACATCCCCCGCAACTTCGAGGTGAGCCGCGAGATCGTCCGAGACGGGCAGCTCGACGGCCTGGTGATCTACTTCGAGGCCGGGTTCGACGAGTCGGTGGGGCTCAGCACGTCGCCCACCGGGCGACAGACCAACTGGCGGAACGTCCTCTTCCGTCTACCCCGTCAGGCTGTCCGGCGCGGCGACAAGCTCAGCTACACGTTGGCGCTGCCCGATCTGCGCGATTTCGGGAGCTGGCGAGCCGAGCTCCAGCAGCGGTAGGGTCCGAAGGCCCGGCACGGCTACTGCCGGACGAGCTCCTCGCTCGACTGCAACAACTTCCGCACCACCGGCCCGTCGGGTATCTCCACGGCGGACGGGATGTTGATGGAGATGCCTCGCTCCGTGTGTCGCTCGAAGGGATTGTCGCGCTCGCCGGTGACGATCTTCACCGACGTGTCCGCGGGACGAAAGCCATAATCCAGCGCCCTCCGCTGCACCGGCTCGGAACGCAGGTACGCCAGGTATTCGCGCGCCGCCTGTCGCTGCGGCTCGGCCACCCACGCAGCAGTGATCAAGGCCGCCGGGTGGTCGCTCCACACGGTGGGGGTCGGGTAGTAGACCTTGAGGATCGCACCGCGACCGTCGGCATTGTCGAACTCGGACAGCGCGACGGACTCGTAGACCATGGAGACGTCGTACCGGGAAGGCCCGAACCGGATCATGTCGGTCACGATGTCTCGCGACGACGATCCCAGCTTGGGCACACCGCGCATCACGCCGCGGACGAACTGCCGGATGGCAGGTCTCGATATGTCCTCGACAGCCAAGCGCCGTTTCCCCGCCGCCTCCAGCATCATCAAGTACAGCGTCTGCAACCCCGAGTTCGACTTGGTCGGATCGGTCATCCCGAGCGTGACGTCACCCCACGTGGGGCTACCGCCGACCGCGGCCCATCCCTTCGGCGAGGTGATGCCCTTGTGGAGCGCCTTCCAAGTGATGTGCCCTTGGCTCGCCTTGGTCAGCGCCGCGGCACGGTCCTCCCACACCGTGAAGACCAGGGGCGTAAGCACCAAGGGTTGCGGCTTGTCGTCGCCCCGCTCCGCGAACAGTTCGGTGCGCTGCTTGGCACGCCACTCCGACTCCACCATGGTCAGCACCATGGTGTCCGCGGGAATCCAGATTACCGGCTTGAGCGTCTCGTCCAAGATCGCCGTCGCCGACTCGAGCGATCCGAGTCCCACGAGCTCGATACGCGTGGACGGATGGGACTTGGCGAACTCGGGCGTGACCGCCTCGATCCATGCCTTCTCTTCCGTCGAACAGACGACTTGGATGGACACCTGCGAGGGACGGCCGGCGTCTTCCGCGATGACCGGCGCCACCTGCCGTGGCGAATCCGTGGTCGGGGGCGGCTGCCACTGCCGGTAGCGAAAGGCGACGCCCCCGACGGCGAGCAGAAGCACGAGGCCCGCCCCCCACATCCAGCGGGCACGAGAACGCGGCATCGCGGCCCTGGGCGCGGAGGACTCGCCCGAGGCATGCGAGAACGTGGTCGGCAGCCTCTGCGTCGGCGGCGGAGGCTCGGCGGCCGATGGCAGGCGCATCGTGGGCGAGACCACGCGTGGCGGCGGGGTCAGCGCCGAGTCTCTCCCGCCGAGCGCATCCTCCAACGCCAGGGCGAAGTCTTTCACGCTGCGGAAGCGGTCTTCACGGTTCTTGGATAGCGCGCGGCGAAGAACGAGCTCGATGCCGCCCGGCAGGTCGGGAAGAATGGAGGCGAGCGGCTGGGGCGCCTCGTGGACGATCTGATAGAGCAGTGCTGGGACCGTGTCGCCGCGAAACGGCGCTCGGCCGGCGAGGCACTCCCAGGTGATACAAGCCAAGGCCCACTGGTCGGAGCGGTGGTCGATGTCGTCCACCTTGCCCAGCGCCTGCTCGGGCGACATGTAGTCCGGCGTGCCCATGACCATCGCGGCCTTGGTGAGCTTGGTGGTCGACGAGAGCACCTTGCTGATGCCGAAGTCGAGCACCTTCACGAAGTCGGGGCCGTCCGCAACCTGCAACAACCAGATATTGGCGGGCTTCAGATCCCGGTGGACGATGCCCTTGGCATGCGCGGCCCCCAGGGCAGACGCCACCTGCTTGACGATGTTGACCATGGCGGCGACGGGCAGCCGGCCCGTGCGCTTGAGTCGCTGGTCGAGGTCCTCGCCCTCCAGATACTCCATCACCAAAAACTGTTCGCCGTTCGGAGTGACGCTGTGGTCGAGCACCTGCACGATGTTGGGGTGGCCGATCGCGCTCGTGATCATGGCCTCCCGGTGAAAGCGCATGACCGCCTCGGCGTTGCTGGCCAGCTCGGGCGCCATCGTCTTCACGGCGATGCGCTTGTCGAGCCGCAGGTGGAAGGCCTCGTACACCGAGCCCATGCCACCTTTGGCCACCAAGCGATCGATCCGGTACGCGCCTTCGAGAACCGTTCCCACCAGAGGGTCGCAGGCCGGCGTGTTGGGCTCGCTCATCGACAACGATGATATCCCAGGTGGCGCCGGCCGCCATGGTGGCTCGTCGAACGCCGTCTTTAGAGAGGCTTCACTCCCACGCACAGCTCGACGATGTGCTTGCCCTCGGGGTGCTGGTTGGGATCGTTGAGGAAACACTCGTAGCATGGCCGATCGTCGGGCTGGTAACCGCTGCTTGGCATCCAGACGCCCATGACGTACGCCCACGCTGCGCCGTAGTATTTGGGGTCGATCTCGTAGCGTGCCACCACGTACTTGCCCGCCGGGATCTCGAGCAGGTTGATGGGTGGGTCCGTGGGCGTGCCAGGAGCGACGGTGAAGCCCAGGCTGATGCGCAGCTTCGCTTCTTCCGTGACGTCCGTGTTGTCGTGATACACGCAAATGGCCTCGGCGCCAGGCCGGGCAAGGACGCCCCTCGGCCCTGCCCACTGGCAGAACTGCCCCCACAGGCGTTCGAACAGCGCCGAATCGCCCGCGTAGGGGCCGACGTGGCGCAGATAGGCCAAGGTCTTGGCCGGCATGTCGCGGACTTGGATGGATTGCGGGGCCAACGGCTCGACGTTCATTGATTCGCTCATGGTGGACCTCCTCGTGGGTAGTGCAATGACCTGCCCAAGGTAGGTCATGACGTCACCGTCGGCTTTACCATCCTTGCGATCCGTGTTGCATAGCTTGCGAAAGTCGGTGGCGGACATCGCGAACTCGGCCCGGAACGCGCGGGCGAACGCGGCCGACGAAGCAAAGCCGCTCTCGAGCGCGATGTCCGTCACGCTACGCTCGGGCGCCCGGGCCAAATGCCACGCCGCCCTCTCCAGTCGCAGCCGCAGAATGAAACGCGCCAACGTCTCGCCCGTCACCGCCGAGAAGACGCGGTGGAAGTGGAAAGGCGAGAAGCACGCCGCGCGCGCGATCTCGTCCAAGGTGAGGCTGCGCCCCAGGTTCTTCTCGATGAAATCCTGCGCCCGGTGCACACGTCCCAGGTATTCCTTGCGGTGTTGGTCCGACATGGTGGCGGGCGCCAGTCTATCCCGCCACGGCCCTGCGGCGCGAGATCGCGTGGCTACATCGCGAGCACCGAAACGCCGATACGCCAGGAAAGCCTGACGAACGAATGCTCGTCAGGGGGCAAGATGAAGGTGAAGGGCTACATCATCACAGGCGTGCTGCTGGCGGTCTTCCTCTTCTCCACGTTGCAGCGGGGAAGCGGCGCTCTCGTGGTCTTGTGTATCCCGTTCTTTCTGGCGATGGCCATCTACCACGGCGTGCGGATGATACGCAGGGCGGGCGAGCGGAGGGGCCGCGCTATCCGCATGGCCGTTTGGTCGGGTGCCCTGCTGCTCGTGAGCGGCACGCACCTGTGGCGGGACCACGCGGATCGTAGGTTTGCCGACCAAGCGGCGCGCGAGGTGCTGGAATACCGGCAACGCACCGGCAGCTATCCAGCCAACCTGGCCGAGGCAGGGCTCGCAGGCGGACCGTCAGTCACCGGCACGAAGCTGCGATACGCGGTGAGGGATGGCAACCCGACGCTGGCCTACCCGGCGACGTTCATGCCATTGACGACGCACGCGTACGATTTCGACGCGCGCCGCTGGCGGCGAAACGCCCACTGATCCAAGCGCGTCGTCTTCAGCGCGTTCGCCATCCCGGCCGCGCACCAGCACCGGGTGCTGTTCTGGGGCGTGCTGGGTGCCCTCGTTCACCGTGGTCAAAGACGGGCGTCGCTTCGCCACGCCGCTGCTGCTGGCGCTGGTTGCCGTCGAGGTCGCCGACTGCTCAGCTTCGTCGGCGCGAGACGCCGCGACGGCTCGGTTACGACGTCTTCTCACACAGCGCTTTCAGCCTCTCCAGGGCATCGAGCCACATTCGCGAGAAGTCGGCCTCCATCTCCTCGGCGGTATCTACGTCCACGCGGACCGTCGTAACGCCGTTCTTCTCGGAGAAGCCGTAGGCCTCCTTGGCGCCGGCCCACGCCTGCGTATAAGGATTGTCGTGGTCCTCTTTCCCGTCCTTGAGGACTCCGAGGTGCTCGATCAGGATGTGCTCGTGTTTCCGGTTCTCCACGATCCTCGAGAACATGCCGTCGCCGCTCGGACCGAGGAAGCGCAGGTTGCCCCCCTCTTCCCATGAGCCATCGTAGTAGGAGCCCTCGGCGAAAGCGCTCGTCCAGTTGCGGTAGGTATCGGGCGCCAGCATCGTGTCCCACACCTTGCTGCGGGGCGCGTGGATGCTCATCTCGAAATGCAGCTTCTTCATCTCCGTCCTCCCCGCATTCGATGCCGAACCGAGATAGGAGGTGCGACCCAGCCTCAGGCGAGGACGGAGAACACGGCTTCGCCGGCCTTGCGCTCGAAGTCCTTCATCTGGACGTCGCCGCTCGGGTAGCGGGTGCGCTTCGTGATCTGCGTCAGGGTCTGCAGGAAGGCGTCGACGTCCTCGACGGTGTTCTGCAAGCCGAAGCTTATCCGCAGCACGCCGGGAAGGGACATGCTGGGGGCGACGGTCAACATGATGTGCTGCAACCGCTGAGCCCAAGCCGGTACGTGGAGCATGTGCTTCACGAGCAGGTGGGCGCAGTGGCAACCGCTGCGGATGCCCACGCCGCGGCGCTCTGCCAGCTCGCGCGCCACGCGGCTGGGAAGGAACCGATCCACGGTGAACGCCACGATGCCGCCCTTGTGGGCGAAGAGCGGCGAGCCCGGGTCCTTGGTGCCGAGCACCTTGACCGACGGAAAAGCGGCCAGGCCTTGCAGCGCACGTCGGGTGAGCAGCTCTTCCTCTTCGCGAATGACGTCGTACCCGATTCGCAAGAGCAGCTCGAGCGCCTTGGCCAGGGCGGCGATGCCGCCCACGTTCTCTTCGCCGGAGGCGTGGATCGCCGCCATCTCCGACGCGGAAAAGCCGAGCAGCCCCTTGCGGGCCACGAGCACACCGGTGCCGAAGGGGGCATAGACCTTGTGACCGGAGAAGGCCAGGTAGTCGATGCCCGAGACCTCGGCGGTCACCGGGCGATGGGCGACGAGCTGCGCGCCGTCGACCAACACACGCGCACCATGCTGGTGGGCGAGGCGGCAGATCTCCACCAGCGGAGGATAGACGCCGAGCACGTTCGAGGCGCCGCTCACGGCGACGAGCGTGATCCGTCGCGCACCGTGCACGCGCGCCTGGTTGTGCTCGCGTAAGAGCAGCTCCAGCGTCGCCAGATCGACGCTGCCGTCGGCGTCCACCGGCAGTCGCAGCAGTGGATGCTTGCCCACGCGCCACCACGGCAGCTCGTTCGAGTTGTGTTCGAGGTAGCTGCCGACCACGACCGGCTCGACGTCGTCGCTCGGCTGCCCGGCCAAGCTGTCGGCGACCAGGTTGATCGCCTCGGTGGTGTTCGCGGTGAAGAACAGGTCGTAGCGTTCGAGCGGGGCGCCCACCGCATCGGCGCAGATGGACCTTGCACGCTCGATCAGGACGCGCTGGTCGGGTGCGGACAGTCGCCAGGCCCGGCGAACGGCGTTCCACATGGGCTCGAAGGTCGGGGTGCTGGCGGCGTTGTCCAGGTTCACGTAGGGCTGCTCGCCGCCCGCGGTAGGGACCAGCGCGCCCTGGCCCAGCAACGAGGCTCGCAGCTTGCCCAAGAGCTCCCGGCCAGCAAGCCCAAACCAGTCATCGCCCTGCGTGGCTGGCTCGCCACGTGCGGCGGGTGACGATTCTCCGCCTAGGAACACGTCGGGACCTAGGCGCTCCACGAGCTCTAGGGCGCGCGCCAGGGCGATAGCGTTGGTGATGGCCGGCGTCCCGGCCTCGAAACGATCCGTGCCGTGGGTCCACTGCACGCGGCCCTTCGAGACCAGTCGCGCGGTGCCGCCGCCGGTCTCGACAGGGGCACCTGCCGGCAACGCGCGGCGCTCGACCACCAGCGCGCAAAGGCCGAGGGGCAACCCAAGCGCGGCGCTCGAGGCGACCTCGTGGCTGCCCGCGGGGAGCTGGCTCACCAGCTTGGCCGTCCGCCGTGGCGAGGCGAAGATGACCACGTGGCGCTTGGCATCCTTACCCAAGCGCGCGAGCACGATCGTCTTCGCCTGCTCGTACAGGTGGGTGGACGCCCGGGCGTAATGGCCGCTGCCACGGTGAACGTTGGAATAGGTCGCGAGCGCCGTCCGCACCGTCCGCTCGATCTCCAGGAAGGGATCCATCGGCGGTCACTCTATGCGGATCTGCGGTCAGAGTCCCGTGGCCAGTGCCTGGACCTCTTCGGCGTCGAGCGCTCGGGCATACACACGAAACTCGTCGATGCTGGCGTCGAGGTTCACCGGGTAGACGGTCCACTGCGACAGCCCGATGTAGTAATCGAGCGGGTGAGACAAATCCCCCGGACGAAGCGACATCGCGGAATCGGAGGCCACGCGACAGCCGTCGACGTAGAGGCTTCCGCCGCTCGGGCCGAGCACGACCGCCACGTGATGCCAGGTCTTGGTGGAGAGGACGGGACCGTCCATGCTCTGTTCGCCGCCGCCAGGTCCCGTGGTGCTGATGGCGAAGTGGAGTCGCCCGCCCGCAGCCTCCGCCGCGGCCAGGTACATGTACACCTTCGAGGTCCCGTCCGACTCGGGCTTTCCGAAGTCGAAGATCCTCTGCCAGTCGACCGCATTGTTGACGTACACCCAGGTCGCGACCGTCGCCTCCTGCGCACTGGCGAGCAGGGTCGAAGGCAACACCGCGTAACCCTGATGCGCGGCCGAGAAGTAGACCGCCTCGCCGATCCTTCCGCTTCCGTAGGCAAAGCCCGCGCTGCCGCCCGTCCCGGTGACCAACGTGCCGTCGGCCGAATTGCCCGACGAATCGGAAAGCACGTTACCCGAGGTCTCCTCGCATCGGTAGTGGGCGACGAGCCCCTCGCTCAATCGGGCGCCAGCATCGCCAGGCAGGCCCGCGGTGCAGCCGAAGCTCGCGTCGCCCGAGGTCGATCCGCCGGCTCCCCCGGAGCCCGTGGTCACACCGCCTGCCCCACCTGTCCCGATCGTGCCCACCACGCTTGCTCCCCCGGCCCCGGTCGTCGCATCGACAGGAGGAAGATCGAGCCCAGCATCGGCCCGGGCACCGGCGATGGCATCCTTCCGAACTTCGGCCCGGGACGAATCCGCGGAATCCCCGCCGACATCTGCGTCTTCGCTACCGTTCGAAGGCGCATCGAGCTCGGTGGGCAAGGCCTCGGCATGTTGTCCGACCACGCCGTCGATCGCGCGACCTGCGTCGGCTGAACCATCGGACGCCATGACCTCGATCCCGTCCGCGCCCGGCGACGAATCCATCGTCGGAGCGCCTCCGTCCACGGTATCCGGCGTACGTTCGTCCTGGGAGGCATCGGGGCCAGGCTCGGTACCGGCGTCTGGCCCGTTATCCAAACCGCCGATCGGGGGCGGGACAACGCCAGTCACATCATGGGTGCGCGCATCATCCCACGGAGGCGTGAGATCCACGCAGCCCGTGCCAAGGCTCGCCACGGCCAAGAGCGCGAGCGCCGCAATGCGCCCGCGGCCGCAGGTCGGACTGGTTTCATGAACGCGAATGGATGAAGAGCGCCGTACCACTTTGGGCGCGGATTCTGTATCAGAGAAAACGATAAATCGACCCGTAATTGACCCAAGCAGGGCATGCGCACGGCACTCTTGGCGCGACCGCCAAACCGCTGCGAAATCT
>CAZYFU010000135.1:0-17110 GCA_964647025.1 uncultured Myxococcales bacterium | reverse complement strand
CCTGGAGTCGCTCTGCGTGATCCGCCGGCCTAACTTCTGGCGAGCGGCACTAGCGACGACGGATAAGCAGGCGGAATGCCTCTCGTCCGTGGTCACAAGCTCGGATGATCTTGCCGGATCGCCAATGCCTGAACTGCTTGACGAAGATCCAGCAGCACCCCTTCGGAGCTGGGATTTCCTCTGATTGTTTCACCCCGGTCACCTCCAATCTGCCGCCCGAAAGAGAGGAGCTTGACGACCGCTGGGCAGAGAGTACTCTCTACGCAGGTGTTGCGTTCGTCTGGCCCCCGAGGCAGGACGGCGTTATCTAACCTCAGCGGCATCGTGACTAGTCCTCACGGTGCCGCTCTCAGTTTCAGAACTACGAGCGCGCGATCCTACGGTTGAGCCGGTCTCCTCTCGATGGTCCAGTGTCCGCGCTCTCCTGAGATCCATCCGGCAGCCTTCAGGGATGCGATGGCATTCCTGGCAGCGTTGTGGTTCTGAGGCGACACCTCGCCATAAACGGCGTCGATGATCTCAGCATATCCGGCTTCAGGATGGCCAAGCAGGTAGTTGTAGATTTGGCCCTGAACCTCTCCGCGCGGACGATCGAGATCGTCTTCGTCGATGACAGCCCTGGCTAGGTCGTGGTCATTCCCCGGAAGCGGGTCCGACATACCAATCAGCGGCAACGTCTTTTGCGCCGACAAGATCGACCGGAGCTTTGCGATCCTGTCATCGAGAGGCGCGACGAGACGGCTTCGCTCAGTGATCAGCCGGTTCAACTCGCCAAGTATCGCGGCATCCGACTGATCGAGGATTCTGGCTAGCTGGGGGCTCTCTGGCTGCACAAGGATAACCATGCGCACCGATGACCAAAACGTCAAGGCATATCGGCCTGACGTCTAACGTGGCAACGTATCGTCATGACACTTGTCCACACATCATTAACACCATGCGAACCGCAAGAAATCAGTAGCTTAGAAAGCTTTCCCACAGACTTATCCACAGATAACTGTGGTGCGGCAAGATCGCAAACAAAAATTGTGGATAACTCAGCCGCCACGATCCGCCACTCTGGCGACGCCGGGCCGACGGCCTATCCTGAAGCGCTCGACAGCGAATGCTCCACAAATGGGAGCATAGCGGTCCGATTTTAGCGCGAGGCCATGGCGATCCTCTTCCGCGCGCCTATCTGAATTGGCGAACAGACCCGATCAATGGCGGGCAGAAGGCGATCGGCGGGCAAAGCCCCCCGAAGGGCCCTTCGTGTCGGACGCGGCGACCGCTATCTGCGTTGAAGCTGGTCGATGCGCTTCTCGACCATGGCCCTGTCGTTGGCCTTGGGCGCAGCCTTGAGATACGCCTTGAGGTGCTTGACCGCTTCGGCGGACTTCCCCGACTGGGCGTAGGCCAGCCCAAGCCCGCGGTGGATGGCGGGGTCTCGGGGATTGAGCCTCAGCGCCTCGCTGAAGTCCTTGATCGCTCCGGTGGTGTTGCCCTTGAACAGCTTCTCGTTCCCGCGCTGGTAGGCAGCGTTGGCGGCCTTGTAGTCGGCCTCGGACGGTTTGTTGCCCGCTTTCGCCTCGCCTTCGTCGGCCAGCGCAGGACGGCTCTTCTCGGCGGGCTGTGGCTTGTCGGCGGGTGCCCTCTCTTCACGCGCCGGCTTCTCGGCCCGCACCGGCTTGTCCGCCGCCGGCTTGTCCGCGCGAGGCGTCTTCTCCAGCGATGCTGGCTTCTCGGCGGGCTTCGCTTGCTCGACAGGCTTGTCGGTCTCCTGCGTCGGCTTGGCGGCGAGGGCCGGTTGCGCTTCGTCGGTCGTCGGCTCGGCCTTGGGCTGGGCCTGCTCCGGGGCTGGTTTCGCTGGTTCGCCAGCCGAGGGGTCGTCGGCCTTCTTCCCGCCGCGAAGGGCGAGCCCCACGATCACGGCGAGGACGACGAGCGCCGCGGCGGAGACGCCGATGATGAGCCCCATCTTGGAGGACGTGGCGGCTGGCTTGGCCTCTTCTTCCTCGTCGGCGCCAGCGCTTCCCCATTTCGCAGGCGTGCGCCGGCCCTTCTTCAGTGGCTGCCTGCCCTTGGGCTTCGACTTCACGGGCCGCGATGCGGAATCGTCGTCGTCCGCCGGTTCCGGGGAGCTCTCCTCCCGCTGAGCGGGGACGGGCGGGGCCGCCAGGTCGGGTCCTGGGCCAAGGCCCGAGGCCCCGTCGAACATCACCGTGGGCGCTGGTTTCGAGTTGCTGCTCTCGGGATCGCGCGAGTCGGAGACGTTCACGCCGATGCTCGCGTCGTCAGCGCCCCCCACTGGCTGACGCTGCATGCCGCCGGAGAGCTGCGGTACATCGGCGACGCTTCGGGCGATGGTCGCGGCCGTGGACAACCCCGGCGCCGAACCCACCGCTGCCGGCCGTGCCGGTTCGACCGGTTTGGGGCCCGAGTCGGTTGGTGTCATTGGGGCCACGGGACGCGCGACTGGGGCCGCGGCCTGGTCGGCACCAGGTCGGGGCAAGCCGGGGATGGGGGCTCCCACACCCCAAAGGATGGTCTTCGCCGCTGCCCCACGACTCGCGGCCTGCGGCGCGGCCGGGGCGGGAGGCGGATCGGGGGCTTGTCCCGCCTGCGTCGCACCACCCGGCTTACCCGAAAGCAGCTTCCCGCAGTACGGGCACTTCGCGTTCGGGTCGTTCATTCCTGTCCAGCTTTGCGGCAAGGACAGGCGGCAGTTGGGACACTTGATCGGGGTCATTGATGCCTCGCTGCGGGCGGCGCGGCTGCAGGCGGGGTGGCAGCCGGCGGATAGGCAGCGGGGGCGGGAGAGCTCGCCGGTGGGTACGCAGCGGGCGCAGTCTGGTAACCGGGCGCAGCCTGGTAGCCGGCTGCGGGAGCTTGCGACCGCGGATAGGCGGCGGGCGCAGGGGCAGCGGACGGCTGGCCGTAGTAGTTGGGTTGGGCCGCGCCAGGCTGCTGCTGGTAGACGGGTTGCCCCGCGGTGGTGGGCGCCGGAGCCGCCGCCTGGCCAGTGGGCTGCGCGGTGTAGGCTGGGGTCGCCGTCGCAGGCGCTGCTGCGGGATGAGCCTGCGGCATCTGCGCAGCGGTGGGGTCCGCGGCCGGGGTCGGTGCCGGGGCGGCGTGCGCTCCCGGAGTAACGCCCGTTGCGGCGGTGATGAGCTTGTCGAGATCCTCGTCGGTGACGACACCTGTGAAGGTTTCTTCCGCCTTGCCAGCGACCGCGAGCTTGTCGCGATCGAAGAGCATGATCTGAAGCTTGAAGCTGGGCTTGCCCTTCTTCTTCTTGTTGGCCTTGGCCCCGCCGTTCTCGACCTGCGCCCAGAGCAGCCGGTCGGCTTCGACCAACCCTGCGATCTTCAGGTAGCATGCCTCGGTCGCGTCGGCGCACTCGGCCTGGAGTTGGGCCGTTTCCATCGAGATGGTGGTCAGCGTCGGTGCCTCGGCACCGGGAAGCATCACCAGCGCCAGCTTGGCGTTGATCTCCTCCGCCTTCTCCGGCAATGCGGCCTTGTCCAGAGGCAGCACCACGACCTTCGCCAGCTTGGGCTGCGGCTGCGGCGGTGGTGGCGCGGGTCTCGGCATCGGCGCTACTGCAACCGGCCGCGGGGCCGGATGGGCGGGCACGCAGCCAGTCATCACGGCAGCTAAGAGAAACGACCCGAGCACGACTTGGGACTGTTTGAAGTAGGCCATCGCTCCACATTTATACCTGATTGCAAAAAAGCGGGAATGGGCTGCTGCTATTGTTTTTGGCTCTCACGGTGCGGCGTGCGGTGTACCGTCACCCGCGTCCATGAGCCGTGACGTGCTGCCTGACCACTGCACAATACGAAGCAGCGTCCGATGCCCGAGACGCTTCCTCCCACGAGCGAATCCAAGGAGTCGAAATGCCAGGACCTAGGAACCAAGCAAGGTACGCCGCGATGATGTGGCTGGCGGGCGGCGGCCTACTGCTGCTCGGCTGCAATTCGGACACGGGCATGTCGCAAGGGCAGGGCGATGGGGGCAGCTCGGGCACATCGAGCGGCGGGGCTACGACGGTGTCGCCGACGGGTGGCGTGCAAGGCGGTGCATCGGGCACGGGTGGCCGCGGCGGCGTTGGTGGAGCAGCGGGCGCCACGCTCAGCGCCGGCGGGGCGGGCGGATCGGTTCCCGCCAAGGCGACGGGTGGGGCCAGCGGTGGCGCCGATGCCGGGCGTGACGCCGCTCGGGCCTCGGGCGGCGCGACCGCCGGTAGGCCAACTGGCGGCATCTCCGGTGAAGGCGGCGCGAGGAGCGGCGGGGCGCCAGGCTCGGGTGGCGTGACCGTCGCTTCGGGCGGGGCAGGCGGCCGGACGCCGGCGGGCACCGGGCACTTCCAGATGGAGAACCTCGACCGAGGTGTGGTGGCGGTGGAGGCGAGCGGCGGCGTCTACGTCGGCTGGCGCATGTTCGGGTACGAGTACGACAAGGCGAACCCCGCCAACGTGTCGTTCAACGTCTATCGAGGCGCGACCAAGATCGCGAACGTCACCGACAGCACCAACTACCTGGACGCCAGCGGCACCGCATCGTCGACCTACGCCGTGGCCGCGGTGATCGGTGGCAGCGAGGGGGCGCAATCGGCGCAGGCGAAGGTATGGGGCGACAACTACTTGCGCATCCCCCTTGCCCCTCCGGGCACCCAGTTCGAGGCCAACGATGGCAGCCCGGGCGATCTCGATGGCGATGGACAGTACGAGATCGTCCTCAAGTGGCAGCCGGCCAACGCCCAGGACAACTCCAAGGCTGGAACCACCGACAACACGTATCTCGATGGGGTGAAGCTGGACGGGACGCGCATGTGGAGGATCGATCTCGGCCCCAACATCCGGTCGGGCGCGCACTACACGCAACACATCGTGTACGACTTCGATGGCGACGGAAAGGCCGAAGTCGCGGTGAAGACCGCGCCTGGCACCAAGGACGGGAAGGGCGCGTACCTGCACACCGGGCCGGCGGCCAACGACGACGACAGCAAGGTGTACCGCAACTCCGACGGCTACGTCCTGTCCGGGCCCGAGTACTTCACCGTGTTCGACGGACAGACCGGCGAAGAGCTGGCCACCATCGAGTACCCGGTCCCGCGCGGCACGGTGTCCTCGTGGGGAGACGACTATGGCAACCGGCTCGATCGCTACAACGGAGGCTTCGCCTTCGTCAGCGATTCGGGCAAGACCGGAAGCGGTCGGCCGAGCATCATCACCCAGCGGGGCTACTACACGCGGCTCACGGTCACCGCGCTCAATTGGCGCGGCGGCGCGCTGACCAAGGCGTGGACGTTCGACAGCAACGCCTCGGGCAACTCCAAAGCGGCGGGGCAGGGCGACCATTCGGCCATGGCGGCGGACGCCGACGGCGACGGCGCGCAGGAGATCATCACCGGTTCCACCACCATCGGCAGCGACGGCACCTTGCGCTGCACGACCGGCAATGGGCACGGCGATGCTTTGCACGTCGGCGAGCTGGTGGTCGGCAAGGGCATCTCGGTGTTCACGGTCCTCGAGGGCTCGGGCGGCTACGACGTTCACAACGCCAACACGTGCGCGTTCTACGCCAAGGTCACCGGCGGCGACGACAACGGCCGCGGCGTGGCCGACGACATCAGCCCCATCAATCCCGGGGCCGAGATGTGGAGCTCGACGGCGGCGGGCCTTCAGTCATGCTCCGACGGCAAGTCCGTCTCGTCGAGCAAGCCCTCGTCGACCAACTTCCTCATTTACTGGGACGCAGACGAGTCGCGCGAGCTGCTCGACGGCGCGAAGATCGCCAAGTACGGCGGGAGCACACTCCTTAGTCCCGCGAACTGCGCCGGCAACAACGGCACCAAGAACACGCCCACGCTCACCGCCGATCTGCTGGGTGACTGGCGCGAAGAGCTGGTGGTGCGCGAGTCGGACAACAAAGGGCTGCGCATCTACACCACCACCGACGTGACCAAACGTCGCATCTACACGCTGATGCACGACCCCACCTACCGCGCTCAGGTCAGCTTCGAACAGTCGTCCTACAACCAGCCACCGCACGTCGGCTTCCACATCGGCAGTGGGATGGCGGATCCTCCCGCGCCCGACATCTTCGTGAAGTAGGGCCGACCTCGCGCATCGAGGGCACCCCTCGCTGGGGCCGTTGCGGCGTGGCCCGTTTGTTGCTCGGACAGGGCTTCGGGCGCAGGGCTGGCGTCGTCCCGTCGGATTTCCGACTGGCCGGCGGGCCGCCAGGGCGAAAGCGAAAAGGGATTTCTCGGACACCCTCCGAAGCTGCGCCGCGGTTCTCGACCTCAGGAAACAAAATCTGCAAATGACCTTGCAAAAGATGCAAGGCCGGAAAGGTGGGTCTCAATGAAGACCGCCAGACCGTCGATGTGTGGACACGTGGATAGACAGTCTCGTAGGGGCGCGCGCGTGGGTGCAAGAAACAGGCGACACAAGACTGTGTGGACCTTGGCAGCGGTGGCCACCCTGTCGCTCATGCTCACACCCGTGGCGGACGCGCGCGTGAATCCGCTCGTGATCATCCAGCGCCAGATCCACAAGGCCAACATGCTCATCGTCCTCGACACCTCGGGATCGATGACCGGTGTGCCAGGCGGGACCTTCTCGTCACTCAGCGAAGCGGGGGTGGACTGCAACAACGGCGTGGACTGCAAGACCTCGGGCATCGTCGCGACGTGCAAGGCCTCTGGTCTGTCGTGCATGTCCGACGCCGACTGTCGGGTCAGCCGCTGTTCACTGACGCCCACCGTGACCTGCAACGAGGACAGCCCCTGTCCAGTCGTGAGCGCGAAGTGCTCGGTGACCGGCGAGGAGTGCTCGGGGACTTGTCCCGAGGTGCCTTCCACGTGCTCGGCCACCCTGGGCCCCTGCGATGCCACGCACCCGTGCCCGGTCTACAAGAAGTGCCACTACGGCGGAGCCGACTGCACCACGACGGATTGCCCGGCCGTCAAGTACTGCGCCAAGGAGGTCACCAAGGTTTGCGAGACCGATCTCGATTGCCCGCAAAACTCGAGCGGCGGCAACTGCGCCGCCGGTGGCACGCCACCGTCCGGCTGCTCCTCGCAGGACGACTGCCCAGTCAAGACCAAGTGCGAGGGCACGGACGAGACCTGCCAAGGCGACCTGAGCTGTCCCGGTCCGACCAAAGGGCGCTGTTCGATCCATGGCAACACCTGCAACAACAACAACCAGTGCGAGAAGTCGGAGGGCGAGGTTTGCGTCTACTGGACCAACTCGTGCATCGGGCCGCCGAATCCGTGCACGCTGCCCCACTCGCACTGTGACAGCATCAACGCGAGCAAGAACACCTGTGAGGTTCAGACCAACACCTGCACCGCTCACCCCAACACGTGCGTGAGCCCAGGCACGAATACCTGCGTCGCGCCGGTCGACACCGCCGACACGTGCGTGGAGGCATCGCGCGGCGTGCCAGGGCCGATCCGTATGTGCATGAAGGCCCAGACCGTGTGCCGAAACAACAACGACTGTCCGGCGGACGACAGTTGCGGGCCGGCCAGCTCGCGCATGGTCATCGCGAAGCGGTCGCTCAACAGCTTGGTGTCGAAGAACTTCGACCTCGTGAACTTCGGGTTCATGACGTTCTACCAGAACGGGTACTTCCCCTACTACCCGCCGCAGGTCGGTGCGTCCGTGGCTTCCTACACCGTGTTCCAAGACCACGACAAGCTGGTCGCGAACGGCTGCTTCAGCCTGGCGTGGGGACCGACGGCCAATTGCACCATTGCCGGCACGCAGCTCAAGCTCAAGCTGCTGCAAAACAGCGTGTACCTGATTCCGACCGGCGCCTCGACCTCGGTCACCGCCGAGCAGAACTACTGCGGCATGTTCTGTGACATCAAAGGCAACGTCGGCACCGGGCTCTACCAGGGCAGCTACTACACGTTCGACGGGACCTCCGGTCTCAACCAGGGCACGGCCGTAGTGCGTCCGACCTACGAGGGCAAGACGACGGAGATCGGCGGCAACACCTACACCTACTACCAGGCGCTGACCAACTACTACAGCGGGGGAACGCCGCCGCCATTCAGCTTCACCAACTGCGAGATCACCAACGTGTGCGGACCGATGTGCGGTGGCCGCTGGGACGCGAGCCTCGCCCCATTCCTCGACACCTCGGACGTGCTCGCCACGTCGCAGAGCAACGCCCTCGCGTTGGCTAAAGCGTTCGAGCCGGCATCGTACGGCGGTCTGATGTCCTTCTGGAGCACGCCCATCGGGTGCACTCTGGAGAACACCGCCACCCCGACCATCAACACGAGCGCTTACCACTACATGCAGGCCGTGAAGTCCGGCGACATCGCCAACGGCATCCCGCCCGACCACGTGCCTTGCCGGGCCAACTACGTGTTGTTGGTCACCGACGGTGCTGCCAACGGTCCCGGCGACGTGGACACGAACAAGGATTCGGTGTGTGCGACGCCCGAGTGCGCGGAGGCCGATCCGGTGGCCGCGGGGTGCACGTGCAAGTCGGTCCTGGCTGCGTGGAACCTGCGCCAGAACCTGGGCGTGAAGACCTTCGTCGTGGGTTTCGCGGGCGACACCGCGGTCGGCACCACCGCCTACACCATCAACGAGAACATCGCCCGCGCTGGCGGGACCGACAATGGCGACGACGGCGTCGCCCCCTACGCCTACCAGGCGAACGACGAAGCGGGGCTCAGCCTGGCGCTCGAGCTGGCCGTGCTGAGCGCGGTCAAGGGAAGCTACTCCACGGCCCCGACGAGCAGCTCGGCCGGCACCCAGCAGACGACCACCGTGGCGGAGGGCCGCTACGCCTTGGACTCGCGCATGGACTTCCCCGAGTGGCGCGGCCACCTGTTCTGCTACGACCTCGCCGACAACAGCGTTCCCTGCGTGAACGATCCGGACAAGATGTGCCCGGCCATCGCTTGGGACGCATACACGGTCTTGGCGAACACGGATTGGAAGACGCGCCGGATCTACACCTGGGACGGGTCCAGCATGGTCAAGTTCCAGGTCGCGGGCGACGGCAGCATCACCAACAAGGCGGCGCTGGCCGCCCTCGGCCTGGGAAGCACGCCCGATGAAGCCGAGCGGGTCGCGCGTTGGGCGATGGGCGATCCGACGTTCAAGAACAGGGCGATCCTGGGTGCCATCGTAAACTCGACGCCTATCGACATCGCGGGGCCTGGCGACGTGCCGCTGCCTGGCGGACACGAATTCTTCACGCGCCACATGAACCGTCCGCACTTGGTCTACGTCGGCTCGTCCGATGGCATGTTGCACGCGTTCTTCTTGGAAGCCACCAACGTCGGCTCGGTCAGCTACCGTGCTGGCTCGGAGGCCTTCGCCTTCGTGCCGCCCGACATGCTGTCCGTGGTTCGCAACCAGTACGTGCAGGGCGGTCAGAAGCCAAGCCCCTACGAGCACATCTTCGGAATCGCCGACTCGCCCAAGGCCAAGTCCATGTGCGTTCAGAACTGCAGCGACCCGGCCACGGCGGTCTGGAAGACACTGCTCCTCGTGCCCGAGGGGTATGGTGGGGACGAGCTGTTCATGCTCGACGTGACGAATCCGTTCGCGAGCAACGGCCTCGCCGATCCTCCGATCAACGTCCAGTGGCACACCGACTACGGGGCCTCCAAATCGGCCTATGACGCCGCTTTGGGGAACACGATCTCGTTGCCGGCCTTCCTGCTCAACAAGACCACCAACCTCGACGATTTCCGGTTGATCTTCACGTCGGGCTATCCGACCACTACGGGAAGCACCACCCAAGGTCGCTCCCTCATCACGGCCCAGGCACGGGATGGGGTCATCGTGACCAACAAGTCGCTAGCCCCTGCGGCGACGTGCGCCCAGGAATACACCAACCTGACCGACGTAGCCACGGCACGCGACTTTGCCAAAGAGCAGGACAACAAGATGATCGCCGCCTACTTCGGCGATACGGCCGGACGAGAGTGGCGTTACGCGCTCGGCGAAGACCCTGTCGCCGCGCTCGACTTCGGCTGCAATCATCCGCTCCATTTCTCCGCCACCGTCGTTCAGCTGGACAGGGACTCCACGTCCACGAGCCACGCGCACGAGATCTATCCCGTGCAGGTGACGAACTCGAACCTCGATTTCGACACGACCAACCTGCCCGCGTCGAAGATGGTGGTCTGGAAAGAGAAGGTCGAGATCGACAAGGGCACCGGAGCAATCAGTGGAGTCAGCATCGATACGACCTGGGGCAGTGGTGGCAAGATCGAGCTCACCGTCGGAAACAACAACGAGATCTGCGGTGTGACCGAGACGTCGAGCACGGGGACGGTCACGTGCAAGGAGCCGATGCCCCTGTGGGCACGCCCGACCGCGACCCCCATCGGCATTCTCAAGAAGGACGCCAGCGGCTTCCAGGTCTACACGATGTGGTACGCCCCTGCGCCGGACGGCTGCACCAAGGGGCATACCTACTTCACCATCCACGACATCGCACTCGGCCAGACGAACATCGTGCAACAGAAGCTTGGCGCCATGGTCGCGGCAGAGCCGGTCACCTCGCCGGTCATCATGCGTGGCCAGGTCATGATCTTCGGCGCGGGTGGTGCGTACAACATCACCGACCTCGCGCCCGATTCCATCGTGACAGGTCTGGCGATTCCGCCGTCCAGCGGCTTGTCACCGTTCTCGCGCTTCAACTGGACCGAGGTGCTCTGACCAGCGCGGCATTGCCTCTAGTCGTTCACGATGGCGGTCGTGGGCTTGGGCCCGGCCAGAGCTTCGATCTCGGTCTCGACGATCGCCCGCCGCACGGGCACGAAGACGCCCACTTTGTGCGGACCCGCGGTGACACGCAGGTTGTTGGCCGGGCACAGTCGCCCGATGTCCTCGTCGTCGATGAAGATGGGCAGTCGATTGCCACTGCGGCAGGACACGTTCAGTCGGGCGTCACCCCTGAACGCCACGGAAGGTGGCTGCAGTGGCACGCGGATCCATTCGCCTTCCGTGGTGTCGTAGACGGCCTTGTGCATGCGCTGACCGTCTTGCAGGAGGACGACGCGATGTCCGCCAGGGCCGAGGTCGAGATCGACCGGGGTCTTCCCGCGTAGGACACCGTCGACCCAGATGTCGGCTCCGCTCGGCGTGGTGTCCAGGTTCAGGCGGTTCGGCACCCGCGGCAAGGGACGTTTGGGCATCGGCCTGTAGACCCGATCCGTCGGCGCGCCGCTGTCGATCCGCGGGCTGCGGGACACGTCGGTCTCGGCCAGGTTGGAAATCCTCATCGAGTCGCGTTTCGAGGAGGGTGTATCCGTCTTTGCTGGCGCCTTCTCCTTGGCGGTCTGGCCGCGGTGAAGCGGGTTCGGCAGGAGGCCCGCCGCGATCCCTATCCCCGCGATGGCTCCGACCAGCACCAAGCCGGCGGCCAGCACGGAGGACCAAGCTGTCTTCGGCCGGGCTACCAGCGCCGTCTTGCGCTGCTCGGGTGGCGAGGCGGTCTTCTTGCCCCAGGGAATGCGCAAGCGAGCCAGCTCGCCCGCGATGTGTTTCCGGCGCTCCTCCTGCGAGAGCTTGCCTGCCAGAAGCTCCGCGACCTCGCCCGCCGAGGCCGGCCGGTCGGCAGGGCTCGCGCTGGTCAGGGCGCGGATCGTTCGTCCGATCTGTTCGGGCAGTTCGGCGAGTCCAGGCAAGGGACGTGTGGCGCTCGCCACCAGGTCGGCCAGCGACGTCGCCTCGAACGGCGGCTTTCCGGTCAGCAAGAAGAACAGGAGGACGCCGAGGGAATACGCGTCTGCCGCAGCGCCGTCGCCTTCGAACACGGCCGGCAAGGGCGTCCGGAGCAGCTCGGGTGCCATGAACGCCGATTTGCCCGTTGGATGGCCGAGGCCGCGCAAGAGCGACGCGTGGCCAAAGTCCAGGACTCTTACTTGCGCCTCCGCCGTGATGCGGACGTTTCCCGGGCTCAGCGCATGGTGATGAAGAGGCGCGGGGCGCAGCGCGTGCGCAGCGGCGAGGGTCTCGCCAACCTGAGCGGCGATCGAGCTGGCGAGCTCCGGCGTCAGCCCCGCCGCGTGCGGGTTGCGGTTTCGGTAGTAGCTGACGAGACCGGCAACGTCGACGCCCGACACCAGCTCGGTCACGATGTAGGGACCGGCTTCGCAGTCGCCGCACTCCAAGACCGAGGCCATTCCGGGCACCGATTGCGACGATGCAAGACGACCGGTGGACAGAAACCTCCGCGCCACGAGGCCCGCATGCTCTTGCGGCAGGGCATCGATCCGGAGCACCTTCAGCGCAGCCCTTCGCTTGCCCTGAACCTTCGGTCCTCGGCAACGGTACGTGTCGGTCAGCTCCGACCGCCCGAGTAGCCCTCGCAGCTCGTATCCGGGGATGGCGTACACCGCCCCATGATACGCCCGCCTGGAGCGGTCGCCAGATTGCTTGGCGTGTCAAGTACAGCCGCTTGTTCCGCTCCCGGACTGCGGATACCGTCTCGACCCAGGCGGACAAAAAACATGCACAGGTACCTGTTGGCTGGATTGTCGATCTTCGTGCTGACCAGCCCTCGACCGGCAAGCGCGGGTCGCATGGGCGAGGACATCTACGCGTCCACTTGCGCTTCTTGCCACGGCAGCGATGGCCGAGGCGCTTCCGCGGCGCAGACCGGGCTTTCCATCACCCCGCTCGACTTCACCGACTGCCGCCGCACCAACCGCGAGCCGGATGGGGATTGGCGCGCGGTCATCGCCGAGGGCGGCCCGGCGCGGGGATTTCACCGCATGATGCCGGCGTTCGGCGAGGTCCTGCCCGAGGACGAGCAAGAATCCGTGCTGGGTTACGTGCGCGGCTTCTGCGTCGAGCCGGCCTACGTGCGCGGCGACCTCAACTTTCCCCGGCCGCTCGTCACCGAGAAGGCATTCATCGAGGACGAGGCCGTGCTGACCACCGCCATCGCCACGCGCAGCCCGCGCAACGTGAACAGCAAGCTGGTGTACGAACAGCGCTTTCTGCGGCGTCAGCAGCTCGAGATCATCATCCCCTTCGGAGTCGCCACGATGACCGACGGATCTCGCGAGGCCGGCATCGGCGACGTCGCCGCGGGCGTCAAGAGCGTGGTCTTGGCCAGCCTGGGCGCGGGCAGCATCCTCAGCGTGGCGGGCGAGGTGATCTTGCCCACCGGCAACAAGGACAAGGGCTTCGGCAAAGGCGTGGTCTTGCTGGAGCCGTTCGTGTCGTTCGGGCAGGCGTTGCCGTGGGACTCGTTTCTTCATGTGCAAGTCGGCGCGGAGATCCCAACCAAAGAGGCCTCGGGCGTCGAGCTCGAAGGCTTTGCCCGCGCGGCGCTTGGCACCAGCGTCGTGAACGGACAATACGGCCGGACCTTCTCCCCCATGGTCGAGTGCTTGGTGTTCCGCGAGTTGGCCGGTGGCGTCCCCACTTCGGTCGATGTGGTTCCGCAAATCCAAGTGAGCCTCAGCCGGCGGCAGCACATCCTGGGCAGCGTCGGAGCCAGCATTCCGACACTCAATCGAGAGGGCCGCAGCACCGCGGCCATGGCCTACCTCTTGTGGGACTGGTTCGACGGCGGCCTGACCGAAGGCTGGTGAAAGGACACCGCGATGAAGACAACGACGCTTGCTCTCTTCCTTCTGTCGCTCGTGCCCGTGCCGGTCGGCGCTGCCGAGCTCTTCTTGACCTCGGACAACTGCATGGCCTGCCACAACGGCATGAGCACGCCATCAGGCCGCGACGTGTCCTTCGGCATCGATTGGCGGCCGACGATGATGGCCAACTCCGCACGCGATCCCTATTGGCAGGCCACCGTGCGCCGCGAGATGCGCGAGCACGGACCTGCCGCCGCGGCCATCGAGAACGAGTGCTCGCTGTGCCACATGCCCATGGCGCACGTGCAGTCCCATGCCGAAGGTCGGATGGAGAAGGTGTTCGCCAATCTCGGCCGCGGGGCGCCGGCTGCGCAAGCGGCCCTGGCTCAGGACGGCGTGAGCTGCGCGCTTTGCCACCAGATCGAGGCCGACAAGCTTGGCAAGCAGGAGAGCTTCGTGGGCGGGTTCGTGGTGGACACCAGCGGAAAGCTGCCGCGCAAAGCGCTGGGCCCCCACGAGATCAAGCCAGCGCTGGCCCGCCTGATGGTATCGGCCACCAACTTCTCGCCCAGCGCCGCCACCCACGTGCGCAGCTCCGAGCTGTGCGCGACTTGCCACACGCTGATCACCGAGGCGCTCGATGCCGACGGCAAGGTGATCGGCCGCTTGCCCGAGCAGGTCCCCTACCAGGAATGGTTCGCGAGCTCGTATCGGGAGAGCAAGTCCTGCTCGGCCTGTCACATGCCCGAGATCCGCGAGCCCGTGCCCATGGCGAACATCATCGCGGAGCCACGCGACGGGCTCGGCCGGCACGAGTTCGTCGGTGGCAACTTCATCGTGCCGGCCATGCTCAAGCGTCTGGCGGTGGCCTTGCCGGCACTGCCACAGGAGCTGGATCGGGCGACCCTGCGCGCCCGGGAGCACCTCGCCGGCGCGGCCGGCAAGCTCACCATCGGCGACATCGCCATCCAGGATGGCATGCTCGCGACCGAGATTCGCGTCGACAACCTGGCGGGGCACAAGCTGCCCACGGCCTATCCGTCGCGACGGGCGTGGTTGCACGTCGTCGTGAGGGACGGGCAGGGGCGCATCTTCTTCGAGAGCGGCTCCGTGACGGCAAGCGGCAGGATCTCGGGCAACGACAACGATGACGATCCCGGCCGCTTCGAACCGCACCACCTGGTGCTGGAAAAGCCCGAGCAGGTGCAGATCTACGAGGCGATTCTCGGCGACAAGAGCGGTCGCGTGACGACCGGGTTGCTGCACGCCGTGTCCTACTTGAAGGACAATCGCCTGGCCCCGGTCGGCTTCGACAAGCAGAAAGCCCAGGCCGACGTCGCCGTGCACGGAGAGGCCCTGTCGGACGGAGACTTCGTGGGGGGCAGCGACCGGGTCATACTGCGAACGGCCGTGGGCGAACGGCCAGGTCCATACAAGGTCGAGGTCGAGCTGCTCTACCAACCCATCGGCTTCCGATGGGCCGATAATCTTCGAGCCGGTGGCGACGCCGAGGCCAAGGCTTTCACGCGCGCCTTCGACGGCCTGGCCGCGGTGTCGTTCCAGCGCATGGCTCGGGCTGAACGCAGCGCGGAGAACTAGTCCCCCAGATGCCGAGCAGCTTCTGTCAAGTGTGAACCTGAGCTCGGCCTGTGATATACGCTGCCATTCAAACCATGGCCGCTGCAGCGTTCTATGATTTGGACGGTACCCTGTGCCGCACGAATCTCGTCCACGCGTTCGTTTACAACGCACGCAATCAACAGGGGCTTTTGCGCAGTATCTCGCGCACGCTGTCGACCGTGGTCAGCGTCCCCGCCTTCATGGCCGCGGACTTCTTCGACCGGCGCCTGTTCAACGATCTCTTCTTCCGCCGCTACAAGGGCGAGTCCGAGGACAGGTTGCGCTACCTGTCCGAAGAGCTGTTCGAGAACGTGATCAAGCCCGCCATCTACCCGGGCGCGTACCAGCTGATCGAGAAATCGCGCCAGCTCGGTCTGCGGCAGGTGCTGGTCACGGGCGCCATCGACTTCACGGCCACGCCGCTGGTCAAGCACCTGGGCCTCGACGACATGGTGACCAACCACCTGGAGTTCGTGGATGGCAAGGCCACCGGGCGCTTGTTGCCGCCGATCATGGCGGCGGCCTCCAAGGCGAGCTGGATCCGCATCTACGCGGAAAAAGAAGGGCTCAACCTTTCCGAATGTTATAGCTACTCGGACAGCATGAGCGATTTGCCCATGCTCTCCATCGTCGGGCACCCCACCGCGGTGAACCCGGACATCCGTCTCAAAAACACGGCCCTGCAACACGATTGGCCGATCTTGGACCTGCGATAGCGCAAAGAACGACGAAGAACACGATGAGCAAGCGTGAAATCAAGGCCCTCAGAGGCCCGACGCCCCGGCACAAAGAAGGCGACGAGGTCGTCTACATCGACAACGATTCGGCACCCCGCGTGCTGTTCTCGGGGGAGGACCTGCTGGCGGAGGATCTCCCCATCGGTACCCGCGTGGTCTACGCGAAGCCGCCCATCGAGGGGCTGCACAACCCGGGTGCGGCGATCCGCTACGCGATCAACCACCCTCTCGACATGGATCCGCTTTACGCGATGCTCGCGCCGGGCATGCGGGTGACCATCGCTCTCGACGACATCAGCTTGCCGCTGCCGCCGATGCGCACCCCGGACATCCGGCAGATCATCCTCGAGATCCTGCTCGAGATGCTCGACGCCAACGGCGTGGACGACATCCACATCGTCATCGCCAACTGCCTGCACCGCTTCATGACCGAGGCGGAGATGAAGCGGATGGTGGGCAAGAAGATCTTCGACGCCTTCTACCCCGATCGCTACTACAACCACGACGCCGAAGACCCCGACGGCATGGTCCACCTGGGCGTGACCTCGCACGGCGAGCCGGTGAACATCAACCGGCGTGCGGTGGAGAGCGACCTGGTCATCTACGTGAACGTCAACTTCGTGCAGATGGACGGCGGCCACAAGTCCGTGGCGGTCGGCCTGTGCGACTACGAGACGGTGAAGGTCCACCACGACGCCGCGACCATCGCCCAATGCGACAGCATGATGGATCCGTCGCGGTCCATGCTGGCCACCAAGATCGCCCGTCAGGGCGCCATCGTGGACCAGCACATGAAGGTCTTCCACATCGAGACGACGTTCAACAACCGCATGTTCGCCGACGCCACCGCGTTCTTGGGCAAGAACGAGGACGAATTCTCGGAGTTCGACCGCATGAAGTTCGAGGCCATGCGCTTCGGGCTGTCCAAGCTGCCCACGGCCGCCAAGCGGAGGATCTTCCAGGCGATCCCCGCCGAGTACGAGCTGATTGCCTGCTACGCGGGCAAGGTCGAGCCGGTCCACGAGCGCATCGTCGCCAAGCTGAACGATCAGTACCTGGTCAACATCAAGGGGCAAAGCGACATCGTCATCTTCCCCATCCCATTCGTCTCGCCCTACAACATCAACTCGATCCTGAACCCGATCCTGGTGCAGGTCATGGCGATGGGCTACTTCCA